>JBKQVW010000179.1:0-93915 GCA_052142955.1 Acidobacteriaceae bacterium | reverse complement strand
GTTGATCTGGTCTGCATGGATTTGGCACATCCCGTGCGGAAAGCCGGGATAGACCTTCAACTTCGCATTCTTTACCAGCTTGGCGGACATTCGGCCGGAAGCGTCAATCGGCACAATCTGATCGTCGTCTCCGTGCAGGATCAACGTCGGGACATCGATCTTCTTCAGGTCTTCGGTGAAGTCGGTCTCAGAGAATGCCTTGACTGTGTCGTATTGGCTTTTGACGGAACCCAGCATCCCCTGTAGCCAGAAGTTCTCCCGCATGCCCTCGGAAATCTTGGAATTCGGCCGGTTGTAGCCGTAGAAGGGGAGTGTGAGGTCCTTATAGAATTGCGACCGGTCCCCCGCAACGCCCGCGCGGATGCCATCGAAAGCAGAAAGCGGCAGGCCGCCCGGATTCTTCGCCGTCTGCAACATCAACGGCGGGACTGCCCCAATCAACACCGCCTTGGCCACGCGCTTCGTCCCATGGCGGCCCAGATAGCGAGCCACCTCGCCGCCGCCCGTCGAATGACCCACCATCACCGCATTCTTCAGATCCAGCTTCTCAAACAACGCCGCCAGGTCGTCTGCATAGGTGTCCATATCGTTGCCGTCCCACGGCTGGCTGGAACGGCCATTGCCGCGCCGATCATGCGCGATCACGCGATACCCATGTTGCCCCAGGAACAGCATCTGCGCGTCCCAGGCATCCGCGGTCAGCGGCCAGCCATGCGAAAACACGATGGGCTGTCCTGTGCCCCAGTCTTTAAAATAGATCGTTGTACCGTCTTTCACTGTGATGGTATTCATGTGCGCTCTCCCTGGCTGAACTGTGACGTATGGTCGTCGGATGCGCGAGCGCTCCCAGGCGTTGGCTGCATGTCGAACCCTGGAGGCGCGATTAGCGTCAAAGTTTCCGGTGGGAATGTGCCGCGAGGAAGTTGCGTCTTAGAGTGGGGTGCAATAGGAATCTGTACGACTGTAAAGGCGCGGCATCCCTGGTTGCGCCCGGGAACGGCCAGTGGCTACCTCTACCCATGGAGGGTTGGGCAAAAGTAGCCATGGCCAACTTGCCGGGGGGACCCGGTTGAATCGTTCTACAAGAACAGAGGCACCAGCACGCCTTGGTAATGTTTCCAACCGGATCCCGGCGATCAGTACTTCGGTTTCCCACGCACGTTCATCGCTGGCGGCCTTCAAATCAACCTATGACTCGGGGTGAGACGCATCGGCGGACTCGCGGCCCCCGATGCGCATGCCGTAAAACGAGCGGTGCACGAAATAGAACGATATGCAAAAGAATATCGCCGCAAGCACGTGGGTCAACACCGGGCTGGTCGCAGACAGTCGAACCGCTAACTCGACAGCGAGCAAGCCAAAGAGTGTGGTGAACTTGATGACCGGATTGAGAGCCACGGCGGCTGTGTCCTTAAATGGATCGCCCACCAGGTCGCCCACCACCGTCGCCTCATGCAAAGCCGTTCCTTTTTCATGCAAATCGACTTCGACGATCTTTTTGGCGTTGTCCCAGGCTCCTCCCGCGTTCGCCAGAAAGATGGCCTCGTAGAGCCCGAAGATGGCAATCGAAATCAGATAGCCGATGAAGAAGAAAGGATCCAGGAAGGCAAAAGCCAACGCGGCAAAAAACAGCGAGATGAAGATGGTCAACATCCCGCTTTGCGCGTATCGGGTACAAATGGCCACCACCTTCTTGCTGTCTTCGGTGGAAGCTTTCACGGCTCCTTCAATGTGGATATTTCTCTTGATGAACTCCACGGCGCGGTAGGCGCCTGTGGTCACCGCCTGGGTGGAAGCGCCGACGAACCAGTAAATCACCGCACCACCCGTCACTAGCCCGAGCAGAAAGGGAGCGTGCAGAAGCGAGAGCTTGTCAACATTTTCGGTGAGCGAGTTGGTAAGCGCCATAATGGTGGCGAAGATCAGGGTCGTGGCGCCGACGACGGCCGTGCCAATCAGCACCGGCTTGGCGCTGGCTTTGAAAGTATTGCCCGCACCGTCGGCCGCCTCCAGCATCCTCTTGGCGCGCTCAAAATCCACGTCCACACCGTATTGCTTTTTCACTTCTTCACGCACACCCGGCTCGGTCTCGATAAGCGACAGCTCGTAGATGGATTGAGCGTTGTCTGTCACCGGTCCAAAAGAATCGACCGCGATCGTCACCGGTCCCATGCCGAGGAAGCCGAACGCAACCAGGCCGAAGGCGAACATCGGCGAAGCCAGAATCACATTATCGAATCCCTGGGTACTGACCCCGTAGCCAAGGGCCATTAAAGCGATGACCGCCAATCCCAGGTAGTAGGCGGAATAACTTCCGGAGACAAACCCGGACAGGATACCGAGAGCAGCTCCGCCCTCCCTGGCCGACGCTACCACCTCTTTCACGTGGCGAGCCGTGGTTGAAGTAAACACCTTGACAAGCTCAGGAATGAGAGCGCCCGCCACTGTCCCGCAGGAAGTGATCGTCGCGAGTTTCCACCAGAGTGTGGGGTCTCCGCCCAACTGAGACAGCAGGAGATAGGTGACCGGATAAGTTACGGCAATCGTCACGGCCGAAGTGATCCAGACGAGCGAGGTGAGCGGCGCCTCGAAGTTAAATTCCTGCGCTCTCGAGTACTTCGCTCTGGCGATCAGCTCGTTGATGTAATAGCCCACAACCGCGGCCACCAGCATGGCCACGCGAACCGCAAACAGCCAGACCAGTAATTGCACTCCAGAGACAGCACTCTTCGCGCCCAGAATGATGAAGGCGATGAGGGCGACCTGGACCACGCCATAGGTCTCAAAACCGTCGGCAGTGGGACCGACCGAATCGCCGGCATTGTCTCCGGTGCAGTCAGCAATCACGCCTGGGTTGCGGGCATCGTCCTCTTTGACATGGAAGACGATTTTCATCAGGTCGGCGCCGATGTCGGCAATCTTGGTGAAAATGCCGCCGGCAAGACGAAGCACAGCGGCGCCGAGCGATTCGCCGATCGCAAAGCCGATGAAACAGGGCCCGGCGTAGCTTCCCGGAACGAAGAGAATAATGCTGAACATCAGTAGCAGCTCGATCGAGATCAGCATCATGCCGATGCTCATGCCCGACTTCAACGGAACGCTGAAGGCGCGATACGGATTACCGCCCAGCGCAGCCCAGGCGCCGCGCGAATTGGCCAGCGTGTTCACCCGGATGCCAAACCACGCCACAAAGTAGCTGCCAGCCATCCCCAGCACGCTAAACCCAAGGATGATGGCCACCTTGAAGGCGCTGAAGTGAAGCAACGCAGCGAAATACACCAGGATGACGACCGCAATGAACGACCAAAGGAGCAGCAGGAATTTGCCCTGGTTGATCAGATAGGTTTTGGAAGTCTCCCAGATCAACTGCGACACTTCCAACATCGATTTATGCGCCGGCAGGCCCTTCAGGTGGACATACATGAACAGGCCGAAGATCATTCCCAAAATGCAAAATACAGGTCCGTACAGCAGCAGGCTGTGGCCGTTAATGCCCGGATGCCCAAGGAATCGCACCTGAGTCAAATCCGGAAGCTGCAGATTGGCTTCGCCTCCAACCGGCGCCACAGGTTCTGCAAAAGCTGCGCTTCCACCCAGCAGGATGAGTGTGGTGATCACGCTGGCGACTCTCCCCCAGCGCCACGAAAATAAATTGCTTTTCATACGCCCTTCTGTGCCCGCTCGTCGGATTTGGGCGGCGATTTGCCGCCTCGCCGGTGTGCCGATATCGGTAGACAGGACATGATGCGCAAACAGCCACGCCGCAACGAGCGAAAGAACGCTCACGACAAGAATGAACCACACCCATGCAACTACAGTCACAGAGTCCTCCTTAGGACGGCCTAGCCGGTTACTGCTCAGGCAAAATAGCCTGCTAAATCTGATCTTGCTGAAGGAACAACGAAGTGTACCACCGGGTTTCACGGGTCGAATGTGACGTATCGCACAGCCACCCGGGGAGGATATTCTGCGTTCCAACGTACAAGTGTCAACAGAAAAAATGCCATCCCACCGGCGGAATCTACGGCCTGGCGTAGAGATGTTCGGGTACGCGAATCGCTACGGACGAGAAAATTTCCGGCTCAAACCCGGCTGAATTTCGTGCGGACCTGCGCAAAATCCACTCTCCCCAACCCGCGTTGCTCGGCCAGCTTCAGATACGGCAGCGCGTCACTCTCCAGGTTCCAATAGGCTTTGGCGACATAGGCATCCATGGCCACTGGATCGGTGCCCGCAACCAGCGTCTTCTTTAGCGCGACGTCTTCCAGGTCGCCGCCGGTGGGGCCGTTGCGCAGCAGCACGCGATAGCAGTCAATCATCGTCAGGGTGGGCAGCATGAATGCCGCCAGGTCCACCAGGCTTGGATGGATCTGCTGATGCAGGCGATTGCGCTGGCCGCCCAGAATGCCAAACCAGTTCTTGAAGCCCAGCGTCGCGCCGGTCAGGGCATGGTGTTTGGCGATGGGAAGATTGATGACTTTGTCCGCCTCAAGAAAAGGCCCAAACACCTGCCAGCTCTGCAAGACCACGCCGCCCAGGTTCACCTCCCGAAATCGCGCCGGATCCGGCAGCACAACCTCCGCGCTCTCGGCCCGCGCCGCCGCCTGGATGCCGGAACGGCGAAAGCACCGTTCCGCTTCGTTGCAGCTGACATCGGTGACAATCACCCGCTTCGCCCCAGCCTGCCAGCATTGCCGCACCGTTTCTGCCACCACATCTGGGTTGGTATTTGCCGCCTGCTCTGGAGTTCTGTCCCACGCAATGTTTGGTTTCAGCACCACAACGTCATGCCGGGCGATGAAGCGTCCCACGCCTCCCAGGTCCTGGAACGCCCGACGAACCAACGCTCGCGGGTCATCCCCTTGCACCACCACGATTTCCGGAAGCGCCGCGACGTCCTTCACCGTATGGTCCCGTTTTGCATTGGCGGCCAGCGCCTCCGTCGGCCGTCGGCTGCGCTCCGACAGCCAGAATGCCGCCGCGGCCGCACCTGCTCCCGCGCCCGCCAGCCGCAGGATTTGCAGCAGCGCCTCGCGACGGCCCATCTTTGGCTCGTTCGCACCCATTGCCGTCTCCCTTAGGCCATCGTCATTTCCGCCAGCGCAATTCTGGATGGATCATTCGTTCCCAGCCGATGGTGCTGGTTCGCGGCCGTAGCAATGTAAAGCGGAGGAGTGCCTGCCTGCTCCAGCGTAGGAATCCCCATCTCCGCGCGCTTGCGCCGGATGATCTGCCAGCCCGTGTAGTCGATCGCGACCCGGTCTTCGCCCACCATCAGCCCGTCATAGTTCCACGTGTAGGCCGGATTGAATCCCGGACCCCCGTGATACTCGGACGTCATCACGTCGCCAACAACAAAGCGCACCTTGTTGCGGACCTCCGGAATCGCGTTTAAATCGGCGACATACGGATTGCATCCGCCGCCATGCTGGGCATTCGGGTTTTTGATCACCCCATACATGTTCTTCATCGCAAAGGTCACGCCAGCCCCGTCATGGTGCTTCAGAATCGGCACGTTGATCACCACGTCGCACTGCATCATGATTTTCGACAGCTGCGTCTTCACCATGCCGTAGCTCAGCGGTTCATCCTCATATCCAATGCTATCCGTACCAAAGCATCGCACCCCGCCCGTGTCCGTCGAGATTTTGTAGCCGGCCCTCTGCAGCTCTCGATTGGTGCGGTCCCACACGACGATGTCCCCCGCCCGGATGCCTGCCTGCTGCAACCGTTCGCAGATCGCTTCGACCAGCGCGATGTTGGTCGAAAGTCCTTTCCCGGCAATCGTGTTTACCTTCAGTCCCACCACCTGGCCCGGCTGAACGATTCGTTTCCATGGGTCCACGGGATTCCGGCTGCCAGCGTATGCTTGCATCGCATGGTCCAGCATGGCGGCCACGCGCTGCCCGTCCGAGCCGGGGCCGGGAGTGCGTAACTTTTCGTCCCGGACGATCACCACCCTCGATTTTCCGGTCACACTGGTCGAGGCTCTCACCCCACCCACTGCAAACTGGCTCTCTGCTCCCAGAATCGCAGCGCCCGCAGCCATTCCCTTCAGAAATTCCCGTCGGTTTTTCATCGTTCTCCTCCGTGCTTGCGTGATCGAAACCGTTCTAGAGCCGCCCCTCGACGCCATGCGCCAGTGCCAGCAGAGCCTCTGGCGTGCCCGGCCCAGATTCGTAGGCCATGATCCGTACCAGCGCGCGCCCTTTACGAAACACAACGCTTTGCCCATAAACCCGGGCCGCGTCCCCTAACTGCGCTGTTCTGCTGTTCGTTGGCGGATCGGCATCGAAAATCTGCCTGGCGCCATCCGTAGTTTTGAAGCTGTACACATCCACCACCGCTTCCAGATTTCCCTGGAATTTGTAATCTGAAGTCGAAGTCGTCACCACTCCGGCGTTGACATACTGTTCGGCCCCTCCGTCGATGTATTGCCACAGGTCCGCCGCCGCAAACGTCCGCGTATCGCCGCTCTTCTGCCAGCCCGCCACCGCCCCCGATGGCGGAAACGGATCCAGGTTCTTTTTCTTGCACCCGATACCTACCAGCCCGACAACGAGCAACAACGCTGCGCATGCCTTGATTCCGATTTTCACGACCGCTCCTTAGCTCTCTGTTCGGGTCAGCAAAATCTGGCTGCTTGCCGACCGGCTTTCCCCAATGCTCGTCACGTACACCGCCGGATGCTCCTGCAACGGGCAGGCATATTCGCACGCTCCGCAGCCCACGCACCGGCTGGGATCCACATACGGCTGTTGCACCACCTTCTTGTTCCCCTCCGCGTCGACAATCTCAGCTTCCTGCAGGTAAATCGCCTTCGGCGATACCGGACACCATTCCTCGCATACGATGCAGCTGGTCGCCATGGCCCACGGCAAACACCGCCCACGATCGTAAAAGGCCGTCCCCAGACGCACCGGCTGGCGATGGTCCTGACGGGCTCCTCCGGCCTCGCCTATTCCGACCACCCAGCCCTTTTCCTTGGGCGTCAGCTTCCAGATCGCGCCCGTAGGACACACCTCCGAACACAGCACGCAGCTGGGCTCGCAGTATCCGATCCTCGGTGTCAGCACGGGCGTCCATAGGCCTTCGAGTCCCGCTTCGGCGAACGCGGGCTGCAGCGAATTGTTTGGGCAGACCTTCATGCACTCCCCGCAGCGAATACACCGCGACAGGAAATCCGTCTCGTCCAACGCTCCCGGCGGCCGGATCAGCCGTTCGTCCCGGCTCTTTCCCAACGCAGTGTTTGCGCGCAGCAAGGGCACGGTGGCAACCCCGGCAGCAAGGGCAGCCAGGGCTCGGCGGCGAGGCAGATTCGGGCCGGCGACCTCAGCCTCCTTGCGAAAAAACTGGAATTCCAGTCCCTGGTGCGGGCACGCATCCACGCAGTTCATGCACATCAGGCATTCGGCCTTGTGCCACGGCACGCCGCCAATCGGATTGTCTCCACCCTGGCAGTGCAGCAGGCAGCGATTGCACTGGTCGCAGGTCTTCTTATCTTTATGTAATCCAAGGACCGACCAGCGCGACGCGACTCCCAGCAGCGCCCCCAGCGGACACAGCGCGCGGCACCAGAAGCGCGTCACCCGCAGGTTCAGCGCCAGCAGAAATAGGAAGATCAGCCCCAGAAACACGCCCAGCCGAAAGTGTGGCTGTCGAAAATTAAGAATCGTCGCAGCCAGCACCGCGTGCAATCCCCGGCCTGTCAGTTGCAGCACGGCGAGAGAACTGTGCTCCAACCCATTCACGGTCGCGTTCACCGCATAATTTACTGCCGGCAGAATCGACAGCCCGACAGACCGCACCAGCAGGCTGAAAGGGTCCAGCCAGCCGACCAGTCCACTGCCGCACACCGCCGCGGCCAGGCCGACAATCAGCAGCACGTATTTCGTTCGTTGCCAGGGCTTGTAGCGATTGGAGTCGATCCACTGTTTCCCGCGTTTCCGCTCAGATTTCAAATTGCCGAAAAAATGATGCAGGGTGCCCATGGGGCAGATCCAGCCACAGAAAAAACGCCCGAGGAACATCACCGGCAGCAAGACCAGCAGTGACCACAACATTCCGCGATAGAGCGCATGCGTCGCCAGCGCATTCGACAGGGCGGCCAGCGGGTCGAGCTCAAAAAACAGCCGCACCGGCCAGTGCATCCGGATGTCGCTGCCCGTACCGACTGTTCCGCCGAACTCCGTTTGGACAAGCAGGAAGACAAACAAGGCCAGAAAGAAGACCTGCGACGCGCGGCGCAGGGTGGCGATCCGGGGCTTCGTAATTTTCAATCGAAGCAAGAGACCCCCTCCCCTGCCCACAACACATCAGTCCTGTCGCTGCTCACCGCAGGGCGCAATTCCAGAATGCCCGTGGCCGGGACAAGTACAGTGAGGCTCGAACTGATTTTCTGCCGGAATCGAGGGAGACTCAGTGACCCGCATCACGGCTTCGCCCCAGGGGGTGGATTCGATGGCGAACGCAAGAAAACCGGAACCAAATCGGCGCAACCAGCGTATCTTCGAGGGAAACAAGGCAGGAGACCGGGAACGAAGGGGGTCGGATATGTATTGCAGTCAATGTGGTCAGCCCGTTGGAACGCAGCCGCACTGCCCGAATTGCGGCGCACCCACCGGCGTTGCCGGGGTAACGCCGCCAGTCGTTCCAGGACCGGTGCAGTCAGGCTACCGTCGCGTGGTGCCGCTTCCGGCTTCGCGCGTCGCCCGGCATTTGCATACGCTCGGCATTCTGTGGTCGGTTTTCGCTGTCTATTCCGTACTCCGCTGGCTGCTGGTTCTGCCCTTTCTTCACATGGCGCTGGGCGGTGGGGACTGGATGCGAGGCTCCGATGCGTGGATGATGTCGCCCTTCCATCCCGGCGGATGGCTTCTGCACTTCATCGCCGTCGTCGTGTTCGCCAGGGCCATCCTGTCGCTGGCCGTTGGGATTGCCTTGCTGACCCGCCAGCCCTGGGGCCGCATCTTCGCCATCGTCGTGGCTGTTCTGACCTTGATCAAGCCATTCTTAGGGACGATCCTGGCGATCTATACCCTTTGGGTCTTGCTGGAGACTTCGGCGGACCAGAACTACGCCCAGCTGTCCGCGGAGCGTCACGCGTTCCCGCCTCCACCCCCCGGACCGCCCATGTAGCCGCACAAATCGATAGCGAGACGATTGGTCAGGTATCAGCAGACAGGCGACCTGAACGTTGTCAGCTTCAGTTGTTGCCGCAGGCGCCTGTTGCTCGCAACTCCGACCGCTCAAACCATTTTCGGGCAGTCTCGATGGGGCCAATTGTCCTCTACGCCGCCAGCCCGAAACGCTCGTGCAGGACGCACATGCTTACCAGCAGCATCAGTACCTGGTCATTGGCGGTCCGCGCGCCAACGTCCATCGCAGGCAAACTGTCCAGCAGTTTGACAACCTGTTTCTGATCGAAGAACGGCAGCGATTTCAGAATCGGGCCTCGCAGCGTGTCCTGCACATAGGTGCTGAAGGTTTCGTCCGGACTCAGCGTCTCCGGCGGACTAAGGAACGGGTGCTTCTGACGCGTGTACACAGTATCGGGGATCACGTCCTTCACCGCCTCCCGCAGCACATACTTCTCCGTCATCCCGCGGATCTTCTGGTTTACCGGCTGCGAGCGGATCAGCTCCACCAGCGTGTGATCCAGAAAAGGCACGCGCCCCTCGATGGAGTGCGCCATTTCCATGCGGTCGCCGAGCATCGTCAGGATGTAGCCGGCCATCACCGTCTTCGACCACAGGTATAGCGACTGGTGCAGCGGATCTCTGCCTGAAAGCTGCCTGCGCACATCCACTTCGTCCAGAATCCCATACATGCCTTCGCAAGGCCCATACTTCTCTCTGAAATTGCCGCCCAGCAAGGGACGCATCTTCACCGCCCTTGAGGAGAACGTTTCGATCCAGGAAGGAACATACCCTAAAATGCGGCGAACACTGTCCAGCGGTCCCGTCTCTCCGTCCGGCAGCAGCAATCCGCGCGAGACGGAGTTATGGTCGTCCAGCCATCTCAGCAATTCCTTGATGGCTTCCGGGTCCTGTCCCTCGCGGTTGTACAGCAACATGTCGCGTCGAAAATGCGGATACCCGCCCAGAATTTCATCCGAACCCTCGCCAGTGATCACCACTTTATAGCCGGCTTCGCGCACGGCACAGCTCAGCAGGTACTTGGCCACGCCATGTGCATTCACACAGAGAGTCTCCGCTTGGGCAATTGCATCCGCAAAGTTTTCGGCGAGGTTCTGCTGCCCGATGGGGATGGGGTTGAACTCCGCGCCTGCCAGCGCCGCCATTTCTTTGGCAATCGGTCCTTCGTCGTAAGCAGCCTGCTCGAAGGTCAGGGTGAAGGCGCGAATCGGTTCCGGATGATGCTTTGCCGCCAGCCCCAGCACCGCGCATGAGTCCAGCCCTCCGCTGAGATACACACCCACCGGCACATCTGCCCGCAGGCGGATACGCACCGATTCCTCGAGTTCATGGCGAAACTCCGCTGCGTAGTCGGCATCCGAGCGCCTGGGAACTGCGTCCGCCGCCTTGGGATAGTCGAAGTCCCAGTACTGATTCACCTGCATGTGCTTCTCGGTCGCCAGCAGAAAATGGCTCGGTGGAACCTGGTAAACACCGTCATAGAGAGTCCGCATCTGGAGCGCGCCAAACGACACCGCATGATAGACGCTCTCCTCATCCCAGTGTGCCGGCACGCCCGCGGCAAACAGAGCCTTCACCTCCGACGCGAAATAAAGCGTGTCCCGGTGCCATGCATAGAACAGCGGCTTGATGCCGAACCGGTCCCGCGCGGCAAAGATCCTGCGGCGCGTCTCGTCCCAAAGCACCAGCGCAAACTCGCCTCGCAGATATTGCAGGCATTGCGTCCCGAAATCTTCATACAAATGCAGCGCGATCTCGCTGTCCGAGCGCGTGCGCAGCCGATGTCCCCGCGCTTCCAGCTCGCGCTGAATGGCTTCGTAGCCATAAAACTCGCCGTTCACGATGATCCGTGTCCGTTCGTCCTCGCTGGCGATCGGCTGGTCGCCGGTGGCAAGATCGATGATGCTCAGCCGAGCATGTCCTAGTCCCACCTTACGGTCAGCTGAAATCCAGTGCCGCTGTCCGTCGGGGCCGCGATGGTACAGGCTTTTGGTTGCGCGTTCCAGCGTCGTCGCGGCCACTGGATCGCGACGGGAATAGAGAGCAACAATCCCACACATAGGTACGTGGTCCGTGTCTTACAGCTCGGATTTTGTTCGTTCGGTGATCTGCTCTGGGGGTGGCGGGGTCGGCACTGCGATTATAGACACACTCGACATGGAACGGCCTGCAAGGCCCGGTGCCCCATCCTTTGCGGTCTTTGCAAAGGGCGGGAAGCATCCGGGTCCCCAGCTTCGCGATGCTAACCTGGGTTTCCATCCGCGCGAGGTAGAATCAGACGCAGCATGGATTTCCCTCTGATACGAATGCGGCGCCTGCGCCGTTCCGAGCCGATGCGTGCCTTGGTGCGTGAAACCCGGCTGCATCCCGGTGCGCTGATTGCCCCGCTCTTTATCTGCCCCGGCGAAGGCGTTCGCCGCGCCATCTCCTCCATGCCCGGTGTCTTCAATCTGTCTGTCGATGAAGCCCTCAAGGACGCCATCGAGGCGGCCAAGCTGGGCATTGGCGGCTTTCTGCTCTTCGGCCTGCCCGCAACCAAAGACGAGCAGGCCACCGGCGCCTGGAATGACGACGGAATCGTTCAGCAGGCCTTGCGCGCCATGAAGCGCGAACGCTCCCTCGACTCCACCCTTCTGATTGCCGATGTTTGCTTGTGCGAATACATGTCGCATGGTCATTGCGGCATTGTGCGCCAGACTCCCGGCGGCGGCCACGAAATTGAAAACGACTCCAGTGTCGAGCTCATCGCCAGGACCGCGGCATCGCTTGCGCGAGCTGGCGCGGACATCGTCGCGCCCTCCGACATGATGGATGGCCGCGTCGCCGCCATTCGCGAAGCGCTCGACGACAACGAGCTGCACGATACCCCCATCCTTTCCTATGCGTCGAAATTCGCCTCCGCTTTCTACGGACCGTTTCGCGAAGCCGCGGATTCCGCGCCGCAGTTCGGCGACCGCCGCAGCTATCAGATGGATGGAGCCAACCGCCGCGAAGCCATGCGTGAAATCGAACTGGATCTCGCCGAAGGCGCCGACATGATCCTGATGAAGCCCGCGATGCCCTATCTCGACATCATCCGCGAAGCCCGCGACCGTTACGACGTCCCCCTCGGCGCTTATCAGGTTTCCGGCGAGTATTCCATGTTGCACACAGCCTTCGAGCGCGGCTGGCTCGACCGCGATCGGGCGATGCTCGAATCCCTGCTTTCCATCCGCCGTGCCGGCGCCGACTTCATCGTCACCTATTTCGCCCAGGCCGCTGCCAAACTGCTGTAATTTGTTTGTCCCGAGGATGGATCTCGGATGCTCCATCCTAACCGCTTCCTTCGCGACTGAGGTGGGATGAAATCACCGATTTCGATTCAGCCGGAAGATCGCCCAGTTCAAGACCGTCGCAAAGCTGACCCACGCCAGATACGGCGCCATCAGCCAGCCGGCAACCGGCGTCTCTACCCAGAACAGCACTATCGTCGCCAAGATGGCCAGCCATAGAAAGGCAAGTTCCCCCAGCGCGCCCGCAATCGCGCGCCAGCGAAAGAAAATCATGCTCCACAGAAAATTCAACCCCATCTGAATCAGAAACCAGATGAGCGCATAGGTCCGCAGCTGCGATACCGGTTGCCGCCAGACCATCCATGCCACCGCCCCCATCAAAATGTAGAGCGTGGTCCATACCGGGGTGAAGATCCAGTCCGGCGGATTGAACGAAGGCTTGTTGAGCGTGCGGTACCAGCCGCGGACGGAGGGACAGGTGAGCAGTCCCGCAATCGACCCGACGGCCAGCGAGAACAAGACCCATCCTGCCAGTTGCCATAGCTGCAATCCGCTGCGAGTGGGCTCATACATGGAGCGGGCCTTTCCGAGCGCTCGCGCCGCTCGCTCGACGTGCAACCGGGAAACCCCATATCCTGAAATCTGCGATCATTAGGAAACCACCATGAACTTAGATGCAAAATCCATTCAAGTGCAACTGCCCGATGGCAGCGCCCGCACCGTGCCCGCCGGGACCACTCCGCTTTCGATTGCCGCCGATATCTCTCCCCGTTTGGCCGCGGCCGCCGTCGTCGCGCAGGTCTCTCCGCTTCAGCCTCGCCCCACTCACGCGACCGGTTCTGCAAATCCTGTCGAGACCAAATCTGCCAACGAAGCCTCCATGTACAAAGCGGAAGATGCCGCCAGCGAGCGCCTGGTCGACCTTGCCACCCCGCTTGAAGAAGACGTCACGCTGCGCCTGCTCACCGAAAAAGATGCCGAAGCGCTCAAGGTCGTGCGGCATTCCGCGGCCCACATTATGGCGACCGCAGTGTTGGAGTTGTTTCCGGAAACCAAGCTCGGCCATGGTCCCGCCACCGACAGCGGTTTCTTCTACGACTTCTACCGTCCCACGCCGTTCACGCCGGAGGACTTGAAGGCGATTGAAGATCGCATGGCCGTCATCGTTGCCCGCGATGAGAAATTTGTCCGCGAGTGGGAACCGCGCGACGAAGGCCTGCTGCGCTTCAAAGCGGAAAACGACTTTATGAAGGCCCATTTCATTGAGCGTTTCACCGGGACCGGCGAAAAAATCTCTCTCTATCGCAATGGCGCGTTTGTCGACTTTTGCCGTGGTCCGCATGTGCCTTCCACCAGCCGCGTCAAGGCCTTCAAGGTGATGAGCATCGCTGGCGCCTATTGGCTGGGCGACGAGAAAAACCCGCAACTGCAGCGCATCTATGGGACTGCGTTTTTCTCAAAGAAGGAGATGGACGAACATTTTGCCCGCTTGGAGGAAGCCCAGCGCCGCGATCATCGCGTGCTCGGCAAGCAGCTCGACCTCTTCTCCATTCAGGAAGTTGCCGGACCGGGCCTCGTTTTCTGGCATCCCAAGGGCGGTATCATCCGCAAGCTCATGGAAGACTGGATGCGTGAAGAATGTATCCGTCGCGGTTACGATATGGTCTTCACCCCTCACGTGATGCGGAAAGAGTTGTGGAAGATCAGCGGACATGAGGGCTATTACGCGCAAAACATGTACGCGCCCATGGAGCTGGATGATGCCGACTACCGGCTGAAGCCGATGAATTGCCCCGGCCATATCCTCATCTATAAAAACACGCCGAAAAGCTACCGCGATCTGCCCGTGCGGCTGGCCGAACTGGGAAATGTCTATCGCTACGAACGCAGCGGGACGATGCATGGGCTGTTGCGCGTGCGCGGTTTTACGCAGGACGACGCCCACATCTTCTGTATGCCGGAACAAATTGAAGATGAAGTTGCGGCGTGTATTGACTTTGCCGATGCTGTGCTGAAAACCTTTGGCTTTGCCGAGTTCAAGGTCGAGCTTTCCATCTGGGACCCGAAAGACAAAGTCAGCTATGTCGGCTCGGAGGACAATTGGGTGCTGGCCATTGGCTCGCTCGAACGCGTGCTCCAGCGCAAAGGAATTCCGTATAAAACCATCTCTGGCGAAGCCGCATTCTATGGCCCTAAGATTGACATCAAGCTGATTGATGCTCTCGGCCGTCTCTGGCAGCTTTCCACCGTGCAGTTCGATTTCAATCTTCCCGCGCGCTTCGAACTGGAATACATCGGCGAAGACGGCGAACGTCACCAGCCAGTCATGGTCCATCGCGCTCTGTTCGGCTCTGTGGAACGATTTTTTGGCGTGCTCATCGAGCACTACGCCGGTGCATTCCCGCTGTGGCTCGCTCCGGTACAAGTCGGTCTGGTGCCCATTAGCGAAAAGCACATCGAGTATGCGAAAAAAGTACAGCAACAGTTACAATTGGCTGGCCTGCGGGTCGAACTCGACGACCGCAATGAAAAAATGAACGCAAAAATCCGCGACCTGACGATGCAGAAGATTCCGTATCTGCTGGTTATGGGCGACAAAGAAGCCGCCGCGAATACTGTTAGCGTCCGCACCCGAGGTAAAGGTGACCAAGGTTCCAAGCCGCTGGAAGATTTCATCGCCAAAGCGAAAAATCTGGTGGAAGAAAAATCTGCCGAGTTATAGTTCGACCGAGTAAATCAAGAATCAACGCGAGTAAGAGAACTTTCAAAGGATGGCTCCTGCCGATGCGAAAACTTATCACTGCTGCATGCATGCTTGTTTCTGTGTGTTTGATGGCCCATGGCCAGACTTTGCCGTCGCAACCCGATCTTACCCGCCAGCAAACCTACACGCTGGTCCGCGTTTCGAGCTCTGATCCCACCGGCAGAAACGATGATGCTCGCACGGTGGCCCCCGGGGCGACCTATACCGTTCTCGATGCCGATGGACCCGCGATGATCTCGCACATCTGGTTCACTATTGCGGACGATGAACCATACAACCTGAAACGAATCGTCCTTCGCATCTATTGGGACAACGAAAAGTCTCCAAGCGTCGAAGCGCCGATCGGAGATTTTTTTGGGCTAGGCCTGGGCGAATACCACAATTGGCAATCGGAATATCTATCGGTTGGCAGCATCAAAGCGCTTAACTGCTTCTTCCCCATGCCATTTGCCAAACATGCTCGCATCACGGTCACAAACGAAGGCAAACAGCCGATTGACTCGCTGTACTACAACATCGACTATCAAAAGTATTCCCATCCCCTGCCGCCCAACACCATCTATTTCCACGCGGAGTATCGCCAGGCGCAGCCCAATCATGGCTGGACCAATACGTGGACCAGCAACGGCGATCCGTTGGTGAACGATAAGGTCAATCTCGACGGCAAGGATAACTATGTGTGGATGACCGCCGTCGGCCACGGACAATATGTCGGCGTCACCATGTCTGTGCTGCAGAATCAGGACGGCTGGTGGGGCGAAGGCGACGATATGTTCTTTGTCGACGGAGCCAAGCTGCCATCGATTGCCGGTACCGGCTCAGAAGATTATTTCCTGGGCGCATGGGACTTCGGCGGCAAGCCTTTCTCCTACCAGCTCTACGGCGCCCCGGTGGTCGGCAAGGAGTTGGCTGGCAGCCGATCGAGCGTCTATCGTTTTCATCTCGACTCACCCATTCCATTCACCAAGTCTTTCAAGGCGACCATTGAGCATGGCCATGCCAACGCCCGCTCCGACAATTATTATTCCGTGGCCTATTGGTATCAGGCAGAGCCGCATGCTCCTTTTCCCCCGTTGCCGCCTGTCGAGGACAGAATCCCTCGGTTGCAGTTGGTCGGCGGCCCTGGAAATGTCGCCGTGCCCGTACAACAGAAGTAAGTTGGCTGCTAGAACGTGAACCGAATTGCCAGCTGAAATTGTCGCGGCGTGTAATTGTTGTTGCTGTTCGCGTTCGTAGTCACTCCGTACGTCGGATTGAATTCAAGATAGGGATGGGCTGCGGTCGAGTCCGACGGGCATCCTTGTGTCAGCGGCGTCGAACAGGCATTGTAGCCGAGTGTATCTACCGCTGTTACATTTTTCGTATTCGTCACGTTGTAGGATTCCGCCATCAGCTCCAGATAGGCGCGGTTCTGCAGCGGTATGCGTCGAGTCACGCGCAAGCTAGTTGTCTGCGTCGAAGGGAAGCGATAGCTGTTCCGCTGCAGGACCCTCAGGCGCGAAGGTCCGCCCGCACCATTGATGCCATAGAAAATGCCTCCCGGCGCGCTGCCGCCTACGCCGAGCGTATAAGGCAGGCCGGTCTGCCAGGCGACGATGGGGGCAAGGCCGTAATCGTTCACCAAACGTCCCTTCCAGCCATGTTTGTGCCAGGTTGTGAATAGGCTCGCGTGCACCACCAGCCGTTGCCGCACATCTGTACTGGAATTGCCGTATTCCAACGCCATGTTATTCGGCTCCAGAATATTTGTCGGCGATTTATACAGAAATTCATTCTGGTGGAAGTCCAGTGCGTGCGCAAAGGTATAGTTCATTCCAAAACTAATGCCGTTCGAAGTGCGGTGAGTGATCGCCAGTACCCCCGCGTTGTAATTTGAGTTCACGTTACTGAGCAATTCGGTGATATTTCCGTACAGATGGTTCGGCCGCACGGAGGTATAAAGGGGCGTCGTATATTGCGCGCCTTGCTGCAGCGGGCTTTTCTTTCCCAGCGCCGGTCCCGGGATATCGACCGTGTAGGTCAGTTGGCCGACCGTTGCATTGTCGATGTTGGTATCGATGAAGTTCGGCAGCTCGCGGCCCTGGCTAGCCATATAGGTCAGCGAGATCATCGTATGCCAGCCGACATTTTGCTCCAGCGCCAGCTCGCCCTGCATCGTTTCCGGCGCCTGATAGTTCTTCGCAAAATAGTAGGCGCTGGGTAGTGCGCCTCGCGCCGATCCAGTCGGTACACTGAAGAAGATGCTCGGAAACTGCGGCGCTCCGTACTCCGTCGAGGAAGAATAGCGATAGGTTCGCTGCGACGCGGAAGATCCGGAGGAGGTGAGCGCCGAGTGCAGGGTGCCGTTCACAATCCGCCCATAAAACATTCCATAACCAGCCCGTAGGATCGTGTGCCCGTTGCCGAATATGTCCCATGCCACGCCCGTGCGAGGAGCAATATTGTTGCGATCATCCGGATAGTTTTCCGTTTGCGGCAGTTGCGGATTGGTCAAAAAAGGCCGTGGCACCCGCTCATATTCATAGCGAACACCAGCGGTCACGGTCAGGCGTGGAAATGCTCGCCATTCATCATCCGCAAATCCGGCAAAGTCGTTCGTCGTGATAAAAAACCCCGGCGGACCAAAGCTCTGCGAAAAGCCCGCATAAGTATTCACAAAATAATCCACAGGAGGTCCCAGGCCATCGACAGCGTGATAATAATCCGCCAGGAAGCTGCCGAAGGACGTGTAGTTGTATTGCCCGACCCCGTCATGCAGGTTGTCGAGTAGGTCTTCGTTGCGATCCCAATCCGCGCCAAATTTCAGCGTATGATTCCCCAGTACCCAGGAGAGAGTGTCGGAAACCTCCGCGCGATGCTCGTCCGGATATTCCGGACGCGGCAGTTTGGACGGATTGCCCAGCACCATGCCCTCGCCGTAGGATCCACCGGCAATGCTGATCTCCGGCGCCAGTCCGAATTGGTTCTGTCCCAGCGGAACTTCCGCGCCCGCTGGAGTGGGACTCGTTTCGCGGTCCAGCTCGCGCCCTAGCTGCACGCGAATTTCGTTCGCGATATTTTCCGTCAAAAACGTCGTCAAATGGACAATGCCCCAGTCCACACTCACGTAATCATTCCCCAGACTATTCACCCCGTATTGGGTGGAGGTTTGAGTTTGTACGCCATTCGGCGAACTCCACCGCATCCGGTTATAGGACACGGTCGCATGATTGCGATCGTTCACATGCCAATCAAGCTTGGGAAAGTTCAACGTCTGACTGCCGGTTCGTGGGGCCGTTCCCGTCAGCGTATCGATCAACTGCAAGCCCTGCTGGTACTGGTTCATACCCGCGTCGTAAGAGGCCAGATCGAGCTTGTCGTACAGTTCGCAGGCGCCCTGTGTCGCTTCAAATTGAAACACGCTTGTGTATGTGCCGCTGCTGGCGTTGTAGGGCGGCAGGTTCGCACACGTAATCGGATAGCCGAGATAATTGCCGGAGGGAAGTACTGGACTCGGCTGCGCGTAGATCGCCGTAGGATAGCCCACGCGCGAGACCGATGGAAAATTGCGGGTGTGGTAGTCGAAAGAATAAAACCAGAACAGCTTGTCGCGTACAATTGGCCCGCCCACGCCAAAGCCCATTTGTCTGCGCACGTCTGTCGGCTGATACGAGCGGGTAACAAAATTGTTCTCCACACTGTCGAAGTTGGTCAGCGTCGTGTACGCGTTCAATGCGGCCAGACTGCTGTTGCGCTCAAAGAAGAATGCCTCGCCGTGATAATGATTCGTGCCGCTCTTGGTCACGGTGTTGATCACGCCGCCTGCCGAGCGTCCATATTCCGCGGAATAGTCCGCCGTGTTCACCTGGAATTGCTCGACCGCCGCCATGCTGATGGAATATGGGGCTCGTGTCCGGCCGCGTTCCTCAGAGAAAAATGCCTGGTTGTTGTCCGCGCCGTCGATGGTGTTGTTGTTCAACAGCACGCTGATTCCGCGAAAACTCAGCAGCCCTTTGCCTTCCTGGTCGCTTACCACTCCCGGCGTCAATAGCGCAAAACTGCTCCAGCGGCGGCTATCGGAGGGTAGATTCGACAACTGCGATTGTGTAACGCTGGTGGCGACGGAGGGATAGGTCGCTTGAAGAAACGGCACGATCGTTCCCACGTGAATCGTGCTCGCCGTTGCGCCGACCTGCAAGGTTGTGTTCAAGGGCGTTCGCCGGCCCAGCTCCACCACCACGTGCGTCGCGGTGAAGGCCGTAAATGCTTCCCAGCTGATGTCGACGGAGTAGGTGCCCGGTGGCAGGTCTGCCAGCGTGTAGTTGCCGCTCTTGTCGGAGTAGCCGATAAACTCCGCGCCGGTCGCCTCGTTCAAGGCAACAATGCGCGCATTTGGCACCACCGCGTGTTGCGGATCGTAGACGGTGCCGCCAATCACGCCCGTGGTTGACTGGCCGTGGATCGAAGTCAACGGCAACAGGAAAAACAACGCCAGGCAGAACGCGCAAAAAGCGCGTGGGGGAGGCAAGCGCAGCATGACAATCTCCCAAATCTTTACGCCCGTGTCGGCGATCACCATGCCTGTGCGGACGACACTGAAAGCGATGCAATGAAAGCCGTCGCTCGCACACTCCTAGCTCGTGCCACGTTGTTCTTGTTTCCGCCTTATGTTGGTCCACTTCGGATGGAACGGAATGGCTCCTGAGCGATTCACAGGGCTCCGGGTGAACTCCGCTCCGTCGCGGACATCGCAGGCGGGAACTCTAAGCTTGAGCGTTACACTGAGAGTAACGCTATTCCCGAGCGGCAGGAAGACTATTTACACGCATGTTTATCGATGAGGCGAGAATCAAGGTGAAGGCAGGAAACGGCGGGAATGGCTGCATGGCCTTCCGTCGCGAAAAATTTGTGCCTCGCGGAGGACCCTCCGGCGGCGATGGCGGACACGGCGGCGATGTCGTTCTTGAAGCCAGCCAGAGCCACAACACGCTGGTCCATTTCCGTTTCAACCCCGAGCATAAAGCTGAGCGAGGCCGCCACGGGGAAGGCTCAAATTGCTCCGGCCGCGATGGCGAAGACACTGTCCTCAAGGTTCCCGTGGGCACTGTTGTCTACGACGACACTACCGGTGAGTTGATTCATGACTTCCAGCATCCCAACGAACGCATGGTGCTGGCCAAGGGCGGACGCGGCGGGCGAGGGAACCAGCACTTCGCGACCTCCACCCACCAGGCCCCGCGCGAACACGAACTTGGGACTGCAGGCGAAGAACGCCTCATTCGAATGGAGTTGAAGCTGCTTGCCGATGTTGGCCTGGTCGGCCATCCAAACGTCGGCAAGTCCACACTGATCGCGCGCATCTCGGCGGCGCGCCCCAAAATCGCCGACTATCCTTTCACCACGCTGCAGCCCAATCTTGGTGTCGTCACCGTTGGCGAGTGGCCGCACGAAGAAAGCTTTGTCGTCGCTGACATTCCCGGTTTGATTGAAGGCGCCCATCTCGGCGCGGGCCTGGGCGCACAGTTTCTTCGCCACATTGAACGAACCCGCCTGCTGGCCCATATCGTCGACGTTTCCGATGGCAGCGGCCGTCCCGATCCCGTTGAGGATTTCAACGTCATTGAGGCCGAGCTGAAAAACTTTGGCCACGGCCTGGAAGAGAAGCCGCGCGTCGTTGTCGCCAGCAAGTGCGACGTGGCAAATCCAGAGAAGCTGAAAAAGCTGCAGTCGATGGCCAAGCGCAAGAAGCTGCCTTTCTACGCAATTTCCGCGGTCACCGGAGAGGGAATCGACACGCTGAAATATGCCGTGGCGGAGCGTGTCCGCGCCCTTCGCGTCCCGCTGCCCGAAGCCGGCTGAAGCGGTTCAGAAACTACCGGCATTCAAGTCTCGCCGGAGTGCCCATCTTTCGCCTTTTCCTGCGAAGGGTGGGAATGAATCTATAGGAAAGGAACTGCATGAGGCGCATCGCCTTGTTCGGCGGCAGCTTTGATCCCCCGCACCGGGGACATCTCGCCATCGCCACTGCAGCCGCGGACCGCTTCGCGCTCGACCAAGTCCTGTTCGCCCCGGTTGGTCGCCAACCCTTGAAAGGAAAATTTTCGGCGACAGATTTTCTGCACCGCTATACCATGACGGCGCTGGCCACCCAGACCGATCCGCGTTTTCTTCCGTCGTTGCTCGACGCGCCGCGCGGCAAGGGCGCAAACGAGACTCGCCCTAACTACACGGTAGAAACATTGACGCGGTTGCGCGCTTCGTTGACCGTGGAACCAGAACCGACGGAGTTGTTCACTCTGCTGGGTGCCGACAGTTGGCTCGACATTGCGCGCTGGTTTCAGGCCCCTCGCCTGCTAGCGCTCACCGACTGGATCGTCGCCGCTCGGCCCGGCTTTTCGCTCGACAGCGCCGCCGCTGTGGTGCCTCCAGAAGTCAAAGTAGAGCGTGGCGGCCACACACGGCAGCACAACTCAATCCAAGGTTCCTCCTTCGTCCCTTCCGAATGCGATCTGGTTCTGCACCACGCGGATGCGAGCACGACCCGCGTCTGGTTCCTGCCGCACCTTCAGGAAGATATTTCTGCGACCGAGTTACGCACCGCGCTCGATCAGGGCCGAGTCGATCGAGAACTCCTGCCTGCCTCGGTCTGGAACTATATTGCCAAAACCGAGATCTATCACTCACCCGCCTCGAAAGATTCGCCTGGTTAGAGGAACATTCATTCCCGACGCGCATTTTCTATCGCAATCCATTCATCTAGTCCTTGGCACGCCGATTCCCAACAGACTAGGATGAAAGGGCTGACACAATTCGAACCGCACGAGGAGATCGCACGATCGCATGACGAAAACAGAAATTCGCCGCATGGTCGCGGCCGCCGCCGCCGCCTCTGAAGAAAAAAAGGCCGAGCAGATCCGCATCCTTGAGCTGGACCCTGCAGACTCCGGCTTTACCGACTATTTCCTGATCTGCAGCGGCACCAACGATCGCCAGAACCAGGCCATCGCCACCGCGATTGAGGAGCGGATCGAGCGCGATTTCGGCACCCGGCCCAACTCCGTCGAAGGCTATCGCCTGGGCGAATGGATTCTCCTCGACTATGTCGACTTTGTTGTCCACATTTTTTCCGAAGAAAAGCGTGATTTCTACCACATTGAGCGACTTCGCAAGACGGCGACCACCCTCGATCTGGAGCAGATGAAGGCTTCGCTCACCAGGCGCGTGTCGGCTGTCCGCAAGAAGCAAGCCGCCAAGAAGGCCGTGGCCAGGAAATCTCCGGCCAAGAAGTCCGTCGCAAAAAAAGCCATCAAGAAAACAGCAGCGAAGAAGGTTGCCGGTAAGAAGGCCGCAAAAAAGCCCGGCAAGGCAAGCCCCTCGAAAGCTGCGAAGGGAAAAGCGACCAAGCCCGCAGCCAGCAAGAAAACGCCGAAGAAGGCCGTAAAGAAACGCAAACCGCTATAGTCGCTCCGCAGTGGGAGTGAAAGCTTTTGGGCAAATTGGCAGCAAATTTCAGGCTGCCGCTTTTCACACGGTATCGACCAAAAAAAAGCAGGGGGTCGGAAAACCCCCTGCTTTTTTTGTACAGGTAGCCAGCTTAGAACACGAAGGAAGCTTTCAGCTGGATCAGTCTAGGCGATGCATCGCCGCCCAGAAATGAACCGAGAATGCTCGTCGGTGTATTGACTGTGCTGGAAACCAAGCCGAGAGTGCTCGGCGTTGCGACGTCATTTCCCGGCTGACCAAAGTTCGGATGGTTGAACAGGTTAAAGAACTGGGCGCCTATGATCAATTTGCCGGATTCCCAGTGTGGCATGTTGAAGCTCTTCAGCACTGCCATATCGGTATCCGTGTAGCTGGGTCCATAGATCTGATTTCTGCGCGATTGAGCGAAGTTGGTAGCCGTCGTGTAATCGCCTGCGAAGGAGCAGGGGTGGGCGGCTCCGAATAGGGAGTTGTTGGCGCCCCCGCAGTGGTTTCCTGACAACGGCGCAGTCTGCTCGGCATACAGAGGGCCGCCATAATTTACAAGGCTGGTCGCGGTTCCGGTGTCAACGACGGAGAATGGAAAGCCGCTGTTATGGAAGAACGTACCGCTGACTTGCCAGCCGCCCGTCAATACATTCGGGCCCCAGTAGTGTCGCAGTGAATAGACATAGCTGGCGCTGATATAGTTGCGCGTGTCGTAGTCGGCATTGCCGTAATCGGACCTCAGATCGAATGGGTTGTCTGGGCTTTGCGAGTTGGCGCTGAAAGGATCGAAGCCGCCGTTGGAAATTTCATCCAATGCATGGCTGTAAGCATAATTGAACTGCAACGTCAGGTCCCCGGACCGGTGGGTCACCGATGCCACCATGCCGTTGTAATTCGACCTCGCTATGCTGCTCACTTCCGTGACTGCGCCGAAGTTGTCGTTCGGAGCGTCGGTGGTGGAGAGCTCGGGAAATCCTGGGGCGCTGCCACCATTAAAGGTATTCACGGAGTTGTTCAATACCGGCTGGTGGTAGCTAAAGTTGCCGACGTACTGTAGCGACAGCGCAGTTGCGCGGTTCACCTGGCGTTCCAGGCTGAGGCTATATTCGACGTAGGTTGGATAACTGATCTTCTGATCGGCGTTGACGATGCCGGGGGCAGAAAACGCTGGCACCGCTGCTGAGATTGTTGAAAGGGAGCCGCCGTTGGCAAAGCCTGAGTTGAAGGCGGCATACGAGCTGGATGCGATCGAATAGGCGCTGTTGGGGGCGGCAGGTCCCAGTGCTGTGAGGCCGCCGCCAAACGCCGGGCCGTAGATCGTGAAGGGAACGTTGCCCGGAGCGTTGTTCAGAAAGCTGTCCGCGATCTGGCCGGGGAACGCATCGGCAAACATCCCGAACCCGCCGCGGACGGTTGTGTGAGAATCCGCGCCGCCCGGCAGCCACGCGAAGCCTACGCGCGGTTCGTATTCAAGTGCCTGCAGATGATGAAGAGCCTGGTGCTGGTCGTATACGATCATCTGGTTGTACGCCGTGGCTGGGTCATTGCTCACGTTCGAGAAATTGCCGGATAGCCGTGCAAAGCAGTCTGTCTGGCAGACCGGGTTGGAGTTGTGTTCGAAGCGGAGACCGGCCGTGATCGTCAGGTTTGGCAGCGCCTTCCACTGGTCCTGAAGGTACCAGCCCATGGTATATAACGCGACCGGCTGTGTGGAACGGGTCGGGAACTGTTCAAACCATTCGTCTGAATACCCCTCCTCGAAGCTGTTGTTGGTCGCCACGGCCTCTGGAGAAGCCGTATATTCCGAAGGACTGTAGTCCGTCACATCGTCGCGGCGCATCGTCCACCCGAAGCTGATCGAGTGTTTTCCTGTGGTCCAGTTCACATCGTCCTGAAACTGGTAACCGGTGACGTTGCGCCCCTGGGGCCAGATAAGATCGTATCCGCCCGGCCATGCCGGGGGGGTGTTGTTTCCGAGGTCTTGGTCTGCGAAGATCAGGCTAAAGGGAACCAGGGCGGTTGCCGCATCGAGGCTGGTGTTCGTGAAGATGGCGCGATAGTAAATGGCGGCGAACAGAAACTGATTCGTGAGGTTTGGAGAAAACGTGTGAGTCTCTCCCAATTGACCCTCGTATTGCGGCTGCGGACTGTCTGCATTGAACACCGGATTCAAAACGTTTGTATAGGACGCCTGCAGGCCCTTGTCGATCTTGGCATGCCCGAACAGCTCGTCCCGGTCGCTCAGGTTCTGGTCGATCCTTCCTGTCATCAGCCACTCATGCGTAAAGTTCCCGGCTGAACCGTTGAAGACCACCGTGCCGTATCCGGTCGCATTCGAACACTTTATTGTGCCGTTCGGGTCTACAGTGAGTTGGCCATTCGAGATGGAGCAAAGCTGAGTGCTCGTCGGATCTACGATGAGTGGTCCAACTTGTGCCGTGTCGGACGTCGACTGGGTCGCAGTCGAATAGCCCGGCGCATGGTTGTACAGGTTGAAGATGTTCTGATACACCGGGGTTTCGGCGGACAGCCCGTTGGCGGTCAGATTTGCCAGCGTATTTGCCTCGTACATTGCATCCGGCGCATAGACCGTGGAACGTGTCGGCAATACGATGCGCAGACCTTCAAAATTGTAGAAGAAGAAGGTCTTGTTCCGCTTGATGGGGCCGCCGATTGCCGCTGCCCACTGGTTCACGTTGCTGAACGGCCGCTTCGTGCCGGTCTGGTTGTTGAAATAGTCGTTCGCATTCATGGAACTGCCGTTCCACCAATAGGTGGCATTGCCGTGGAAGGCATTGCCGCCGGAGCGGCTGGTCTCGCTGACCTGCGCGCCGCCTAATCCGCCGAACACAGCACTGTATGCGTTTGAAGTTACGGTGACATTTGCAATGTCGTTGTTTCCCAGCAGCAGGTTCGTCGCGCCGGAATTGCTCAGGTTCAAGAATGGGTCGTTTTCATACCCGCCGTTGACGGTGAACGTGTTCGCAACCGCCGGCAAACCGAAAGATGAAAAGTTGCCGTATTCGCTTTGCGTGCTCATCACACTGCCCGGAGCCGTCTGGGCGATGAAGGTCAGATCGTTCCCAGGATTGGGCAGTGTTTGTACCTGCTCCATGCTGAATGTCGTCGCGATCTGCGCATCGTCGGTATGCAGCAGCGGAACCGTGCTGGCCGAAACCATTACGGTTTGGGCCGATTTGCCGACCGTCAATTGGATGTTGACCTGGTTGACAGTGCCAATTCCAAGGGCAACGGTCTGCTCGGTCGCCTGGAAGCCTGGGGCAGTGACGGTCACTGTGTAATGATCCGGAGGAAGCAGTGGTACGCGGTAATCGCCTGCGGAATTGGTTGTCGTGGTACGCGTGCTTCCGTTGGTTACATCGACAACTTTGACCGTTGCACCCTGAACAACGGCGCCCGATGGATCTGTTACGCGTCCGGCGATGTCTCCAGAGATATTTGTCTGGGCGAATGCGGATGGCTGCGAAGTTTCAACAACCATTGCCAAGCCCAGAAGCATTGCGAAGGTCGCCGCGGTGCGGATCCACCTATTATGTCGAAGCTGCATAGAGTTCCCCCCCCTAAATTACGAATGTTCATCAAGTTTCAGATTGCATGTAGTTCGCCAAAGTCTCCTCTGATGAAGCCTTTCACTCCGTCTCAGCAGCGATGGGTCAGGCTGCTGTGGCCAATGCCCTCGTGCCGACAGTTGCGCCCGAAAACCGTTGCCTTTGCGGTTCCATTGGCCGCCGGCCGCTTGTGTCCCATACTCCAACCGCCGTACCGGCCAGGCGATTTAGTCGAATTTGCATGAGTCCCCTCTTCGTATTGCCGAATATCTCTCGGCGCTCACCTTGCATCGATCTTGATGCGCTGGGCTGCATGTCCTGGGGGATCCGGAAACACCATCCCCCAACTGCATTTACTCCCAATTTGTGGTCCTTGGCTGGATACGTGTCGATCATCCAACACACAAACGTATGCTTGCGAACTTGAGCGGAACAGTTACGCGATCGAATTATCGATAACATGTCGAAAGTACCTAGTCATGCAATCGTGTTGCCACTATGAACGTTACTATTTTCATTGACTTACCTTACATCAGTACGCTTGCTGCCAGCAAAATGTATGAGATTAAAGAATCGTGAATATGAAAAACAGTAGAAATTCACCTGTAGTCGGCCGCTGCCGCAGCTCCCCGGGATGACCCTCTTCTGTCGGCACCGATGCGCGCTCCCTGCCCTCCGCCAGCCCGTGGCTGCCGCGATTTCCCTCACATTCCCGCTCGATGTCCGCCTCAAGACAGAAAACTCCAGTAAAGTATGGGAAGGATGGAAATTCAGCTGGTCACTCTCGGACGAAGGTCCACCGGCAAATACGCAGCTGCGGACGAATTGTATGCCGGTTATTGCCAACGCATCACGCACCACTGCAGCTGTCGGACCGAACATTACGCAACCGAGGAGAAGTTTTTCGCCGCCTGGGACCGGGGCAACCACGCCCGCTCCATGCTCATCTTGCTGGATCATCGCGGTCGCACCTGGTCTTCTGAAACCTTTGCCCAGTGGCTGCAAAGGGAGCGAGACCGAGGCATTCAACAGTTCACCTTCGCCGTGGGACCTGCGGATGGCTGGTCGGAAGTTGTGCTTCGTGAGGCAACGACCCGCCGCGACTGGCTGGTGCTGTCTCTCGGCCCGATGACGTTGCCCCACGAATTGGCCGCCGTGGTTCTCGCCGAGCAGATTTATCGTGCCTTTACCATCGTCGAGGGGCACCCCTATCATTTAGGGCATTAGGACATGTGCGCAAGCCGCTGCCCGCTAACTCTTGGCTCGTAGCTGAAGGCGATTCACTAAAGGTTGCACTGTATGACGGATGCAAGGCGCGGGCTCATTCTAATCAACACCGGTCCCGGCAAAGGGAAGACGACGGCCGCGATGGGCACGGCGTTGCGGGCGGTCGGCAATGGAATGCGCGTGCTGATGCTGCAGTTCCTGAAGGGCTCCTGGCATTATGGTGAGCTGGACGCCGTGGAAGCCTTCGGCGGCAACTGGGTCATGAAGCAGATGGGTCGCGGCTTCGTCAAGATTGGCGGCGCGGAAACCGATCCGGAAGACATCCGCATGGTGGAAGCCGCATGGGAAGAAGCTCGCCAGGCGATCCTCTCCGGGGAGTGGGACATGGTCATTCTCGATGAAATCAACTACGCCATCGGCTACAAGATGCTGGATCCGGCCCGCGTCCTCGAAACGCTGCAGCAGAAGCCGGAGATGGTGCACGTCATCCTGACTGGCCGCAACGCGCACCCCAGTCTGGTCGAGATCGCCGACACCGTGACCGAAATGCGCGAAGTGAAGCATGCCTATCAGAAGGGAATTCTGGCCCAGCGCGGCATCGAGTATTAGCGAGCCGGGTGCCCCCGGTCCGTCCTTCGACCCCCTTCAGGGTGAACTCCGCTAACATGGGATTCAGTTTAGGATGGGTGGAGTATGTCTTGGTTTAAACGCAACGAAAACGAGATCGAAGCCGCGCCGGAAAAAAATGTCCGCACCGAAGGTCTGTGGACCAAGTGCGACGGCTGCAACCAGACCATCTGGAAAGCCGACCTGGAATCCAACCTGAACGTTTGCCCAAAGTGCGGCAAACATTTCAAGCTCTCAGCCAGAGCGCGTATCGATAGCCTGCTCGATCCCGGCTATCGCCTGGTCGATACAGACCTGCGTTCGACCGATCCCCTCGATTTCACTGACCTCAAGCCCTATAAGGCCCGCCTGAAAAAGGCGCAGCGCGAGACGGGAATGAATGACGCCATCCTCACCGCGCTAGGCAAGATGGGTCCGCACCCCGTCGTGCTCAGCGCCATGGAGTATGCCTTCATCGGCGGCAGCATGGGCGCCGTGGTTGGAGAAACCATCTCCCGTGCCGCCGACCATTCCCTCGAGTCTCGCCACCCGCTCGTCATCGTGGCCACATCCGGTGGAGCGCGCATGATGGAAGGTATCGTCAGCCTGATGCAGCTCCCGAAAATCTCCGCGCGCCTGGCTCTCATGGATGACGCGAAGATTCCCTACATTTCCGTGCTCACCGATCCCACCTTCGGCGGCGTTACAGCCAGCTTTGCCATGCTGGGGGACCTCAATGTTGCTGAGCCCGATGCTCTGATTGGCTTTGCCGGCCCTCGCGTCATTGAGCAAACCATCCGTCAGAAGCTGCCCGACGGCTTTCAGCGGTCGGAGTTTTTGCTCGAACACGGAATGCTCGATGCCGTCGTCCCGCGCAGAGAATTGAAGCAGTATCTCATCCGCGCCCTCGACTTCATGCAGCCCAATAGCTGAACGAAATTCGTCCGGATCAACGTGTTTCTTCCCCTCGGCGATTCAAGTACCACCGCCGCGCGAAAAAGTATGCGATCGCCGCCGCCAGCGTTCCGGCCAGCGCTCCAACTTCCACTTTTGTCGAGTGGGACAGCAGCCATATCACCACCAGCGAGCCGAGAATCCCAACCACCGGACCGCCCGGTGCCCGGAAGGCTCCGGGTTCCTTCGCGCGCGTATACCGCAGCTTTAATGCGCCCAGACAGATGGCCAGGTAGACGCACAAAATCGATGCGCTTGATAAAACCGCGAGGCGCTTGAAGCCGCCCGTTGCCGCCAGCAAAAACATCAACGCCGCCACCGTCAGGATCGCCACATGCGGCGTGCGAAACCTGGGATGTACCCGGGCAAGAGCTGCCGGAAGCATCCCATCTTCCGCAGCCAGGAAGAACGTACGTGGGGCAGACAGCATTCCGCCGGCCAGCGAGCCGAAAATCGATACCGCGACGCCTACAAGGACCAGCGTGCTACCGGCAACGCCGACGATCCGTCCGGCGACCGCCGCCAGCGGTGCGGTGGTCTGGTGGGCGAGTTCGCCGCCGAGAACGCCCTGGCTGACGAGCTGCAGGGCGACATACAGCAGAATCACCGTGCCGGTCGCGCCGAACATTGCCCTGGGCACCGTGCGCGCTGGATCGCGGATTTCGGCGCTTGGCGCCAATGCCTCTTCGATGCCTTGGAACGCAAAAAACAGAATCAGCGATGCCTCGCCCAGCTTTGCCCCCGGAGGCCAGCCCGTCCATCGCAACTCACGCCAGTACATGAAAAATATTCCGGCAACAACGGCGAGCAGCAATGGAACCAGCTTGGCGATTGTCGTGGCCACAGCGATTTGTACTCCCTGGCGAACTCCGGCGATATTCACCGCAGCCAGGCCCCCAAACAGCACGAACAGCGCGAGGATCCGAGCCGCACCATGCGCCAGTGCGGGTAGGAAGGGCACCGCGGAGCTCACTAGGACGGTGCCGAGCGCCGCACACGCAACGACCTCATATCCTAACGAGTACATCACCCAGGCAAGAAATCCTATCAACGGCCCAAAGGCTTCTTCAACGTATGCGACGCCGCCCCCGGAGCGCCGGACGAAGCTTCCAATCTCGATATAACAGGTCAACACCAGCGCCACAGCCAGCCCGCAAATGAGATATGCGAGAATCGCTGCCGGCCCAAGCAGTGCGGCGACGAATGCCGGCACGACGAAGATTCCGGCTCCCACCGCGATATTGACCGCTGTCGCCCCCAGTCCCCACGGTCCGATCACACGTTTCAGCTGTTCGTCGCCGCGCAACTGTCGGTCCGGTTGTCGAACCAGGATTTTCTCTAGGGTCATGGAGGCGGGCTCACAAGCCGTTCGTACAAAATGCTTGGGCGGATGAAGTCTCGCTTCACCCGCCCAGGGACTGCACTGCTATTGAATGAGTTTACTTCTTGCCCCAGAAGTCAGGCGAGGCTTCCTTCCAACTGTCCGGGACGTAGCTCATCTTCGGGCTAATCGCGAACATGTTGCTCTGTTCCGACTCGATCGCGGACGCGGACAGGTCTGCCATCTTTTTCTTGTCATCGGCGCTTAAGTTAGCCCCCATTTTCTTATCATCCATCAGCTCCTGGTCAACATCGGCCAGAGATTTTAGCGGAGAAACGACAATGTATCGGTCGCCGTGGGGACCATACTGTTCCTCGAACGTGGCCCAGTGTACGTCCGGCACCTTCGACCACGCCTGCATGTACACCTTCACCAATTCACTCCAATCGTGGCGATGTCCCGGGTGAATGTCGAAGATTGTGATTTCAAAGAAACGCATGTCGGGAATTTTCACCGGCGCCCGCAGGCTCAAGTCGTCGCGATATACAAATGTGCTGCTGTATCGGGACTGCAGCAGTTTTCCATCGTCCGAGAATGCGCTCTGCAAAGCTGCCATCAGCGAAGGGTCCTTCTGCATGGCCTCGTGATTTTCCTGCATTGCGGCAAAGGAATCGAAGCCGTCAAAGAACACGACTCTGGGGGTACCGGAAATAGCGACCATCGCCAGGTAGTGTTCCGTCCACTGTGCCGTGCTGAAGGCCTGGACAAATTCGCTCTCGGTTTTTTCGTGGGCGTCTGGAGCCAGCCCCAGCTTGGGAAACTCGACTCCGATCTCCAGCACCTTCGGCGGAGGGTTTACTCCGCTCGATTGATCCTGCGCGGTCGCCATACCCGATCCTGCAAGGCCAATTCCTGTGAACAGCAAACACAATCCTGCGAATGTTCCCAATTGCTTTTTCATGGAGTGCTCGTCTCCTGGGCGTGATGTGATTTCTTAGTTGGCCAGGAATTTCGTGCGGGAGGGGGTTGTCGTAGCCAGATACCAGCGGAAGCTATCATCTATCCGGAAGACCACCGTCGTTTGTTCGTGGGTGAGCAAAAACATACGCCCTCCCAACAACCATAAGCAAGCATGAAATTTGCAAATTATATCGCGGCGACAGTCAACAACCCAGCTTCGTGCAGCGACCCTGGAATGGAGCAGCTCAGATAGTGTAATGTCATGCCGACCGCAGGCGGCTACCGCGACTGTAATGGAGACACCTGCGGTTTCCACGAACCAAGAGAACCTGAGCACCCATCGTTGCCCCTGTCAAAGGGCGGGAGAGCGGTTTATTCCTTTACCACCCTCGCATACGCATAGGGTCCGTCCGGAATCACCGCCACACGAGCATTCTTCGGCAATCCGCTCACCAGCTTTGCCACCGCCGCGTCCGCGCTCGTAAAGGAATTCGCTCCCAGTCCGCCCAGGTCTTTGCTGGGAATTCCCGGCGTATACAGCAAGACCTCGTGTTTCAGGGCCACCAGCGCCAGCTTCTCCAGTTGCCATTGGTCAATCTCCACCGGCGAGTTCTGGATTGCGTCCAGAAACGCCTGCGGCCCCGGGTATCCGCGCATCATGTTCGCAAACTCCGGGGAGCCAACGCCTTCCGCGCACTCGCTCAGGACCAGGATCTTTCCGCCCGGCTTCAGGATGTGCTGCACCGCCGTCACACCTTTGATCGTCTGATAGAACGTCAGGTCCAGCGGATAGCCGGCCGCCGTCGTAATTACCGCATCCACGTACTCCGGCAGATACTCGACCGACGAGGCTTGCAGAAATTCCACCCCGGCCGCATGGGCAGCGACGGGCTCGCCCGCAAACACTCCGGAAATCTCACGCGTCTTCGTCAGCGTCACGTCCAGCAGAAAATCGTGACGCGCCATGCGCGCAATCTCCAGCAACTCCGCATGCAGCGGATTTTCGCGGATCGAGCCTTCCGTCGCCCTCTCCTCGCGCATGAACCGTGGAGAATGAATCACCTTGATCGTTTCCTGCGCGGCCAGGCCCGGCGCAACCAGCTTGCGCCCGCCAGAAAATCCCAGCATCAGGTGCTGCTCAATAAATCCAATCGTGATGTGCAGGTCCGCAGCCATGAATCGCTCGTCAATGTAAACCGGCGTGCCCTGTTTCGTGGTGCCCACAAATCGGTGGCGATCGAAATCTCTCGCATCATGATTGGCAATCTTGTAGCTCGCTGCAATCTTCGGTCCCAGGATGGTCCGCAGCTCGTCTTCCGTTGCACCGCGGTGCAGTCCGGTCGCGATGCACAGCGTCACGTCCTCCGGTGCAATGCCAGCCCGGTGCAGACGGTCCAGCAACGGCGGCAGCGTCACCGGGTTGGGAGCAGGACGGGTAATGTCGCAGACGGAGATGGCCGCTGTCTTCTTCCCTCGTGCCAGCTCCAATAGCGGTGCACCTGCCACAGGAGCATCCAACGCAGCGCCCAGCGCCTTCTCCATATTCGGGAGCGGTGGTGCTGAGTGGACCTTCAAAACTTCGTAGCGCGGGCCTTCCGGCAGCTCAATCGCCAACCCTTGCTTGCCGAACGCGACGTGGACCTTCATCGTCTCTCCTTCCAACCGGGTCGCAATCGTTGCGCTCGACCCCCCGCGCGTTTACCCAGCATGGTGTTGCGGACTCCGCAGCGTCAGCAAGGTCAGTTCCGGGCGGCAATCGAAGCGGACCGGCACCCCCACAGCCCCCAGGCCCCGGTTTACATACAGCTGCAGGCCATTCCCCAGATGAAACAGTCCTTCCACATACTTGCGGCCCAGCGGAGGAGTATACAAAGCCCCCACCAAAGGCAGCCGCACCTGTCCCCCGTGCGAATGGCCAGAGAGCATCAGGTCGATGCCGCCGTGCTTCACCACCTCGTCGGCATAGTCGGGCTCATGTGCCAGCAGAATCACTGGTTCATGGACGGCTTGCAACCCGCGCGGTGCAGCCAGGTGCAGGTCCGGATCGCTCAGGCCGATGTCCTTCACCCCCGCAATCCAAATGCGCGCGCCGTTCCGTTCAAACGGGACATTCTGGTTCGCCAGTACCGGTAGGCCGTGGGTTTCCAGCGCGTCGGTCACAATTTTCGGGCCCACCCTGGCGTCGTGATTGCCCAGCACGCACCAGCGTTGCGGGCATCGGATTCCGGCCAGAATCTTCGCGCAGGGGTAGCTGCTTTTCGCGCCGTAAGCGTACGGCATCGGCCCTTCGCTCACATAATCCCCGGTCAACAGCACCAGGTCCGGCGCCAGCCGGTTTACCTGCTCGACCACCTGCCGGATAAAATACGGCTCCGTGTACTGCTCGTAATGAAAGTCGGAAATCTGGGCGATCCGCAGCCCATCCAGCGCCGGCGACAGCCGCTTCAGCTCGATTGAGCGATGCGTAATTTCAAGATCATGGCGCTCGTACTCGCCGGAATACGCCAGCACACCGGCCGTACCCAGGCCCGAAAGCTGAAGAAAGCGCCGTCTCGTGATGCGATGTTTGGAATCTTCAGCCACTTCCTTAGGATAAAGCATCGCGCACTCGCGCTCTGCTGTCCCGGCGCAACTTGCAGTTACGAGAGACTCGTCTGCGCCCGATATCCGCTCTTCCACTCCATCTCGTGTTCACGTAGCGGAATCGCCAGCAGCGTGTAGTAGTTATCGCACAGGAAGCCTTCGTACCCCATCGGCGTTCCATCCCAGCGTCTCCAGTCGTTCGATCGCCCGTTCGGTCCGCGACCTTCAAATCCTCCCCGGCCGTACTCCCCAAGCATGGCGAAAAGGATCTGGTCGGCCTCCTGTTTTCGGCCTAGATCGTAGAGAGCTGCCAACGTCCAGAAGACGAAACATCCTGTTGCGCCTCCGTTTTCGTAATTCTGGAAACCATCGGCATTATCCGCTCGCACACCGCCGCCCCATTGGCCTCCGCCCGACTTATCCACGTAATCTTTCAGCGCCACGGGGATAAGATTCCCCGGCAGTCCCATGTTGAATTTGTCATACCCCACCGCTTTCATCTTGGCCAGCAGCTTGCCCATGATGACGTTGGCCTCGCGTTTTGGAACCAGTCCGTAATGGATTGCGATGCCGTTCACCCATAAAAAGTAATAATCGTGGAGTTGTCCGTCAGCGCTGCGCCATCCGCCCAGCACCCCGGTCGCAGGATCGTAAAACGTCTTGAAGTAGGCGTCGTGCAGCTTCACTGCGGCAGCGCGATACTGGGCGGCGTCCGCGGATTTGCCAAAACGTCCCGCCATCTCCGCCATGTCGCCCAGTGCGCGGTAAGCCAATGCATTGCTGTAGGCATCCTCGTGGCCGAAGCCAATCGTGTCCCACCAGTTGGCCGGCCGCATCGTTGGCTTTCCGTCCGGCCAACTACCGGAGTTGCCGCTCAGTATGTACTCGATCAGTCCGTTACCGTTCCTATCGGTAGCCAGCATGGCATCCGCCCATTTCTTCACTCCCCGGTAGTTGGCAGATAGCCAAGCATCGCTGTTGCCTGCTCGTACACAATCCGCGGCAGCGATCAGCAGCGAGGGCAGCGTGTCCGCGGTTGGGCCGGATAGGCGGATTTCGTTGGAAAATCTCCGGGCCCGGGAAATCCATAGGCTGTCCCGCCTTCCAAAATGTAGTCCAATGTCTGCCGCACCAAGTCCAGTGCAATCAGCCCATCTGCAAGTGCCGGCGTCGGGCTGGCAATATCCGCAAATTCGTAATAGCACAAGGCGCAACTGTCGCTCGCCGTGTTGTTCGATAGCACTCCGTTCGTCGGATCCAGTTGCAGCCCGTTCAGCCAGTTTCTCCGAAATGGATCAAAGCGGTCGTCGCCGCGAATTCCCGCCAAATCCGGATAGATCGCGACCACTTCCAGCGTGTACACGATGCACTTCCGGCCTTCGGTCGCCGGGGGAAACGCGAGCGTTGCCAGAGCAGGCGTTTTCTGCGACGCATACGCCAGCGTGAGATCGCTGGTCGCATCCGTAGTGATCCGCATTGATCCCTGGGTCGGGCAATGCATCAGCGCCGGTAACCGCAGCTGATTCTTTTCCTTCAGAATTCCCAACACCGTGCTATGACAGCTGTTCAGGTCAAAATGAAACGTCATCGGCTCTCCCGGCACGTCATCCGACCACTGCGAGATCAGCACGATCTTTCGATCCGAAAACTCAATCGTCCACGCAGGAGTTGCCGAGCGATCCTGATGCAATCTTCGATATTCCACTCGATGTACTCCTGCTCCGGAAGAGGCGGAAGCTACATACCCCCTTGCTACTACGTTTGCCATATCGAAAACATTGGCTCCGCGTTTGGACTTGCCCAGCGAATCAAGGCTCATGTGCGTAAGCTCCGGCGTAGTCGTTGCCAGCTGTACTTCCATGCTGGCCGAGGAGAAGTGGAGAGCGCCATTCTGCGTTGTCGCTAACGCGAGCGATGGACCTTCCAACCACCCGGGGACGAGTATCCCTGCCGCCGCACTTGAAATTGCTTTCTTTAGAAATTCTCTCCGTTCGACCATGGATGACGCTTCTTCTCTCAATCAATTGCCAGATTTCTTCGTTTAGCACCCTAAGACTGGAATACAAATTCCAACAATACTCCGATACTCGTCCCCATTCTTTCAACACGAAGCACGTTCTGCTACTAAAATCGAGCCATGTCGTATGCTCAGGCGATCGAAAGTTTATATGCGCGCGGGCACGAGTTGGCACACGCCGGCGCCGCGGGTGTTGCCGACACGCCCCATCGCAAGTTCGATTTGGCGGAGATGCGCATTCTTACCCGTGCCCTCGGTCAGCCGGAGCTGAAATTTCCCAGCGTAGTCGTCGCCGGCACCAACGGCAAAGGCTCCACTGCGGCCATGCTGGCGAACATTCTCCGCGTCGCCGGGTATCGCGCCGGGCTCTACACTTCGCCGCATCTTTCCCGCGTCAATGAGCGCGTCCAGATCAACGGCACTGCCATCTCCGACGATGATTTCGCGCGCCTCTATTTCCGCGTTGATGAAACCGGAGCGCGCCTGCTACGCGAGGGCAAGTTGCCCCAGCACCCCAGCTTTTTTGAAACCGTGACCGCCGTCGCGTTCCTCTATTTCGCCGAGCAGGCCATCGATCTCGCGGTGCTGGAGGTCGGCATGGGCGGCCGCCTCGACGCAACCAACATCGTCGAGCCTGTGCTCTCCGTCATCACCGACATTGCGCTTGACCACACCGAGTGGCTGGGCTCGACCATCGACGCCATCGCGCGGGAAAAGGCCGGTATCCTGCGGCAAAACGGCGTCATGGTGACCTTGCCGCAGCATCCTGCCGCGAACCAGGCGTTGGGAGAAGTCGCGGTCGCCCTGAACGTGAAAGGCGTCAGCGCCGTCGAATACATGCCACCGCGTCGCTCCGCGGAAAAGGACGCCACCGAATTCTATGCGGAGCCCTATTCTGTAACCGTCGCCGGTACATCGGTGGAACTGCGCCCCGCATTGGCTGGAACGCATCAGCATCGCAATGCTGCCCTAGCCGTGGCGGCCGCCTGCGAATTATGTAACAATAACAGTTACAATATCACTCCGCAGCAGATTGCCGAAGGAATCAGCACCGCCCGCTGGCCCGGTCGCCTGGAACTTTTTCCGCGCACCGACTCGCGCGCTGCCGTCCTGCTCGATGTCGCCCACAATCCCGCCGGGGCCTGGACGCTGCGTTCCGCGCTCAGCACCTGGCCTGGATTGGCAACGGAAATCCCCACCCAGCGGACCTTGCTGTTCGGCTGTCTGCGCGAAAAGGCCATTGAAGAAATGGCGCAGGTCCTTTTCCCAGTCTTCGACCGCGTCATTCTCACCCCCGTCCATTCGCCTCGCACCGCCGCTCTTGAAGACCTGCAGGCCGTGGCCCGGTCCCTAGGCGTGGAGCCGGAAAGCGCGCCGTCCGCCGCTGCTGGCATGAAACTGGCGCAATCGCAAACCCCTGCGAATGGCTTGATTGTCTGTGCCGGGTCTGTCTATCTGATTGGCGCGCTGCGAGAATCGCTGCTCAACCCCCAGGGCGAGGTCTAGGCAATGTCCACCTCGCAGGAAGAACTGGACGCCAACCTGGTTGCAGAATCAGCCCCAATGGGTTCCTCTTCCAATGCATCGAGCGATCCCGGTTTCCACAATCCCACCCCGCCACGCCACCCAACGTTCTTTCGTTGGCTCACCTGTCTGGTCATGGTGCCATTCTTTGTTGTGGCCACGACAGCCTTTGGCAGCCTAGCGTTGCTGGCTTCGCTGTTTGACAGCAGTGGGCGCGTACAGCATTCCATCGCGCAGGCCTGGGGCGGCGTTCTGCTCCGGATTGCCCTTTCCCCGGTTCGCGTCCTCGGCGTCGAAAATCTTCAGCAGCCGCAAGCCGCCGTCTACGTGTCGAACCACCTGTCCTACATGGACACCCCAGTGGTACTGAACAAACTGCCGTTCCAGTTTCGTATTCTGGCCCGACACGATCTGTTCAAGATCCCCTTCATCGGCTGGTATCTCCAACGCTCGGGCCAGATTCCCGTGGACAGCACCAGCTTGCGTTCCACCCTCGCCAGCCTCAATCGCGGCGTCAAGGCATTGCAGGCGGGTATGCCGCTGGTCATTTTCCCCGAAGGCGGCCGTTCCCTCGACGGTCACCTGCAGGACTTCCTCAGCGGCCCGGCGTATATGGCCATCCGCGCTCAGGTCCCCATCGTACCCATGGCGCTGATCGGTACCCACGAGTTGATGCCGATGCACACCTACCATCTCACTCCCCGGCCCTTACTGCTGGTTGTCGGCGCGCCCATCTCGACCGTCGGCTACACCAGCAAGACTGCCGACGCGCTGACTCGCCGCATTCGCGGTACCATATCGGAGATGTACCTGCAGCATGGGGCCATTGCCCCTGCGCCTACGGGCAAGCCCGGCATTCCAACGTCGAAAACTCTGTGACAGAAAAATCCTCCAATCCGCCCCGCATCGGCATTCCAATACCGACCCTTGCCCAAAGTGAGTACAACCAGCGCACCTGGCTGCAATACGCCGCCGCCATCGCCCAGGCTGGTGGCGAACCGGTGGAGATCCCCCTCACGCTCTCGCCCGCTGCGGTAGCCAAGCTCGCAACCAGTTGCCAGGGGATTCTGCTGCCCGGCAGTCCAGCCGACATGAATCCGTCCAAGTACGGCGCCGAACGTCAGCCCGAGACCGCCGAGCCCGACTTGGCGCGGGAAAATGTTGACGAACTGCTGCTGCAGGATGCCCACAACCTGCACAAGCCGCTGCTGACCATTTGTTACGGTACCCAGTCGCTGAATTGCTGGCGCACTGGCACCTTGGTGCAGCATCTGCTCCCCATCCCGGTCAACCACCGCGCTGGAGGCAATGTTGCCGTGGCCCATTCCGTCCTGATTGAGCCGGGGTCTCAGTTGGCGCAGATCGTTGGCGACAGCCAAGAAGTGACGCATACTGCGGATTTTCTGCGTCTGCCCGTCAATTCGAGCCATCACCAGGCGATCGGTATGGTGGGCGACGGTTTGCGCGTGACCGCCCGCTGCCCCCAGGACGCGGTCGTCGAGTCCATTGAAGGCACGCAGCCCGGCCACTTCGTGCTGGGCCTGCAATGGCATCCAGAGCGCAGTTTAGAAACTAGCCAAGCCAGCCGCCTCCTGTTTCAGCGATTTGTGAAGGCTGCGCTTGCGTGGGAACCCCGCGCCATTACCGACTCGCTCGGGTAAATTTCCTCGATGACCGCCAAAACGCTGCGCGCTCACGCTTTCGAAGCTTCAGTGATCGAAGCACGGGTCGCGCCGCTGCTGCTGCAGCCATTGCCCGCCTCTGCCTATGTCCAGTTGGCGCGCTATCTCGACCTGCTGTTCCGATGGAATGAAAAGATGAACCTCACAGCCGTACGTAATCCCAGCATTTTGGTCGAACTGCATATCGCGGAATGCCTGCGGGCGGCCCAGCGCATTCCTGAAGGCGTGGAAACGGTGCTCGACTTCGGCTCTGGAGCAGGGCTACCCGGGATTCCGATCCAGATCGCGCGTCCCGGACTTCGTGTCACCCTCGCCGAATCGCAGAAGAAAAAGGCGGCTTTCCTGCGAGAGGCAGTGCGCGAGCTGGGCTTGGTGCATGCCTCCGTCCATCTTGGACGCGTCGAGGATCTGGCGACCGCTGAAACCTTCGATCTAGTCACCCTGCGCGCGGTCGACAAGATGGCGGATGCCCTGCAAGTAGCTTTTCCGCACATCCATCCGCCGCAGGGCGCGCGCCGGGGATGGTGCATGGTCCTGACCGCATTATCGGAGGTCGACAACGTCGGATCTGCCGCGGATCGGCTGGCCTCCGCCTCTCAGCCCGTTGTCGCCCCAGCAATTGCCTGGCTACCCCACGAAGCAATCCCTGGAACCCACCAGCGTGTTCTCCTCCTCGGCACGCGCATCCGATGAATCCAATCCCAACTGCGCTCCCCATGTTCCACGTGGAACATTCCAGCCGTCGCAGTTGGATGTCCATCGCAATATGTTCCACGTGGAACATTCCTCCTGCCTCATTCCATTGATTTCTGAAAGAAGTTTTCCACCGCACTCCTCAATCCAATTTCTCTGGAGCTGCCCAGGAAAAGCCGCTAACCCCTTCCAAATACGGCATCTAACCCTACCCGTCAAGGTACCTTCGCGAAGTCTTCCACAGATTTGTCCCGGAAATGCACAGCCTGGCCAATTGCGCGAAGCCCCCGTGTTCGATACCCTACCGGATCAGCCCATGCGAAAAATTATTGCGGTCGTGAACCAAAAAGGCGGAGTAGGCAAGACGACGACAGCGATCAATCTTTCCGCCGGATTCGCCCTCGAAGGCATCCCTTCCATGCTCATCGACTGTGATCCCCAGTCGAACTCCACTGGTGGTCTCGGATTTGCCCGCGATGAAGATCGCTCTTCCACCTACACGGTCCTGATCAACGAATCCACCGTCGCCGAAGCCGCCATCGAGACTGGCATTGAAAATCTCAAACTCCTTCCCAGCAGCAAACACCTGATTGGCGCCAATGTCGAGCTTGTCCAGGCGGAAGACCGCGCTTACCGCCTGCAAAAGGCCCTGGCAGCATATGAAGGCCCCGAACGGCTCTTCGTGCTTGACTGCCCACCCGCCCTCGATCTGCTGACGCTCAACGCACTTGTCTCCGCTGATTCTCTCTTGATCCCCATGCAGGCGGAATATTTTGCCCTCGAAGGCGTCAGCGAGCTGGTGCAGACGCTCGAGCGGGTTCGCGATGGGTTTCGCCCGGAATTGGTCATCGAGGGTGTCGTTCTCACCATGTACGATGAGCGCACCAACCTGGCCCAGCAGGTCACCGAGAATCTGCGGGAGTTTTTTGGCGACAAGTTGCTGAAAACAAATATTCCTCGCAACATTCGTCTGGCGGAAGCGCCCAGCCATGGCCAGCCTGTGCAGTTGTACGAGCCACGCTCTCGCGGCGCGGAAAGCTATATGAATCTGGCACGGGAAATTCTGCTGCGTAACAAGATTGAAAGTCCGCGAGAACTGGCACGGCGCGCCGAATCGAAGCGGGCCAAGGACGGAGCTAATGTTCGCTTCTGGCCCTATACCTGATGTGTGCTTCACCCCGGCGTAAGTGTGCCGGACAACAGCATTGCGTCTGCAATTGAGTTCTGGTGGAATGGATACCCCAAGGGAGAGCTTTGCAGTATGTCTCGAATAGAAGGAAAAAGTCCAGGCAAAATTGAGGTCCCCAAGCGCCGTGCGCTCGGTAAAGGGTTGGAATCACTGCTGTCCAAGCACACTCCGTCTGAATCCGCGTCCCATGGAGACGCGCCGGCGTCCGGGTCCGTGCATCCGGCTTCCCATCACAGCGACGACCCCTTTGTCGCGCATGTAGGTGGTACACCTCGCGAGCTTCCCGCAGATCACATCGATCCCAATCCCTACCAGACCCGCATGCAGGTTGATGGGCAGAAGTTGGACGAGTTGGCCCGCTCCATCGTCGCCAATGGCGTCGTCCAGCCAATCATCGTTCGCCCGCTGCCCAATGGTCGCTTTCAACTGATTGCCGGGGAGCGTCGCTGGCGCGCCTCCATCAAGGCCGGCAAGACCACTGTCCCTGCCATCCTGCGCCAGGTTAGCGACGAGCAGGCGATGGAGATGACGATTGTCGAAAATCTCCAGCGTGCCGACCTGAACCCCATGGAACAGGCTCGCGCCTATGACCGACTCGGTCGAGACTTTCATATGACGCAGGAGCAGGTGGCACAGCGCACCGGGAAAGACCGCGCAACCGTGTCCAATTTTCTCCGTCTTCTCCGCCTCCCTGTGGTCGTACAAGGCAAGGTGGAATCTGGCGACCTCAGCTTCGGGCATGCTCGCGCGTTGCTCGCGTTGGATAGCGCGGAAGAGATTCTGAAAGCTATGACCAAGGTTGTCGCTTTGTCCATGTCGGTTCGCCAGACGGAAACGTACGTCCAAGGCTTGATGGATCCAGAGAAGAAACGTAATAAAAGCGAATATAAAGCGAATAGGCCACCTGTCGATCCCAATGTCCGCGAAGCGCAGGAACGCCTCCAGCGTCAGCTCGGTCTGAAAGTCCGCATTGAAGACAAAAATGGCCACGGACGAGTCTTGATTGAGTATTCCGGCCTGGAAGATTTTGACGCCCTCATGGCGGCTTTGGGCGCGACCCTCTAGTGCGCCTACGACATGCGGGCAGAATGGCATGCAACGCCAATCAGCCCAAGGATCTTCGTCTGTCCAACCTTTCTCTGTCCGTGCGCGCGACGATTGCCCAAGTCACATGAATCCATCTGAAATTCTGTTTCGTCTTCGCAGGTTGGCCCTGTTCGTGATCGCTTTCATCGGGTTTTGGGCACCGTGGGAACGTCTCGGGGGCGCGCATCCCGGGTCCACCTGGCTTTGGCTCGCCGGATCGCTGGCCGCCGCGGGCCTTCTTCCCATCGCTGCTTCGACCATCCTGGTCGTCGTGATAGCAACGCTGCTGCTCTTCCTAGCAGCGCTTGTGCGTACTTGGGCCGCCGCCTATCTTGGCAGCGATGTGGTGCAGGACCGTGCGCTGCATTCGGAACGGGTGGTCGCCAGCGGCCCCTATCGCTACGTTCGCAATCCGCTGTATCTGGGAATGTGGCTGCTCACCCTCGCTTTGGCGATCCTTATGCCTCCCGGCGGCGCGCTGTTCACCGTGGCGGCTGTAATAGTTTTGATTGCCGTCTTGGTCTTTACCGAAGAGCGTAAGCTCGCCGCAGAACGCGGAGAAATCTATGCCGCCTATCGTAGACAGGTTCCGCGTTTCTTTCCCGCCATCTCACCCAGGATTCCTGCGGGTGCCCAGCAGCCGCACTGGTGGCAGGGGTTTCTCGGAGAAATTCACATTTGGGGGATGGCGCTGACCTATCTGCTCTTCGCCGATCGATACAACGTGATCATCCTCGAACAGGGCGTATTGATCTCGATTGGAGTTGTGTTCCTGGTGCGAGCGATCTGGAGGCCATCGATCCCGACAACGCCCTGAGGCCGCTTCAGGGCGAGCAATGCCGCTCGATGTTTAAGAAGTTTTCGACATGCGGATGGAATACAACGGAAAAATTCTACAGTGGGCCGAGCGTTCACCCTGCAAGGCGATCGCGCAAGTGCGCAGCCCAGACCGGCACTCCCCTTTTTCCCGGCCCACGGTGCAATCTGACGCAGGGAACGGTCAATAGACCGTAATCCCTGCGCCTTGGCAGCATCCAGACATGGCTATCGTTGCCTAGCCTGTGCAGCGGATTGCCTAAAACTTTCTACTGCTCCCGTGCTTACTTCTTTGCCGGCGCGATTGCATCCTTGGCGGCCTTGGCCACGCGGAACTTGACCACAGTCTTCGCCTTGATCTTGATCGCTTCTCCGGTCTGCGGATTGCGGCCGATGCGGGCTTTCCGCTCTGCCTTCACCAGACGGCCCAGTCCTGGAATTACGAAAATGCCAACTTTCTTGGTTTCCTTGACGGCGGTTTCCGCCAGCAGATCCAGAAATCCTGCTACCTGCTTGTTCGTCAATTCGAGTTTCTCGGCCAGATGCCGAACGAGTGCTGTTTTGGTCATACCTGCTGCCATAGTTTGTCTTCCTCCCGATTACAGCAGTGGGTGTGCCACTGCATGTTGTTTTGACTTCTGTCGACCCTGTCGCCGCCTTTCGAACTTCACATGAAATGCAAAGATCGACAGCATGGATGCGGGTCGTAAGAAACCCTTCCGCCGTTTACCTTGCGGCTTTCCGCAGGATTTGTCAACGGAAAACAGCGTATTTCCACAGGTTTTCTTCGGTTTTTGTCGGTTTCCTAAGGAAAATGCCCGGTTTCTGCCGGTTTTTGCCTGTGGGCACTCCTGAAACCCGCTTGAATGCGAGCTTTCCTGCGCCTGGTGAGTAGACAAATTCTACATCGTTTCCTGCCTAGGAAAAGTCATGGCAGCGTCAAAAAGCAGTGTCACCGGGGGTTCTCGCTATACTAGCCAAAGCGAGTCCAAATCAAAGGATCAGAGAAAAAATGAAGTCCGAATCGCAGACGCCGGAACAGATCGGGAATGCCGCAAAGCCGGAACCGGTGCCGTTGGAGCAGGTCCTGCGCATCGCGGAATTGGCGCAGCTGGAACTCACCCCCGAAGAGCAGCAGGGGATGCTGCGCGATTTGAATGCCATTCTCGGCCACGTTGCGCAGTTGAACGAACTCGACACCCAGGATGTTCCGCCCATGACGCAGGTCAACGCCGCCATGCACGCCGACCCGAGTGCCGATGCCGAATCTCATGGCAGCGTCGCTTCCGGCAACGTGCTGCGCGACGATTCTCCACGTCCATCGCTCGATCGTGCGCACGCGATGGCAGCGGCGCCCGAAACCGACGGCGCCTACTTCAAAGTTCCCAAGGTGATTGAACGTTGAGCAATCTACCGTGGCTCGCGATTTGCAAATTTGCACGGACACAGTTTCGTAAGGGAAAAGAATGGCAGAACTGAAGTCGACCTCCAGCACCACTTCGCCGAACGCTACCCACACCATCCGCTCCGCGCGTCATGCGATTGCGAGCGGCGAAATCAGCGCCGTCGTGCTGGCCGATTCCTGCTACGCCACCATTGCCGCGGAAGACCCCAAGATCCACGCCTGGCTGGCTCTCAGCCGCGAGCGCGCCACCGCGCAGGCGCATCGTATCGACGAGCTGGCCAAATCCGGCGACCTCGCGAATCCAGAAGCACTGCCGCTGGCCGGCGTTCCCATCGGCATTAAAGATGTTCTGGTCATGCAGGGTGCGCCCGCAACCGCAGGCTCGAAAATTTTAGAAAATTATCGTCCGCCTTACGATGCGACTGCGGTAGCAAAGCTGGCCGCCGCCGGCGCGGTGCTGCTGGGCAAATTGAACTGCGACGAATTCGCGATGGGCTCCTCCAATGAAAATTCCGCCTATGGCCCTGTGCATAACCCGCGTGCTCTCGATCGCGTTCCCGGAGGATCGAGCGGAGGTTCCGCAGCGGCCGTTGCCGCCAACATGGCCGTCGCCACGCTCGGCACCGATACCGGCGGCTCCATCCGCCAGCCCGCATCCTTCTGCGGTGTGGTGGGCGTGCTGCCCACCTATGGCCGCGTCTCCCGCTACGGTCTCATCGCGTTTGCCTCCTCGCTCGACCGCGTCGGTCCGTTCACCCACACCGTGGAAGACGCAGCCGTCCTGCTGGGCGTGCTCGCGGGTCCCGATCCCATGGATGCGACCAGCGCGCATCAGCCCGTGCCCAACTACGCCGCCGCGCTGGAAGCGCCGGTGAAGGGCCTGCGGATCGGCATTCCGGATGAGTATTTCGCCGAGGGTCTTGACGAAGAAGTACGTGCCGCCGTCGAAAAGACTGCCGACGCCCTGCGTGCCGCCGGATGCACGCTGCACAAAGTTTCTTTGCCGCATACGCGCTACGCCGTGGCCACCTATTATGTCCTCGCAACCGCGGAGGCCAGCTCCAACTTGGCGCGTTTCGATGGCGTTCGCTACGGCCTGCGCGCTGACGACGCAACCTCGCTCAGCGGCATGTATCGCAGGACCCGCGACCAGGGGTTTGGCAAAGAGGTGAAGCGTCGTATTCTGCTCGGCACTTACGTGTTGAGCGCGGGATATTACGATGCCTACTATCGCAAGGCGCAGCAGGTCCGCACGCTGCTGACCCGCGACTTCCTGCATGTCTTTACTCAGGTCGACGCGATCCTCACTCCGACCGCTCCCACGCCCGCCTTTCGCCTGGGAGAAAAAACCGACAATCCGCTGGAGATGTATCTGGCGGACATTTACACCGTCACCGCGAATCTCGCCGGCATCTGCGGCATCTCCGTTCCTTGCGGCAACTCCTCTGCGGGCCTGCCGATTGGCGCGCAAATTCTCGGCAAGCATTTCGACGAAGCCACCGTTCTTCGCGTCGCCCACGCCGTGGAGCAATCCCAGCGATGAACGCGAACGCAGGCAAGCCAGCTCTCGCCGCGGAAAAAGATCGCCTCGCCAAAGATCGCTTGATCATTGCGCTCGATGTTCCCACTGCAGCGCAAGCCAGAGAACTCGCGGCGCAACTCAGCGGGATTTGCCATTGGGTAAAAGTTGGTCTGGAGCTGTACCTCGCCGCTGGCACCGCAATCGTCGAAGAACTCACCGCACAGGGCTTCTCCGTTTTTCTCGATCTAAAATTTCACGACATTCCTAACACCGTCGCAGGCGCGGTCCGTTCCGCGGCTTCGATGGGTGCGTCGTTGTTGACAGTTCATGCGGCGGGTGGCCCCGCCATGCTCCGCGCGGCAGCGGAAGCTGCGGCCGCTTCGCCCAACTCTCCACGCCTGCTCGCAGTGACTGTGTTGACCAGCATGGACCGCGCGCAACTCACCGCCATCGGCATCGAATCCTCAGCCGCGGATCAGGTGCTTCGCCTCGCGCGCATGGCGACAGCGAGCGGCATCCAGGGTCTCGTTTGCTCGGCGGAAGAAGTTCACCTGTTACACCAGGAACTCGACGCATCGACGCTGTTGGTAGTTCCCGGCATTCGTCCGGCCGGCGCTGCGGTCGGCGATCAGAAGCGCATCGCCACTCCAGAGGATGCGATTCGAGCCGGTGCCAGCAAGCTCGTTGTGGGCAGGCCCATCACGCAGGCCAAGGATCCGGCGCAGGCAGCGGAATCCATCCTCAACGAAATCGCCAGCGCTCTATAGCTCGCCGCGCGACTACACTCTCTCCAACGCAGCATCAGCAACCTGCTTGACGCCCAATCAAGTTTCGCTCCGCGCTATCGCGGCAGCACCTTTTTCCCGGTTACCGTCACCTCGGTCGAAACTCCATTCGCATTCGCTCCCGGCTGGCTGCCTCCTACAAACAGCGTGTAGCTTCCCGGCAGAATCACACGATCGCCATCGGCCAGCACCTGGCTCCATTGCCGGGCATCCACGCGAATCTGCACTGGCCGCGTGGCTCCGGCCGGAATGTGTACACGCGAAAATCCCGCCAGCGCATGGATCGGCGCCGTCTTGGTCGGCGGATAGGTCAGGTACACCTCCGCCACTTCATCGCCCGCAATCTTCGAAGTATTCGTCACGTTCACATTCACGGTCAGCGGATCGCCTGCCTGCAGATTCTCAGCCGAAACATGTAGCTTGCCGAACTTGAACTTCGAGTAACTCAATCCATATCCAAATCCATACAGCGGCGTGCCACGGAAGTAACGATAGGTGCGGTCCGCCATCGAATAGTCGTCAAACGGCGGCAATTGGCTTGTCGAGGTATAAAACGTCACCGGCAATCTTCCCGCTGGATTGTTTTTTCCCAGCAAGGTGTCGACGATAGCCTCGCCTCCGCGTGCGCCCGGATACCATGCTTCGAGGATTGCGTTGGCATGTTGCTGCGACCAGTTCACCGCCAGCGCCGATCCATTCATCAGCACCACGATCAGCGGCTTGCCCGTGGCTGCCACAGCCCGCAACAGTTGCTGCTGCACATCCGGCAAATCGATTGAGGTACGATCGCCGCCGGAAAATCCAGGAATATGGATCGACATCTCTTCGCCTTCCAGATGCGGAGAAATGCCGACGACCGCTACCACCGCGTCGGCCTGCTTTGCGATCGCCACCGCCTGCCGGCGAAGCACCTCCACCGGCGGCTGCCAGTGGAAACTGACGCCTGCGCCAAACAGCGGCGACTGGTGCGAATACTCCAGGCGAAATGCGTGCGGCTTGGTGTCGACGAAGGCAATGTGGAACTCTTTTGGCCGGTCGCGCCCCGCATTGTCGCGCGATGTTCCGGAGGACACCTGCTTGCCATCCACCCACACGCTGTACGTTTCCACGTTATTGCAGGGATAGCAATCGTTCATCTCTACCTGAAACGCGATGTCCCCAGCGGCCGGTGGGGTGAACGTGCCGCTCCAGCGGACAGAAAATGCCGTGCGTGGAATGTGCTTCGGAATCGGACTGGCGCCATCCCAGTTATCGTCGATGTTTTCCGCCACCGTCGTTACGCCGGGTCCGGAAAAATTCGCGTTGGGGAAAACCATCTCCGTCAAACCTTCTGCTCCAGCCGTGGTGTGGAAGACATCTGGCGGAACCGGCAACGACATCTGCTCCACATACGGCGCGCCTTGAGCGTCGAGAACGCGAAAACGTTTTTGTGCCGCCAGTGCCTTGAATGCTGCCAGCGGCGTCTCCGGCTGGATCGGCGTGCCGTTGTAGTTGCCTTCCAGCGCCACCAGCGATGCTGCGTTCGGCCCAATCACAGCGATGGTTTTCACCCTGGCCCGGAGCGGCAGCACGCCATCGTTTTTCAGCAGCACCATCGACTCGTCTGCGGCCAGCAAATCCAGTCTGGCATGCTCCGTCGAATACACGATCGAGCGGTCCAACGACTGCAGTGGCTGGTCTTTGGCTGGCGCAAGAATTCCCAGACGAATCCGCGCCGTCATCAATCGCTTCACCGCGGTGTCGATCTCGCTTTCCTTGATCAGCCCATCATGCACCGCCTTCACCAGCGTCGAATACTCGTCGCCGCAACTCAGGTCCGTTCCTGCGCGCACGGCGTCAACAGAAGCCTGCTCGACCGTCGGCGCATATTTGTGGCCGTCGGCAATGTCGCCGACCGCCCCGCAGTCGGAGACCACGTAGCCGTCGAAGTTCCAGTCGCCGCGCAGCGTTTTCTGCAACAGCATTTGGTTGGCGCACGCCGGGACTCCATCCACGGCGTTATACGCGCACATGATCGAGTCCGCATGGCCATCGACAATGGCAGCGCGAAAGGCCGGCAGATAGGTATCTTCCAGATCGTGCGGCGAGACATCCACATTGAAGCGATGCCGCAAAGGTTCCGGTCCGCTATGCACGTCGAAGTGCTTCGGTGTCGCAATCGCCAGATAATAGTTGGGATTGTCTCCCTGCAATCCTTCCACAAATTGCGTCGCCAGCTGACCGGTCAGAAACGGACTTTCGCCATAGGTCTCCTGTCCGCGTCCCCAGCGCGGATCGCGGAAGATGTTTACGTTCGGCGACCAGAAATCCATGCCGTAAAAAATGGAGTGATTGTCCTCCCGGACCGCGGAGTTGTATCTCCCGCGCGCCTCGATTCCAATCACATGCCCCTCTTCGTGGATCAGCGGAGCGTCCCAGGTCGCCGCCATTCCAATGGCCTGCGGAAACACAGTTGCATAGCCGGAGCGCGCCACGCCGTGCAGAGCCTCGCTCCACCAGTCGTACTCGGCAATGCCCAGCCGGGGAATCGCCGCCGCATGGTTCTGCATCTGCGAAACTTTTTCCGGCAGCGTCATCTTTGAAACCAGTTCGTCCACGCGTTGCTGGATCGGCACTGCAGGATTCAGGTATGGGGCGGACGCCTGGCTCGCGGCCGTTTGCGCAAAGCATCCCGGCACCATCAAAAACAACGCGCCCACAAGCATCCACCATGCGGGAAACCCGACCTTCCATCGCGTCGAAACACCGGCAAATAGGAATGATAAAGACATGCTCTCTCCTTCTTTCACGTCGTGGAAAAGGGAACCAATTCGGCGTCTATCAATCTACTGTGCATCTATCCCCTTGACAAATTCTTGCTTTCTTGGCCCGCATCCTCCGGCTATCATGGAGCCCCGCAACGCTTGTGCCCAAAAATGTGTTTGAAATAAAGTGACAGGCAGAGTGAAATCTGCATCCTAGTCCCCGGAGGCATATCGTATGACCACCCACAAGAAATCAGCCTTCGGCGCCATGCTTTCCTTTGTACTCATATTTGGCATTGCGGCCTGTCACGGGAAGCAAAGCTCGAACGCCGCTACGCAGAGCGTAAGTCAAAGTGATCAAGGTGATCCCGCCGCCGCGAACAATGCGCCTGTCGAAGGTTCAGCGCCCGTCGCCGTGCAATCGCAAAGCTCCGCTTCGTCGAACCAGTCCTACGCGCCGCCGCCGGCCGCGCCAGCGGAGTACAGCCAGAATGAACCTCCTCCCCCGCCCGCTCAGGCTGGGTACGATCAAGCCGGCGGTTACGCGGAGGGTAGCTACGACGATACCGCAGAGGAGCAGCCCGTCTATGCTCCCGAACCGCCTCCCGAGATGCCGGAGTACGAGCAACCCTACTGTCCCGGCGACGACTACATCTGGACTCCGGGCTATTGGTATTGGTCACCGGCTGGCTATTACTGGGTGCCGGGAGCGTGGGTGCTCGCGCCGTATATCGGAGCGCTTTGGACTCCGGGGTACTGGGGATTCTGGGGTGGCCGTTATCTCTGGTACGGCGGATATTGGGGCCCGTACATTGGGTTCTATGGCGGTATCAACTACGGCTACGGCTACTTTGGCACCGGCTACGAGGGCGGTTATTGGAATCACGGCGCCTTCTACTACAACCGCTCCATCAATCGGGTCAATGGCAACATCCGTCGCGTCTACGCGCGCAATATCAACTACAATAACCGCACCCGTGTCAGCTATAACGGAGGCCGTGGCGGCCTGAATGCTCGGCCCAACCAGTCGCAATTGAGAGCAGCCCGTGCGCGGCGCTTCGGCGCATTGCCGGCGCAGCGTCAGCTGGTGCAGCAGGCGCACGGGAATCGTTCCCAGTTTGCCAACGTCAACAAAGGAAAGCCGGCCCAGACAGCCTGGACGCGGCCCGTCAATGGCGGCCGCAAAACTCCCGCCGCTCGTCCACAGGATTTTCGTCCAGCCGCTGGCGCTCGTCCCGCAAACGGCGCCCGACCCGCGAATGGTGCACGTCCCTCGAATGGCACGCGTCCCGGTAGCACGACTCGTCCCGTCCAACAGACTCGTCCAGAATCGCGTCCGGCCCAGCAGACTCGCCCCGCGCAGCGCCCGGAATCGCGCCCCGCGCCACAGCGGCAGGAAGCCAGACCTGCTCCGCAGCGCCCGGAATCTCGCCCCGCGCAACAACGTCCCGAATCCCGACCCATGCCGCAGCAGCGTCCAGAATCGCGCCCCGCGCCACAGCGCCCGGAATCGCGCCCCGCGCCACAGCGCCAGGAATCTCGACCGGCTCCCCAGCGTCAGGAATCTCGACCTGCTCCGCAGCGCCAGGAACCCAGACCTGCGCCACAGCGGCAGGAAGCCAGACCTACGCCACAACGCCAGGAAGCCAGACCTGCCCCCCAGCGTCAGGAAGCTCGACCCGCGGCGCAGCACCAGCAATCTCGGCCTGCGCCGCGTCAACAGGACGACACTCGCCACTGAGGAGAAGCAACCGATCTAGAACAAGTCGGGAATGGTATGAAATGCGATGCGCGTCGGAGCAGCCGCTTTCGCCAGGTGCATGCTGGCGAAGTACAACGTCTCTGTCCCGTATTTCTGGTTCAGTTGGTCCATGGTCGCAGCCAGCTGGTCGCGGCTGGCTTCGCGATCGAGCGTGCTGAACAAGCTCAGCGTATGCAGCGTGTCCGGCACCAGGTTGATCAGCGTCACGCTCACCAGAAATGGCTTCTCGTACAACGGACCCACCGGGCGCATGGACCACAATTTTCGCAGTCCTTCAATCAACGTTTGCGAGTCCTGGCATTCCACCAGTCGCACCTGCTCGGTCCAGGTCTGCTGCGGAATTCCTGATCCGTGCTTTCCAGTTGCGGCATGTTTCGGGACAGTAAATCGCAGCGACAGCGAAATTCCCGCAGCCCACAGTTTCTGCATCCGCAAGCGCATCGTCGCTTTATGCAGCAATTTGTGCGCGGTGGCGTAGGTGCCCTCCAGGGTGCGCAGCTCCGGCCCTAAAACGTGCTCGTGCCCGATGGACTTCGCATGCTCCAGTTCCGCATCATGAAAATCTTCTCCGCGTAGCCAGTGCCACAGCCGCTCGCCCTGCACTCCGCCCCAGGCCTGTCCCAACTGCTCGGGAGTCAATGCCAGTAAATCGGCGATGCTCTTCACGCCGTGTGTGTTCAGTCGCCGCTCCATGCGGCCGCCAATGCCAACCAGATCGCGCAGGCCCAGGCGCAGCAGCGCATGCGGCAGCAGGTCGTGCGTCAGCGCAATCAGTCCGTCCGGCTTTTCCATATCGGAGGCAATCTTCGCCAGATACCGGTTCGGCGCCAGCCCAATCGAGCAGCACAGCGTGCTCCCCACCTGTTCACGAATCGCAGCTTTGATTTTCCGCGCCAAGTCCATCGCAGCCAGCAGCGGCTGCTCGCGGCCGATCAACTCGCACGCCATTTCATCGATCGACCGCACAGAGGAAACCGGCACGCAGCTTTCCACCGCTTCCACCACGCGCCGGTGATAGTCGACATACAGTTCATGCCGCGCCTCCACCAGCACCAGTCCCGGGCACAGCCGCTTGGCCTCCCCCACCTGCGTCCCGGTCTTTACGCCGAACGCCTTTGCCTCGTAGCTGGCCGCAATGCAGCAGGTCGTGTCCGCCATCAATGGCACCACGGCCACCGGACGATTGCGCAGATGCGGCTCTTTCTCCTGTTCGACCGAGGCAAAGTAGGAATTCAGATCGAGAAACAGCCAGCGTACCCGCGGCACAACAGCCAAACCACGCGACCCCAATTCCTCCGGATTGATCCTTGACGGCAGCATCGGCTTCGCCAATCCTTCGCCATTATTGTGCGCCTGAAAGGATCACAAGTGCAATCGTTCGCCCGCGCTTTGCACCGTTGCCAATGCGTTTTACACAAAAATTGCTTTAGATTCATTTTTTTTGCTCCAAAGTCAACCTAAGTTCGTAAGATGGAATCTATCCAGACAAAGGGAATCGACTTCGATACGGAGATACCACTATGACTTGGTCGAGTGTGGAGTCTTTTCGCGCGGGATGGCAATCTCTTGGACCGGCGCTGCCCTTGATTATGTGTGGCATCAGCGTCGCCATTCTGCTGGGGTGCGCCGTAACAAGCTGGCTGTGCCCGTCCAAGAAAGAAGACTGCATGTTTCACCGCCACGTGATGTAACTCCTGCATTCCGCTCGCCCGCTTCCTGCGCAGTTCCGCCCCGCTCTTACGGATTCCTCCATTGTTCCTGCGACTTCGCACGCCTTCCATTTCTCTCCCGATCTCGCCTCCTCCGAATCCTCTACGCTCACCTTTCTTCCGGCGCTGCCAATGTGGTGTCGGCGCAATCTCCTATAATCCAGTCGTGACCACTGTTCAAGAAAAACTGCTGGAACTGGAACGCCGCAACGCCCTGGCGGAAGAGGGTGGTGGTGCGGCTCGACGCGAGCGTCAGCATCGCGAAGGCAAGCTGTCAGCTCGTGAACGCATCGAACTCCTCCTCGATGAAGGGACCTTTGAGGAGATGGACCGCTTCGTCACCCATCGCTGCGCCGACTTTGGCATGGATGCGCAGAAGGTCCTCGGCGACGGCTTCATCACTGGCCATGGTCGCATCCACGGCCGAGTCGTTTTTGTCTCCGCGCAGGACTTTACCGTCTTCGGCGGCTCGCTGTCGGAAACCAACGCCGCCAAAATACTCAAGCTCATGGAAATGGCCATGCGCGTCGGCGCGCCCATCGTTGGTCTCAACGACTCCGGCGGCGCCCGCATTCAGGAAGGCGTCGTTTCGCTGGCCGGTTACGCGGAAATCTTTCTGCGCAACACCCAGGCCTCCGGCGTCGTCCCCCAGATTTCCGCCATCATGGGGCCATGCGCGGGCGGGGCCGTTTATTCCCCCGCCATCACCGACTTCATCCTGATGGTCGACAAGACCGCCTACATGTTTGTCACCGGGCCCGATGTCATCAAAACCGTTACGCATGAAGAGGTCACCAAGGACCAGCTCGGCGGCGCAACCACGCATAACGAAATCTCCGGTGTTGCCCATCTCATGGCCCGCGACGACGCCGAATGCCTCGCCATGATTCGCGAACTGCTGACCTTTCTGCCCTCGAACAACCTGGAAGACCCGCCCCGCAAGCCCACTAACGATCCCATCGATCGCGCCGATCCTGAACTCGATACGCTGGTCCCGGACGAGCCCAGCCAGGCCTACGACGTGAAGATCGCCATCCAGCACATTGTTGACGATGGCTATTTTTTTGAGATTCACGAGCACTATGCGCGCAATATGGTCGTCGGATTCGCGCGGATGAATGGCCGCCCCGTCGGCATCGTTGCCAATCAGCCGTCGTTTCTTGCCGGCGTTCTCGACATCAATGCCAGCATCAAGTCGGCGCGCTTCGTGCGCTTCTGCGATGCCTTCAATATCCCGCTCATCACGCTCGAAGATGTTCCCGGTTTCCTTCCCGGCACCCAACAGGAGCATGGCGGCATCATCCGCCACGGAGCGAAACTGCTCTACGCCTATGCCGAGGCTACCGTGCCCAAGCTGACTGTCATCACGCGCAAAGCCTATGGCGGCGCCTATTGCGTGATGAGCTCGAAACACCTGCGCACCGATCTGAACCTGGCCTGGCCCACTGCGGAGATTGCCGTGATGGGTGCGGAGGCAGCCGTCAATGTCGTCTATCGGCGAGAGTTGGAAGCGAGCGTTCGCCAGGCGCAGGCAGTGTGGCCCTCCGGCCGCGCGTTTACAGAAAAAGACAAGGCGAAAATTCTCGCCGACACCCGCCAGGAAAAAGTGGAAGAATTCCGCGAGCGCTTCGCCAATCCCTACGTCGCCGCCGAGCGCGGCTACGTCGACGCTGTTATCCGCCCCAGCGAAACCCGCCTGCATCTCATCCGCGCTTTAGAAATGCTCGACACCAAGCGCGAAAAAAATCCCCCCAAAAAACACGGCAACATCCCACTGTAGGATGCCGCTGGAGAAGGACTATTTCGGTGGAGAGATGTGGGCACACACGTCTCTGATTGCCTTTTCCACGGTGTTTTTCTTGGTGGCGTATACCATGTCCCCGTCGGGTTGGAAAAGGGATGCGCCATCAACCTTCTGACCGGCTGATAATGCTAATCCAGTTAACCCACCGAAGGCGAACATGGTACTGCGCGCACCTCCCCTACGACGGAAAACAAGGACTAAGTCTGCTCGATCCGGATTGTTAGAAGCGAGAACATACGCGGGACAAACTTTCAAGATGTCTGCTTCAATCTCCACCGTTCTCGGGTCATCTCCGGCTTGTGTGTGAGATGCGCCCGCAGCAACCGCGCCATGCCGATCGCCTCCAGCGCGGAACATTCCGTTAGACTCAAACATCGGATCATCGGTAACGTAAATGCGAACCTTCCCATCGGTCGAATGAAACGGAGGCGGAGGAGGCGGAGGAACTGCCTCCGGTGGGTTCGGAGGAGCAGGCGGTGCAGAAGGCTGGTCCGTGTCCTGGACGCCCGCGCTTGGCGCAACAGCAGGCGAGTTCTTCGCAATCATGGCGGCCATCACTTTGTCGTCGACGCCTGCCTGCTTCAGCGCGATCAGATCGTTGACCGAAAGTGAAAAGTGAGCCGGTTGCGAATCGATGGTTGAGATGATGATTCCATCGCTCATCCCCGCTTTCACCATCGTTACCACCGAATCATTGTTGAGGACCTGCTGCGCGGAGGCGATGCCAAGGCAAAGGGCAAGGACTGCAAAGACAGAGAGAGTCTTCATTTAGGTACCTGGATTCATTAGGTTAAAATTCGGCCCCAAGTCTAGCACCTGAGAACAACAGAAGCCATCGAGAAGTTGCAGCTCATCCCAAAGGCCAAACATCTCGTCTATGGATGTGCGTCCATGCCATCAAATCGCGCTCCTTCTGCATCTCTCTAAGATAAGAATCCACACTGGAGGCAATCCCCAATGCATCCCTCATCCCCCAACTCGCCGCGTGTCGCGTTTCCCTTTCAGGATCGAAAACTTCCCGCCGCCGCGCGCGTGCTTGGTCCAACGCCTCTCGCCGAGCCAGTTCGCGTCTCGCTCATCGTGAAACGCAAACAGCCGCTCGATCTCGCCAGTCTGCAAGGCCGGCATCTTTCGCGCGAAGAATTTTCCAGCCAGTATGCCGCCGACCCAGCCGCCTTCGCGCAACTGCGTGCGTTCGCTTCGAGGCATAACCTGTCCGTTGACGAAGCTGCATCGAGCCTCGATCGCCGCACGCTCGTGCTCCACGGCACAGCCCAGCAGATGCAGCAGGCATTTCAAACCGAGATGCAGCAGGTCGAACATGACGGCCGGCACTATCGCATCCACCAGCAGCCGATCCGTCTGCCGGCGGAATACGCATCGCTAGTCGATGCCGTGCTCGGGCTCGACACCCGGCCGCAGGCGCACTCGCACCTTCGAAAATTGAAGGACCTGCGCCCCGCCGCTGTGGGCGCGCAGAGCTATTTGCCGCGGCAGATCGCCCAGTTCTACAGCTTTCCCACGGACGCCGACGGCGCCGGAGAAACCATCGGCATTCTGGAGTTGGGCGGCGGCTTCACCACCGCCGACATTCAACAATATTTCCAGAATCAAAACATCGCTCCGCCCACGGTGGTTGCCGTATCGGTCGACGGAGCGAAAAATGCGCCCTCCAATCCCAGCGGCGCCGATAGTGAAGTGATGCTCGATATTGAAGTGGCGGCCGGCATCGCGCCCGCTGCGAAAATCGCCGTCTACTTTACCCCCAACACCGATCAGGGGTTCATCGATGCTCTGACCACGGCTATCCACGACACCGCCAACCATCCTTCGGTGATTTCCATCAGCTGGGGCGGACCGGAATCCAGTTGGACCCAGCAGGCGATCACCGCACTCGACGACGCATGCCAATCGGCGGCGGCCCTCGGCATCACCATCACGGTCGCCTGCGGAGATAACGGCTCCACAGATGGCGTCAGCGATGGCGCCAATCATGTCGACTTTCCTGCTTCGAGTCCGCATGTGCTCGCCTGTGGCGGAACGAAAATCACGGTCAGCGGAACTACTTTGACCAACGAAGTGGTCTGGAACGATGAAGCTCAAAACGGCGGTGCCACCGGCGGCGGTGTCAGCACCGTGTTTCCTTTGCCCTCCTGGCAGCAGAACGCGAATGCTTCCAAGGCAACGAACGGCGGCAGCGGTCGCGGCGTGCCCGACGTTGCCGGAGATGCAGCGCCGGCCACCGGCTATTCGATTAAGGTCGATGCCGAGACGGAGGTTGTCGGCGGCACCAGCGCGGTTGCGCCCTTGTGGGCCGGTCTGATCGCGTTGCTGAATCAGAAGCTCGGTAAGCCGGTGGGCTTTCTCAATCCGCAGATTTATCCCTTGCTGGGCAGCGCCGCATTTCGCGACATCACGCAAGGCAACAACGGCGCCTACAAGGCGGCGGCAGGCTGGGATGCCTGCACCGGTCTCGGTTCGCCGGTGGGGAATTCTCTCTTGGCAAAATTGTAAACCGCATATGCAACTATACGAGTTACATTAGCTTTCAATAAGGCGTAAAACTGGCTTTCCCTTTGCGTTCACCTGAATCGTGCCCATAGGATGGTCATGGTCATGGGTGAACAGCACCAGCCATTGCTCTGGAATTGCGCGCCGGTAGAAACGTTTGCGCTCTTCAATGCATGTCAGCGGATATAAATCGTAGCCCATCACCCAGGTGCTATCGAGATGCGCGCTGGTCGGGATCAGGTCCGAAATATATGTCGCCCGCTTGCCCGCGGAATCGATATGGATCGCCATTAACTGCGCCGTATGCCCGGGAAACAGTTCGCACGTAATTCCCGGAACAATCTCGAAGGTTTGCCCTGCCGTGCTGCCCTCCAGCAACGTCATCTGTCCCGAGGCAACCAGGGGATCGTAATTGTCGCTGATGTAACTGATGCGGTCGCGGTCCAGCTGTCGATGGCCATGCTCCACCTCTCCCTGATGCGCAAAATAACGCGCGTTGGGGAACATCGGCACAATCTGGCCCGATTCGCTTCGTATGGTGTTCCATCCGCAGTGATCAAAATGCAAGTGCGAATTAATCGCGATATCAATCTCTTCCGGCCGCACACCCGCTGCCGCCAGGCTCTTCGGAAGCAGCTCGCTGTTTTCGTAAATCCCGCGCAATTTCGGCGCCAGCTTATTTCCCAGTCCGGTTTCAATCGCCACCGTGTGTTGTCCGGTCCGTACGATCACCGTGTTTGCGCCCAGCAAGATCCGATTTTTTTCGTCCGCGGGCGCACGCTTTTCCCACAACGGTTTGGGCACCACGCCAAACATGGCGCCGCCATCGAGTACGTACGTTCCATCGGTGCAGATCGTCAGTTCAAAGTCGCCGACTGTGGTACGGCCACGCACCAGATCATCGGTATTCGGGCCTTCGGCTGGATGAGGCATAGGGAGAACTCCTGATTAGCGGCTGGCTGTGGAGGGCCGCAGGTTGGTTTCAAATTGTTGCAGAATCGCATCGAACAGATGAATCTGCGCCGCAGGCCCTGAGATCGAGTGGGTCTTGCGCGGATACAGCATCAGTCTATAGGGAACACCCGCAGTTACAAATCGCTGGATCATCTGGATTGTGTTTTGCATGTGAACATTGTCATCGCCTGTCCCCTGCACCATCAGCAGATTGCCGTGCAACTGGGCCGCGCTGTTGACAACAGAATCCTCTTCGTAGGTTTGTTGGTTTTGCTCCGGCAAGCCCAGGTAACGCTCCGTATAGATGGAATCGTACAAGCGCCAGTTGGTGACCGGAGCCACGCAAACGCCGGCGACAAAGCGGTCGGAGTGTGTCATCGCATACAGCGTAAAGGTCCCGCCCCAGCTCCAACCCCACCACCCCATCCGCTTTGCGTCCAGTTGCGGATATTGCCGCAGCACCTGATCGACCATGGTCAGCTGGTCCTGCAATTGCACCGGCCCAAAATCGCGATAGGCCGCTTCCTGAAACGTTCTGCTGCGGTTGCCCATGCCGCGATTGTCCACATGCAGCACCGCAAAGCCATGCTGCATCAGCAGTTGATCGAACAGGAAAGCCTGTCCGCCAAATTCATCACGCACAATCTGCACATGCGGACCGCCATACGGATTCACAATCAGCGGCACGCTGTCTTTCGCATGCAAATCAGGAGGTAACAGCAGCTCGCCATACAGCGTGGTTCCATCGACCGCCTTGCCCGTGAACATCACCGGCGCGACCAGCTTGTATCCATCCAGCGGACGCGACTTCCAAAAAGGTGTGCATGTACCGGCCACGCCGCATACACTCACCGTCGGCGGCTGCATCAGGCTGGAGGCAGAGTCGACATAGTGTGTTGCATCCGGCGAAAACGTAATGTGATGCACACCGTGGAACGTGGTCAGCAGCTTTCTTCCCCCGCCGTCCAGGCCAACTTGCCACAGCATTTCCTCTCGCACATCGGTTTCGTTCGAGGTGTAATAGACGGTCCCCTGCTTCTCGTCGATACCGGCCACGCTCAGCACTTCCCAGTCGCCGTGGGTCAGTTGCCGCACCAGCGCTGCGCCGCTCGCCATGGGATTGGCGGCATCGTAGCGATAAAGATAGAGATGCGTATGGCCATCGCGCCAGCTGCTCCACAAAAATTGTCCATCCTTCAAAAACCAAACATCATAGGCTTCGTCGAAAAATTTATGGGCCGTTTCCTGTAACACGCTGCGAACCGCTCCCGTCTCCGTGTTCGCAAAAAACAATTCGATATGTCTGTGATCGCGGCGCAGCACCTCAATCCATACATGGTGGCTGTCCAGCCAGCCGAAGCGCGGAATGTAATCGTCGTGCTGGTTGACGGGCACATGCAGCCACAACGTATCGCCGCCATTCGCCGCCACAATGCCGACGCGCACTCCCGGGTTTGCGTCGCCCGGTTGCGGATACCGTTGCCCATCGACCGTGCTCTGCGTCGGCAGCCAATCCGTAATGGGATAGGTCGGCACTGCGGCCTCGTCCATTTGCAGATACGCGATGTGCTTCGAGTCCGGCGACCAGAAATAATTGCTCCGCACATCCAGCTCTTCTTCATACACCCAATCCACTTCGCCATTCAGCAGAGTTGGTTGCATCGTGTTCGTCAGGGCCGCATCGTGGCGGCTGTCCAGCGTCAACACATGCAGGTTGTGGTCGCGAACAAAGGAAATCGAACGGCCGTCCGGAGAGAATTTCGGATCGTCCCCGCTGCCGGCCCCGGTATTGGCTTCTTCGACCGCCGTGCCCTTGCGTAGATCGTAGACCCACAGCGTTCCGGTGTTGTCGAAAATCAGGCGTTTGCTGTCCGGCGACCAGTGATAGCTGGAAACGCCATAGCGCGCGCGATGGTCGCGGTCGCGCTCATCGTTCTTCGCTCCATAAATGGCTGCCAGTTTGGTCTCAGGCACCAGGACAGAGGCGGCGCCATTGGCCGCGTTTACCGTAATCACATCGTCCGGCTGGCCGTGCTCGAAGTCTTGCGATAAATACGTGACACTGGCGCTGTCCGGACTCCACAGGTAATCGCGCGGCGGACGTCCGGTCGGGCCGCCCGTTTGCCACAGGTCGGCATTGGTCCAAGCCTTGCCTTCTCCCTGGGGCGCTGCTTGCGCCACGGAACTAAGGGCCGCCAACAGCAGGCCCACCAACAAAAGCGATCGTCGCATGCCGGTCAAAACTCCAGCATCCATTGTACCGATCGCGGCATTTTCCGCGCTTTCCGACGCCCCCGCCTGCGGTCCATCGCGGCGAAGCCGTCGAATTTGTCTTGCGCTTTTTCACCCCGCGCTCATTGCGACACCGACACCGGAGAAGGCGTCCGTGCTAGACTGCGTTTTTGGCCTCCTCGTATGCATGACGAACTCGCAAAACTCGTCCACTTGCAGGAATTGGAGCAGCAAGCCCAGGCGTTGACCCTGCAAATCGCGCAATACACCGGGCGCGTTGAGGTGCGCGACGCCGCACTCTACGACACTGGACGCCTGCTGGAACAAAATGCCACCGCACTCGCCAAAGAGTTGTCGTTGCGTCGCCGTTTGGAGTTGGACGCGGAAGATTTGCGCCAGAAAAGCGCCCGCTATCGCGTCCAGTTGGACGATGCTAAGAGCGACGGCCAGGTGAAAGCCCTGGAACATCAGCTCAAGTTTTGCAAAAAGGAAATCGATCGCATTGAGGAACTCGAATTCGCCAGCCTGACAGAAACTGAGGCGCTGGAGGTCAAGCAACGGCTGCTGCATGAGACCCGCGCCAACCAGCTGCAGGCGTTGGAGAATGAGAAGGCCGCCTCGCAACTTGGCCGCGACCGCGACAAGCCGAAGCTGGCGGAGCTTTATCGCGAACGCGATGCCGTGCGCCAGTCGGCGGACCCGGAACTGCTGGCCAACTACGATCGTATGGCATCCGCCCACAAGCTGCCGATTGCCACCGTGGAACAGCAGCGCTGTTCCGCCTGCCAGATGATGGTCCGGCCGCAGCGGTGGAATGAGATTCGCCAGGGCGCCGTGCATTTCTGCGAATCCTGCGGACGTTTTCTCTACTACAATCCCGCCGTCGATGTAAGCGATGCCATGCATCTTCCCTCTACCGGGAAAAAACCGGCGGCTCTGGTCAACGATCCGGCGCATCCCAAGCCCACCGGCTCCGACCGTCCCACGCGAGAGGATTAGCGGCTGGTCCGTATGCAGCGAATCGCCGTGGACATGGATGAGGTGATGGCGGATACGCTGGGCGAACTGCTGGCCCGCTACAGTCGCGAACAAAATACTTCGCTCACCAAGCAGGACATTCAAGGCAAATGGCTGTGGCAGGTGCTTCCGCCCGAAGGGCAGGAACTCATCGATTCCTATTTGCTCAGCGACGGTTTTTTTGAGGACATCCCCGTCATCCCGGGCAGTCAGGAAGTGCTGTTGCGGATGAGCCGCCGCTATCAGATTTTCGTCGCCACCGCTGCCATGGCATTCCCAACTTCCTTCAACTCAAAATATCGCTGGCTGCGCCGCCACTACGATTTTCTCTCTCCGCAGAACTTCGTCTTTTGCGGAGATAAAAGCATTCTGCATGCGGACTTTCTGATCGACGACATGCCCCGCAACCTGACGTCGTTCCAGGGCGAAGGCATCTTGTTCACCGCGCCCCACAACATCCACACATCCGGCTATCGCCGCGTCGACAACTGGCAGGACGTCGATGCCATGTTCCTCGGCTGAAATCTTCCACGGCGCTGTCGCCGTCTCCTGCTCTCCCTAGGTCGGCGATTCCATCTCGGCATTCTGCGACGGCTTTTCGCGCGGGACCATCGTGCGCTGCGCGTTCGTGGACGCCCGTTTCATCGGGCCGAGTTTTTCCTGCGGAGAAGAGGCGCCACTGCGGTACGCTCCCGCCAGCGACGATCCCAGCGGACGCAGATTCATCGCTGGTTGCGCCATCACTGCCTGGTGCTGCGTCACGATGATGACTCGCGAAACTTCCGTGCCGGCGCAATGATAACTATGCGGTGTGCTCGCGTCGAAATACACGGAGTCGCCCGGCGACAAAATATAGCTTTGCGATCCGTGCCGGATGGCCATTTCTCCGCTCAGCACATACAGAAACTCAAAGCCGGGATGGACATGCGAGCGCACTTCCGCAGCTTTCTTCAGCGGAATAAATTCGGCCAGGTAAGGATCCAGGGTGCGGTCTGGAACCAGGTATCCCAGGCTTTCAAAAAAATAGGTCGGATCCTCGACGCCGCTCTGCGGCAGCCGCACTCGCTCCGACTGCCGATGCACGCGAAACAGCGTACGCGGTTCCGGATCGAAGAAATAAGAAAGGTCCTTACTGAACACCATGGCGATTCGCGCCAGGTTCCGCAGTGTCGGGACCACCCGGCCTGTTTCCAGCTGCGACAAAAAGCTGGCAGAAAGCCCAGTATGCTTCCCCAATTCGACCAGGCCCATGGATTTCTTCAGGCGAAGTCGCTTGATCCGTTCGCCGATTCTCTTTTCCCCGATAAAGGATTCGGCGGTTTCTGGATCGACCTGTTGCGTGGGGAGCGTCGGGGAGGGTGTCTTTTCCATTTCAGATACTTCCATATTTAGTTGGATGCTGGACCCGAGTGGGACGGTTCTATTCATAAAAGTAAAATAGATATGCAGGACATAAAAATTATATGCATTACGGCCAATGTTCCTTGGATAACGATTCGAAAGGGAATGCAAGCCATCTATCTATATTGCAACAAGAGATATTCACGAAATCAAACAGGAGGCCGCTTTTCCTTCATCGAGTCATACAAGCATCTGCGCCTGTTCCGGTTCTTGCATCCTAACGGTGCATACGTCGAGTTGCGATATCCCCTTGAGTCATGGAAATCTTTCCTCAGGTTCTTATTTCGGGTGCATCCGGCCTTGTGGGTCAAGCACTGCATCGCCATTTCGCCGCCAACGCGGTTTCCTGCGCAACCCTCACGCGGCATACTGCTGAACCTGGAAATTCCGAATATTTCTGGGATCCCTACCACTTTCAATTTCGCGAAGACATGCGCCGGTTGAACGGCATTCGCGCCGCGATCCATCTGTCCGGCGATAACCTGGTAAGTGGTCGCTGGAGCGCCGCCAAGAAGCAGCGACTCCGCCAAAGCCGCGTCCGCACCACTCAATCTCTGGTTGAGTTGTTATCGCACTTGGAGCAGCGCCCGGAAGTGTTGCTCTGTGCCTCTGCCGTCGGCTTCTACGGCGACCGCGGAGATGAAATCCTCACCGAAGATTCTTCTTCCGGCGCTGGCTTTCTCCCCCAGGTCTGTCGCGAGTGGGAGGCGGCAGCCGACGCAGCCGGCGATCTTGGGATCCGCGTCGTTCACCTCCGTTTCGGCGTTGTTCTTGCCCGTGAGGGCGGCGCACTTGCGAAAATGCTGCCGCTGTTTCGTCTGGGATTGGGTGGCAACCTGGGCAATGGCCGCCAGTGGATGAGCTGGATCGCGCTTCCAACCCTGCTGGAAATCGTCGAGTTCTGCATGAGTCGGCATCAAATCCAGGGCCCGGTCAACGTCGTCGCCAACCCCGTGACTAATGCGGAATTTACCGTGGCCCTCGCGCACCATCTCCATCGGCTCGCCATCGTACCCGCGCCCGCATTTGCCCTGCGAATGGCCTTCGGAGAAATGGCGGATGCCGCGTTGTTGTCCAGCACCCGCGCCATTCCGGCCAGGCTGCTGCAGGCGGGTTTTGTCTTCCAACTCCCCACCCTGCACGACGCTTTCCAGCAGATCCTGCCAGCCTGAGCCGCGCCCAACTCTGCTACGCTGAAAATCGCAAGCGTTTTTCTTTGCACTGGAGGGTGTCCCAATCCTGTCGCGCGGCAACTCGTTCCGTCCCTTGCGTCCCATGGTTCGCAAACTGCCGCCGCTCGTTCGCCTGGGCGCAGTCGCGACCCTGACGGTTGCATGTGCGTTTGTCCTGCAGCTTTCGCTCGTCGGATGTGGCATGGAAGCCTCCCCGCAGCCGCCGTCGCTCGACTTGCCCAAATGTATCCCGGACCTGACCGCGAACCGCACCGGCAACCAGGTCCATCTGGAATGGATCACGCCTAGCGAGAACACCGACCACCTCAAGCTCAAGGGAATGGTGCAGCTGCGCATCTGCCGTCAACAGCAGGAAGCATCTCCCTGCCAGACGACTGCGACCATTTCTGCCGTGCCGGACAAACCTGCGCAATATACCGACGTACTGCCTCCTGCGCTGACCGCGGGTCCGGTTCGCGCCATTGCCTATCGCGTTTTTGGCCTCAACAAACGTGGCCGGACCGCAGGCCCATCGAATGCCGCTACGATACTGGCCGGGGAAGCTCCGCCGGAGGTGTGCAATCTATCGGCGCAAGTGGTCGCACGCGGCGTGGTCTTGCGCTGGCAGCCGGTTGCAAATCTTCCTGCTGGAACCAGCATTCAAATCGACCGTACCTTGCTCACGCCAACCGCTCCCGCGACGCCGACCAAGTCAAGGACCTTCAATCCTCTTCCTCAGTCCAGGGAGCCGCTGCACCAGGAACTGCGGGTCAGACTCCTCTCTGTAAACGCGCAACATACGGCAGCCGCCCTGCACCAGTCCGGTATTGATCCTGGAATCGCTCTCGATCGCACCGCGCTCTTTGGCCGCCAATACAGCTATACCGCCAGCCGTGTCGTTCAGCGACAGGTTGACAACCAAACGCTCGATCTGGCCGGTTCTCCCAGCCAGCCTGTTCAGGTCACGACGCGTGACACGTTTCCGCCTGCTGTGCCCGCTGGGCTGGTTGCTGTTCCAGTGTCGGCGACCATGAACAACGGTCAGCCCGAAGTCGATCTCTCCTGGTCTGCGAATACGGAGCCCGACTTGGCGCACTATCGCGTCTATCGTCGCGATGTCACCGAGCAAGGATCGGTGCAGCGCATTGCTCCGCAAGCTGCATCCGGCTCAGGTTCGGAACCCATCGTTGCTCCCGCTTTTCGGGACATACATGTCGAGCCCGGCCACACCTATGCCTTTGCGGTCACTGCCGTGGATACGTCCGGCAACGAAAGCCCTCGATCCGCGGAAGTTTCCGTTACCGTCCCCACATCCTAGGCCCGCATCACTCGAAAATAAGGAGATTCATCGTGCAGTATTGCCGCTTTCAGACCGAAGAAGGTCCCCAGTATGGCGCAGTCGCCCTGCGCGGCGCCGAATGGTGGATGGAGCGGGTCATTGCGCCGCCGCCGGAAGACCGCAGCGTCTCTCGCGTCCTGGAAAACTTCCCGGCACAGCCGCTTTCCTCGCTCATCTTGCTCGCGCCCGTCACACCGTCGAAGATTGTCTGCATCGGCCGCAACTATCGCGACCACGCCGCTGAGCTAGGCAATGAAGCCCCGAAAGAACCGCTGCTGTTTCTCAAGCCCCCCTCCTCGTTGTTGCCGCCCGGCGGCACGATTCGCCTTCCAGCCGCCTCCCAGCGGGTCGACTATGAAGGGGAGCTTGGCATCGTCATCGCCCGCTCCTGCTACAAGCTGAAAGCCGACGAAGACGTTCGCCCCTACATCCGCGGCTACGTCCTCGTGAACGATGTCACTGCACGCGATCTGCAAAAGTCCGATGGGCAATGGTCGCGCGCCAAAGGCTTCGACACCTTCTGTCCCGTCGGTCCCATCGTCTCCGACCTCCTCGATCCTGATGCCGGCGTCACCGTCACCACGCGGCTCAATGGCGTCGTCAAACAGCACGGAACCACCAAAGATTTCATCTTCAACATCGCCACCCTCCTGCGCTATATCTCCGCCGCCATGACATTGAATCCAGGCGACCTGGTCCCAACGGGCACCCCAGCGGGCGTCGGGCCCATGCAGCCTGGCGATTACGTCGAGGTCGAGATCGACGGCCTAGGACTGCTGCGCAATCCTGTTCTTGCGGAGAAAAACTGAGCGCCTCAAGTCATAAAAGTGCTCGTAGACGATTTCAATGCCTCCACGATAGAGGCAACCATGGAACTGCTCTACACTAGGAGAAGCGGCACTCGGCACTGTCGGATCCTGTCCAATGCGGTCGATAAATTTCCCTTGAATCGCCGCTGGACCCGATTCCGTCCCGCGGTTCGACGCATCGAATCCACTAGGACGATCCGTACCGAGTTCTCGACCCACAGCACGGGAAAGCCGCAGCCAGGAGGAAACAATGCCAAAGTCCCAGCTTGAACAACTTCGCGCAATGACTGTGATTGTCTCGGATTCGGGCGAGATTGAAGAGATCGAAAAGGTCAAGCCTCAGGATTCCACCACCAATCCTTCGCTGATTACCGCCGCCGTGCAGATGCCGCAATATCAGCCGATCATGGACCAGGTGCTGCTCGCCGCCAAAAAGAAGCTTGGCAACGGAGCCAGGGACAAAGACGTCGCCAACCTCGCCTTCAAAGGTCTCGCGGTCGAGTTCGGCAAGCGCATTTTGAAAATCATCCCCGGCCGCGTCTCCACCGAAGTGGACGCCCGCCTTTCCTATGACACCGACGCCACCCTGAAGCAGGCGCGCGAAATCATCCAGCAGTATGAAGCCGGCGGCGTCTCCCGTGAGCGCGTACTCATCAAAATTGCCTCCACGTGGGAAGGGATTCGCGCGGCGGAAATTCTGGAGAAGGAAGGCATCCACTGCAATATGACGTTGCTATTCGGCATGCACCAGGCCATCGGCGCGGCCGACGCTCGCGCCACTCTGATCTCTCCGTTCGTCGGTCGCATTCTCGATTGGTACAAGAAAGACACGGGCAAGGACTATCAGGGAGCGGACGATCCCGGCGTGCAATCCGTCACCAGCATCTACAACTACTTCAAGAAATTTGGCGATAAAACCGTCGTCATGGGCGCCAGCTTCCGCAACTTGGGGGAAATTCAGGAATTGGCCGGATGCGATCTGCTCACCATTGCGCCCAAGCTGCTGGAAGAGCTCGACCAGAAGTTCGAAGACCTTCCCCGCAAGCTCGATCCCGCCAATGCCAGGAACCTGCAAATCGAAAAGTTGACCATCGACAAACAAACCTTCGACAAGATGCACGCGGAAAACCGCATGGCCCACGACAAGTTGAAGGAAGGCATCGAAGGTTTCTCAGCCGCGCTGGAAAAACTGGAAACGCTTCTGTCCAATCGCCTGGCCGAACTGGGCGCCAATCAGCAGCAAACCGTCGGCGCCGCCAACTAGAGCATTTTCCCTATAGGTGTGTACCGAAGCGGGGATGTCTACGCAACTTTTCCGTCAAAAAAGGCTGCTCTTCGCTGAACTTGGAGAGTTCACGGGAATAGGGAAAATGTTCTAGCTGCGGCCATTCACAAGCCGTCATCCGAGTTGGAAGCCGAATCCTTCCCAGCCATTCAAAGCTCGTGGGGATTCGGCTTTTCACTTTCTACTTCGTCGCCGGCGAATACTTCTCGCACTCTTCCTTCGCGACTGCTAACGAAATGCATTCTCGCATTCGATTTTTCTTTGAATTTTTCGTGAAGATTTGTACAGTATCCAATAACTTGTTGGCACTGAAATCGGAAAGGATCGACATCGCGCCACGGAACGTACGGCGCACAACCATACGAACGGCAAAGCGAACGATCAAGGACTTGCACGGCTTTGTCTGAAACTCACTGGATGGGAGCACGCCATGTCTACCAATTCGGCGCCCGCGGAAAATCCGCTGCGGAAATTGTTTGAGGAAATCGTCTACGGCTGCTACAGCCAGACTTCCGAGCTGAACGATGCCGAAATCTCCAGCTATGTCGCCGGCATCCTCACCGACTTCGCCGAAACCGAGCAGCTCTATCGCATTCGCGACCGTCGTGGCCGCCCCCTGCGCGAAGTCAGCGACATGCTCGTTGCCTCCGATCCGGTCTATGGAGATGCCTATTCCTTCCCGCGCGAACGCGAGGTACGCAAGCACATTGGCGACTTCAGCCTCTTCTTTTCCGGCATGTTTCCGGAATCTGCCCAGTGGCTGCGCCGCAACCGGCAGGAAAGTCTGCAAGCGTTGAAGCGCGCGGGCAAAGAAAGCTACTACATCGTCTCGCAATTCAATTTGTTTGAGTTTGAACAGGAGGCTCCGCTGTTCGCGCGCCTGGCCGAAGCCTTCGACGCTTGCGCCGACGGCCTGATGCAGGTGCGGAAAGAACTGGATCGCCGCCGCCTGCTGCCGCCCCCCCATCCCGCTCCGCCGCCGAAGCTGCTCATGTAAGGTGAGCGGAAAAGAAGACGGACCCTTTTACTCCTCTTCAAAAAGCTCGCCGAAAAGTTCGCGGACCTTTTCCTTGGCATCTTTCAGCGCGCGGCGTCCGTTCGCCGTGGCGGCATACATGCGTCGGCTGCGGCCATCTTCGCCATGGGCGGGGCGCGAACGCAAAAGGGATTTCTTTTCCATGCCATGCAGGATGGGATACAACGTTCCCGGACTCAGCCGGTAACCATGGCGGGCCAGTTCCTCAATGATCCCAAGACCGAAAATTTCCTCTTCCACGGCATGGTGCAGAATGTGGAGCCGGACCAGCGCCGTGTACAGCTCCGGATATTCTTGTGGCTTGCGTCGCGGTTGCGTCATGGCGTAGTATCGATTTCCGATATCGGAATTCGTAAATTCACATCGAATTCATAATCTATTCGGCAGTATAGAGGACGAACGTAAAACTTTGGATACCGCGCCTGCTGAATTCACAGGCTTGCAATCGAAGACACGGATAGGAAGACGGAACACAGTGAAGACCCAAATGGATCGATATAAAAAGTCGATTGTGCTGGTCCGCATCCTTGTCGGCTGGGTGTTCTTGTCAGAAGGAATACAGAAATTTCTATTTCCCGCTGCGCTCGGTGTCGGCAGGTTTGCGAAGATCGGCATTCCCGCGCCCCAGGTAATGGCTCCATTCGTCGGCGGCGTTGAAATCGTCTTTGGGGCCTTGGTTCTCCTGGGGCTGTTCACGCGGCTGGCCACGCTGCCCTTGCTCATCGACATCATGGTCGCACTGTTTACAACCAAACTCCCCTTTCTGGAAAAGCATGGAATCTGGGGCGCTCTCCACGAGGCGCGAACGGATGTCAGTATGCTGCTTGGACTGCTCTTCCTACTGATCGTTGGCGGAGGCTCGTTGAGCCTGGACGCAAAATTTCATTCCCGGCACGCGCCCAATCCTTCTTGAAGTTCATCTAAATTTTGCTGGTGGAGCTTGGCGTGGGTTTTGCCGGCCTTCCCCGTTGGCAGATTTTCTACTTCGGAAGTTATCGGACCCGGATGGACTGATGAAGCTCAATCGCCGTTGCAAAAGCTATACACTCCTGGTGCTGTTCCTGCTCGCCAGCGCAAGCCTGTGGGCAGGTCCGCCATTTCAAACCGACGATCCGGAGCCGGTCGACTTCCGCCACTACGAGTTCTACCAGTTCGGCACGGTCTCCAGCACACCTGTTGAAACCGATCCAACCGGGCCGGCATTTGAATTCAACTGGGGTGCCATTCCCAATGTGCAACTCCATGTCATTCTGCCCTGGGGAGCGGTCCAGCCTTCCAACAATCCCGTCTATTTTCCCAGCGGAGTTGGCCCCAGCGCCTATGGGCTCACCGACATGGAACTTGGCGCCAAGGTCCGTTACATCAAAGAAACCAAACACCGTCCGGAAGTCGGAACCTTCACCATGCTGGAAGTCCCCACCGGCAATGTCAACAATGGCCTCGGCGTCGGGCGCGTCTGGTACAAGTTGCCCCTATGGGTGCAAAAAAGCTGGGGGCACTGGACCAGCTACGGCGGCGGCGGATACCAGGTTGTCCATCAGACCGGCTATCGTACTTTCCCGTTTGGCGGGTGGCTGCTGCAACGCGACATCGGCAAGAAACTGACCCTGGGCGGCGAAATCTTCTCCCACGCGAAGGAAGGTCTCGGGACTCCGCAGACGCAATCCGCCACCATGGTGGATCTGGGCGGCTTTTACTACTTCAAGAACCCGGGCTTGCAATTGCTGTTTTGCTATGGGCATTCCATCGCCGGGCAAACGGAGAACTACGCCTACCTCGGCCTCTACCAAACCTGGGGATCGAAGCCCGGACACGGCCTCAACGGCTTCCTCGCCCGCCACTTTTAGGCCGTAGCGCCGGAAGCGTGACGCAAAGTGTTCGTCATTCTGAGCGAAGCGAAGAATCCATGGATTGGCCTTGAATCAATGAAACGGTTCTTCCAGTTAGCCGTCTCGCTCGCCCACGTTGGTGCATTCAGGTCTGCTTTACTGGCGATCGCATCACCAGCGTGGCCGCCAGCACGACCAGTCCGGCCGGTATCCAAAGCACCTGCTCTCTCAAGTACAGCGCACCATACGCGCCCAGCAGCGCACCCACGGCATACGCAATCCAGGTTGTAATGAAGACAGCCGTTCTGCGATGTCCTTCCGCCCGCTTTCTGGCTTCTTCTGACTCGGCAATTGCCTCGCCGAGGCTTTCCAGATCGCCACTGATGAACGCCGTGCTCAGCTTCACCGGCCCAATTCGATGAAACGCGTTATTCTGCATGCCCATCGCAAGCGCCAGCACGATCAGTAGCACAATACGCAGCGTGTCCGGATGCGGCGTCAGCGCCAGCCAACTCAGCACGGTAAATTCGATCGCCAGCGTAATCAGTTTCTTCCACCGTTCCCGTCCGGCAGTCAGTTTCTGCAGCACGGTCTGCGCAAACAAAATCCCCCCACAAAGGCGATCACCACGCCGATCCGCAGCGCCGCTTCTCCCCAGTTATGGAGTACGACAGACGCAGCAAACAACACGGTGTTGCCGGTCATGTTGGCGATAAAGATTTTGCCGAAAAGGATATAGGCGATCACATCGACCGCGCCGGCGGTCATGCACAAGGTAGCCACCAGCGGAATCGCAGCCAGGATCTGACGTTTCCGGGAATCGGTCATGCGCCTGCGCATTGAGAGAACTTACAGAATGTACCGCGACAGGTCCTGGTCCTTCACAATCGATGCGACCATGTGCTGTACGTAGGCGGCATCGATGGCAATCACTTTCTCCGTGCCGTTCGCTCCCTCGCGTTCCACCAGCGGAATGGTGGCGGAAGTCTTGGCTTCCGCGGCTTTCTCCGCGCTGGCTGCCAGCGTTACGGTCGAATTCGCACGGTCCGCATCCGACCCCATCGTTTCCACTTTGCCTTCCGCGACAGTGCGATGCTGCCGGGCAAGGTCCGGGGCGTCGAAGCTGACCTCGTCCAGCACCCGCTCCATAATCGTGTGCAGGCGGCGCGCGCCAATATTTTCCGTTGCCTCATTCACGCGAAACGCGAAATTCGCAATCTCGGCCAGCGACTCCGGAGAAAACTCCAGTTTCAATCCCTCCGTCTCCAGCAGCGCCGTCGACTGCTTCACCAGCGAAGACTTGGGCTCCGTAAGAATTTTGATGAAGTCTTCTACCGTCAGCGATTGCAGTTCCACGCGGATGGGAAATCGTCCCTGCAGCTCCGGAATCAAATCGCTCGGCTTCGATACATGAAACGCTCCCGCGGCGATGAACAGAATATGGTCCGTGCTCACCATGCCATAGCGCGTGTTCACCGTCGTGCCTTCAACGATAGGCAGAATGTCGCGTTGCACCCCTTCGCGCGAAACGTCCGGGCCATGCCCGCCTTCGCGCCCGGCAATCTTGTCGATCTCATCCAGGAAAATGATGCCGGAATTTTCCACGCGCTCGACCGCAATCCGCGTCACCTGGTCCATGTCGATCAGCCGCTGCTCTTCTTCCTGCACCAGGTATTCGAACGCTTCGCCCACCTTCATCTTCCGTTTCTTTGTCCGTTGCCCAAAGATGTTCGGCAAGATGTCCTTCAGGTTGATGTCCATCTCCTCCATTCCCTGGTTGGAGATGATTTCCAGGGATGGAGTGCTGCGCTCGCGCACGTCGATCTCGACCACGCGCTCGTCCAGCTTGCCTTCGCGAAACTGCACCCGCAGTTTTTCTCGTGTGCGTTGGTGCGAATCGCTGGCCGGCGGCTGCACCGGGCTGGGAAACACAATCGTGTTGTCGCCGGTCTCCTCCATCCCGGAAATCGGGGACGGCATGGGCGGCGGAGCGGGCATCGGCATCGCGGCCGCCGGCAGCAGCAGGTCCAACAGCCGCTCCTCCGCATTCAGCTCCGCCTTGTCTTCCACTTCTTCCAGCTTCTCTTCGCGCAGCATGTCGACGGCAATTTCCACCAGGTCGCGGATCATCGATTCCACATCGCGGCCCACGTAGCCAACTTCCGTAAACTTCGACGCTTCCACCTTCAAAAATGGAGAGTTGGTCAGCTTGGCCAGCCGCCGTGCAATCTCCGTTTTGCCGACGCCGGTCGGCCCAATCATGATGATATTTTTCGGCATGATGTCATCCGCCAGTTCCGGGCCAAGCTTCTGGCGACGCATACGGTTCCGCAAGGCAATGGCCACGGCGCGCTTGGCGGCGTGCTGGCCCACAACATATTTGTCCAGTTCCGCAACAATTTGCCGCGGCGTCATTTCGTCCAGCGACAGCGCCTGGTCTTCTTCCACTCCAGGTAGATAAATGGCCATATCCACTCCTCGTTCTGCGCCATTGCCCCTTGGGCCGCGGTCAGAACGCTTTCACAATACCCCTATGCTGATGAAATCCAGTTCCAGCCGGTGGCTTTTCAGAGACCCCGGCGCAACGTGCAGCTGCGCTCGTTTCCATCGATCGTGAAAACGGTCCGCACGGCCTACAGTTCTTCGATGGTAATTTGATCGTTGGTGTAAATGCAGATCTGGCCTGCAATGCGCAGGGATTTTTCCGCAATCTCGCGTGCCGGCAGCTCCGTGTTCTGCATCAACGCCCGTGCCGCCGCCAGCGCATAGGAACCGCCGCTGCCGATCGCGGTAATGCCCTCATCCGGCTCAATCACGTCGCCCGCGCCACTGATCAAATAGGTCTGATGCAAATCCGCCACCAGCAGCAGCGCTTCCAGATTGCGCAGCATCTTGTCCGTACGCCAATCTTTCGCCAGTTCCACCGCGGATCGGCCCAGATTGCCCGCATACTGCTCCAGCTTGGCCTCAAACCGGCTGAATAAGGAAAACGCATCGGCCGTCGATCCGGCGAACCCGGCCAGCACTTTGTCCTGGTACAAGCGGCGAATCTTTCGCGCCGTATGTTTAATGATGCTCTCGCCCAACGTTACCTGACCGTCCGCCGCCATCACCACGCGATCGTTGCGGCGAACGCATAATACCGTCGTCGAACGAATCCTCGTTCGTTCAGGTCCAGGTCGCTGGCTGGAAGCGCTTCTGCGGCGGGAAACGGAAGAACCGGCGGCGTCGGGGCGCACGTGCGGGTGCAAATAGGAATCGACCATCGTCAACTAGGATTATAAGGCAATTGGTTTCCTCTTTCCGTCGAAGCTCTACCCGCGGACCATGCAATTCGACTATCCTCAAAAGTAGCTCGCACCAGTACAAATACTTTCGACGAGCACCGTATGCAATCTTGGTTGACGCAGCATGTTCCTGTCCTGGCCACCACCGCAGCCTCCGTCGCTGCTGTGGGCGGCGTCGTTCTCTGGTGGGTCCTCGCCCACCGCAAGTCCGCGGAAGAAAAAGAGCGCGAGCGCCGCGAAAAGCTGGTGCTCCACGGCCGCATCATCGACGGCTCCATCCTCGACTGGTCGGAGCAGCCCAACTCCAGCGATCTGGGTACGCTGCAGTATCGCTACTCCATCGGCGGTGTCAGTTATGAGTGTGCCCAGGACCTTACCTTCCTCAAGGGCACCGCACGGGTCGATGCAACCTGTCTTGGCCGGCCTGCCTCCGTACGCTACGATCCGAAAAATCCCGCCAACAGCATCATCGTCGCGGAAGGCTGGAGTGGCCTGCAGCACCCGAATCGCTCGCTTGTCTCGGATGCGGTGGAATCCGCCGACAGTCTGTCTCCGGCGCCACCAGCGGTAAAATAAACGTATGCACGTGCACGCGCCGGCCAACGATCGGACCAAGCGTATTCTGCGCACCTCGCTGGTGCTTACCTTCGCCTATATTTTGCTCACGCTGTTCGTCGGCTTTCGCGCCCATAGCCTCGCGCTCATCTCCGAAGCCGGCCACAATACCTCCGACTTTCTGGCCCTGCTGCTGTCGTTTGTTGCTGTTTATTTCCATGCCCGTCCGGCCACCGACAAAAAAACCTTCGGCTATCTCCGCGCTGGCGTTCTCGCTGCCTTCGTCAATGCCATTGCGCTCATCGGGATTGCGGTCTGGCTGGCCGTCGCCGCCGTCGAACGTTTTCTCCATCCCCAGGTCGTCGAACCGCGCCTGATGATGGCCACAGCCGCCGTCGGCGTGGTCATGAACGGTGTCCTCGCCTGGATGCTGTCCCGCGTCGGCAACGACGTCAACATCCGCGGCGCCTTCGTCCACATGCTCGGCGATACGCTTTCCACCGCCGCCGTCATCGTTGGCGGCCTGGCCATCGCGCTCACCGGCATCCAGTGGGTCGACCCCCTCCTGTCCCTGATGATTGCCGTGCTCATCTTCTGGTCTTCGCTGTCCATCGTGCGCGAGACGCTGAACATTCTGCTGGAAGGAACGCCGCAAGACCTTTCCCTTACCGACATTCGCGATGCCATGCAGGTTGTGCCCGGCGTCTGCGGCATCCACGATCTGCATGTCTGGAGCGTCTGCTCCCACCTGAACGCGCTCGCCTGCCACGTCACGATTCTCGACATCCCCCCCTCCGAAAGTCGCCGCATTCTTGCCGACATCAATCGCGAGCTAGGCGAGCATTTCAACATCCATCACACCACCATCCAATTTGAGGTGAGCGATGACGCCGGCTGTGCCGTCGAAGACGGCTGCCTGCCCACCGACGAATCCTTTGTCGCTGCTCACACCCATTCCCACTCGCATTAGAGCTGTCATTCCTGGTCGCCTGGGTGACCCGATCGCTGGCTGGTGGCCCATGCAAGCCTTTCGGTTGGATTGAGCAAGGGCAGTCCTGGCGCTGGGCAAAGCCGCCCGTCGCTCGTTCGCGTTTTCTAGCTATCCCACTCCGATTCGATCTCAACTCTTTCGTCGCAGTCGGTCGCGTAATTACCGTACTGCTCCATTCGCAATCTTCTGGGAATCTCTTCAGCCTCAAGACAGACGGCGAACGCAGACCGCACTCGTATCCCTCAAGCCAAAAATCTTCCCTGGATGGGTCACCCGCGCCTATCATAGCTTCATCGCGGGTTGCAGCAAGAGGGATCAAAAGGAGCGTATCGCGTTGAGTCCAGAACTTGCAGCCGTACAATCGCCCAATTTGCAACTTGACAGCGCACATTCGCCCCTGCAGCAGCCCACCCGGTTGCTCTCGCTCGATCTTTTGCGCGGCCTCACCATCGCTTTTATGATTCTGGTGAACAACGCTGGCGACTTTGGAGCCGCCTATCGGCCCCTGCTCCACTCTGCCTGGAACGGCTTCACTCCGACCGATCTCGTTTTCCCGACTTTTCTGTTCATTATTGGGATTACGACCGTCATTTCGCTATCGTCGAGGCGGGCGCGCGGCATCCCCAAGCGGCGACTGTTTTTTCTGATTCTCCGACGCGCTGTGGTCCTGTTCCTGTTAGGGATATTGGTCAACAGCTTCCCCTTCTTCAATCTGCATACGATGCGTTTCTACGGGATTCTTCCGCGCATTTCCATCTGCTATTTCATTGTTGCGACGCTGTATCTGGTGAGCCCGGGGTGGCGCGACAAAGTGGCGATTGCGATCGCAATCCTGATCGGCTACTGGGCGCTGTTGCGTTTTGTTCCCGTACCCGGCTACGGCGTACCCACGCACGGCGTTCCTTTTCTCGATCCGGTTGGCAACCTCGCTGCATGGGTCGACCGGAGCCTATTCTCCGCTTCGCACCTGTCGGATGGAACGCACGATATTACGGGTCTGGGGAGCACGTTGCCCTCCATCGCCACGGTACTGCTGGGTCTGCTGACCGGCCTGTGGCTGCGCACATCCCGTACCCTCACGGAAAAAGTCAGGAACATCGCCATTGCCGGCATCGGCGCCGTCCTGCTGGGTGGCTTGTGGAACTTTACTTTCCCCATTAACAAGCAGCTATGGACCAGTTCCTTTGTCTTGTTCGCGGGCGGCCTCAGTCTGCTGCTGTTGGCACTCTTCATCTGGCTCGCCGATATTTTCCGACCCGGCTGGTCGCGGTCCCGCATCGCCAGACCGCTGCTGGTTTTTGGAACCAACGCCATCGCGGCCTATGTGTTCTCAGAACTGCTGTCGGACGGTCTAAGCAGCATCCCGACTCATCCGGGAATCAACCTGCAGGAAACTCTCTATCAGTCAATCCTGCGCGCCGTGCCAGATGCAGCCTTCGCCTCGCTGCTCTACTCTCTTGGCTTCGTCGCAGTCTGCTGGATTTTCACCTATGGTCTCTATCGCCGCGGAATCTTCATCAAAGTCTAGCGGCGCCCACATAGGGGCCCCTGGATGCCCCATCCTCTGCAGTCTCACCGCGAAGGATGGGATGAGAATCTTCCTGGCTGCTCTCCGTATTCTGCAATCGCGGCGCGCTTGGCCAGCTTGCTGCGCGTACCCACCAGGGTTTCGCACAGCGCCGCAAATTCCGCCACGCAGTTTTACTGGCAGCCATCCACTCCGCCCTCTTTCTTCGCCACATGTACCGCCAGAAAACGCGCTACCATAGAGCAGGCAGGCATCCTATGCGGCACACTCACGTTTTTTCGCGAAACTCCTCGCGCGCAATCCGCACCTCGGGTGAGACGCACTATTAGCGGCTCCCGCCGCCTTATCATTTTTCCGTTCGCCCTTCGCTTCCCCAAAGTTTCTCTCAATTTCCGCCGAACAGGCCGGTTTCGGCGGCATGCAAATCCGGCAATGGAATTCGAACATGCTTGAACGCCTGACACAAATCGAAGCCCGCTACGACGATCTTTCTGCCCAGATGGCCGACCCGGCGCTTGTCTCTGACCAGCAGCAATATCAGAAAATCACCAAGCAGCATCGCGATTTGCAATCGGTCGTCGAGAGCATCCGCGAGTTGAAGCGCATTGAGCACGGCATCGCCGATGCCAAGGCAATGCTCAACGAGCCCGATCCCGACATGCGCGCCATGGCGGAAGAAGAACTCGCGCAGTTGGAATCCGAACGGCCTGCCGTGGAAGAGCGCATTCGCGTGCTGCTGCTGTCGAAAGACCCCAACGACGAGAAGAATGTGATTCTCGAAATTCGTGCCGGCACCGGCGGCGATGAAGCCTCACTCTTTGCGGCGGAGCTGTTCCGCATGTACACGCGCTTTGCGGAGTTGCATCGCTGGCGCGTCGAAGTCCTCTCCATGTCGGAGTCGGGCGTGCGCGGCATGAAGGAAGTCATCGCCATCATTGAAGGCGATCGCGTCTTCTCGCAGATGAAATATGAAGGCGGCGTGCATCGCGTGCAGCGCGTTCCGCAAACCGAAACCCAGGGTCGCGTCCACACCTCCGCCGTCACCGTCGCCGTGCTGCCGGAGGCCGAAGATGTCGACGTCAAAATCGAAGCGAAAGACCTGCGTATCGACACCTTCTGCTCCTCCGGTCCCGGCGGCCAGTCCGTCAACACCACCTATTCCGCCGTCCGCATCACGCATCTGCCCACCGGCACCGTCGTCAGTTGTCAGGATGAAAAGTCGCAGATCAAGAACCGCGAAAAAGGAATGCGTGTCCTCCGCTCCCGCCTCTACGAGGTCGAAATGGAGAAGCAGCAGTCGGCCCTCGCCAGGGAACGCAGGCAGATGGTGGGCAGCGGCGATCGCAGCGAAAAAATCCGCACCTACAATTTTCCCCAGAACCGGCTCACCGATCACCGCATCGGCCTCACCATCCATCAGCTGGCCGAAGTGATGGAGGGCAAACTGCAGCCCATCGTTGATGCGCTCATCGCCCACGATCAAGCGGAGCGGCTCAAGCACGACGCCGCCACCGTATGAGAGGCATGTTTGCGGAGTCGATGACGGTCGGCGACGCCGTCGCCTGGGGTACCTCCGCCTTCGAGGAAGCCGACCTGCCGCCCGCTCGCAGCCGTGCCGATGCAACCCTGCTGCTTCGCCACGTACTCGGCATCCCGCACGCGGAAATCTACGCCTATCGCGAGCGTCCCCTCACCGCCCTGCAGACGGAAGCGTTCAACGCGCTCATCCAGCAGCACCTGCGCGGCGTGCCCATCCAGTACCTCACCGGGGAGCAGGAATTCTTCGGCTTGCCCTTTCACGTCACGCCCGACGTGCTCATTCCCCGCCCCGAAACCGAGCATCTGGTGGAAGCCGTCCTCGCGCGCCTCGAACATCATCCCGCTCCGCGCATCGCCGATGTCGGCACCGGTTCCGGCGCCATCGCCGTCGCTCTTGCGCACGCGCTGCCGCACGCCGAAATCGTTGCGCTCGACATCAGCCTGGCCGCGTTGGAAATCGCTCGCCGCAACGCCCAGCGAAACCACGTCGCCGACCGCATCCGTTTCGTCGCCTCGGACTTGCTCACCACCGTCGCAGGCGCCGCAGCGGACACAGGCGCCGCAGCAGACAAACAAGAGCGCTTCGACGCCATCGTCTCCAACCCGCCCTACATCGCGTTCTCGGAGCGCAAATCCTTGCCCATTGAAGTGCGCGACTACGAACCGCCGCAGGCGCTCTTCGCCGGTCCCACCGGCTTGGAGTTCTTTCAGCGCCTCATTCCCGCGGCCCATCTGCTGCTCGTGCCCGGTGGCTGGCTCATCATGGAAATCGGCCACGGCCAGCAGGACGCCGTCCGCTCCCTTCTCCAAGATCAAGCCTGGGACGCCGTCGAATTCCTCCCCGACCTGCAATCCATCCCCCGCGTCGCCCTCGCCCGCAAACGGTAATTTCTTTGGCCCTCCCTTCAGGGTGTCGAGAGTCCGATATCTGTATTTGTCATGGCAGAGGGGCTGCGGACTTCTGTTTAGTGTTATTTTGTGAGTCGAGAGGCTTATCACATGCCGCGAATGAGAAATGCGGTAGCGATACATCTGGAAAAAGCTCGCGATAGTGGACTTCTAGCGGTTGAGATATATAACAAGCCTAGAACTAGCTTTCGATCCGGCGCTTACATTGTGATGATGTGTATTGCGTGGACAGCGTTGTTCCATGCTATTTTTTTCAAGCGTCGTGTGAAGCCTTTCTATAGAAAGAAGAGCAATCGGAGGCATTTTGAGATACTCGATGGCGACAAGAAGGCGTGGGAACTTTCGACTTGCATAGCGGAGTTTTGGGGGTCCGAACACCCGCCCGTGCGGTTGAATCTTCAGTTTTTTGTGGGGCTGAGAAATAAGATCGAGCACCGCTCGATGTCTGGACTCGATATCGACATATTTGGCGAGTGCCAAGCTCTGTTGTTCAACTTTGAGGATCTCATTACACAAGAGTTTGGCAGCAAGTATGCGCTGAATGAGAGCTTGTCTCTCGCCCTGCAATTCTCATGTCACCGAAACGAACAGCAACAACTTGCTGTCAGAAAGTTGCATAAAGCGCTCGCGAGAGACATTCTGGCCTATATTGATGCATTCAGAACCAGCCTGACCTATGAACAGCTTCAAGACATGAAATTCAGCTATAAAGTCTTCCTTATACCGAAACCTGCAAACCGTGAAAATAGTGCCGATCTAGCTGTCGAATTCATAAAGTACGACGCAAATAATGCTGAGGAGATGAGGCGGATCAATAAAGCGGTTGCACTAATAAAGCCACCAATAACGACCTTAGTGGAAACAAGTGGGCGATTAACTAATGCACCTGAAGGCGTTCCAGTGCGAATTGTAACCGATCTCAATGCCCCAGCACTGAGAGCAGTCGATCACGACGTGACGCATCCTTATCGCCAAAAGGATTTGATCTCAAGGATCAAAGCACTCGTACCTCAGGATGTCAAAATAAACACCTACGATCTCACTGCAGTACGACATGTATTTAATGTGGCTGAAGATGAGGAGTATTACCACAAACCGAGGTTTAGCTCAGCTCAATATAGCGAAGCATACGCACAATGGATTGCAAATTCTTACGGTACTGACCCCAACTTCTTTTCGCAGGCGCGGAGCCAATATCATCCAGGCACGCATTAGCCGGGTGTCCCATCCTTCACTGCTTCATCGCGAAGGATGGGAGGAATGCAACGATGCGTCCGCAACTCTTCGCTGCGCCCAGCCGAGACGTAGGCTCTCCTGTTTTACTTCCGCAGCAATTTGAACGCGTGCGTCCACTCGTTGTGCAGAAATCCGGGAATGCACCGCAGCATGCACAGCGGCTCAATGGCGCGTGCCGCCTCCGCCCCGGGGTGCCCAAGCCGGGGTGCCCCAGGTCCCGCGTCGGAGATTTGGGTTCGCGCGCTTCCACCGCCGTGTTCCTCGTCACAGCCCAACCCAACCACGCCTGTAGAATGTTGCCCATGGACACCATCCAGTTCACTCTTCCGCAGAGTCGCATTCCGCGGGCCTGGTACAACATCCTTGCCGATCTTCCCCAACCCATGGCGCCGGTCCTGCACCCCGGGACCATGCAGCCCATCGGCCCCGACGACTTGGCTCCGATATTTCCGATGAGCCTGATCCTTCAGGAGGTCAGCACCGAGCGCGAAATCGAGATCCCCGAACCGGTGCGGCAGGTCTACGCGCAGTGGCGTCCTTCGCCGCTCTTCCGCGCCCGCCGTCTGGAAAAGGCTCTCGACACGCCGGCGCACATCTACTACAAGTACGAAGGTGTCAGCCCGGCGGGTTCGCATAAGCCGAACACCGCCGTACCGCAAGCGTTCTACAACAAACAGGCAGGCACCAAGCGGCTGACAACGGAAACCGGCGCGGGCCAGTGGGGCAGCGCCCTCGCCATGGCCAGCGCCTTCTTCGGTCTGGAATGCAAGGTCTACATGGTCCGCGTCAGCTACGACCAGAAGCCCTATCGCCGCGCTCTCATGGAAGCCTTCGGGGCCTCGGTCACCGCCAGCCCCAGTCACGAGACGGAGACAGGCCGGGCCATCCTTGCCGAGCATCCGCGCTCGAACGGCTCCCTCGGTATCGCCATCTCCGAGGCCGTGGAGATGGCCGCCAAAGATCCCCACACCAAGTACGCGCTTGGCAGCGTATTGAATCACGTCCTGCTGCACCAGACCGTCATTGGCCAGGAGGCGATGGAGCAGATGGCTATGGCGGGCGAGGAGCCCGACGTGATCCTTGGCTGCACTGGCGGCGGATCGAACTTTGCCGGCCTGGTCATCCCCTATGTGGGCCGCAAGATCAATGGTCAATGCCACGCGCGCGTGGTTGCCGTCGAACCCGCCGACTGCCCCAGCCTCACCAAGGGCAGATTCACCTACGACTTCGGCGATACCGGCCATCTCACGCCGCTGGTCAAGATGCACACCCTGGGCAGCACCTTTGTTCCTCCCGGAATTCATGCGGGCGGACTGCGCTATCACGGCATGGCTCCGCTGGTCTCGCACGTCATGGATCTGGGATTGATAGAAGCCGTCACGGTCCACCAGTTGGACGCCTTCGCCTGCGGCATCCAATTTGCCCGCGCCGAGGGAATCCTTCCCGCGCCGGAAGCCAACCACGCCGTCGCCGCAGCCATCAACGAAGCTCTGCGCGCGAAAGAAGAAGGCAAGCCGCAGACGATTCTTTTCGGCCTCTCCGGGCATGGTCATTTCGACATGCAATCCTACATCGACTATCAGGCGGGCAAGCTCGAGAACTACGAATATCCCGCCGAAGAGATCGCCATGGCCCTGGCCGGTCTGCCCTCCGTCGTCTGAGTTCCGCCGCCGGGTGCCCCAGGTCTCGTCCGTCTAGGCGGAAGACCTGGGTTGAACTTCGTCAGTCTCCATCCGTAGAACCCGCCCTACTTGTTTTTCTTCCGCAGCAATTTAAACGCGTGCGTCCACTCGTTGTGCAGAAATCCGGGAATGCACCACAGCATGCACAGCGGCTCGATGGCGCGCGCCGCCTCCGCTGTGCCCACGTCCGCGCTCTCCCATCCAAACTGGTCCAGGATCTTCTTCACCGTTGCCTTGGCCGCTTCATTGTTTCCGCAAAGGAACATCGTGGGCCTTCCCGCATCAAATTTCGGGTTCACAAACTGCATGCTGCCGACGGAATTGAACGCTTTCACAAAATGGGCCGACGGAAATTCCTTCTGCAGCGTTTCCATCAGCGATGCATCGAAGCTGGTAAAAAATTTCAGCACGCCATGGTCCGGGGCCGCATCCGCAATGGGATTCGTGACGTCGATTACCGCCTTCCCCGCGAGGTTCCCGCTGCCGGCGGCGCGCAATACCTCGGCCGCAGCCAGCCCTTTCACCGCGAGGACAACGATCTCTCCAAACGCTGCCGTCTCGCTTACCCCGCCAATACGGCCCTTCCGATGTTGCCGTTTCCATTCCGCCAGTTTCGCCGCGTCGCGCGTGCCCAGCATGGTTTCATATCCGTGCGCCAGGAAGCCCGCTCCCAACGCCTGCGCCACTTCGCCTGATCCGAGAATCCCGATTTTCATCTACGTTTCCCCCGTTTTTTCTTGGCATCCGTGCGTCAGATTCTCGCCCGCCCAGGCAGAAGGTCTGGGACAATTCGCTACCCCAGGTTCACTTCCGTCCGTTCTTTCACTTGAATCTCCAGCCGGTTGTGCAGCGGATCGGCATCGAGCAGCACGTGGTCCCCATGCACCACCTCGCCATCGAGAATCTTGATGGCCAGCGGGTCCTGAATCAGCCGCTGAATCGCGCGCTTCAACGGCCGCGCACCGTACGCACGATCATAGCCCGTCAAAAATAGCTGGCGCTTCGCCGTCTCCGTCATCTCCACCGTGATGCGCCGGTCGGCCAGCGTACGATTCAGGTCTGCAATACGCAGCGTCAGGATGTGCTCCAACTGCTCCTCGCCCAGCGGACGGAAGATCACAATGTCGTCCACGCGATTTAGAAACTCCGGACGAAACGTTTGCCGCAGCACCTGCATCACTTGCTCCTGCGCCGCATCGAAGGACGATTCATCCTGTAGTGCTTCCGTGTTTAGAAATTGCGCGCCCAGGTTGGATGTCATGACGAGCACCGTGTTCTTGAAGTCCACCGTGCGCCCGCGCGAATCCGTCAGTCGTCCGTCGTCGAGCACCTGTAGCAGCACGTTGAACACGTCCGGATGCGCCTTCTCAATCTCATCGAACAGCACCACGGAGTACGGACGCCTCCGCACCGCTTCGGTCAGCTGTCCGCCCTCGTCATAGCCCACATAGCCCGGCGGCGCGCCAATCAAGCGCGAAACCGCGTGCTTCTCCATGTATTCCGACATGTCGATGCGCGTCATTGCCTGCTCATCGTCAAACAGAAATTCTGCCAGCGCCCGCGCCGTTTCCGTTTTGCCCACGCCGGTCGGTCCCAGGAAAATAAACGACCCAATCGGCCGCTTGGGATCGCTCAACCCCGCACGCGAACGGCGAATCGCGTTCGCCACCACGCGCAGCGCTTCGTCCTGGCCGACGACCCGCTCGCGCAGACGATCTTCCATCTGCACCAGCTTCTGCACCTCGCCTTCCAGCATTTTGGAAATCGGAATCCCGGTCCACTTGCTCACAATCCGCGCAATGTCTTCCTCGTCCACTTCTTCTTTCAACATGCGCGGTCCGCCCGCGGCGCCTTCCTGCGCGGCGTTCAGCCGTTTCAGCTCGGCTTCCAGCTTGGGCAGCTCGCCATACTGGATCTGCGCCACGCGTTCGAAATTCCCTCGTCGCGTCTGCTCCTCCGCATCCAGCCGCAGAGCCTCTACCTGCTTCTTCAGCTCCGCCAGCCGCGTAATGTCTGCCCGCTCTTTTTGCCAATGCGCGCGCAACGCGGCAATCTCTTCCTGCAACGCGGCCAACTCCTTCGTCACTTCCTGCAGACGCTCTTTGGAGTTTTCATCCTTCTCCCGCTTCAACGCCGTCCGCTCAATTTCGAGCGACGTGGCGCGCCGTTCCAACTGATCGATCTCCGTCGGAACTGAGCCAATCTGTATCGCCAACGAAGCCGCGGCCTCATCCATCAGGTCGATGGCCTTGTCCGGCAAGAAACGATCGGAAATATACCGGTGCGACAGCGTGGCCGCCGCCACAATCGCCGAGTCCTTGATGCGCACATTATGGTGCGCTTCGTAGCGGTCCTTCAGGCCGCGCAGAATCGCAATCGTGTCCTCGACACTCGGCTCGCCCACATAGACGATTTGGAAGCGCCGCTCCAGCGCCGCATCTTTCTCAATATATTTGCGATATTCGTTCAGCGTGGTCGCGCCAATCGCCCGCAGCTCGCCACGCGCCAGCGCCGGCTTCAGCATGTTGCTGGCATCGATCGCGCCTTCCGCGGCGCCCGCGCCCACCAGCGTATGCAGCTCGTCGATGAACAGGATGATGCCGCCCTGCGCATCTTCAATGTCCTTCAACACCGCCTTCAGCCGGTCTTCAAATTCTCCGCGATACTTTGCCCCAGCCAGCATCGCGCCCAGGTCCAGCGAGATGACGCGCTTGTCGTGCAGCACATCCGGCACATCGCCGGAAACAATCCTCCGTGCCAGGCCCTCCACAATCGCGGTCTTTCCCACGCCCGGCTCGCCGATCAACACGGGATTGTTCTTCGTCCGCCGCGACAGCACCTGCACCACGCGGCGAATCTCTTCATCGCGCCCAATCACCGGATCCAGCTTGCCGCGCCGCGCCAGCTCCGTCAGGTCGCGAGCATACCGCTCCAGCGCCTGAAATTTCGCTTCAGGATTTTGATCGGTCACGCGCTGCGTGCCCCGCACCGTGGTCAACGCGCGCAGAATCGCATCGTAGCTTGCGCCCTCTGCCGCCAACGCCATCTGCGCCGGATCGTTCTTCTGCTGCGCGATGGCCAACAGCAAGTGTTCGGTCGACACATATTCATCTTTAAAGTTCGCGGCTTCCTGAAACGCCTGCTCGACCACCTTCAAAAAACTTTTCGACGGCTGCGCTTGGTCGGCATCGCCGGAAACCTTCGGAAATGTCGCCAGCGCCTGCTCCAGTCGCGCACGCAACGCATCGAGAGACACGCCCGCCTTCTGCAATACCGGCGCGATAATCCCTTCCTTGTCCTGTAGCAACGCCAACAGCAAATGTGTCGGCTGCAGCTCTGGATTCCCGTTGTCGCTGGCCAGAGTAGTGGCCGTCTGTACGGCGTCCTGCGCTTTTACGGTTAGTTTGTCCCAGCGTACGGCCATCGCCAGTGTCCTTCTTTCCTGTGAGCTTTCGGAATCGCTCTATCTATATATGTAATGGATGGAGAAAACAGGGCAGGAGTCGCGTCTTCCGCGAATCGCCTGCCCTGCTTGGATGCACTTTGTCCTGCGAATCTGCCTCGAAGCTATTATGCCGCAGATTTCGATTCCGCCTGCTTCGACTCGACGGTCTTCGGCCCGCCGCCGGTCGTCGCTCCGCTCACCGAAACTTTGATTTGCTTCGGCTTGGCTTCGGCGCGCTTGCCCAGTTCGACGGTCAATACGCCGGCGTCGTAATTCGCCTTCACGCTTTCCTGGTCCAGCGTGTTCGGCAGCGTAAACACGCGGGCAAAGCTGCCATAGCGGCGCTCCACCCGGTGATAGTTCTCGTCCTTGGTCTCTTTCTCGAAACGGCGCTCCCCACGCACGGTCAGCGCATTGTCCTCCAGCTGAATGTCGAAGTCCTCGAGCTTCATGCCCGGGACCTCCAGCTTCAGCACAATATGGTTCGCATCTTCATAGATGTCGACGGGCGGTACGAACGCGCTCGACGATAGGGTCTCGTCCTCACTGCGATTCACTTCCCGCAGCAAGGAATTGAGGCTGTTTTGCAGCGTGTACATGTCTTGAAAGGGTGTCCAACGTGTAATGGCCATGGAATTTTCCTCCTGGTTCCTTAGAAATTAGGTGGAGACACGGCGGGCAAGGTTCAACAACCCTGCCGGTTCGCCTCTCAATACTATAGCATAAACAGGAAGATAATATGAGTTACATAGTATCATATTTTAACAATTCTCCTCCACGCAGCGTAAGTAATTGAAATAACATGCTTTATTGATGGATTCCGTCCTGGTTAGCTGAGGATGTCGATCCGCCTAGAAAGTGGCACAGGCATTGTTACCGAAAATACCGCTTTGGGTTCAACGGGCGGCTTCCGTTCAACGGTGCGTTGGGAGCAGTGATCATTCTTCTCCAAAAATGATCTTCCGGAACAATGTGGGCACATTTCTTGTGACGGCGATTGCTGCAGCAATCGTGAGCCTGACCTTAGGGTGGTTGTTGTCAGAAGCATTCGACGCCGGAGCCTTCTGAAGCGCCTCATTGGGCCCGCAGATTCAAAGTCGCGTGCTGCCCTGATTTGGCTTCCTGCCGCAGAAAGAAACTCCAGGTGAAACATCCCTCCACCCCACCCAGTTCCACATCCTGATACAACTGGACAAGGCATTCCGAACCTTCATGAGCGCACTTGCACTGTTTCTCCTGCAGATCGCCGTCATCGTTTTGGTTACCAGCCTGTGCGGTGTCCTGCTGGGCAAACTCGGCCAACCGCCCGTCGTTGGCGAAATGCTGGGCGGCATTCTCCTCGGGCGCTCGGTGTTCGGCTACGCCATGCCGCATCTGATCGCCAACCTGTTTCCCCAGAACTCGCTGCATGACCTGTCCCTGGTCAGCGAACTGGGCATGGTTCTCTACCTGTTTCTCGAAGGAATGAATTTGGATTTTGCGTCCGTCTGGCAGCAACGCCAGACCGCCATGAAAATCAGCTTGCTCTCCATGGTGATCCCGTTTCTCCTGGGCTGCGGCCTGGGCCTGATCATGTACCGCACCTTCCACGGAACGAATCCAAACTTTGCCGCCTTCCTGTTGTTTGTTGGCGTCGGGCTTAGCACCACTGCCTTCCCCGTCCTGGCACGCATGTTGCGCGACCACGGCACCGGCGATGCAAAGCTGAACATGCTGGCGCTGGTCTGCGCCGCGATCGCCGATGTTGTGGGCTGGATGCTGCTGGCGGTTGCCTTGATGATCGATTCCGTCCGCGCCTCCGTCTGGATCCTGCTGCTCAAGATGCTCTTGTTGGTTGTGTTCGCAGTGTTCCTGCTGGGTCTGGTGCGTCCGGCCCTTGCCAGACTCGTCCGCTGGAAGGGCGCGCCCAACATCTCCAACGTACTGCTGGCTGTTTTTCTGGTCTTCATTCTCGGGTGCGCTTTTGTCACCGAGCGCCTCGGAGTGCATGCGCTGTTCGGCGCCTTTCTGGCCGGCATGTGCGTTCCTCGCCTGCACCACTGGCATAGCCAGCTGGAGCGAACGATTCATCCGCTGGTTTCCGTCCTGCTGCTGCCTGTGTTCTTCGCGGTCACCGGCATTCACACGGAGTTTCGCGATCTCGGCGGCAAAAACGTTCTGTTCTGGTTCGTGCTGCTGCTCGCCATCGCCATTGCCGGCAAAATCGGCGGCACCTATCTCGGCGCGCGCAAATCGAATCTGCCGCCACGCGAATCCCTCCTGCTCGGTTTCCTGATGAACACCCGCGGCCTGGTGGACCTGGTCGTCGTCAACCTCGCGCTGCAGGCCGGCGCCATCAATACCCAACTCTTCACCATCCTCGTGTTGGTCGCGCTCATCACCACCGCCATGACCGCTCCCGCACTCAAGCTGCTGAGGGAAAAGCCAGACGCCCCGGCGCCGGTTGCCGCCACCGGGTAGAGCGTTTTCACTTTATGTGTAGGGCGAAGCAAAAATCGCGGCGCAGCTTTTCCGTTAAGAAAAGCTGCACTGAATAGCCTTCAAAACAACACAGTAAAAGTGAAAATGCTCTAAACCGGTCCTTTCCTCTGCCCCCTGCTATGGCAGCCCATCATGATAGGTGTCCGGTCCGGATGATTTCTCCGTTGCCAAACATGGGCGTGGCTGATATTTGTGAAGTGCCCGCCGATGCGACGGATTGGGTTGGCTCGATTGCTGCGGCATCTGCTTCCAGACCCGCATGGTTGACGGCGTGACGGGACCGTCTACGGCAGTTTCTGAATCTTCGTTCCCGGTGGAATCTTCAATTCAAATTGATCGTCCGCCAGCGGATGGTTGAACGTCAGCTTCTCGATCGTTAGTAGGATTTGATACCCGTCGATCGGACGACTGATCTGGATTTTTGTCGGATAGGGGATTTGATCGAAGGTGTGGTAGTCGCTGTACAGCGTCCGCGTCACCAGGATCCCGTGATCGTCGTACTCATCCTGCTGGAAGGGCAGCAGATCGGTGCGGCTGATGTGGATCACGCGTTCCGGTATCAACTGTTGGCTGTCGTCGCTGCGCCGTAGAATTCCAAGCTCGTAATCCGGCTCGGCGATCAGATGATGGGAGTGGGGATCGCGCACGATGCCGGTATCGCTGGTCACGTAGACCAGATCGTCCGGTCCCACTTTTTTGACCAGCATGGAATCGTAAAACACTGCCGGCCGCAAATTCATCAGCGGATTCTTCGACGGAGTGGTCACCGTGCCGGTGCCAGTCACCGCCTCGTCTTTCGGCGGAATCAGCAAGATGAAATTCTTTCCGTTGCTGGCCATATCGAACGCCCGCGTCTCAATTACCGGCAACAATCCCAGTACTCGCAGCATGGAAGGCTGACGCAGCAGAATGTAGCCGCGCACGGAGGTGTAATCCGTCACCTTGCCCTTGCTGACCCCGCCAACCGATGCCTGAATCAGCACTGTGGCGTTCATCGAATGGATGGCGTCATAGCGTTGGTCCAGTGCCTGGATCAACTGCTGCGCGCTGGCCGTCAGCACCACCGTGGGCGCCTGCGGCCGCTCCATAATGCGCGTATGTTTCAGGCAGCCGCTCAGTGCCAGCATCGGTACACACGCCAGCATGGCCAGCCGCGCGCGCGGTCGCCGCGGCGACCTGGCGCGCTTCGACACCGAAAAAACTTTGCGAAACATAGCTGGCACTCGCTGCAAAATTATCTACCATCTCCTGGCTGTTCGGCGGGTTGCGCCTTGCGATACGCGGCCACATTCTTCTCGTGCTCCTCCAGCGTCGCTGCAAAGCGGGAATGTCCCGGATTCGCGGGATCGCTCACGAAGTAAAGATAGTTTGTCTTTGCCGGGTGCATGGCGGCCTCCAGGGAGGGAATTCCGGGATTGCAGATCGGCCCCGGAGGCAACCCCGTATGCGTATACGTGTTATACGGGGATTGGGCCTTTAGATCAGATGCATAAATCGCTCCGCGGTAGCGCTTTTCTAACAGCGCCGCGTAAATCACGGATGGATCCGTATCGAGCGGCATATTCTTCGCCAGCCGATTCTGAAACACGCTCGCAACCATCGGACGATCGCTGCCCACCGGCGTTTCCCGCTCCACCAACGAAGCCAAAATCACCGTTGCCGAAATGTTTTCGGTCAGCCCCAGCCGGCGCGCCTCCTGGCGAAAATGTTCCACCATCTCTCCTAAAATCTGTATCGGCGTCATGTTCGGCGCCAGCTTGTACGTGTCCGGGAAAAGATATCCCTCCAGGCTCGGCGCCTTCGGGTCCAGATCGCGAATCAAGCCTGTGTCCTGTTCCTCGGCGGTCAGGAACGCGTCGCGCGAACCCAGCCCCGCCTTGTCCATCGCGGCGGCCACGTCGAACATGTTGTAACCCTCGGGAATGGTCACCGCGACGGTATACACATCGCCAATGCGCAGCCGCCGGTATACCTCCAGCAACGGCGCAGGATGGTCGAATCGATAGACCCCCGCCTTGAGCGTGCGCCGTTCAACCCGCGCTACCAGATCGAACGCAAATCGGTTGCGAACAATGCCGTTTTTCTCCAGCGTCCATCCTATTCCGTTGACGGAGGTTCCCGGCGCAATCGTTACCAGGGTGCTCCTCGACGGTCCAAACGGCAGGACCAGCAGGAAGTATGCGCCTGCCGCAGCCAGCACCAGTACGAAAACAAACAGTAGGAATGCACGCACGCCAGACACGAACTCCAGAGGATTCGAACCGCCCTCCTATATTGTAGGTGGTACGGGCCGTTTCCTGACGCGGTTTCCTATGCATTTCGGGTACCATCACCCTCGTGAAGCCAACCTCACCCTCGCCCTCGCCTTCCGTCCCGCAACCCGTCCCGCGCATTCTCGGCCTCGACCATGGTGCGCGTCGCATCGGCGTCGCCATCTCCGACCAGCTCGGCCTGACCGCACAGCCTCTGCTTACCATCGTCCACTCCAATGCACGCAACGATCTGCGTTCTCTGGGCCGCCTGCTGCGACGCTACGCCTGTGCGGAAGTTGTCATTGGATGGCCGATTCATCTCTCCGGCGACCGCAGCCCGCGCGCCCTCGCGGCGGAAAAATTTGCCGACAGCCTTCGCGCCGAATTCAACCTGCCCGTGCATCTCTGGGATGAGCGCCTCAGTACCGCCGAGGCCCACCGCCATTTGGACGCCGTCGGCCGCGGTGCGCGCGACCGAAAAGATGTCATCGACCAGATCGCCGCCGTCCTCATCCTGCAAAGCTGGCTCGACGCCCACCGCATATAGTATTGTCATCCCGACCGAAGTGGAGGGACCTGCGGTTTCCCTGAACCGCAGAATGTCCGAAGGTGGCCCATGCAAGCCCTCCTTCGGCTTGAGTGGGGCAAACTCGTAAACCCGTCGCCGCCTTCCCACTACCCCCGCCCGATTCTGGCCCGCCCACCTTCCACCGCGGTGTCACGGGAATTTATGGCCAACCTGTCAAGACTGCCTGCCATCCTAGAACCAGACTTCCATATCCGCTGGATGCTGACTCAGGCTCATCCCAGGATGAGCCGCGGTATTTGTCACTCCGACTTTGAACCGAGTCAGAACAGGGTTCTCGAGTTCTGCACTCGCGGGGAACGAAATGGGAGGACGCCATGTTACCCGAAGTCCTGAACATCAAAACTATCGTCGGGTGCATAGACTTTACGCCGGCATCCGATGTGGCGCTGGTCTATGCCAGGCGCTTTGCGGTTCACTGCGGCGCCAAGCTTCTGCTGGTGCATATTGTCGATCCTGCGGCCGTCTCGCCTGAGGAAATGGATGCTCACACCGTGCTGCACGACATGATCGAATCAGCCAAGAGTGATCTGCAGCGGACCTGCGCAGAGTTGACCGGTCAGGGGGTGGAAAGCAGTTGGATCGTACGGCATGGCAATGTAAGGGACCTGATTCTGGATGCGGTGCGGGAAAGTCATGCCGGTCTAGTGGTGCTGGGCAGCAAAGGCGCCGTTCTCACGGGACGGTCCAGTTTCGGCACCGTTGCCGAGCAACTGGCGCGCACGGCCCCCTGTCCAGTATTGACGGTCGTACCGGAAGCGCGCTGGCAGGACCTGGAGGATGGGCATCGCAGATTGCTGCTGGTCCCAACGGATTTCACCGAAACTTCGCAGGCCGGGCTGGTCTATGCCTTGGCATTTGCCAAGGCGGTTGAAGGCTCCCTGCTTCTCGTCCATGCTGTGGAGCATCATCTTGTGGCGGAGCCCATGGCCGGTCAAGTGACGGAGTTGCGCAGAAAGGGTATGCAGATGCTGCTTGCGTATGTCCACGAGGCGCAAGTGCAGGCAGAGTCCATTGTGCGGACCGGCGATCCGACCAAGGTGATTCTCGAACTGGCCCGGGAACGCAAAGTGGATTACATTGTCATGGGCGTCCATGCGGGAAATCTGGTGGACGGCACACGCCTCCACGGCGGAGTGCAGCACCTGATGCATCAATCGCCCTGCCCCATGCTCACGATTTATTCGGGCAAATCGTAAGTAACGTTTCGCCAGCGCCCACGCGAAAGTCTCGGGTGCACCCCGCCCTCGTCAGGAGGCATGGGTCCCCGCAGCCATTTCTGGCTCGCCTGGGCCAATTCCGGTCCACTTCGCCGCCGGCCTCATCCTGCCCACGCTTCCTGCGGCCCGACGCGCCCGCCCCCATCCCTCTACAACACCACCCCGCTTCCCCGGTATAATAATGAAATTGCAATAGGCCGATGCTGTGGCATCCCGGTGTCAGGGATTTCGCGTATCTATTGTTGTATCTATGCGGTCCCGGATAATCCCATGACGGAACATATCAAAAAAATCTTGGAAGCTGAAATTCGCCAGCTGGAACATGAGCTGACCCACGAGCTTCCAATGGAAATCAAGAAGGCCGCCTCCCTCGGCGATCTCAGCGAGAACGCCGAGTATCACATGGCCAAGCAGCGGCAGGTCTTCGTCAACGCGCGCCTGGGTCAGCTGAAACAGCGCATGGCGGAGCTCTCCCTGGTCAATCTGTCGAACATTCCCCGTGATCGGGCTGCCTTCGGCTCCACCGTCCTGGTTTATGATTCTTCCAAAGATGAGAAGATCGAATACAAGCTCGTCACCAGTGAAGAGTCCGACGTCAGCAAAGGTCTCATCTCGACCACCTCGCCGATCGGCCGCAGCCTGGTGGGCAAGCAGGTCGGCGATACCGCCACCGTCGTTACCCCCAACGGCAACCGCGAGCTGGAGGTTCTTGAACTCATCACCATCCACGACGCCAAAGAGTGACCTCGTCGGGCCGTGGCAGCGTGCCGAAATGGCGGTATGAAATGACTTGGACAAGCGCGTTCGGAAAGGGTTGCGGCTTCATCCTGCAGAAGATTGTGGATGGGCTGGCTCTCACCCGTATTTCGCCCAATGTCCTCACCTTTATGGGCCTGGTCATCAACACCGGCGCCGCCTTTCTCTTCGGCTATGCCCGCCCCCACAACAATGTCCGCATGTTCGTTTATGCCGCGCTGGTCATCATCGGCGCGGGCATCTTCGATATGGTGGATGGCCGCGTCGCCCGCCAGACCCAGCAGGTCACCGTCTTCGGGGCCTTCTTCGATTCCGTCATCGACCGCTACTCCGACGTCGCCCTGTTCTTCGGCCTGCTGGTCTACTACGCGCGCGCCGACCGCCTGTTCTACGTGTTCCTGGTCGCCTTCGTCATGGTCACGTCCTTAATGGTCAGCTACACCCGCGCCCGCGCCGAAGCTCTCATCGGCTCCTGCAAGGTCGGCTTTATGGAGCGTCCGGAGCGCGTCGTCCTCATCATTCTTGGCGCCCTCTTCAACCGCTGGGGAGCGATGGCGCCCGTCCTCTGGGTCCTCGCCGTGCTCTCTACCATCACTGTGATTCACCGCATCCGCTATACCTATGAGCAGACACGTCACCTCGCCCCTGTTCGCTGACGTTCGATGGAAAAATTGAGATGTTCCGGTAATGCTGCAAGAAAGATGGCCGGCCAACATGAACCTGAATGCGCAAGTAGAGCGAATCGACGCCACCACGGTCGTTGTCACCCTTACCGGGCGGATGACCCTCGGCATGCGCCTGCATGAGGTCGAAGCCACCATCAACAAGATTGCTTGGGACGGCACCCATAAGCTGGTCCTCGAGCTCTCCGGCGTGGAATATGCCGACAGTGCCAGCCTCGGTCTGCTGATGCTGCTCTACGGAAGAATGAAAACCGTGGGCGGCCAACTGCGCCTGGTTGCGCCCCGTAAGCAACTGCTCGACATCTTCAAGCTCACCTGCACGGACTCGATCCTCACCATCGATCCTGACTTGCCGGCCGCCCTCGCCCCGCAAAGCTGATTCCCCCAAAAGATTTTGTCATCCCTCACCAAATTTGAGAGAGCGCTGTATTCTCCTTGGCAGAGCGAAACCCTGGCGGGTGGCTGTAGAAGGTCAAGAGGTTGTTCCGGTGTCGGAGCGGCTGATGGGCGGCTTGTAGTTGAGGCTACCATGAGGTCTTTGGTGGTTGTAGTAGTCGGTCCAGGGTTGAAGGGAAGCGT
>JBKQVW010000178.1:0-2584 GCA_052142955.1 Acidobacteriaceae bacterium | reverse complement strand
CTGGTGCTCGCTCAGCATCGAGTCCAACACGCGTCCGGCCGGCGCCAGGAATTCGTCATTTTTTACTTTTTGGGCATCCCACTGGCGGTTAGTAACTTCAAAGACAGCTCCCAGAAGATTCGAAATTGTCTCATCGGGGCCGAAGACACGGAAATTACTGTGATCCTGATTCAGCTTAGTCACGTCACGCAGGAAGTTGCCGAGCACGAGCGTGTCCTGAGCGTCCACGGCGCCGGGTGATGGCACACTTACGGCGTGGGCGTGGAAGTCCGGCATGCGCAAGTCCCGCAGCAGAACGCCGCCATTGGCGTGCGGATTGGCGCCCATCCGCCGGTTGCCCTTCGGCGCCAGTTCGGCCAATTCCGGCATGAGACGGCCATTTTGGTCGAACAGTTCCTCGGCCTTGTAGCTCTTCATCCAGCTTTCCAGATCCTTGACATGATCGGGGTGCTGGGAGTCCACCAGAATCGGCACCTGGTGGGCTCGGAAGGTGCCCTCGATTTGCAGGCCATCGATCACTTTCGGTCCTGTCCAGCCCTTAGGCGATCTCAGGACGATCATGGGCCAGCGCGGCCGGGTAGTATCGTTGTTTTTTCGTGCGTTGCTTTGGATTTCGTGGATGCGCTCGATGGCATTGTCCAAGGTGGCGGCCATGAGCTGATGCATCGTCTCCGGGTCGTCGCCTTCCACAAAACAAGGCTCCCAGCCGCAACCGCGGAAGAACTGCTCCAGTTCCTCATGCTCGATGCGGGCCAGCACGGTCGGGTTGCTAATCTTGTAGCCGTTCAGGTGCAGGATCGGCAGTACGGCTCCGTCAGTGATGGGGTCGAGGAACTTGTTGGATTGCCATGCGGTGGCCAACGGCCCGGTTTCCGCTTCACCGTCGCCGACGACGCATGCGACGATCAGACCGGGATTATCGAATGCCGCCCCGAAGGCATGGCTGACGGAGTAACCTAATTCGCCGCCTTCGTGAATAGACCCCGGCGTGGTAGGCGCCACGTGGCTGGAAATACCACCGGGGAAGGAGAACTGCGTGAACAGCTTCTTGATCCCGGCCTCGTCTTGGGTGACGTTCGGATATACTTCGCTCCAGGTGCCTTCCAGGTAAACGTTGCCCACAATTGCCGGGCCGCCGTGACCGGGGCCGGCAATGTAGAACATGTCCAGGTCATACTTCTTGATTACCCGGTTCAGGTGCGCGTAGATGAAGTTCTGGCCAGGCGTGGTGCCCCAATGCCCAACCACCAGAGGCTTCACGTGAGACAGTTTCAACGGCTCTTTCAGCAGCGGATTGTCGTAAAGATAAATTTGGCCGACCGACAGATAGTTGGCGGCACGCCAGTAGGAATTCACCTTGTGGAGCAGGTCCGGGGTGAGTGTGTTGGTTTTCATGGTTAGCTCCTTCTCGTTCACCGCCTCGGGTTTCTTATGGAGCTGTTCAGGGCTCTCTGTGTGTGTTTTCATGTTTCGCACCTTAAATCACAACGTTACTTTTCGAAGCCGCAATGCGTTGCCGATTACCGAGACGGAACTCAGGCTCATCGCGGCCCCTGCAATCATCGGGCTGAGCAGCAAGCCAACGAACGGATAAAGCACGCCCGCCGCCAAAGGAATACCCAGCGCATTGTAGAGAAAGGCGAAGAACAGGTTCTGCCGGATATTCCGCATAGTGGCCCGACTGAGGCGGAGGGCCTTGGCAATACCGCGGAGGTCTCCTCTCACGAGGGTGACGCCCGCGCTTTGCATGGCCACATCGGTACCGGTGCCCATGGCAATACCGACTTCCGCTTCGCTCAGGGCAGGCGCATCGTTAATGCCGTCACCGGCCATCGCAACATGTTGACCTTTGGCGCGCAGCATCTTGACATGGGCAACCTTTCCGGCGGGTTCGATCTCAGCTACCACCTCATCAAGACCGAGTTGTTTAGCGACGACATCGGCGGCGCGCCGGTTATCGCCGGTGAGCATGACGAGTTTCAACCCAAGCGCGTGGAGACCGCGGACGGCTTCGGGTGTGGTGGATTTGATCGGGTCGGCGACTGCGAGGATTCCGATCGGCTTGCCATCGATGGCGACAAACATCGTGGTCTTACCCTCTTCCTGAAGCTTCATGGCCGAGGCTTCCAGCGATTCCAAACCAGTGATTTTTTCGTCCCGCAGGAAATCCGGTTTGCCGATCATCACCTTGCGGCCAGCGATGGCACCGGAAACACCGCCCCCCGTCACCGAGCGGAAGCCTGTCACGACCTCAAGAACAACGCCTTGTTCCTTCGCGCCCCGCACAATCGCGGCGGCGAGTGGGTGTTCGCTGTTCTGCTCCAGCGAAGCGGCGAGACGCAGGAACTCCGTCTTGTCGAAACCACTGGTGGGCAGGACATCCATGAGCTTGGGCTTGCCCTCCGTGAGGGTGCCCGTCTTGTCCACGACCAGCGTAGTGACCTTCTCCAACCGTTCGAGCGCCTCCGCGTTTTTCACGAGCACGCATTCCTGTGCTCCGCGTCCGACGCCGACCATGATGGACATAGGGGTGGCCAAGCCAAGGGCGCACGGGCAGGCGATGATCAGGACGGCGACGGCGTTG
>JBKQVW010000177.1:0-16411 GCA_052142955.1 Acidobacteriaceae bacterium | reverse complement strand
GTCTCCAGCGTGATCCCCCCGGAGACTTCAATAGGAATTTTTGTGACGCGCGAGCGAGCGATACCTACCGCACGCTTCGCTTCCACGGGAGTCATATTATCCAGCAATAATGAGTCGGCACCGCCCGCCAGCGCTTCCTCGAGCTCTTCCAAAGAGCGGACCTCAACTTGAATTTGCTGCCCCGGAAGTCGCCGCTGCAATGCAAGCGCCAGGACCTTGGCGACTCCGCCACCCAGCGAAATATGGTTGTTCTTGATCAAGACGCCATCGGCCAGATCCATGCGGTGATTTTGTCCGCCTCCGCAGCTGACGGCATACTTGTCCAGCAGGCGCAACCCAGGCGCCGTCTTGCGCGTATCGAGAATCACAACGCCGGTGCCCGCGACCGCGTCCACGTACTTGCGTGTTTCCGTGGCGATGCCGCACATGCGTTGCAGCAGATTCAGCGTCACCCGCTCGCAGGCGAGGATCGCACGAGCGTTCCCCCGGATCACCGCGACAGCCTGCCCTTTTCGTACGCGCACGCCGTCAAACATCTCCGGATGATGCACAACCTCAAAACGCCGGGTCGGGCTTTGGTCGAGTTTGCGAAAAATCTCCAATACGCGCGGAATCGCTTCCGACCCGGCCAAGATGCAATCCTGCTTGGCAACGATGGTCGCGGAGGCAGACAGTTTCGGGTTGAGCGTCAGCTCCGTTGTGGCATCATGCGTCGCGTGGTCTTCCATGAGCGCCTGCTCAAGAATTGCGGTGACGCGTTTGGTCTTCCATTCCATAGGTTTTCTTTTCTTAAGACACTTTCAGCGGCGCTCCAGCGCCTCCAAGGCCTGGAGCGCGGTGCGCGCTTTTGCGATCAAAGCATCCAGCTCATCGGCGCGTGCGCGCAGGCCATCGACCACCTTCACCGGAGCTTTGGCGAGGAAGGCGTCGTTTTGTAACTGTTTCTGTTTCGATTCCATTTCCTTTTCAAATTTGGCCAGATTTTTGCTCAGGCGCTCGCGCTCGGCAGGAATGTCGAGCTGTTTTTCGTAGTGCAGCACGATTTCGTAATTCACGCCGTGACGTGTCGATAGCCCCTGCACTGTCGGCTGCGAATACGTGATGAGGGAAACACGCGCCAGCCTTCGAACCATATCCTCATTTTTCTGCACGACTTGCAACGCGTGCACCGCACCAAACAAGTAGACAGGCGCAAGCTCCCGCTCTGGAACATCTTGTTCTTTTCGAAGGTTGCGAATGTCGGAGATCATTTCCTGCAACAAAAACATGTCCACATCCACAGCTGCGGGAGTTTGATCGAAGTCGCCTCCTTCAGTGCTCCGCGGCACAGTATCGCCGGGATACCGTGCCAGGGCGATCGACTTCAACGGCGGCTTGCCGTCGTACAGCGCATACCAGATTTCTTCCGTCAAGAACGGCATGAAGGGCGAGAGCAGTCGCAGTGATGCTTCAAACACACTCAGCAGTGTCGCCAACGCTGCCGTTGTGGTCACTTTGTCCGCGGACTCGCTGAAGTCAAGGCGTATTTTGACAATCTCCAGATACCAGTCGCAGAATTCACCCCAAAAGAACTGATAGATTCGATTCGCCGCATCGTCGAAACGATAATCCGTGAGCGCCCGGTTCACGTCCGCCGCACATTGGTTGAAGCGCGAGACGATCCAGCGCGCTTCCAGCGGTGCACCGTCCTCCAGTTGCAGCGTATGGTTGAGGTCGCCCAAATCGACCTGAATGCCGGCTTCTTTCGCACGCTCCATCTGCATAAAGATGAATCGCGCCGCATTCCATATCTTGTTGGCGAAGGCGCGATAGCCCTCGGTACGCGCTTCGCTGAAGGCAATGTCCGTGCCCGGCGAGGCCATGGAGGCCAGCGTAAACCGCACCGCATCGGTTCCGTATTGATGAATAATCTCGATCGGATCGATGACGTTGCCCTTGGTCTTCGACATCTTCTGGCGGTCCGCGTCGCGCACCAGCGCGTGGATGTAGACCTCCTGAAACGGCACGGAGTCCGCTAATGTACGTTTCGACCCATCGGGCATGGGTACGTCGAGCATGAAATGACAGCCCAGCATGATCATCCGCGCAACCCAGAAGAAAAGGATGTCGAATCCTGTGACCAGCAATTGCGTGGGATAAAAAGCCGCCAGATCCGGGGTCTGCGCGGGCCAGCCGAACACGGTGAACGGCAAGAGTCCGGAGGAAAACCATGTGTCCAGTACGTCGGTTTCCTGGGTCAGCTTGCCGCTGCCGCAATGGGCGCAGGTCGTGGGCACGTCTCGCGCCACCGTGATTTCCCGGCAATCCGCGCAATGCCACGCAGGAATGCGATGACCCCACCAGAGCTGGCGCGAGATGCACCAGTCGTGGATGTTGCGCATCCACTCGAAGTAGGTCTTCTTATATTGCTCCGGCGTAAAGCGGATGGCGCCGCTTTCCACGGCCTCAATGGCCTTGTCCGCAAGCGGCTGAATCTTGATGAACCATTGCGTGGACAGCCGCGGCTCGACCACCGTTTTGCAGCGGTCGCACTTGCCGATGGAGTTCACGTAGTCCTTGACGGCAACCAGCAGACCCTGCTGTTCCAGATCGGCAAGAATCCGCTTGCGTGCTTCGTAGCGGTCGAGACCCGCATAGAGGCCAGCTTGCGCGTTCATGTGCGCGGTCTCGTCCATCACCACAATCGACGGCAGCTTATGCCGCTCGGCAATCGCGAAATCGTTGGGATCGTGCGCGGGCGTCACCTTCACCGCGCCGGTGCCAAACTCCGGATTCGCCCATTCGTCGGGAAGCACAGGAATCTCGCGGCCGACCAGCGGCAGACGCAGATTTTTCCCGTGAAAACCGAGATAGCGCGCGTCGCTTGGATTCACCACGACCGCCACGTCGCCCAGCATGGTCTCTGGCCGTGTGGTGGCGATGGTGATGCTGCCGCTGCCATCCGCCAGGGGATAGCGAATTTCGTACAGCTTGCCCTGCTGCTCCTCGTGCACTACCTCCAGGTCGCTGATGGCCGTCTGGCAACGCGGACACCAGTTGACGATATACGCGCCGCGATAAATGAGCCCTTGCTTATAGAGGCGCACAAACGCTTCTTTCACGGCGACAGAGAGGCGCTCATCCATGGTGAAGTATTCGCGCGACCAGTCCACGCTTGCGCCCAGACGCCTCATCTGGTCGAGGATCGCGCCGCCATACTCCTGCTTCCACTCCCACACACGTGCAACGAAAGCTTCGCGGCCCAGTTCCTGACGCGTTTTTCCTTCTTTGGCAACCTGGCGCTCCACCATCATCTGGGTGGCAATGCCGGCGTGGTCGGTGCCCGGAACCCATAGCGACAGCTCCCCGCGCATACGGTGCCAGCGGGTCAGAATGTCCATCTCCGTCTGGTTCAGCATGTGGCCCATGTGGAGGCGGCCGGTCACATTGGGCGGAGGCAGAAGAAGCGTGAATGTGGGTGGAAGCGCACGGGTATCTCGAGGCGTTGGGACCTCGAAGAGGCGCTGCTGCACCCAATACTCTGCCCATCGATCTTCGATGGCAGTAGGGTCGTAAGCTTTGGGGAGATCGCGGGGCATGGAGTCGAAAAGACCGGACAAATCAGCATCCAGCCAAATTTCACGATAGCACAGCGCGGATTGGCTTTATGCAATCGGCGCGGCGTGCTGAGGAAAACTACTTCGGCTAAAACAATAGCTGGGAAAACCGGATCAGGTCCTTGCGCCACACGGGCCACTCATGCGTGCCCGGCGTTTCGACAAATGTTACCGGGATATTGTTCGAGTGCAGCCACGCGGCCAGTTGCCGATTGAGCGTGATCAGCGGCGTTTTGCCGACGTAGCGATCATCTCTGCCGCAGGCAATCCACAGTAGTCGCAAGCGCGACGCGCTGGCAGCATTCAGGGTCGGGAAATCCTGGGCAAAATCGGCGCCCAACCCGCCCGCGCTAAAGGAGCCAACCCACGCTAATTTGTCGATGTGGTTCAGACCGGTCAGCAGACTCTCCGCGCCGCCCATCGAGAGCCCGGCAATCGCACGGTCCTCGCGCTTGGTGGAGACGTTGTACATGGACTGCACTTGCGGAATGACTTCCGTCAGCAGCGCCTGAGTGAAAAGATCGAAGTTCTTTTTGCGCAACCCCGCCCTGTCGAACGATGCTCGCGGTCCGGTGACGATCTCCGGCGCGCCGCAGCCGAGCGGCATGACGACAATCATCGGCCTGGCTTTCCCCTCGGCGATCAGGTTGTCCAGAATGACATTGGCGCGGCCCAACGCGGCCCAACGCGGCCCAAGCGCGGGCATCGTCGGTGTAGCCGTGCAGCAAATACAGCACTGGATACTTCTTGTGATCGCGGGGATCGTAGGACGGCGGTGTGTAGACAAAAAAATCTCTCTGATCTCCCACAACGGCCGACTTGTAGAAGTGCTGATGAACGACCCCATGCGGAACATCCTGGACATCCCACGGTTCGGGTTGCGGTCCGGGAACCTCGAAAACATTCGACGGACTCCGCAAGTTCGGATTGACCGCCGGATTCGAGGGGTCGAGCGCAGGTACACCATCGGCGACAAAGAGGTAGTCGTACAGGTCCGGCTGCATGGGAGGGAGGGTGACACTCCAAATTCCCTGGTCGTCTTTGGTCATGGGCAACGAACCGGCGTGTCCGTCCATGCTGAGCGAGACCTCGCTCGCTCCTGGATCGTAAAACGAAAACGTGACCGAGCGATCGGCGTGAATGTCTGGGGTTTGAGGCAACTGCGGAGGGGTCTTGCTGTTGGCGGTTTGTTGGGTATTGGCGCCAAGCGACAATCCCAATACCAGGAGAAAGATGCCCAGCGACCTGGGTTGGAAAACTGAGACAGCACATCTCAATCGCCGCACCGAAAGCCCCCCTGTCAGCTTGAAGAAAATGCTGTCCGTGCGGGCAAGCAGCACCGCTTTCGCGATGCCGCCGCCGATCTTGCGGTTCGATTAAAACGGATTCAGCTTGTGCAGACCCTTCTTTTTCTTGTGGGTACTGGACGATTCCTCTTTGCCCGCAAATTGAGGTTTGGGATTCTTCTTCTTTTTCTTCCCAACCTTGCCCGTCGTTGTCGTTTGATCGACAGTGTTGATCGGATGCCCGGTCTGTGAGATGTCATTCACTTGCTCCGGCGCGGGGGCGGCCTTCTGCACCGCAGGCAGCGGCGCGCTGTTTGGAGGACCAACAACCGGCAAACCGCCGTTGTCCTTCCGCGCGGAAGGCCACACGGCAGGGTGACCGGTAGTGTCAACCGTGTTGGCCGGGGGGACTGCAGGATTCGCTTGACCGCTTACAGGGGGCACCGCGTTCGTTGGCGCGGACTGCGATGACTGGCCCTGATCGGAATTGTTGAGCACAGTTCCATTCACACCGTTGTCGCCGGAAACATCATTCATCTGCAGACCGCCGGCTGCCGGGGCTGCGGACTCGGTGCCCGCGCCGGTGCCGGAAGCATTGGGTTCGCCATTCGAGGCGAGAGCGGTGCCGATGTTGTTCGACGTGCCCGGAATCGTGGGAGCGGGCTTGCCGTCCGGTTTGACCGCCCAGCGAACGTCGGACATGGCCCCCTTCACCAGCTCCGGGGCCATAATTTGCGGCGGGCTGGTCAGACTCGGATCGCCAACCCGCGCTGCCTGCACCGTGGAAGGACGCGCTGTGACCAACAGGAACGCCCGATATTTTAGATTCAAAGGCGCTCGACTTTGCTCAATCGCCGCGCTATCGGCAATCTGTTGCTGACTCGGCTGGGGAACGGGCAGATTCATCGCTTCCAGGCGGTCACGGGCATCATCCGCGTGGGGCGCCATCGGGTACTCCAAAACCACACGATCATAGGCGTGCGCGGCCCGGCCGATGAACAGCTTTTCCAGGCGTTCTTTCGCTGCAGGATCCAGGCGCATCTTGGCGATGTTCCGTGCCTGGGCGGAATATGCGTCGCCCACATCCAGCAACGCCTCGTCCACGCGGCTGTAGAGTGGGTAGGTGTCGATGACAGATTGCAGGCGGGCGACGGCGGCGGCATAGTTCATCCGCGTCTCGTAGAACGAGCCAATGTCAAACTCATGGTCGCCGAGCACTTCCTGCACTTCCCGCAGACGTTGCTTCGCCTGCGGAATCAAGCTGGAGTCAGGGTATTGCAGAATCATTGCCCGGTATTCTTCCTGGGCGCGAACGGCATTGGTGGGATCGCGGTCCGGCTTTTCCATCTGTTTGTAGTAGATGTCCGCCACTTTCATCTGCGCTTCCGCTGCTTCCGGCTTGTCTGGGAAGAAGGTGATGAAGTCCTTGTATTCCTCTTCGGCCTGTTGCATGGCGGCCGTACCGCCCTCTTTGTACCAGGTGTCTCCGATCGCGAGCTTGGCGCGCATCTGGTATTCGGAATCCGGATAGGTATTTAGCAGCGTCTGCAGGTCCAGCCGGGCGATGTCGAATTTACCCTTCTTCAAGGCAATCATCGCGCGGTCGAATAACTCCTTATCCGGCTGGCTGGAGGTCACACTGGCCAGCGCATCGTCTTTTTGCGAAAGCGGCTTATGCTTGCGGTGAAAGATTCCCGCGTGGGCCATGCTCATGCTGCCGCCCAGGACCACCAGCGCGCCCATGGCGGCATAGCGTTGCAGGGAACGATTCAGAAAACGATTCATCGAGTGACTCATACTGTACTTCCCCTCAGCAGACTCTTTCGCTTGCCTGTGGTGCGGTGAAGCGGTCTGCCATTTTCCCGTACATTCTTTCCAAGGCCGGAATGTTTCACGTTTTGCTTCGATTGCCGGCCCGCGGCGGCGCATGCCAGGTGCAGAAGTTGGCGGGCATTCTCTTCCGGATGGCCGTCGCCAAAGACCGCGTACCCTGCCACCAGCAAGTCGGCTCCTGCCTCCACCACTTGTGCAATGGTATCCTCTGCAACACCACCGTCAACTTCCACTCGATATTCCAACCCCAGCTCTGCGCGGATGGCGCATAAATGCCGAATCTTTTCCAGCGAAAATGGAATGAACTTCTGCCCGCCAAAGCCGGGATTCACGCTCATCACCAGAACATGGTGCACCATGGGCAGAATATCGATCAGCAAATTGACCCGCGTGGCCGGGTTAATCACCACCGCGGGTTTCATTCCATGCTGCTCAATCAATTCCAGCGAGCGATGCAGATGGCGACATGCCTCATAATGCACGCTCACCCAATTGGCTCCCGCCTCCGCCAGCGCCGGGATAAACTCGTCCGGGTTCTCAATCATCAAATGGCAATCGAGCGGCAGCTTTGTCACTTTGCGCAGGGATGCAATGACAGGCGGACCTATCGTAATGTTGGGCACGAAATGGCCGTCCATGACATCCACATGGATGACAGTTCCGCCACCCCGCTCAGCGGCCTGAATCTGCTCGGCCAGATGGGCAAAGTCTGCGGAAAGAATTGAGGGCGCCAGTTCCACCACGGTCCTTTTAGTCTATCAGCGGCGCGGCAGGTTAGTCAGGGACAGGCGGTATGTCCGCCGGTTTCGAGCAGTGTCCATCCTTGGGCGATCGCCAATGCCCGCTCCCGGCAGGGCAACAGAAAATACGCCGGGTGCGGGCCGAACGGGTCGCCGACACCACTGCCAGGCACAATGCCCACGATTGGATAGTGCCGGCCCAGGTCCCGCGGCAGCCAGGTCTGCTGGGAAAGCGTCTGTTCCAGCGACCCATCCAGCACGATCGCGTCAAATTTCTCCTGGTCGATCTGCATGGCGATTTCCGCCAAGACCGGCTGGCGTACCTCGGCAAGTTCCGGACGCAATGCATCATGAAGCGCGGCATTGTCCGGATGCCACTGCTTGCCGGCCATCACTCCTTCGTACGGATGGGACAGCAGAAACACGTCACCGGGAAAAACGCGCAGCCACGAGATCAATTCTTTCTGGGAGGAAACGAGATCGCGGTGTGGAACAAGATCATGAGGGTTGTAGACCCAACTGACGAGCGGAATAGCGACTGCGGCCAGCAGAAAAACGCGTGCCGCCTCGCGTGCGGCGAGCGCAAACAAAGCATCCAGACGGGCAAAGGAGATTCCAAAAACGACGGCGAGAATCGCGTACGCAGGCATGGGAGTATTGGCGGTGGCGCCGGCATGGGCCTGCAGAAACCAGCAGAGACCCAGAAGAGAAATCCCGGCGAGCAGGTAAAAACGCGTCGCAGCATTGCTGAGCGCCGGGCGCGTCCAGGCCCACGCCATACCAGCAATCAGCAAGGCGACCCCGAAGGGCGCAATCAATTGTGAAGGCAAATAGAACACCGCTGGGCGCAACAGCAGGTCCGCATTGACGTGCGGGACGGTGAATGCATAGAACCAGAACCAGTCCTGCGTGGCATGATCCAGTAGCCGAGTGCAGATCGCCGTCAACAGCAAAAAACTTCCCACGCCCAGCAGCAGCCGTCGAGGACGTTTCCAGTCCACACAAAGCATGACCAGGGCGACCGGGAAAATGGTTTGCTTGGCAAGGAATGCCGCCGTCCACGCGACCGCGGCGAACACCGGGTGCAGGCGGCGCGTACAGAGCAGCGCCAGCAATAGCAACAGAATATAAAACGAGTCCAGGCGACCCAGATCGAACCACTCGCGGGTCCAGGGGTAGGCGGCGGCGTACAGGCCAGCTCCGGCCAGCGCGGCCAGGTGCCTGCGCCCTCTGGTGCCCGGCGTATCGAAAAGGACCAGCAGGTAGATCAACGCCATCGATGCACATGTGCTAAGCAAAGAAATCAGCCGCAGCGCCAGAAAGCGAGGACCCAGCAGGCGCACCACCCACCCGGAAATGTAGTAGTAGGCGGGTGCGTACATGTAGGGAATAAAGTGGAAGTTTGGCCGCACATATATGGGCAGGCCGTGTGCGACGCGCTCCGCCGCCAGCAACATAGAGCCTTCCAGTTGCTCCAATGGAAACGGATAGCAAAGGCGGCCGAGACTGGCCGCAAGGAATAGAGCGATTGGAACCAGAGCCAGGATGGCAGTCAGCAGTTCGAGCCGCGGACGCCAGCGCTTCCACCCCATCGCAACAGCAGAAGATTCCGGCTGGAAGGGTTGTCCAGTCACACCCGGCTGCCTTCCTGTAACTGCAAACGGACGCGGCTATTTGCTGCTGGCATGATCATACTTGTCTAACCATAGAAGCTCGTCCCGCACTTTGATATAGCCGTGCCATGGATTGTTTGCCAGCCCGTGGCCTTCGCCCGGAAACACGAGAAATTCATGGGGGATATGCTGCGTCTTCAACGCACGCTCGAACAGATAGCCCTCTTCGGCGGCGACCCGGATATCCGCTCCTCCAATCACATCGTGGACCGGCGTCTTTACCTTGTCGAACTGGAACAGCGCCGCTTCGCTCTGATACCGCGCCGGTTGCTGCCAGGGAAGGCCGCCCAGGACGTAGGCGTCGTCAAAGGACATATCGTCATTGCCCCAGTTGGCCGCGTGTTCCACCGCTCCCGCGCCGGAAACTGCGGAGCGGAAACGCGTGGTTTGCGTAATCAGCCAGTTGGTCATGTAGCCGCCGTAGCTGTAGCCGCCCACGGCGAGATGGTCGGGGTCGGCGATGCCGTCGGCGACGAGTTGATCGACGCCTGCGAGAATATCTTTGCCAGGCGCAGAAACAATGGCCGGACGGATCGCCAGTTCAAATTTGTCGCCGTAGCCGCTGGAACCGCGATAGTTCGGACGAAAGACGAGCCAGTCGTTGTCGGCGGCAAGGATCGCCCAGTCGTACCAGTCGGCGCCGAACCGGTTGCCGTCGGCATCCGCCGGACCTCCGTGGATGAGCGTGAACATGCGCAGGTGCTTTTGCCCGAATTTACCCGGCGGATACAGCAATACCCCTTCGACCGGCGTGCCGTCCGGCGATTTCCAGCGATAGACGGTCCACTTGGGAAGTGCGCGCTGGGTGAAAAGTCGATTGAACTGCGTGATTGGTTTGGCCTGGGCTAGATGCGCGGAATCCTGCGCCAGATAAACCTCCGTGGGTTCATCGATGGCCGAGTGACTGAAAAGCAATCGCGGCGAGTTGCGCGCGGTGTGCACTTCGCCATAGGTGCCAGCGACACCGGCCAGTTTTCTGGCCTTTGCACCGCTCACGCTGTAGATCTGCGTTTGAATTCCGGTTTGCCCCTGGCCTAGAAGACTGCCATCCGACTGAATGGAATAGCTCGCCCAACTTTCGCCGTAATCGCCGCCGAGGCGGCTGAGTTTGCCGCTCGATAGGTCCAGTCCATAGAAGCGCCCTTGCACATCCTCATACGCCTGTTCTGCCGATCCTGCGGCAGCGGGAACCATAAAGTAGAGCGTCTTGCTGTTTCGGCTCCAGTGAAGCTCGCTTTCGTATGCCTGGTTGTGCGTGAGCTGTCGCGGAGTTGCCCCGGTCGCATCCGCCGGGACAGAAAAGATTTCGTAATCGGCTGGATTTTCCTGCCGGTTTAATACCGACCGGCTCTCAAACGCCAGGGTGCTGCCGTCGGGAGAAGCGACCAGCTCCGTAATAGCCAACGGGCTCTGCGCGACCACCGTTGCATCCACGGGCAAAGGTAGTTTCTTCCCCGCCTCGGGTTTCGACTCGCTGTCGGAAGCCAGCAGTGGCTTGGGCTGAGGGATGGCGGTCGCGATCGGCACTCGCAGGATGTCGTCTCCACGCCGCTGGACACGCCAGCGAACGGTGTCCTTCCATGCCTGCTTCTCGGCCGTTTCCGCATCTTTCGAAATAGGCTGTTGCGTTGCAACAAAAATTGCCTTGCCGTCCGCTGACCACATGTAAGCATCGACGCTCAATGGCTCCCGATAGAGCGGAAACGCACCGCCTCCATGCGCCGGCAAAATCCAAACGCGTTTCACGGCATCTTTTGCCGACTCGCCTTCGTCGATCAAAGGCCGGTTGGAGAGAAACGCGATGTAGTTTCCGTCGGGTGAGAAACGAGGATCGCTGTCGTGCCCGGTCGTGGTTAGCGGTGTGAGGGAATTGTTCTTCGCGCGCCACATCCACAAATCGTCGCGGAAGCGATTTTGCTTCCAATCGGCCCGCTCGGTGCCGATGACGGCCATGCTGCCGTCGGGGGACAGAGCCAGGCCATGAATGTCGACGTAGCTGAAAAACTCGTCCAGGGTGATCGGCGGCTTATCGCTGCTCGATGCGTACAGCGCTACGGGAGACAGCGCGATGGCGCCAAAGAACGCCGGCAGAAAGCCAAGGAAAATAGATAGAGATTTTGAGCAGAATTTCATGGAGTGGAAAAAATCCTATCATAGTCCGGGCGAATCACTGGCGGGTTGCAGAGGGACAGCATTCGCTTCCGCTTCGGACTGATCTTTTTGCCCGCAAAAGACGCGGGAGATGCCCCGCAGGATACGCGACAGAGGAAATGCGCGCTCGTCTTCCGAACCGGCGGAACACTTTTCGTTGCGAAAGAAGATTTCCCCTGTACGCCGGTTGCCTGGGCGATAGTACCAGCGCGCCAGCAGCGACAGGTGCTCGGCCAGGTCCGCTGTTGAAAATTTTTCCGAACGCGCCTGCGCTTCCAGTTCGTCCAGGACTGCCTGCAACCGCTGTTCGAGCTGCCCTCGCGCAGCTTTCGTCCCAGTGGAAGTGGCGCTAGAGGGGGCATCCGGCGTCACCGGCGGAGCTTCCAGCGGCGTCGGTTCCAGCAGGGTTGGATGCGCAAAAAGCGAGGTCGAGCCGGCCCGCTCGTTGGGATGGCGCATGCCCTCAACCGAATACAGTCCGGGGCCGAGGATTCTGCCGCCGCGCACCAAAAAAATGGCGACGTGGGTGGCTTCCGTCCGTAGCGCGCGGTTGGACATTTTTTCGGGCTTGCCCGTCGTTGAGGATACAGTTTGCGCGACCGTCGGCTGAACGACGACCGCATCCAGATCCACGAGCGGATGCACCAACGGCGCGGCCTGCTGCGCGACCACCTTCATCTTCTGAACTTGCTGGTGCAGGCGCGCGGCTTTTTCAAAGTCCAACGCAGTCGATGCCGCATCCCGCTCTTTTTCCAGCCGTGCCATGGTTCCTGCGCCGCGCGAGGCCAGATATTCGCGCACCTGCTCGGCTTCCGCGGCATACCGCTCGTCGGTGCAGCCCTTGAAACAGGGCGCCAGGCACATCTTCATTTCGGAGTAGACGCATCCCGGAAATGTTGGGTCCGGATGCAACTCTTCCGTGCAGCGGCGAAGCTCAAAAAAATTCAGCGAATCATCGAGAAAGCGCTCCGCTGCAACTCGCGATGGAAAGGGTCCATACGTCGAGGCCAACGCGCGCTGGGTGACCCGATTCGTAACATAGACGCGGGGATAAGCATTTTCCATGGCCATCCGCAACACGATGGGGGGACGCAGATGGAGATGCTTGCGCACTCGCTCGCCACAGTATCGACGCACGGCTTGCAGCATCAAAAGAGAAGTAGCGAATTCCGATCTCACCTCAGAGTAATCCAGCCGCACTGCGGTTCCGCCCAGATGCAGCCGCTTGCCGCCCGCAGACGCGGGAGCCAGCAGTCGATGCATGCGGCGGCGCAGGTTGGCGGTTTTTGAAATGTACGGCTCGGGCGAGGGGCCGTCGTCCGATGCCTTCGGGCCAAACAAGGCGAAGACCGCAGGCCGCGCAGGCAAATCGTGCAGCCATCCTTCCAGATTATTCGCCAGGTCGTTCGCCGGGATTGGGAGGGAGTGTTCCAGCACACGCTGATTGTAGTCAATCTCTACAATCGGCAGCATGCTGCAAACTGGCTCAACAGCATCTTATTCACTTGTCTTGCTGGAGTTCGAGCTACTGCTGGACGAGCCGGACGAAGCGCTACCGCTGGCCGGAGCGCTTTTCGCGGACGAGGAATCCGCCGTCGATGCGGCAGGCTTGCTGCTGCCGGAGTCCGATTTGCCGTCAGAGGCGGCGGCCGAGATGTCTGCTTTTCCTCCGGATTTGCTGCCGGAATCGGCAGAGGATGCAGCCTTGCTCCCCGACTTGGCGTAGTCGTTCACATACCAGCCGGCGCCTTTGAACTGGATGGCGGGGGCGGAAATCACTCGCGCCAATTCGCCGCCACAGTTCGGGCAGATGGTTGTATGCGGCGCGCTGAAGCTTTGAATTTTTTCCAGGCGCTGATGGCACAGTTCACATTCGTATTCGTATAACGGCATGCAAGAAAATCCTCTACGGTCGGCGCTGCATGTGAGATGCTACCGCGGCCCCACTCGATCCAGCAACATTGCCTTAGCTTAGTTTTACCAGCCGGACACTGGTAATGGCTTCCAGCTTGCCCAGCGACTCCAGCGCCTTTTGGATTTGACCCGGCGCGGTTTCGGCATCCACGTGGACCAGAGCGAGCGCCTGCCGCGCCCCATTTCCGTCACTCTCCTCGGCGCGACCGAGGGCAAAGTTGGCAATGTTGACGGCATGATCGCCCAGCGTCGTGCCGATCTTGCCGATTGCGCCCGGAACGTCCTGGTTGCGGATAAATAGCAGCGTGCCGTCAAGAGGCGCTTCGATATCGATGCCATCGCAGGACAACAGCCGCGGAGACCTGCCATGCAGGACGGTGCCGCTGACGGTCATGTTGCGGTGCGCCGTGTGCAGCGTCAGTTTCAGCACGCTGCCCGCACCGCCGGTGACCGGCTCGGCCTTTTGCTCGTGGACACGAACCCCGTGCTCGGTTGCGACGGCGGCAGCGTTGATGCGATTCACGTGCTCGGCGCTGCTGAGAATCCCGCAGAGGGCGGCGCTGCGAATCAGCTCTGTGCGCATCCCCGCCAGTTGGCCGGAGTAGGCAAAGTCGACGCTCTCCACGCTCGCCCCAAAAATCGCCGCCAAAAACTTGCCGAGACGTTCTCCCAATTCAATGTAAGGAGCCAGCGCCGTGTATTCCTCGTAGGAAAGCGACGGAAAGTTGACGGCATTCTGCACCACACCTGTGGTCAGATAGGCGCGTACTTGTTCCGCAATCTGCACCCCCACGGCCTCCTGCGCTTCGGCAGTCGAGCCGGCAATGTGCGGCGTCAGAATCACGTTGTCGAGATCGAAGAACGGCGAATCCTTCAGCGGCTCCTTGCGAAAGACATCGAGTGCCGCGCCGCCAACTTGACCGCTTTTCAAGGCTTCGACCAGGGCCTCCTCGACAATCAGCTCGCCGCGCGCGCAATTCACCAGGCGAACACCTTTTTTCATCGTGGCCAAGGTGGCCGCATTCAACATTCCTTCGGTTTCCGGAGTAAGGCCGACGTGAAGGGTCAGATAATCCGCCTGGCGAAAGACTTCTTCACGAGAGGCCAACCGCACGCCATGTTCGCGGGCGATCGCCGCCGAGACAAACGGATCATGGCCAACCAGTTCCATGCCGAAGCCACGCGCCCGGCGCGCGACTTCCAAGCCCACCCGACCCAGGCCGACAATGCCCAGTGTCTTGCCGCGCAATTCCGTGCCTTGCAGCGATTTCTTTTCCCACTTGCCGGCATGCATGGTTGCGTTGGCGCGCGGGACCATGCGGGCCAAATCGATCATCAGCGCCAAAGCAAGCTCGGCCACAGCGACAGCGTTTGCGCCCGGAGTATTCATCACCACGATGCCGTTCCGCGTCGCGGCTTCCGAGTCGATGTTGTCCACGCCGACGCCCGCGCGTCCAATCACGCGCAGCTTTGGCGCTTTTTCCAGCAGTGCGGCGTCCACCTGCACGGCGGAGCGAACGATCAATGCGTCGGCATCGGCCAGCTCGGCGGGCAGGCCGTCCTTGATCTGATCGTGCGTGACGACTTTCCAGTCGGCGGCATGGGCAAATACGGCAATCGTAGCTGGAGAAACCTTCTCGGCAAGAACGACTTTCATGGCTGGTTTCCTATCGTTGGTGTTCTGGAGCGATTCTTCTCAAGGCGCAGGGCAGAGGGCGTTCCACGTTTGCTTGGAGCCGTGGAACACCCGCCAGAAAATTGCTAGCGACCGACCACAGCCGGTTCCGCAACGGCGCGGGCCGGCGAGGATGCAGAAATGGAATTGTCCACGACGCGACTGCGTTCCGCGAAGACGCGTTGTGCCGCCGCAAGCGCGTCGCCCAGCGCAAACTTTGAGGCCGGCAACGAATCGGCAGTGACCTGCTCGAGCGCGCCGATCACTGCCAGCGTGTCCAGCGGATCGAAGAAGCCGAGATGCGCCACGCGGAACAGCTGGCCTTTCATTTCTCCCTGTCCGTTGGCGACGATAGTGCCGAAGCGGGATTTCAATTGCTTGACTATGACGCTGGAATCGACTCCCTCGGGCGGCAGAATCGCAGTCACAGCAGCGGCCGGAGCATCCGGCGCGAACAGGCGCATCCCCAAGACGGGAACCGCCGCACGCATCATGGCGGCGCAGGTTTCGGCATTCTCGACCAGCAATGCGCGACCCTTCGCCAAGTCGCCATCCGCCTGCGCGGCGATGTAATCGAAGGCTGCTCCCAGTGCGGCAATCAACGCGACTCCCGGAGTGTACGCGGACTCGCCTTTGGCGGCCACCTTGCGCTCTTTGCGCAAATCAAAGTAATAGCGCGGATTCTTGGTCGTCTCCATGCGCTTCCAGGCTCGCTCGCTGACAGCCAGATAGGCAAGACCGGGCGGAATCATCACCGCTTTTTGCGATCCGCCGATCAGAACATCCACGCCCCAGGCATCCATGTCCAAGTGCGTCGTTCCCAGGCCGGTAATGGCATCGACCACCAGCAAGGCATCGCTGCCGGCAGAACGCAGCAGCTCCGCCACCGCCTGTACATCATGGCGAACACCGGTCGAGGTCTCTGTTGCCTGCATCAGCACCAGGCACGTATCGCTGCGGAGTGCCGCCCGCACCCCTTCCAGCGACAATGTCTGTCCGTAAGGTGCGCTGACGACATCCGGCTGACAACCGAAGGCCTTGGCGAGACCGGTCCATCGTTCGCCGAATTTGCCGGCGGTCAGCACCAGCACCCGGTCGCCCGGCGAGGTCAGATTGGCGATCGACGCTTCCATCGCCCCGGTGCCGGAACTGGTCAGCAGAACGACGTCGTTCTGGGAGCCAACAAACGTCCGAAGTTGATCCAACACGCGCTGATAGAGCGCGCGGAACTCTGGAGTGCGATGGTGCAGATCGGCGGCGGCCATGGCAAATTGCGCCGCTGGCAGCAAAGGAGTGGGGCCGGGAGTAAAGAGACGCGTCTTACGGAACATATGCTCTATTTTAGTGAAAAAACAAGTGCTCTGCTGCGCGCCTATAATAAAAGGATTGCGCTCTTTTTTTGCAAACTAAAGAGGTGGTGGTTTCGGTGAGCTTGACAGACAAAGTGCAGCAGGACATGGTGGCGGCAATGAAGGCGCGCGAGGTGGACCGGCTTTCCACGCTCCGCATGATGAAATCCGCGCTCAAGAACAAGGAAATCGAC
>JBKQVW010000176.1:0-15826 GCA_052142955.1 Acidobacteriaceae bacterium | reverse complement strand
TGAAAGCTTGGATGGAAATCACAACCAACTATCATCATCTCGGACTCCTTCCTCCCGCTAAACCTCGATCTCCAAACCAACCAAAGTCTACGGGATGGGCTGGAGCCTTTGCCCTTATCCAATCAGTGCGAAACATAAGGAACTGGGATGAGAGGAGCTTGAGATGGCACGAGGCAAGAAGCACATAGCGGACCAGGTGGTGAACCTGCTGCGATAGATTGAAGTTGCTGTGGCGAATGGGAAGACGACGGCCCAGGCCTGCAAGGAAGCGGAGATCGTGGAGCAGACGTACTTTCGCTGGCGCAAGGAGTAGGGCGGTCTGCAGGTGGACCAGGCGAAGCGGCTGAAGGAACTGGAGCAGGAGAACGCGAGGCTGAAAAGGTTGGTGGCTGAGCTGAGCCTGGACAGGCTGGTGTTGAAGGACATCGCGTCGGGAAACTTCGAAGCCCTGAACGACGGCGCAGTGCGGTCAGCCACGCGTGTGAGCGTGGCGCCAGCGAGCGGCATGCATGCCTTCTGTTGGGGCAACTCAGAGGCACGCAGCGCTACCGGCCGACACGGCGTGAAGATGAAGATGCTCTGGCTGGCCATCGTTACGTTGGCCAGCCAATATGGACGTTATGGATTTCGCCGCATCACGGCGCTGCTGCAGCGGGATGGCTGGCAGGGGGGCACCTGTCGCAGCCCCATTTGGAGAGCGCGATCGAGAAAATCTCCAAAACGGCCTCCGGTGGACGGAAAAAACGAACAGCCACCACAACAGCCACCGGCCAAAAACGGCCACGTGCGGAATCTAAGAGGAGGAATACCAAGTAGCGTTGGAAGGATTATGTTTACTGAGGAATCTGGCGGTGGACGGAGGCTCCAGCGAACCACTCTCTGGGTCCAATTCCCTGCTAACAGGGAAATTTACAGGGAATTTTGCGAATTTAGCCTAATGATTCCGAGGGAAGATCAGTCTATTATCTTGAATATAGGCCACTTCTGACCGATGAACCCCATTTCGAGGGCGCAACTTAACAGGGAATTATCACGGTAATTATCCCTTGACATCAAGTAGAACAAATGGCATACTGTATTTGCCATGAAAGTTAAACAGTCCATTCCGAAGAACTTACGGTTCACGATCTCCGATTTTAACGCTCAATTTCCCGACAATAACGCTTGCTTGGAGTTTCTGAAAGAGCAAAAGTATCCGAGCGGCTTAATGCCTTGCGCCAAGTGCAAAAAGGATCGCAAGCATCATCGCGTTACAGGGCGTCCAGCTTACGCCTGCGATTACTGCGGCTCGATGATCTCGCCGATGGCGGGAACGATCTTTGAGAAGTCCAGCACCTCGCTTCGTACTTGGTTCTATGCCATGTACCTGATGTCCGCCACCCGTTGCGGCATCTCGGCAAAGCAAATCCAGCGCGAAACAGGTGTCACGTACAAAACTGCATGGCGCATGTTCAAACAAATTCGCACGTTGATGTCTGAGGATGTCAGCTTGGAGGGAGAAGCAGTCGAGATTGATGAAACCTATGTAGGCGGCAAGGCTAAGAATAAACATCTCGGCAAACGCGGCGGTAAGGGTCGTCCGGGTGAAGATTCGACAATGACGCCAGTTTTTGGAATGATGGAGCGCGGTGGTCGCGTCATTGCCAAAGTTACACCTGACACTCGGGTTAAGACTCTATTCCCGATCATCCATGAGCGCGTTCTGCCTGCTTCCACCGTCTACACAGACGATTACGTGATCTATGAGAAGCTAGCTAACGATGTAAACGGATATGTACATCACCGCATTCAACACTCGGAAAAGGTCTACGTGATGGGAGACATCCACACGAATACGATTGAAGGTTTCTGGAGTTTGATGAAGAGGGGTATTGGTGGGGTATACCATTCAGTCAGTCGGAAATATCTCCAGTCCTACTTGGACGAGTATTCCTTCCGCTACAATCGGCGCTTCGCTATTGAGCCGATGTTTGTTTCGCTTTTGGAGCGGGTGAATTAGCCGCTCGTTTCAAAAGATTGGTAAATGCCTCGCGGGAGATGGACTGCATCTTCGATGCGACTTCCGCCGATGGCTTAAAATCCGTGCTTTTCGTATGGGGTTGATCGCTATTTGAGTTGCCGCTCATGTCGCTTTCGATACCCTCTCTAGTCGTAGTGTACACCACAACGGCGGAGAGGCGTTATCATGGTTCCGTCCTTCAACTGCTGCATCTACAGTCGCGGGGATGAGATGCTAAAAAATAAGCCAATTCGCAGTCTTGGACAAGACCTCCGAACTGTGCCTACATACACAATTCCAGAAGCCGCCGAGTTCTTGGCAATTCGACAAAGGACATTGTTTTCATGGTATGAAGGGGATGAGCCGATTTTGAAGGCTTCCGCTACCTATGGGGCTATCCATCTGCTTTCATACAGGGATATGGAGGAAGCTTACCGGGTCTATTTATTGCGTGAGAGATTCCGGTTCTCCCTGCAATCTATAAAGAAGTCGATGCGTAACGCTCGCAAGATGTTCAGATCGCAGCATCCTCTTCAGCGTGCCGATGCTGTAAAGGAATGTCTGAAAGACCTTGTTTACGACAAACCCGAGCACGGCAAGAGTTCGCGCACAATTACTTCCCTTCTACAAAAGCCAGGCCAGCAATCTTTCAAAGAGGGTATAGATTTATTTGCCGAACGCATCGAGCCAGGCGAATTCATCTACCCGTGGCGTTTCGCTTCCACCGATCATGAGAGCCGTCCCGTTTCCATGAATCCGAACATCATGTCTGGAAGACTGGTTGTCGTCGGTACTCGCATTCCGGTCAATGCCTTGCTGGAGGGCAAGCGAGCTGGGGAATCGATTGAGCAAATTGCTAACGACTACAGCCTTGATCCTGGAGTCGTGGAAAAGGCACTGATACACATTGGGGTACGTCAAAAAGCGGCGTGAGGAATGTGTCCTGTTTCTCGACGAAGGTTTTTCCGCTGAGTCGGTCGCCACGCGACTCAGGACGGCGGGGTTCACTGTCCAGCGGTTCCCGGAATGGTTTAGGGATGAAACTGGCCAGCCACTTAGAAACGTCCCAGACCCAGAGGTCATTAAGTTCTGTACAAGAAACGGTTGGGTGCTCGTGACCCGCGATCACGAGATGAAGAACCTACATCGTCAGGAAATCCGTAAGTCTGACGTTGCCATTTTGGCTACAGCCCACAATAGCGCCAAAATCCAAGATGAGTGGGTTGTGGCCATCATCAACCTGAAGGCGAGTATCCTGCGTGAATTCAAGAAGCGCGAGCGACCTTGGTTTGCCACTTTTAGTCGTACAGCAAAGCTCACAATTCAGACAATCAAATGACTCGCATTCGCTACTTGACGCTAGGGGATAATTCCCTTATATTTCCCTGTTACCGCATAATTGGCTATGCGGGGTAGCTGCCTTAATACAGTAGACTCTACAGGTAGTGGTTGCTGATCCGTCATTTCCGGAAGTTTATCCACCGTATCCGGGAACGTGGCAGCAGTTTCGCTCCTGGTTTGCCGATGAGCAGGCCTGTGCCTCGTATCTTGAGCGGTTGAGGTGGCCAATAGGGTTTTGCTGTCCCAAGTGCGAATGCGCGAGGGGTTGGCAGATGGCGGATGGCCGCTGGTCCTGCTCGGGATGCGCGCGTAAAATTTCGGTCACGGCGGGAACGATCTTCGACCGCAGTCGAGTTTCGTTGCAGGAATGGTTTGCCGCGGCTTGGTACATGACCAACCAAAAGCACGGAGTAAGTGCGCTTGGGCTACAGCGATTGTTGGGACTGGGAAGCTATCAAACGGCATGGACCATCTTGCAGAAGTTGCGCACGGCCATGGTGCGGCCAGGACGAGATCGTCTTCGTGGCACGGCCGAGGTCGATGAGACGTATGTGGGTGGCATTGAACACGGCGTTCGTGGTCGCGGCACAGACACCAAGTTCATTGTGGTGATCGCCGTCGAAGTATTGTCGCCAAAGGGGTTTGGCCGTGTTCGCATGCAACGTGTTAATGACGTTTCCGGTGCCAGTTTGGTTCCTTTTGTCTGCTTGTCTGCGCGGCGGTTGAGTCAGGCTCAGAAGTTCACACCGACGGGTGGAAAGGTTACAACGGCCTTTCCGAACAGGGGTACAGGCACCGCACGATCAACATTTCCAGCACCGGAGATCCGGCACACGTTTCCATGCCAGGGGTGCATCGCGTTGCTGCGCTGCTCAAACGCTGGCTGCTCGGCACCCACCAAGGGTCGGTTACAGCGGAGCATCTGGACGCCTATTTCAACGAATTCGCCTTTCGATTCACCCGCCGCCACTCCCGCCGTCGAGGCTTGCTCTTCCTCCGACTCCTCCAACATGCTGTCGCCACCCCGCCCACTCGGTATAGACCGTCGCGTTCTCGCGCTCAGGTGCAAAACCACAGCCGGTAGTGGTCACTGTACTAAGGCAGCTACCCCGCTTGTAGTATTCGTACAGCCAATCCTTGCGCCAGTCGACGGGGTCAAATCCTCAGGCGGTGAGACTTCAGCCGTTCTCGCCCATAAAGCCATCCGACCTCGCTCCCCGCCACACCTCTCCCGCCAATTGAAAACCTGCACCCAAAAATAGGATCATCGGCACCACGCGGAACAAGTGTAACTTCCGAGACATCTTAGTTCTCTGTGTGCGCATGCGAACTGTGTCGGGTTGGACGCCCGCCGCCGCTGAGAACGGGCATTCCAGGCGGCGACGGCACGAAACCTGTCCCATTTGCACTTGAAATGAGACTTTGATTTTCCTATAGCTCAAGCTCTGGATGCAATGTGGAATTCCATGCGGCCAATCGTATACATGTCACGGTCAATGTTGGCGAGGACAACATGCTTTGGCACTTATAGCCTTTTAAGCGTAGAGAGTGTCCGTGAAGCCGGTCGCTTGCGGAACGGGCTGGCGCAGGTAGTGAGAAAATCACTTGAAGTGTGGTGAAGTTGGCAGACAATGATCGCGGCTTGCTAGAGATCCTCTAACGCTTTCCTTGGCGCTACCAATGAAGCATGACTTCTTGGAATACCGGATTACACTGGCTGTGAATCGCCCTACAGAACGGACCTAACCCAATGATGCTGCGAGATCACACGGCATTGGTTACTGGAGCGAGTAAAGGAGTCGGTAAGGGTATCGCGTTGGCTCTTGGCAGTGCAGGGTGCCGGGTCGCGGTGAATTATTTTTCCGATGCACGCGGAGCTGAGGATACGGTATCGGAACTTCGGGCTATCGGCGTGGATGCATTTACGGTTCATGGAAATGTTGGCGATGCCTCCGATGTCCGGGAAATGTTCGCTGTTGTGGAAGAGCGGTTTCAACGCATCGATATTCTCGTAAACAACGCCGGTGTTCAGACTTGGGGGTCGCTGCTTGACCTGGAAGAGGCGGAATGGGACCGGGTCATCGATACCAATCTCAAAGGATGCTTCTTATGCACGCAGGCTGCTGCCAGAAGGATGAAAAGCCGGTCGAACGGCGTCATCGTGAACATTGGGTCCGGCAGCAATAAGGTCCCTTTTCCGAACCTGGCCTCCTACACGGCGAGTAAGGGCGGAATCGAGATGTTTACGAAGGCAGCCGCTGTCGAGCTTGGCCCTTACGGAATACGGGTGAACTGTGTCGCTCCTGGGGCGATTGCAATAGAACGCACAGAACAGGAGGCTCCTGGATATAGTGATGCATGGGCCAGGATCACACCGTTGCGACGGATTGGAACCCCGCAGGATGTGGGTGGCCTCGTCGTTTTTCTGGCGACGAAAGAAGCCGCCTTCATTACCGGCCAAACGATCTGGGTGGATGGCGCTGCATTTACGCAGCCGCGCTGGCCGCACGAAAAATATCAGGGTTGATTGATGTCTCCCCTCCATTCCGATGACTAAGACTTCACTTCTGTCAGTGTTAGAGACATCTGATCGCGATCTCTTCGAAATCGCCACGCGCGCTGAAGGGCCGCGCGGGCAGCTGCCGCTAACTCCCGAAATGCTGCTGGAGTTACCGTCGGGAAACCTGTTTGGTCTCAGTCAAAATGTGGGAATGGGATGGTCGCCTCAGGAGCTGCTAGGGCCTGAGGTGCTGCTGTTGAGCACTCACGGTGGGGTTCGCGCAGAGGATGGCACTCCGATCGCATTGGGCTTTCACACCGGCCATTGGGAAGTGGGATTGCTGGTTGCCGAAGCTGCTCGTGCATTGAAATCGGCTGGAGCGGTCCCGTTTGCGGCTTATTGCACCGACCCTTGCGACGGACGAACTCAAGGCACGACTGGGATGTTGGATTCCCTGCCCTTTCGCAATGATGCGGCTACGGTATTCCGGCGACTGATGCGTTCCCTCCCAACCAGAAAAGGTGTCGTTGGAATCGCCACATGCGACAAAGGACTGCCGGCGATGATGATGGCGTTGGCATCGGCGCAGGCGGTCTCAACAGTGCTGGTGCCGGGCGGTGTCACGCTGCTGCCGGAACAAGGAGAAGACGCTGGCATCGTCCAAACCATCGGCGCGCGTTTCGCTCATCGGGAAATTGGCCTCGAGTATGCCGCTGAGGTCGGGTGTCGAACCTGCGCCACACCTGGCGGCGGATGTCAATTCTTAGGAACGGCGGCAACGGCCCAGGTTATCGGTGAGGCTCTTGGTCTTTCTCTTCCCCATACCGCTCTCGCGCCATCTGGATATCCGATTTGGTTGGATGCAGCGAACCGCTCGGCAAAGGCGGTGTTGCGGTTACTTGAAATTGGTGTAGGAACCCATGATTTCCTGAACCAGGCATCGATCCACAACGCGATGGTTTTGCACGCTGCCTTTGGCGGATCTACAAATTTGCTCCTGCATCTGCCCGCGATTGCCTATCACGCCGGCTTGCAGCGTCCAGACGCATCGGATTGGGTTCGTGTGAACCGGTCGGTCCCGCGCTTGGTGGATGCTCTGCCGAATGGGCCACGCAACTATGCGACTGTCCAGGTTTTCATGGCAGGAGGCGTTCCTGAAGTCATGTTGCACCTGCGCCGCGCCGGTTTGATTGACACCAGCGTGATGACAGCTTCTGGATCAACGCTGAATGAGAGCTTGGACTGGTGGCAGCAAAGCGAGCGACGCCATGCGCTGCGTGCGCGACTGAAGAAGCTGGACGGAATCGAGGCCGACGATGTCATCATGGGTCCGGATCGCGCCAAGGCGCACGGCCTTAGGCCAACTCTTTGCTTCCCAGTAGGAAACATCGCCGTGGAAGGTTCTGTGATCAAGAGTACGGCGATCGATCCCAGCTTAGTGGACGCGCACGGCATCTATCGAAAAACGGGACCCGCAAGGGTTTTTGTATCCGAGTCGACAGCGATGCACGCAATCAAACGTGACGAAATTCAAGCGGGAGATATTCTCGTGCTGATCTGCGGTGGTCCAACTGGTTCCGGCATGCAGGAGATCTATCAAGTTACCTCTGCATTGAAGCACCTCCCGTTCGGAAAGCATGTGGCTGTCGTTACAGACGCCCGTTTCAGTGGCGTTTCAACAGGTGCATGCATAGGACATGTTTCCCCGGAAGCGTTGGCGGGAGGGAGCGTCGGCAAGATAATCGATGGCGACATTCTTGAAATTGTGATCGACCAGATCAAACTGGAGGCATCGGTAAATTTTGTTGGGGAAAAGCGTGAACGTTTTGATGCAGAAGAAGGCTCTCGACGACTGGCTTTGCGTCACTCGCGAAATGACCTGGCCCCTGACTCCAACTTGCCGGATGACACACGGCTCTGGGCAGCGCTCGTTCATGCGAGTGGCGGAGTTTGGGGCGGCTGCGTTTACGACACGGATGCCATTGTCCAGGCGCTCGCGTCAAAAGGTAACCCGCAATGAGCAGAGAGATTGCCCGAAGAATCCGTGATTATGCTGTTCCGAAGGATAGCGTGGCGCTTTTCTGGTTTGGTCAGAATGGTTTTATTTTCAAGTCGCCGGAGGGTACGCTCGCTTCCGTCGATCTTTACTTGAGCGACAGTTGTGCAACGCTTCGCGAGGACATCGACTTGCGCCGGCAGATTCCGGTCCTTCTCGAACCGAGCGAAGTTGAGGTCGATGTCTTCGCATGCACTCATAACCACCAGGACCATACCGATCCGGAGACGATCGAGCATCTGCGGCATAAGAACACCATGCAATTTGTCGGACCGCAGCCGAGCTGTGCTGTGTTCAGAAAGAATGGAATCGATGCAGGAAGAATTGCAGCTGCGTGGCCAGATGGAGTGATTGAACACCGTGACCTTCGACTTACGGGCACCTTCGCATTGCCGACGGATGCCACCGATCTCAATCATGTGGGCTTTATGGTGCAGTTTGGAAAAGGGCCAAGAATTTATGTCACAGGTGACACCGACCACCATGAGCTACTGTATTCGGCTGCCAAATACTCGCCGGATTTGGTGATTACCTGCATCAATGGAGGTTTTAACAATCTATCGTCCTGGGAGGCGGCTCAACTGGTATCGGTGCTTCGGCCGAAGCTTGCGATCGGTTGCCATTACGATATGTTTAAGGATAATGGCGCCAACCCAGAACAGTTTGAAGCGGACCTAAAGATTCAAACTCCAGACACCAAATTCGCCAAGCTGATTCACGGTGAACCATTTCTTTTTTCTTCCAAGTAATTTCCTCCTAAAAAGAATAAGGCACTGCGTTCCGCAGAGCACGGTGCCTTATCCCCAAGTCGGAAATTCAAAACGTTAAGCGTGTTGCGAGCTGAATTTGCCGGTTCTCATACAATTTGACGCTGCTCAACTTACCGAATGTTGTGGGATTATCCAGGTTGTTACCTGGATTATTAAACTGAGGCGTATTGAAGACATTGAAGGCGTCTCCGTGCAGCTCCAGCGTGAAACGGTCGGTAAGATGCAGATTCTTCTGCACGCTGAGATTGACTGTGCGGTTCCCCGGGCCATAGATTTGGTTCCGGCGCATGGTGCCAAGCCTGCCCCAGACAATGGGACTGGTGGGCGATGCCCTCACGGTAGGAATCGTCGTATTTGTAAAGGAGCTCGGATTAAACCAAACTCCTGAAACACTCTTTGGATACGAGATTGGCCCGATCCGATCTGGCCGGTTGGCCGGAGTGGCAATTGACGTCGACAAATCGAATGGGTTCCCGCTGGATACTAAAGCGATAAGGCTGGTTTGCCATCCGCCGATCGCCCAGTCCATGAAACGCGAAACATTGCCGCCATACCGTTGACCACGCCCGAAGGGAAGTTGATAGACAATCGAGGCACTGAAATAATGGCGTTGGTCCTCGTTGGAGTTTCCGTAGTCTGAGCGCGGATCGTAATAAAGCTGAACTGTAGAACCGGAAAAGACCCCCGTCGAGTCGTCCAGCGTATGGGACCAGGTATACGATCCGGTCGTAAGCAGATTGCCAGAGCGATGTTCCGCATGGAGCTGCAGACCATTGTAGTGGGAAATCCCGTTATAAACGTTGTAATTAATCCCACCAAACTGAGGGTAATTTTGAACGCCTGTTCCGAAGTTGTAGTTGTTGTAGGGATACCAGGTGGACAAGTGGCTGCCAACTGTGCCGACATAGGCAATATCGAGTACATTATTTGCGCCAACCTGCCAGTCGAGTTGCAGGTTATATTCCGATGCCTGGCTGTTGTTATTGTGTTGATATGCTGAATTCATTGTGAGACCCGCAGGCGGATCTTGTGGATTGAAGCTTGCAAGTTGAGCGCCAGGCGCTGGCAGAGGGTTGGTAACAGCGGAAGAATCTGTATTGACTTTACAGGTATAGGGCGCGCCTTGCGTAGCCGTCTGTCCTGTGAAGGTGATGCAATATCCGTCCACGGCCCGATAATCTGCTGCGCCGGCGAATGGCGGCTGATAATCGAGCTGGGCCCCGATACCGCCCGCATCGAGATAATAAAACAGTCCATAACCGCCACGTAAGACTATTTTCCCATCCTCGCGTAATCGATATGCAAAGCCTATGCGCGGGCTGAAATCGTGGTGGTCCGTGTACATGATGCTGCGAGGAACTCCATTTTGTCCTGCCAGCAGAACCGTTCCCGTGTTCACGTCGAACGAGGATGCGCGGTTATGCATTTCATATGGCCACGTCAGGAGGTCGTAGCGAAGGCCGAGGTTTAACGTCAGGCGGTTGGTCACGCGCCAGTCATCCTGGGCGAAGAACCCGTCTTCCTGGCTCCATTGGCCGTAAAATCCGTTCTGCGTGCCAATGAAATATTGGTCGGTGGCGCCCACCAGCAATTCGGTGTCTTCAAATCCGGTAAAGTCGCCGCCATCGTATGCGATGTAGAAAAACCCCTTCGCGGCCGCGGCACTGAAGTAAGACACCTGACGCCGGATCAGCGTCGCGCCAAATTTGAACGAATGCGGCCCATGCTCCCAGTTTAGTGTGTCGTTGATTTCATAAGTGTTCTGCGGCACGGTATAGGTTCCGTAATCTCCGGTATAGCTAATCTCATATCCGCCGCCTCCAATCAGTGCACCGCCGCTGGTCAACTGGTTGCGGTTACAGTTGACGATTCCAAGTTGGGTACAGACATCCACACCATAGAGAACAGGTGTGTAGGCATAGGTAATGCGGTTATAACCCAAGTGCACCTCATTCACGAGGTTCGGCGTGAATGTGTGTGTTTCTCCCAGATCGTATGAGCGCGCGTGCGTATAATCACCACCGCCCAGGCCTGGAACCTTTACAAAGCTATTGGTCTTAAACGTCACGGAGTTGTCATAACTAAAACGAAAAAAGGCCTGGTCTTTTGCAGATGGATGCCAGTCCAGTCGTGTGTCAAAGTTGTTATATTTAACGGACTGCGATTGATTGGAAACCAGATAGTTAGAGAAGGCCCGAGTTGTGTCGGTGGGCAGCGGAAATGCATTTAAATACTTCGATGCTGCCGGATTCTGTCGATTCGATGGAATTAAATTACCTAGAAACGGTTGGCAGGTTATAGGATCGGTGATCTGACCGGAGCTTGGCGTGCCAGCCCTCGGGTCGCAGAGTGGGTATATGGTCGACGCGCCATTTGTAAAGGAGGAATTATAGAGTTCAGAGAAGTCTCCAGTACGCATCTTTGCAGTGGGAACTGTCATAAAGTACGCATTGATCGGAACGGCTTCCCGCCACCCCTGGTAATCACCGAAAAGGAAGAGTTTGTCCTTGATAATTGGTAATCCGGCGGAACCGCCAAACTGATTGCGATTATAGGGTGTCGGCGGAGTTACACCTGCGCCAAAAAATCGGTAGTTGGGATTGGAATCGAACTTTCCGCTGCGATAGAACTCAAATGCAGATCCGTGGATTTTGTTGGTGCCAGACTTGATCGAACTGACGACCATTGCGCCGCCACCGCGTCCGTACTGGGCCGGAGCAACGCTGGTGATCACCCGGAATTCTTCCAAGGCATCGATGGGTGGAAAAATTAGAATGGTGTTCACTAACCCTTCATTATCGTCAATACCGTCCAGGATGAAGTTGTTGGCTTGCATACGCACACCATTCACCGAAAGCGCGCCGCCGCCAGCTTCATTATTGCGGATGGTTTCCGTATTGCCTGCGACGCCGCTGGCATTATCGCCATAGGAGCCAGTAGTCACTCCTGGGGTAAGATATGCAAGGTTGACAAAATTGCGCCCATTGAGTGGAAGTTGAGTGATCTGCTTGCCGCGGATCGTCTCTCCGGTACTGGCGTCCGTTGCATTGATGAGCGGAGCGGCATCTGAGACCTTCACGGTGGTCGATACCGTGCCCGGTTGCAACTTGAAGAGCAGCGTCTGCACCTGGGTGACGCTGAGGGTGAAAGGCTGCGTCTGCGACTGGAAACCTTGGGACTCAATTCTTGCCGTGTAGTTACCGATCGGAACCGCGAAGATGTTGAATCCCCCAGCCGAGTTTGAGATTGCCTTCAGTTGGAGGCCATTGTCATTATTGGTGACGGTGATATTCGCTCCTGGAATGGCAGCACCTGTCATGTCGGTTACAGTTCCGACGATTCGTCCCGTGTCCGATTGCGCATGAAGTGGCATATGGGTGAGGAGCATGACTAACACCAACCACCCACTCCTGCGAATTAGTTTCCTTATGTCACAGCCATGAAGTCGAATGAACATTTAGGCCCCGCCTTAGAGAATGTGCTGGAGGTAATGGTCTGCTTCAGCCGCCACCAAAGATATGCCGCGAACTAGGCGCTGTCTTCGCTGAGATTGACGACTTTCTGTATCAGATTTGCTGAATCGAACCAGACTTTTGCAGTCAGCGTAGAGCTAGGGGACCTCTGCACAGGTATTTGATAGGGCAGCGAGGAAGGGGCACATGGCGGTCTGCAAGCTGTGCACACCAAACGCGTTGAAACGATGTCGCTTCGACCGGCTGTACATACCGGTCTGCGCCGTAACCGGACGTACGACTGGTTGCCCTTCTTCGTCCAGAGCATCTTCGGATCGCGCTGGCCGGCTTGGTTCTTAATGGAGGAATGAGCATGAATGAACATCGCATCCACGACGGTTTCCGTCGCTGTACCTGTCGGACGTTACGAATGTAAATGTGATAGCAGTCGTGCTTTTGCAGGAGTAACAATACGAAATGCTGCATGCCCTGTTTCTAGACCGTTTGCGGTTGCAGTCACATGTACCGTGCCAGCCTCAAATGTAGACCGGATAGCCACCCGCATCAGCCCGCCTTCAGCTTGTAATTCTGTATCCCCTGGAGAATGATAGGTAATGGGTTTTCCTGGAACCACATAAAAATTATAGGAACCACGGTAGTTACCCGGACCGGACACTGAAAATCGCAGATTATTATCGGCAGTTGGACACCACAACCCATCTTGATCGACTATCTTCGCGGTTACGAGTGCTACGTCGGAGCCGTTTGCGCGAAGACGGAATTGGCCTCCATCTGGCCTCCTCGGAGGAGGCTCAACCGTCAGGATGATGCGGCGCGCTGCTCCTGAGGTGCGTCTTTCATCGGAACAGACAGGCTTGCCGGAATGATCCAGTCCTACCGCTTTCAACGTGCCGCTTTCCCACGGAAGAGCGAGCCAGGTACAACGCATTTCAGCATCGGGAGTACGAATGCCCTTGCTGACGCTGTTGATGAATAGCTCCACCAGTGGGCAGTTGCTCCAAGCATCCACATCTTGGATGCCGGAGAGGTTCCAACTACTTTGCAGCGCCACGCCCGGTCTTGCGGGAAACGATGCCCAAATAGCATTTTGAAAGACCCGATATGGCAGCTTCGGAAACCGGTTGCCATCCATAGCGCACGATCCCAGCGACTTTTGAGACGTCATGCCATTGAGATACGGCATGAATGGAGATTCCATCGTCTCAGCGAGCATCCAAAAAATCCAACCACAAGCGCTGTTCTGGATATTTGATAGGTATTGTTTCGTAAAGAATGCTACAGATTCTTTTTCGTGAGAATAATCAAAGCGGGCGTTTCCCCGGTAGTAACATTCGAGGTTGATGGAAGGCGAGCCAGCTACTTTTTTGTAGTTGGCCGTGTAGCCAATCATGATCTTTTTATCTTTAGGCCAATAGTCGGAAGTGTCGCGGCTTTCTACAATACGTCCGCCAACTGGATCCCACCGGTCTACCAGTTCCTGGGTGCAACGGGGCGAGTAAAAGTCTGGGGCCTTCTTAACCGATGCAATGCCATTGTTCGACTCCCACACAGCTAGTGAAGGATTATTGCGGAACTGGATGATTGTATCTCGATCATATTCTTTCTTATATGTAAGCGCGGGCTCTCCGTGAAGCGCCCACTCATCGTCTCCACTATCCTGAATCACCAACACGCCGTATGCATCACACGCTGCGACTGTTTCAACCGTCGCAGGGAGATGTCCAACCCGCAGGGCTCTGCCTCCGCAGTCAGCAATCAATTTTATATCATTCCATTGCAGTGCTGCCGGAACGGCTGCGCCAAGCGCCGGGTAGGTATTGCGTTGGCCGAAACCATTGAGTAGATGTCTTTTTCCATTGATGTAGCCATAATCGTCATCCCAGGCGAAAGTACGAATGCCCAGCGAGCTTTCCACAGCATCTACTTCTCTGTTGTCGAGTTCTACCGTACTTACAATGCGGTAAAGATATGGCCTTCCGAACTTACTATTGTTTGGGTACCACAAATGAGGATTCGTAATCTCGCCTGTCTGGTCGAATAATGATATCGATCGCGGCGCGATCGTGTGCGATGCATGTAATGCGAGGACAGTCTTGCCATCTGCATCGAAGACTGTATTTGATACGGTTACAGGCTGGGATGAGTCGGTATTGTTTTCTACATTTACTTGTGTTCGTATCGTTGCCTGATCATCGGTCGCCGAAAGCGTGGACATATACGTGCCCCACTTTCCCAGCGGCGAGTAGACGTTGAGTGGAATGTGCACCGCATGCGTGATATGAACGTAGACTGGACTGACGATGCCGCCAAATCCCATACCTAAACCAAGAAATGCTCCGAAGTCTGGCCAGGTAAAAAAGCTGTTTTCCGCGTTGGATACACGCACCGCCAAAACGTTCTCTTCCCCGTATCGAATGTCTTCGGTGATATCGAGTGCGAATGGAATGAAGCACCCGACGTGGGTTACATCTTGCGGTTGCCGCACCGATGTATTCCCGGGCTTGAAGCGTCCGTTGACATAAATAGCAGCACCTACGTCTACACTTTGAAACTCCAGGAAGATATTTTTGCCTTTGTCCTTCGCGTCAATAGTGAAATGTTTACGGTACCAAACTGTGCCCCGGAACGCCTTGTTCTGCGAGACATTCTGATAAGTATCGAGATCGTTGAAACAATGCGGAACGCCAATCTTTTCCCAGGTTGCATCGTTGAAAGCGGGTTTGCTTGCCTCAGGATAAGGATCGGACTTCGTAAAGTACCAGTAGGAGTCGCCCAGATCGATGGTTTGTCTGGCCTGTGCGGTTGCCGCATTCCACGCACCGCTGGCTTTTTTCGTTGAGAGCAGTGGGAGGGTCAAACCACAAAATGTCATGTCTTTCAGAAATTCGCGGCGATCTTTTCTTCCCATTGCCTGGCTCCATTCTTGTTAGAGGAACCGGGGCGGGGGAATTATCCCATGGACGATTCTCCAACAGCGTCCAGTTCCATCTGGTTTTTGAAATCCGGGAACAACGTACCTTTCCAGACGATCCAATGTCTTCGCCACGGTTGACCGGATTCTATATCTTATTGTTCTCTGGCAATGGGTGGAAAGTTCATGAGGGAATTAGTGTCGGGTTTGTTTTTGGAGAATTGCTTCGAAAAAGAAGACTATCGCCAATGTGAGCCTGCCAATACGGCCAGGAATGATCTCCTGGATAGATTTCGAATTCGTGTGGGATGCTGGATTGTTCCGGTGCCTGGTACAACGCACGGTTCGATCAGGATCGACTGGAGGTTCACACGCAAACAGGCACGCCGCAAGTCCATTACACACCCATGCGGTCGCGGTACTAGGGCGGTCCTCCCTCATGAGTAAACCGAAGCCACTGTTCTCGGATCGCCATTCCTCGAGAAATGGCGGCATGATGAACCTTCAAAAGGACATAGGAAGAGAAAGACCGCTCTAAGATCAGGCCCTGACAGCAACCTTCTTCAATCCATAGCTTAATTTGTCGTAGAAGGCCTCATATTGAGCATCCATCGCACCTATCAACGCCTCTTCGTCTTCTGGAAAAGCATCCAGCGCTTCGTCGATACGGGTCAGCCACTGCTGCTCTTTGCGCGATAGATGGAGTTTGCCTGCTTCGATGCCTGCGTTCAGCACGTCGACGGCGGCCCGTCCCGCGGCGATCGTCCGATGATACG
>JBKQVW010000175.1:0-7020 GCA_052142955.1 Acidobacteriaceae bacterium | reverse complement strand
TGGTCCATTGGCCGTTGGGACCGGGCGCAAAACGAGTGGATGGAGGATCGCCAGAAAGGCGCCTGCCGCGTTTGGACACAAACGGAATTGTCTATCAGACTATCGAATCTGGATCCAGCTAGATAGGTGGTGCCGAAGGGGGGACTCGAACCCCCACACCCTTGCGAGTACATGGACCTGAACCATGCGCGTCTGCCAATTCCGCCACTTCGGCCTGCATAACAGGAACCAGAGCAGTTTCACAGTTACGATACCCGAACCAGGAAATAAGAAGGGCAACTTTTCTAGCGGAAAAGCTGCGCGAGTGTCTGGTCCCGCCGGGTACACCTACCCTGGAACTGCTCAAGCGGCCGCCAGGAAATCAGCGGCAGTCCTTACTCTTACAAAGACCGCGGATGCTGTCAACATTTCGGCTTGGCGGAAATGGGCTTCGAAAGGCATGCATCGACGCCGAACCAACGATTTGCAATCGCGGCGGGCGCGAGTATTCTGAGACTTCGCCCCTGGTTCACTGTCCTTTTACAAATGCGGGTGGAAATCCAGAACAATCCACAAGGAGAGGCTGCGGCATGACGAATCCTCCACTCGCCAATCCCCCCAGTATTCCCCCGGAGCTTTCCGCGGAGATCCGCCGGTTGATGCATGATCTGAGCAATGCCCTGGAAATTGTGTTGCAGGCTGGATACTTGTTGACCACAGCAGACACGGAGGAGCCGGTGAAGGAATGGATTGGCCTGCTGGATGGAGGAGCACAGCAGGCCTTGAAGGTCCATCAACAACTGCGAGACTACATCCGCATGCACAGCTAGAGCAAAACCAGGGATACAATGTCCTGTCGAAATTAGTTCAGGGTCGCCGCTTTCTGGTGGTTGCGTCGACTGGAGTGATGTGGTTCCTGAAACCATCTTCCCTGGTTTTGCTTTAGCGCCGTCGCGCGACAAGCGCCGCAGTCAGGATGCACAACTAAGCCAATTGTGCATCCAGCGTGATTTCGGCCGCCTTCAGCAGGCGCGAGATCGGACAGTTGATCTTGGCCTCATTCGCCGCGGTTGCAAACGCCTCTTTGCTTGCTCCTGGAACTTTGGCGCGGGTCGTCAGATGAATTTTTGTCACGGTGGGACCGGTTTGGAGCATCTCCAGCGTTAGTTCCGCCGTGGTTTCCAGCGACTCGGGTGTCAGCTTTGCATTGGTCAACTGGGCGCTCAGCGCCATCGTAAAACAGCCGGCGTGGGCGGCGGCGATCAACTCTTCCGGATTGGTTCCCTTGCCGTCTTCAAATCGGGTATGAAACGAGTAGGCAGTATCTTTCAATACTCCACTTTCCGTTGAAATGGTGCCCTTGCCGTCTTTCAGCGTGCCATGCCAGATAGCGCTTGCTTTGCGTTGCATATATCTCTCCTTGGATTTGTGGAAGATAGGCCGGGAACCTGGTTCCACGGCCCGCGTGCGGTGGAAACTCCAGAATACCAGCCACACATCGGGGAGTCGAACCCAGCGAAATTGCTCTCGTGACGCACGTTTGTACCTTCAAAGGCGCATGTCGTTCGTTGCTTTGGAGGAAGGAACACTGGAGCGAACCATGGCAACCGGCCTTGCACGGCGGCGCATTCGAGATGCTCGCCGCAAAGATCAATTGTTCTGTGCGGACCCGGAAAGGCGCGGCTGCAACGGCAGTTCGAATGAGAATACAGAGCCTTGTCCAACCTGGCTGGTCACGCTGATGGTGCCGCCATGCGCCTCGACAATGGCCTTGGCGATAGCCAATCCCATCCCTGTTCCATGTACCTGGTAGCGTTGTCCCGTGCCACGGTAGAACTTGTCGAAGATAAAGCTCTTTTCCAGCATTCCGATTCCAACTCCGCGGTCGGCCACGCTCAGGACAAGCGCGTCCTTGGTCTCTTCTGCGCTGATAAAGATGGGGCTGCCTGGAGGGGAGTATTTTGCGGCATTTTCCAGCAGATGGTGCATCACTTTTTCAATCATGCGCAGATCAAAAAAGACTGGATGCAAGTCGTTGGGCAAACGCACGTTGATGGGATGCGCCGCAACAATTTCCTGTGCATTCTTGACCGACTCATCGACCAGTTCCTGCACCGTGTGAAGCTGCAGATCCAGCTGGACTTCGTGAGCATCCAACTGCGCCATCTCGACCGCCTCTTCAATGAGTCGATTGAGCCGTCCGCTCTCCTCGTCGATGATGGAAAGCAGCTCGTTGCATTCCTGCGGGGTCAACTGCAATTCTGAGCGCAGGCTGGAGACTGCGCCCATGATGGACGTGAGCGGCGTGCGTAGTTCATGCGTAACGGAGTCCAGCAGCGCGCTGCGGATCCGTTCACTTTCGCGAGCCGCCTCCGTTTTGCCCAATTGCTCGACCGCCCCGGCGCGCTCCACTGCGATGGCGACCATGCTGCCCAGCGCCTCCACACTCTGCCTCGACGGGCACTTGCCGAGAATGCCCAGCGCACCGATGGGCCGCACGCCCATCATCAGCGGGACCAGACAGATTCGCTTGTCTTCATCTCGCTGGATGTCCCGTTCGCGGGAGGCGGCGCGAAGCATTTCATCGCTGATCTGCTCACTGCTCCTGCCGGAGTGGTAGACACTGGTTCGCGTGTTTACCAGCAGAGCGGTGCCTTCGGTAAAAAATGTGGCTGTAAGAATCCTGGGAATAGAATTCAGCAAATCGAGGATATTATCGGTCGTAAGCAGCTGCCGGCTGAAGTCGTACAGGCGCTCCATTTCGATCCGTTGACTTTTGGCCTCTCTCGCTTCGTCGCGGGCACGGTCGGACAGCCGGCTGGACAGGATCGCAGTCACAAGGAACGCGCTAAGGGATACCCAGTTCTGCGGATCGGCGACGGTGAATTTCCCAATCGGCGGCAGAAAGAAAAAATTGATCGCTAACGTGGAAAGGATTGAAGTGAATATAGCGTTGGAAAGTCCCCATCGCCCGGCAACAAATAGAACAAATAACAATAAAGTAAGAGAAACTGTGGTGTGATTGACATGCAACAGAGAAAAATAGATCCAGACAATCAGCGCCACAGCCAGCGCAGACGCCGCGTACCGTACCGTCGGAGATGTTTTACGTGGCAGCATCACCCCAATTCTACTCAGGTCGGATAAGTGATGAGTCCCCAAGCCCGAAACGTGAAGCCGATCAAGACACCGGAACAATGGCTGGAAGCAGCCGCACCGGAAAAGACAGCGGGTATTTTCAAGGTCTTCTTGGGCTATGCGCCCGGTGTCGGCAAAACATTCAACATGCTGAGCGAGGCCATTCGACGTCATAAGCGGGGCGAAGATGTGGTGATCGGATTCATCGAGACACATCAACGGCCTCGCGTCATTGAACTGGCCAACCAGCTGGAGGCGGTCCCGACCCGACGAGTGGAATATAAAGGCACTTTTTTTGAGGAGTTGGATCTGGAAGCGGTGCTGGCAAGAAAGCCCCAAGTGGTATTGATCGACGAACTGGCGCACACGAACATTCCAGGCAGCAAACACGAAAAGCGCTATGAGGATGTTTTGGAACTGCTGCAAAACCGCATCGACGTCATGTCTGCGCTGAACGTACAACATGTCGAGAGCCTGGCTCCCACGGTGCACAGTATCACTGGCGTTACTGTGCGGGAAACTGTTCCGGACTGGGTTCTGGGACGCGCCGACGAAGTTGTTTTGGTCGATGTAACTCCCGAAGCGTTGCAGACCCGCATGCGTCGCGGAGATATTTATCCAGCCGAGCGGATCGAAAGGTCTCTGGCGAATTTCTTTCGCCGGGGAAACCTTCTCGCACTGCGGGAACTGGCACTCAAACGCGTCACCCACGCCGTCGATCAAAATTTAGATGCCTACCTGCGCCGGAAACAATTGGGCCAGGATTGGGTGGTCCAGGAACGAGTGGCGGTTTGCGTCAGTTCCAATCCAGCTTCGCAGCAACTGATCGCGCGCGGCGCACGCATGGCCGAAGGCATGGATGCGGAGTTTTATATTTTGCACGTGGATTTGCCCGAAGATGCCGCCGAAGAGAAAAGCCGGAACCTGGCGGCGAATCTGCGCTTTGCGGAAAACCTTTCGGCCCGTATTTTTCATTTGCAGGGCGGGAAGGTTGCCAGCGTGCTCGGGGATTTTGTCAGGGAACATCGCATCACGCAGATCATCTTAGGCCGCTCGGCGGTCCGCGGCTGGCGCAACTACCTCTATTTCATGGCAATTCAACGGCTACTTCGCGAAGCTCCCAACGTGGATGTGCACATTGTGACCCAGGAACAGCACTGAGCGGCAGATGACGGACCCGACAGCCACACGCCGCGACATCCCGGAGCCGGCCAGAATCCTGATCGTCGATGATGAAGCCCAAATCATCCGCGTTCTATCTATGGCGTGCACTGCGCAGGGCTATCGCGTGAAATCGGCAGTAGACGGGGAATCCGCTCTCACCGTCCTGAAAAGTTGGCCAGCCGAATTGATCATCACCGATCTTTCTATGCCGAATATGGATGGAGTGGAGCTTTGCCGCGCCATTCGAAAAAAATCCAACGTTCCTATCCTGGTATTGTCGGTACGCAGCCAGGAGAAAGTGAAAGTCGAAGCTCTCGACGCCGGGGCCGACGACTATGTGACCAAGCCTTTTCAGATCAACGAGCTTTTGGCGAGAGTCCGAGCGGTGCTACGACGGCAAAAGCAAACGGTCGCGGAAGACAAAACTGCGGAAGTCATCGTAGGAGATTTCCGAATCGATCCGGGTTCGCGCCAGGTATTTGTGCGTGGGACAGAAGTCCATCTCACTCCAAAAGAATTTGATCTGCTCCATGCCCTGTCGCTCCATCCCGATCGCGTTGTCACCCGCCGCACGCTGATGGTTGCGGTGTGGGGCGGCTACAACGTGGACCAGCCTGAATCCTTGCGTGTTCTCATTGGGCAGCTCCGCCGCAAGATTGAACCCAAGGATGAACCGAGCTATGTCCTGACGGAACCCTGGGTGGGATATCGCTTTATCCCCGAGGGTCTCCAACCCAACTCCTCCTTATAACTTTTTTACGATCTTCTTATGCCCTTTTTATGCCCTTTCAGGCCAACTGTGTGAGGCGACGAATGTACGCCGAGGCAGAACGATGTCACACGCATTTGCCGTTGGAGCAATCGGCATTATGGCAATCACCTTTCTCGCATTTTGCTACTGGGGTTTTGCGCGGACGAAGAGCGCATGGAAAGCGAAAGGCAATCGATCGGTCCACCCGTTAGGCCAAATCGATTCTTCCAAGACGTCCAAAAGGACACCGCGTCCTCTCTGCTGCTTGCTATTCGCTGCTCTCTGGTTGACGGCAGCGGCCTACGGGCAATCGACGCCACAGTCAACGCAACAGCTAGAGCAGCAGGTCCAGCAGTTGCAACAGCTGGTCCAGCAATTGCAATTGCGCGTTGAGGCTCTGGAAAAAAAGAATGGGACCGCCGCACCGGCAACTCCGGTCACAGCGCCGGCAGCGAATCAAGCAACCGCTACAGTGCCTGCGCCGTCCTCCGCCGCGCCTGCGGCTGCCGTTGCTGCAAACAACGCCGCATCCGCGCCGGCCCCGCCGCCTGCCTCGACTGCCAGCGTCTCGAATCCTCAGACGTCGGCTCTTCCGAGTTTTCTCGACGGAACAACACTGGATTTCACCCTAGACGGTTACTATGAATACAATTTCAATCGGCCCATAGGACAGATGAACCAACTTCGCGCCTACGATCTCTCCAGCAACAGCTTCAGTCTGAACCAGGCGGATATTGTGGTCGACCATCCGACCGATGTTGCCCACGGAAAGCGAATCGGCGGCCGACTCGACATTATGTTTGGCCAGGCCACGGAAACTCTGCAGGGAAATACGAACAACGAGCTGCATCCCGACGTTTGGAGAAATGTTTTTCAGGCCTACGGTACCTACGTCGCGCCTGTCGGGAGTGGACTAACGATCGACTTTGGGAAATGGGCGAGCGCTCTTGGAGTTGAGGGCAATTACACGAAAGACCAGATCAATTACTCCCGTTCGTATTATTTCAATTTTTTGCCCTTCTACCATATGGGATTTCGCACCGCATATACGTTTGACCCTAAGCTGACGGTCGCCTATTGGCTGGTGAATGGCGCCCAGCAGACAGACGCGTTCAGTGGATTCAAATCTCAGAACTTCGCCTTCACGCTCCATCCGGCGAGCACCGTCAGCTGGCAGATCAATTATTTCTTCGGCCAGCAGCAACGCAGTTTTGTCCTCAGCGGAAATCCGGATTCGACGCAAACGGCCACCCCAATTGTTCCCACGCCGAACGGAAAAGAGCATATCTTCGACACCTATGCGACGTGGAATGCTACACCGAAGTGGACTCTGGTCGGCGAAAGCGACTACATCATCCATCGCGATACCAGCGAATCGGCTCCGCAACACGTCGCTGGCGGCGCTGCCTACATCGACTATCAGTGGACCCCGAAATTCGCGATGGCCACGCGCGCCGAATATCTGGCCGATCCTCAAGGACTATTCAGCGGAACCTCCCAGGCGTTGAAGGAATCCACCGTAACGGCAGACTATTTGCTGACAGATGGATTCAAAGTATTCCTGGAATGGCGACGAGATTTCTCGAACCAACCCTATTTCCACACGGCGACCGAAGGCCTGCTGGTTCCGCAGCAAACGACCGCAACGATGGGCCTTGTCTGGTGGTTTGGCCAAATGCAGGGCGCTTGGTAATCGTATTAGGAGGAAAATGTATGACCGATCTCTGGATGGTTCTGTTGGCTCTTCTATTTTTCGCAGTGGCAATCGGATACACGCTCGGGTGCGAGCGATTGAGGTAATCCCATGCATATTGAAACCGCAGTTCTACTTCTCATCTCAGTATCGATGCTCGTCTACCTGGTAATTGCCCTGTTGCGTCCGGAGAAATTCTAGCCATGACCGCCGATGGATGGTTTCAGATAGGACTCTATTTTCTGCTGATCGTGTTGATTGCGCGGCCGCTCGGCATCTACATGGCAAATGTTTT
>JBKQVW010000174.1:0-43734 GCA_052142955.1 Acidobacteriaceae bacterium | reverse complement strand
AATCGTCTTCTGTGTTGAAGTAAAAAATATGTGTCGCAAGTTTGCGCCGGGCATCGCAGTGGGGCGAGACGGAACATCCCTGCCAGGCGTAATACCACTCCAGCGTGAGGATGAATTTTTGCGGTCCCAGCATCCTACGTAGCAATGACTGATAGGTGTCGCCCTCGAGTTCCGCGACAAATTCCTTCCAAGGTCCCGGCAGATCCATGCCGGGTCTGTAATGCAGGATGTAGCGGTCGTGCGGCGCTTGCCCGTGACCTCGTTTGACCCCGACTTTGCGGTCGAACCGCTCCACTTGGGGCATGGCGTTGCGAAGATGCTCAAAACCCTCCTGCGTCAGGGCCGCTGGGATACTGACCCAGGGATAGGGATGCTGGGTACGAAATGTTTCCGGCGAAAGGGCGTCGATATGCCCCTGGTCGAGATAGGTCATACCAAACCTCCGAATCAGACACTCAGAAATACGGTCTCATTCCTAAGCGCTTTCCTCCGTGACGCAGATCACTGTACCGTGCATTGACAATTTCCTGGCACCGGCGTGCGCCTTGGAAGGCATATCGACAAGCCTTGATTTACTCTTGGAACCTAGCGCTGGAAGGCGCCCGCAGGCGGAGCTTTCGGATGGGGATATGCTTGGGCGCGGAGTGCTTGCAGGTCGAGAATCGTGGTCTGATGGCCATGGATGGTCAGGATTTCCTGCTGCACCAGCTTCTGTAAGCTGCGCGTGACCACCTCGCGTACCGAGCCGAGCCGGGATGCAAGTTGCGTATGCGACAGTGGAAGGGAAAAGGATACGCCATCCTTCAGCTTCGGATTTTTTCGCCGGGCTTCTTCGAGCAACAACGTCGCCAGTCGTTGGGTCACATCTTTCAATGAGAGTTGCTCGGCCAGCGATGCGACCGACCGCAGTTTCCTTGCCAGGATCGCCAGCGCTGTCAGTGCCGCCTCGGGATGTTGCAACAGGAATCGGCGCACATCTTCTTTCGCCAGAAACAGCAGCTCCGAATCTTCTTCCGCCATGGTGGTGGAAGGGTACGGACCGCCATCGAAGACGGGCACTTCGGCCAGCATGCCGCCGACGCTCTCCACATGGATCGTCTGCTCGCGGCCATCGATGTTTTCACGGAAGGCGCGCACGGAGCCGGAGAGCACGATGTACATCCCGTCTGCCGGTTCGTTGGCGGTAAACAGGACCTGGCCGCGTGAAAGCTTGCGTACCCGACCGTGCGCCGCGAGTTCCGCCAAAGCGTTCGTAGGCAGGTTTTGGAACCAGGCGGACTTGGACAGAACATCCATGCGGCGTTCGAGAGACATAGCGCCATCTTGCCGCATGGGCGTCGAGATTGGCAACCAGCCGACCCATTCCATCAAGAAAACCAGCGTTGTGATGAAAGTCACTGAGTCTTGTGTGCCCGATCACTACTGTCGGGGCTGGGAGATTCAATCATGGTCATCACATCGGAAACACAAGTTCGCGACATTGCAGTCGAATATCCAACCACGATCCCGGTGCTGGAGCGTTTTGGCATCGATTTTTGCTGCGGAGGAAAACATACTCTGGCGGAAGCCTGCACGCGGCGGGACGTAGCCGTCGATCCCGTGCTGGAAGAACTCAAACTCCAACAGCGGAAAACGAACACGCCGGAGGTCCAATGGCAGAGTGCGCCATTGAAGGACCTGGCCGACTACATTGTGAGCAGGCACCACGCATTTACGCGGGAGCAGATCCAGCTGATCGGCGGTTTGATGGCGAAGGTGGAGTCGCGCCATGGGGCCAATCATCCAGAAGTCGCGCAGATCGCCAAGGTCTTCGCGGTTGTCAGCGCCGAACTGGCACACCACTTAGTTTGCGAGGAAACCATCCTGTTTCCTTATATCAAGAAGCTGGAAGGCGGCCAGCAAGCGGCATTGCCTTCCATGTTTGGCAGCGTCGAGCAACCCATCGCGCGCATGATGGCCGACCACGACCAGGCTGGCGGGGAACTACGCGAACTGCGCAGTCTGACCAACGAGTACACGCCGCCGACGGCCGCCTGCCCGACTTGGCGTTCTCTCTATCGCGCACTGGAAGATCTGGAGCAGGACCTCCACCAGCACATTCATCTGGAGAACAACATTCTTTTCCCGCGCGCTCTGGCGCAAGCGAAGGGGACGGTGTGACCACGGCACTTCATTCCGCGCGGCAACCCACGAATGCGGCGCGTGTGGCGATGGAGCGGCACAGCCAACGGCTGGTGACCGCCTTCATCGCAAGCGGTATGTTGTTCATGCTGCTGCCGGGGACGTTTCTGGGAGTGTGGAACCTGATTGGCATCTCCCAGCAACGCACCCTCAGCACCGTGTCTGCGGCATGGTTGCAGGCGCATGGTCAGGCACAAATCTTCGGCTGGATCGGTTCCTTCATTCTGGGCATTGGATTCTATTCCCTGACCAAGATGCAGAGCACACTGCACTTTCCGGTGCGCGCGGCATGGATTGCGTGGACCTTGTGGACGCTGGGGATTGCGATGCGCTGGATCGGCGGCGTTACCGCTTGGCAATGGAGAATTCTGTTGCCGCTTTCCGGCGCGCTTCAACTGATTGCCTGCTTGCTGTTTTATCGCGCGGTGCGCCGACATCGCCCAGCGGACCCGGCACATCGCATGGAAGCCTGGATGGTGGTTGTGATCGCGGCAACCGTTGCGTTTCTGGTCGCGGTGACGGCGAATTGTGCCGCTTTGATGTACCTCGCCCTCTATGGAAAATCGCCCGCGCTACCGCATGTTCTCGATCTGCAACTGGTCGTGCTGGCGGTCTGGGGCGTGCTGGTGCCGACGATCTGGGGCTTCAACGCGCGCTGGCTCCCGGTATTCGCAGGGTTTAAGAAGCCTGAGGGCATTCGCCTGCTCGTCGCTTACGGCCTGAGTGTTGCCGGTGTGGTCGCCGTCTTCCTGCAATGGCTGCCGATGGCTGCCGCCCTATTTCTGGCGGCGGCATTGCTGGCGGTCCATGCCCTGCATGTGTGGCGGCCAGCTGTTCAGCCGGCTAAGCTGCTGCATGTTCACCGGACCTTCCCGGTATTTGTCCGCGTCGCGTACATCTGGCTGGTGGTGTCGTGCATCCTGGATGGCATCGCGGTCCGCTACGACCATGGCGGCGGCATCTGGGGAGCCAGCCGGCACGCGCTGACGGTCGGCTTTGTCGCCGGCATGGTCTTCGTCATTGGCCAGCGAGTTCTGCCCGCGTTTTGTGGCATGCGAATTCTGTGGAGTTCTCGATTGATGTTTTGGTCGCTGCTGCTGCTGAATGTAGGGTGTGCGCTGCGCATCACTCTGGAGCCGCTGGCGTATGAGCATATTTGGAATCTCGCCTGGAAATTGCTGCCGTACTTTGCAATCGTGGAGTTGACCGCGGTTGTTTTGTTCGCCGCCAATATTGCGGTAACGCTGCTGTACCCACCTGCTCATCTTCGCCCTGAATTTCATTCTCCGTTGCCCATACGAGGTGCTGCTTGAAGTCATATAAACGTCTTTGGATTGCGTTGTCCATTGTTGTCATCGGTTCCTTTATCATCCTCGGCAGTGTGGGACACCACATTATTAGCCACGCGCCGCCGATCCCGAACCAAGTGGTCACCACGGACGGGCAAGTGGTGTTTACGGGGACCGACATCACTGATGGCCAGGGTGTCTGGCAGTCGATTGGCGGGCAGGAGATTGGCACGGTGTGGGGTCACGGCGCCTATGTCGCGCCCGACTGGACTGCGGACTGGCTGCACCGCGAATCCATTTTCACGCTGGATACATGGGCGCGCCAGCAGGGTGCGGTGTCATACTCGGCGCTCTCCGACGAGCAAAAGGCTGCGCTCGATGCGCGGTTGCGTGATTCGTTGCGGCGCAATACCTACGATCCCGCGACGCGCCATATCGTCATCCTGCCGGTGCGCGCGGCCGCTTTCGATTCGCTGGAAAAGTATTACGCGAATATCTTTGGAAACGGTCGCGACAATTACGCCATTCCAAGCGGGACGCTGAGCGATCCCGTGAAGCAGCGGCAAATGGCGGCTTTCTTCTGGTGGACTTCCTGGGCCGCGACTACGGACCGTCCCGGCGAGGATGTCACCTACACCAACAACTGGCCGCATGAGCCATTGGTGGGCAATCAGCCGACGCCGGGAGCCATTGTGTGGAGCATCCTGAGCTTCGTATTTCTGCTGGCCGCTGTGGGGGCGATGGTCTGGTATTTTGCGGCCCGGGAGGTGGACCCGATCCGTGAGCTGCCGCCGACGCACGATCCACTTCTCGGGCTGCATCCGACGCCGTCGCAACGGGCCACAATGAAGTATTTCTTCGTGGCGGCGGCCATGGCATTGGTGCAGATTGCGTGCGGCATCATCACCGCGCACTATGGCGTCGAGGGGTCGCATTTCTACGGCATCCCGCTGGCGCGATGGTTCCCCTACTCGGTCTCGCGCACCTGGCACCTGCAACTGGGCATTTTCTGGATTGCCACCTCCTGGCTGGCAACAGGGCTGTATGTTGCCCCTGCTGTCAGCGGACATGAACCGAAAGGGCAGTGTCTCGGCGTGAACTTGCTGTTTGGAGCATTGGTGCTGGTCGTTGCCGGTTCGCTGGCAGGGGAATGGCTGGGAATTGAGCAGAAGCTGGGAAATCTGTGGTTTTGGTTTGGCAGCCAGGGGTACGAATATGTGGACCTTGGGCGGTTCTGGCAGATACTACTCTTTGTTGGCCTGGTTTTCTGGCTGTGGCTGATGTGGCGAGCATTGCGGCCGGCGCTGGCGGTACCCTCGGAAGGTCGTCACCTGCTGGTCCTGTTTCTCATCAGCAGCATTGCCATTCCCCTGTTCTATGGCGCGGGACTGATGTATGGACAACGCAGCAATCTGGTCACCGCCGAGTATTGGCGCTGGTGGGTGGTGCATCTGTGGGTCGAAGGATTCTTTGAAGTCTTCGCTACCGTGGTGATCGCCTTCCTGTTTACCCGGTTGAATCTGCTACGCGTGCAAACAGCGACCCGCGCGGTGCTGTTCTCGACAATTATTTTTCTGTCGGGCGGCATCGTTGGCACGTTCCATCACCTGTACTTCAGCGGGACGGGCGCCGCGGTCATCGCGCTGGGCTCTGTCTTCAGCGCATTGGAGGTTGTGCCGCTGGTGCTGATTGGATTTGAGGCGTGGGACAACATCCGTCTCGGGCAGCAACGCTCGAAGGCGGTGTGGATCGCTGCCTACAAATGGCCCATCTGGTTCTTCGTTGCGGTTGCCTTCTGGAACTTTGTTGGAGCGGGACTCTTTGGGTTCCTCATCAATCCGCCAGTCGCGCTCTATTACATGCAAGGCTTGAACACGACTGCGGTGCACGGTCACACAGCATTGTTTGGCGTGTACGGCATGCTTGGGCTCGGGTTGATGTTGTTTTGCCTGCGCGCTTTGCGCCCGGGCAGAGCATGGAAGGACCGTCCGCTGGCGATCTCTTTTTGGTCGATCAACATTGGCCTTTCGTTGATGGTGCTGCTGAGCCTGCTGCCCATTGGCATTCTGCAGGCGTGGGCCTCGGTGCAATACGGAACATGGTATGCGCGCTCGTCGGAATTTCTACAGACGGGGATGATGAACGATCTGCGCTGGATGCGGATTCCCGGCGATACGCTGTTCGCCTTCGGGATGGTCGTATTCTGCTGGTTTCTTCTTGGGCTAGTTACTGGCCATTCCTTTGCGGACAAAGGGTTTGTGGACGAAGGGAGCTGGGAGGTCACCTCGGAGAAAGGGGCCGTCTCCAAATAGCTAAGGGTACAGATTCTGAAAAAATGCAAAACCCGGTATGCTTTCGGTAAGGTTTCAAGAAAGGATCGAATCATGAATATTGCCGCAAGCGTGACGGACCTGATTGGACGTACTCCACTGGTGGAACTGCACCATGTGACGGAAGGATGCCAGGCAAGGGTGGTGGCGAAGCTGGAAAGCGCGAATCCGCTGAGCAGCGTCAAAGACCGCATTGGTATGGCCATGATTGAGGCGGCCGAGCGCGAAGGCAAGATCACACCGGGCAAAACCGTGTTGATTGAGCCGACCAGCGGCAACACCGGGATTGCGCTGGCTTTTGTGGCCGCGGTCAAGGGCTACGACATTATTTTGACGATGCCGGACACGATGAGCCTCGAACGCCGCATCCTGCTGCTGGCCTTTGGGGCGAAAATTGTGTTGACGCCTGGCCCAAGCGGCGTGAAAGGGGCGGTGGCGAAGGCGGAAGAGCTGCTGCGCGAGACACCAAATGGCTATATTTTGCAGCAGTTTAACAATCCAGCCAACCCGAAGATTCACGTCGACACAACCGGACCAGAAATCTGGAACGATACCGATGGTAAAGCGGACATTCTAATTTCTGGCGTTGGCACCGGCGGCACACTGACCGGCGTCAGCGAATACATGAAGGCGAGGAAGCCGGGATTTTGGACGGTCGCAGTGGAACCTGCGGACAGTGCTGTGCTTTCCGGCGGCAAACCGGGGCCGCACAAGATCCAAGGGATTGGCGCCGGATTTATTCCCAAGGTGCTGAAGACGGAGCTGATTGACGAGATCGTTCCGGTAACAAATGAGGAAGCCATCGCCATGGCGCGGCGGCTGCCCAAGGAGGAAGGTCTGCTGGTCGGCATCTCGTCCGGGGCAGCGGTGCATGCGGCGTTGAAGGTGGCGCGGAACCCGAAGAATGCGGGCAAATTGATTGTCGTGATCATTCCTAGCGCCGGCGAACGGTATCTTTCCACAGTCTTGTTCGATGAGTTCCGAAAAGAGGCAATGGAGACGAAGACGTCCGCCGTGACGGTATGAAGCGGTCTCATAAGCCTGAAGTAGATCGTTATGAGGAGTATGAGACCCGCCCCAAAGCGGGTCTCAGGTCGCTCGCCGAAGCGGCAAAAGCATATATGAGACCGCTTCTATGAACCTGATTCGACTGATTCGCGAAGATATACGATGTGTGTTCGAGCGCGACCCCGCCGCCACATCGAAGGCCATGGTGCTGCTGTGCTATCCGGGCCTGCACGCGGTGTGGGCCCATCGCATTCACCATTGGCTTTGGAAGAGGAACTTGAAGCTGCTGTCGCGCGCGTTGTCGCAGATCACGCGTTTCTGGACGGGCATTGAAATCCACCCAGAGGCGCAAATCGGGCGGCGGCTGTTCATCGATCACGGAATTGGAGTAGTCATCGGGCAGACCACGATCATTGGCGACGACGTGACGCTCTACCAGGGTGTGACGCTCGGCGGCACCGGAAAGGGCAGCGGCAAACGGCATCCAACGTTGCGCGACGGGGTGTTCGTCGGAAACAACGCCAACATACTGGGCAATATCACCATTGGAGAACATTCTCGCGTCGGTGCTGGATCTGTGGTTTTGCGCGATGTGCCGCCGGACTCGACCGTCGTGGGTGTCCCAGCGCACATCGTGTATCAAGGCGGCAAACGCGTGCTGATTACCGACCCTCGCGAAATCAACGATCCGCTTTCCGATGTGATCATCGCGCTATGCGACGAGGTGAAGCGGCTGAAGGTGCGCGTCGAGCGGCTGGATGGAGAACTGCAGCAGTCGCGGCAAACGGAGCCGGAGAGCGCGCTCGCGGTGGAGGAAGAAGAACGCGCCCGCTATCGCAGCCAGCAATATCCGCGGTCGGATTACGTCAGCATGGGCGAAGGCATCTGAGTGGGGCGCTTGCTTTTGCACCAGCGACGACGAGAACGGCTTCACATTCCCGGATGCGAAAGATTGTTTGCGTTCGGTACCAGTTCCATATAAAGAGATCGTGGCAGGTTGGTTTTCCAATGGCCTGTCGCCTTGGCATAACCGACGAAACTGAAAAACAGGCAGGCCAGAACAATGGCTACCGCCATGGGAGTGAGGGCGAGATTGCGCCAGCGGTCTTTTGCCTCCACTGCACGGCGCGGCGGCAACGAAAACTGCAACGCGTTCTGCGCCGGGCACACCGCAATACATTCCATGCAGGCCGCGCATTCGACGGAGCGGACCTGCACCAGCCGGTCCACCGGCAGGTTGGCCGAGCACGCGCGGGCGCACTTGCCGCAGTCGATACATGCAGCGGCATCGCGTCGAATCTTTGTTGGGCTCAGCAGCGAAACCAGTCCCATCAGTGCGCCGTACGGGCACAGATAGCGACACCAGAAATTCCGTATCAAGATAGAGAGCGCGAACAGCAGGACAAGAACGATGATCCCCGTTTCGCCCATATCGCGGAAGAAATTCAACATTTTCACATCTGCAACCAGCCCGTAGGGCGAGTGCAGAAAGTCGGCGAGAGCTGCGGCGGACATGGTCCCGATCACAAACGCAAAAAAGCCGAGCAGAATGTATTTAAAACTGCGCAATGGCATGTCCAGCCATGCGGGAAGCCTGAAGTTTCTGCCCAGAAGTTTTTGGCCTGTTTTCCATAGCAGTTCGGAGAGCGTGCCGATGGGACAAAGCCAGGAGCAGAACGCTTTCTTCAGCAACAGGCTGGAGAGCAGGAACGCGAGGAACAGAAACATTGCAGCCGGATGGATCTGCGGTACCCTGTGCGTTTCCAGCAAGTATTTTGTATTCATCATTCCCGCAATGGGCAACCAGCCTTCGACCCCGGCGGGCCGGTTTACATAGAGCACTCGCCCTGCAGTTTCGTAGTAGCGCGTCCACAGACAGAATTGAATTCCCAGCCATAGGTTGAGCAACGCAAATACGGCCTGAACGCCATGACGAAACCATTGGGAACGGTCCTGGAAGTGGCGTCGAATCAGCTTCTTTACAATGCGGCGAGCCGGCCAGCCGGAGCTTTTGTACTCGGCAGCCGGGGACGAGCCAGGCGAGTCGCCGGGTTGGGGTCGCTGCAGAAGTTCGGCTTCAGGTTCTGGAGGCATCCTCACCTTCCATGTCGACTGTAGAGGAGGCCCAGGGTGATAGCTGTGACTTGCGTCACAAACGATTGCAGCCCGAGAAGCAATACTAGACTATGCTAAAAGTGGCAGGGTATGACCATGGCAGACAACTGTGCGAACAGGTTGGAAAACGAAGGCTGCTTCACGTGTAAGGAGAGGCACGCCGACTGGTTCTGCAATCTGTCTCCGCAAGCGCTGGTGGAATTTGAAACGCTCGGCATGCAAATGACCGTGCCGTCGGGCAGTACGTTGTTCTTTGAAGCGCAAACTGCTCGCAGCGTTTACATTTTGTGCGGCGGTCATGTGAAGCTGACCACCTCTTCAAAAGATGGCAAGACACTGCTGGTACGAATCGCCAAGCCAGGGGATGTGCTGGGCTTGAGCGCTGCCATTTCCGGGACAGCGTACGAAATCACCGCACAAGCGATCGAGCCGGTGCAGGTGAAGTCTTTTCAGCGCCAAGACTTTCTCCATTTCATTGAGCATCATCTGGAAGGCAGCATGCATGCGACCAAGATGATCAACAAGGAGTATCGCGATGCATTGGGGGACGCTACCCGGCTCGCGCTTTCCATGTCGATTGCCGGACGCGTCGCCAGGTTGCTGCTTGAGATGACATCCGGCGCGCGTGATGCGAAGCCGCGATTTACCATGTCGCTGACCCATGAAGAATTGGCAACCATGCTGGGCACGACGCGCGAATCGATCACACGCGTGTTAAGTGAATTGAAGCGCAAAGAAATTATTTCGATCAAAGGAACTTCCCTGACCATCCTTCGCAAGTCTGCACTCGAACTTCTGGTCTAGAGAGGATTTCCTATCGCTGGGCCCATCCAGATTCGATGATACGGATCGTTATCATCTTGGGGAAAAGCCGCGCGGAGATCGCCCGCCTTCACTACCGCTGTAGGAAATCCCGTAGGGCTCCGCCAATCCTAGGTTTCTTAAAACATCTGTGACGGACATCACGGCTGTTCGGCCTGGGTATTACTATTGTGGTGAGACAGAGAGGCCGCATGTCTGACGCCCTATTGCTTCATCGCCTGCACTTTGCGTTTACGATTACGTACCATTACCTGTTTCCCCAGCTCACCATGGGATTGGCGTTGCTCATCGTCATCCTAAAGACCATCGCCATTCGCAAAAACGATCCGGTCTACGACGATGCAGCCCGATTTTGGGCGCGCATTTTCGGGATCAATTTCATCATGGGCGTAGTCACTGGGATCCCCATGGAATTTCAGTTCGGGACCAACTGGGCGCAGTTTTCGCGTATGACCGGCGGTGTGATTGGCCAGCCGCTCGCCATGGAAGGCGTGTTTTCCTTTTTCCTGGAGTCGGCATTCCTTGGACTGTTTCTCTATGGGGAAAAGCGTCTGTCCCGCTGGCAGCATTGGACGGCGGCATTTCTGGTTTTCCTCGGCTCCTGGATCTCAGGGTTTTTCATCATTGTCACCGACGCCTGGATGCAGCATCCCGTCGCCTACCGCGTGCTCTCCAATGGCTCTTATGAAGTGACCAGCTTCTGGAAATTGCTGCTGAATCACTGGGCACTGCTGCAATATGCGCACAATATGAGCGGGGCTGTCATCACCGGCGCCTTCGTCATGTCTTCAGTCGGCGCGTTCTACCTGCTGGAAAACAAGTTTTCAGATTATGGCCGCGTGTTTCTGCGGGTTGGCGTTATCGCTGGGGTAATTGCCTGCAGCTTTCAGATTTTTCCCAGCGGCGATCTGCATGGGAAATACATGGCGCAGCACCAGCCGGCAACCACCGCCGCCATGGAGGGGCTCTTCAAAACGGAGAAGGGAGCTCCCATGGTGTTGTTGGGCCAGCCCAATGTCGCGAACCAGCAGATCGACAATCCCCTGGTCGTCAATAAGGTCCTCAGCTACCTGATCTATGGCACCACCAGGGCGGAGGTCCGAGGCTTGGACAGCTTCCCTCAAGACCAGTGGCCCACGAATATTCCGCTGCTGTTCTTCAGCTATCACATCATGGCCGGTCTGGGGACCTATTTCGTTGCCTTGATGGTGCTGGCCCTCGTGTGGTTGTGGCGCGGCAAGTTGTTCCACGCCAAGTGGCTGCTGTGGCCGCTGATGTTGAGCTTTCCACTGCCGTATGTGGCAAATACCGCGGGCTGGATGACGGCTGAGATCGGCAGACAACCGTGGCTGGTGTACGGCTTGATGCGTACCAGCCAGGGATATTCCCAATTTGTGTCGCCGGGGAACACTCTCTTCACTCTGCTCGGGTTCATGGGACTGTACGCAGTCTTGTCAATCCTGTTCGTCTTCCTGATTTATGCCGAACTCGCTCGCGGGCCCGAGCGTGCCCCCGCATCCGGCATCCACACAGGCGCGCCGGTCAGCGCTGCATAGCCAAAAGGTACAGGAGATACCATGATGGGCTTGATCTGGTTCTGGATTGTTGCACTGATGCTGGTGGCGTATGTGGTGTTCGATGGCTTCGATATTGGAGTGGGCATCTCGCATTTTTTGGTCGCCCGATCGCACCAGGACCGCGACACAATTCTGCGCACCATCGGTCCGGTGTGGGATGGCAATGAAGTCTGGCTTCTAGCCGGCGGCGGCACTCTTTACTTTGCCTTTCCTTTGCTGTACGCCTCGTCGTTCAGTGGATTTTATCTGCCGCTGATGATCGTGTTGTGGCTGCTGATCTTGCGCGGCATTGGCATTGAATTGCGGTCACATTTCGGCACCGTGGTGTGGCGCGGGTTCTTCGATGGGTCGTTTGCCATATCCAGCATTTTGCTCGCGATTTTTCTCGGCGCTGCCTTGGCCAACGTCATCCGCGGAGTTCCGCTGAACGCGGACGGCTATTTCTTCGCTCCGTTGTGGACGAACTGGCGGGTTGGCCCGAATCCCGGCATTTTGGATTGGTATACCGTGATCGGCGGCCTGGTGGCACTGGTCGCACTCGGCATTCATGGCAGCTTGTATCTGGCGATTAAAACCGATGGAGATCTGCAGGCGCGAGCGCGGCAACTGGCGCAACGCTCGTGGATCGTTCTGCTGCTGCTCACCATCATCAGCCTGACTGCCACCATGGTGGTTCGGCCTGCGGTTTTGCTGAGTTATCGGCATTACCCGGTCGCCTTTCTCATCCCTCTCGGCGTGGTTGCCAGCCTCTTCGGAATTCTGTTGTATTCCCGCAAGACCAGAGACTTTCCGGCGTTTTTGTGCTCCTGTTTGTATCTGGCGCTGATGCTGGCCGGAGCGGCGGTGGGCCTCTGTCCGGTGCTGCTGCCATCCAGCCGCAATGCCGCCCAGGACATCACTATTTCCAAGGCGCTTGCCGGTCATCATGGGCTGGCGGTCGGGCTTGTCTGGTGGTCCTTCGGTATTCTGTTGGCCATTGGATATTTTGTCTTCGTCTATCGCATGTTTCGAGGGAAAGTGGTTGCAACCACGGAAGCCCATGGTGATTGAACGACAATGAATCTGCCGCAATGTGAAGCTGCCGTCAATCTTTGCGCTCCGTGGCGAACTCACCGCGCGGGGATTCTCATCTATCCTAAGTGCATGACCAGATGAGGGGGATTCCGTGAGTTCTGACAGCCACACCGCTTCCGCCCGCCGTTCCGCCGCCAAGGTCAGTTCCCGCAAGCCGCTTGCACCAGAAGAACTGCGCATGATGGATGCCTACTGGCGCGCCTGCAATTATCTGTGCGTGGGTATGCTCTATTTGCGGGAAAACCCGCTCCTGAAAGAACCGCTGCGGCCGGAGCACATCAAGCAACGCCTGCTGGGCCATTGGGGATCGGACCCCGGCCAGACATTCGCCTGGGTCCATCTGAACCGTCTCATCAAGAAATACGACCTCGACATGATCTACATCTCTGGCCCCGGTCATGGAGCACCAGCAACGCTGTCGAATGCCTATTTGGAGGGTACCTATTCCGAGGTCTATCCAGACAAGAGCCAGGATGAAGAGGGGCTGCAAAAGTTCTTCAAGCAATTTTCCTTCCCAGGAGGAATTGGGAGTCATTGCACGCCGGAAACGCCGGGATCGATCCACGAAGGCGGCGAGCTGGGCTACAGCATCTCGCACGCATTTGGAGCGGCGTTTGACAATCCCAATCTGATTGCCACCGTGATGGTTGGAGACGGTGAAGCAGAAACGGGCCCGCTGGCGACGTCGTGGCACTCGAACAAGTTCCTGAATCCCATTCGCGACGGTGCAGTCCTTCCGATCCTTCATCTGAATGGGTACAAGATCGCCAATCCAACAATTCTGGCGCGCATTTCTTCGGAGGAATTGGAGCAGCTGTTTCACGGTTATGGATGGAAGCCGTATGTCGTCGAGGGCGACGATCCGCACATCATGCACCAGCAGATGGCCGCCACACTGGAGCATTGCATTCAGGAGATTCGCGCCATTCAGAAGCACGCGCGCAACACCAACACCGCCGACCGGCCCAGGTGGCCGATGGTGATCCTTAGAAGTCCGAAGGGTTGGACTGGGCCGAAAGAGTTGGACGGGCACAAGGTGGAGGGGTTCTGGCGGGCGCATCAGGTCCCGATCCTCGACGTTACGACTAATCCCGCGCATCTGCGTTTGCTGGAAGAGTGGATGCGCAGCTACAAGCCGGAGGAACTGTTCGATGCATCCGGTGCGTTGATTCCGGAATTGAAGGAGTTGGCGCCGAAAGGCAATCGCCGTCTCAGCGCCAATCCCCATGCCAACGGAGGCCTGCTGCGCAAGGCGCTGCGGCTGCCCGATTTCCGAGATTTCGCGGTCACAGTGACGCAGCCGGGAACAACCGAAGTGGGACCCACAGAGGTGCTGGCGCATTTCCTGGCGGAGGCCATGCGCAGGAACATGAACAGTTTTCGCGTCTTCGGACCGGATGAAACCGCTTCCAACCGGCTGCAGGCCATCTACGAGGCCAGCAAGAAGACATGGCTGGCGGAATTTAAGCCGGAGGACCTGGATGGCGGCGAGCTCAGCGCCGACGGACGTGTGATGGAGATGCTGAGCGAACACACGCTGGAGGGATGGTTTGAAGGGTATGTCCTGACCGGGCGGCACGGCCTGTTCGCCAGTTACGAGGCCTTTGTCCACGTCATCGACTCCATGTTCAACCAGCATGCCAAGTGGCTGGAGAAGTGCAAGACCGAAGTGAAATGGCGGGCTTCCATTTCTTCGCTGAACATCCTCATTACTTCGCTGGTCTGGCGGCAGGACCACAACGGCTTCACCCATCAGGACCCGGGATTTCTCGATGTCGTCACAAATAAGAGTTCCACAATCACGCGTATCTATCTGCCGCCGGATGCCAATTGCCTGTTGAGTGTTGGCGACCATTGCTTGCGCAGTACGGATTACGTCAACGTGATTGTTGCGGACAAGCAACCCCATCTGCAGTATCTGGGCATTGAGGATGCGATACGACACTGCACCAAGGGCATCGGCATCTGGAACTGGGCCAGCAACGATCAAGGAGTTGAACCGGATGTGGTGATGGCGACGGCCGGCGATATCGCCACGATGGAATCGCTGGCTGCTGTGGCAATTCTGCGCGAGCGTTTTCCGGAGTTGAAGATTCGCTTTGTGAACGTGGTCGACCTGTTCAAGCTGGAGCCGGACACGGAACATCCCCATGGATTGTCGGACCGCGATTTCGATTCGTTGTTTACGCAAAACAAGCCCATCATTTTCAATTTTCACGGGTATGCATCGCTGATCCATAAGCTGACCTACCGGCGTACGAACCATGAGAACTTGCACGTGCGCGGATACAAGGAAAAAGGAAACATCAACACGCCTCTGGAACTTGCAATCCTGAACCAGGTGGATCGCTTCAACCTGGCGATCGATGTAATTGATCGCGTGCCGAAACTGCGCGCGACAGGGGCTCACACCAAAGAATGGCTGAAAGACCAGATTACCGACGCCATTGACTACGCCCATGAAAATGGGACCGACAGAAAGGAAATTCAAGAGTGGAAGTGGCCCCTAAGATAAGAACGGACCTGCAACATTTGCCAATCCTTGTTTTTAACGGCGGCTCGTCGTCGATCAAGTTTTCCATCTATGCGGCAGACGACATGGCGCTCACCCTGCTTTACCATGGCGCGGCCAGCGGGATTGGCACGCCCAAGGCGCAGTTTACTTTTTACGCCATCCAGGATGGCAAGCGTCAAACCCTTGTATCTGAATCCGCGCCGCCAGAACTTGACTCGTATCGCGATTCTGTCCGAAAAATTGCAGCCCTGCTGCAGCAATCGGGCCTGACACGTCCCGCGGCCATCGGCCATCGCATTGTCCACACCGGGCCAAAGTTGCACGCGCACCAGTTGATCACGCCAGAGGTGTTGTCGGAAATCGAAAAGGCAACGTGTTTTGCTCCGCTGCATCAGCCGATCGGCCTGGAAATTATCCGCGAAGCGAAGGAAAGCTTTCCCGGCGTGGACAATTACGCCTGCTTCGATACGATCTTCGATCAAGACTTACCGGAAGTCGCGTCGATCTATCCTCTGCCCAAGGAGATTCGCGACCAGGGTGTGCATCGCTATGGCTTTCACGGTCTATCGTGCGAATCGATCCTGCAACAGTTTCAAGATGGAAGGGTCCCGGACCTGTTTCCGCCGGGTCAGGTGCCAAAGCGACTGATCTATGCTCATCTCGGTAGTGGCGCCAGTGTCACGGCGATCCGCGATGGAAAAGCCTTGGATGTCTCCCTGGGTTTTACGCCTTGCGGCGGCCTTGTTATGGGCACTCGTCCCGGAGATCTCGATCCTGGGCTGATCTTCTATCTGCTGCGCTTGGAGGCGGGCAGTGCGGCCAATGCAACGGATGCCGTCGAACAGATGCTGAACAACCAATCCGGCATGCTTGCCCTCTCCGGCCTTTCCAATGACATGCGCATCTTGCGAGATGCCGCGAATCATGGAAACGCGCAGGCCGCCCTCGCCATTGAGGTATTCGTGTTGTCTGCGAAAAAAACGATTGGCGGTTACACTGCGCTGATGGGTGGCTTGGACGCGCTGGTCTTTTCCGGAGGCATCGGCGAACGAGACCCCATCACCCGTGCCCAGATCTGCGCCGGACTCGATGCGTTTGGGCTGACGCTGAATCCGGAGGAAAACGAACCCACGCACGCCGGACCTCGCACGATCAGTTGGCAAGGATCCAGCGTTGCCGTCTACGTCCTGCCGGCGGATGAAGATCGCGTGATCGCCGGCCATGTCGCGCGCTTGGTCGCGGGAAAATAAACGGCATCCGCTGAACTAATTAGTTGTCGCCCAAAGGCTGGGATCGACATGGGGAAATACGCTGTCCTGGGTTTCGATCTTGCTCAGTTGCTTCTCGTCATCGCTACTGAGCGTGCCGCCGCCGGCATCCAGCTGCCACATCTTTTCGATCGCGCGGAATGAGGCAAGGTGCTCATTGAAGCGGTCCTCGGCGTAGTCCCGCGCCGCTTCCGTCGTGATCAGGAACTGCCAGTCGGAGGACTCCAGCAGCAGCAATTCGCGGCACAACTGTTTCAGGATGCGCCCACCCTGCGGATTCTCTTTCCATTGGTTGGAACTGGCGGCATCGCGTACTGCGACTTCCGCCGGGTACAAATATTCCCATGTCCAGCGGGTATCCGGATTGAGCCAGACCTCGTGGGTGCCGTTCTTCCCCCATGAACCTTCTGGCAAAGCAAGAAAACTGTCCGGCGGATGGCGATCGAGATACGCGGCACAACTGGTCAGGGCAACGGGGACCTCCGCGCGAGCCATGATGCGCGCCACATGCTCCAGCCACATTAGGCCTTCAAACCACCAGTGACCGAACAGTTCGGCATCGAATGGGGAAGCCAGGATGGCGGGTACCGGGTCTTTAAAGCCAGACCTGAGGGAATCGATCACCAGGCTGACATAATGTTCCGCATGCGATTTGGTCCGTGCCGCTGCCTTTTCTGGGTAATACGGCGTTTTGTACGCCATGTCGATCTTGGAGCCGGTCACCTGCCAGTAGCGATGGCCGCCGGGAAAGCGCTTTTTGTGGAAGTCGAGATAGTTGCCGTCGCCCGGATATCCGGCGTCTCCGCTCCAGACCTGCAATCCGGTGCGAGGATCGCGCGGAAAAATCGCGACTGGCCGGCGGTGCGCGCGAGGCCCATCCACGTAATACGCCTTATACAGGGAGTGATGCGGCTCGCAGGTTTCCACTGCCAGCGATGCGGCGACGCCCACGGCCCCGCCTGCCCGCAACTCATATGGGGTGAACAGGACAGATTCTTCCACCAAGTGGGTGTCGACAAAGAAGTAATCGATTTTGGCATCTTCCAGCGGCTCTTCCACGCCTTTACGGTCAAAGGGACGCCACGGATGGCTGCTGCCGTGGGGAACTATCGGATAGCTCCACATTCCGGCCGGACGATAGGCGCATTCGGGTAGCCAGATGCCGCGCGGATGTTGGCCAATATGCCGTTCATGCGTCGCCACGCCGGTTTGGACCTGGGCGCGGATCGACTCGTCGGTCCCCAGCAGCGGAAAATATCCATGCGTCGCCCCGCACGTAATGATGTCAATCAGTCCGCGCTCGGCAGCCTCGCGAAATCCGCGGATGATATCTCCGCCAAGAGCTTCAAAATGCTCCAGCGCCTGCTGGAAATAGCCGCGCCAGTACCGGGCCGTCTCGGCCAGAAGCGGTTCACCGTTTTGATTGAAATAGGCCTCATCCTCATTGGCGGCCGTAATCTTTCGCTTCAGGTACTTGGGGAATTCGGCACGAAAGACCGGGTGAGCCAGCTGCTCCAGCAGAATGGGAGAGAGGTTTAGATTGGCCCGCAGCGCAATTCCATCGCGATCCAGGTTTGCGATGACGCGCAGAAGCGGCAGATACGTCTCCGCGGCGGCCTCGAGCAGCCACTCCAGGCCATGCGGCCATGTTCCATGATTTACCACATACGGCAAATGCGCGTGCAACGTAAACGTCAAATACGCGGAAGGACGTTCTTGAGACGAGTCGATCATGAATTCCCCTTAACGCTACGTTAGATGCAGATGGGGGAGGAGCGAGAATCAGGCACCCGGACCAGAGGACGGGGTACCCCGGACAGCTGCGACCCTGGCCGCAAACAAAACAAGTTCTGCTTTTACTATTATATCTGCGTTGGATGAATATCTGTTGAGGATCGTCCACTGGATAGGCGCTTTCGCGAGTCGGGCCACATTCATTCGCGGGTAGGAGGGGGGCTGTCAGCCGCAAAAGGAGGAGAGCAGCCCCTCCGTACGGCGCCGGTCGCTGCGGCACGGCGTCGGGGCGGGAACCCAACTGCGCATTGCCGGGCCTATCTCCTTTTGCTACTATCCAGATGATCGCGTAATTCCTCCACTACGCGAAGGAGATAAGCAAATGGCAGAACAGGAAACGACGGGAATTGGGTGGTTTATCGCGGGCCTTGGTCTGGGCGCGTTGTTAGGAATCTTGTTTGCTCCCAAGGCGGGACGGGAACTGCGCGAAGGACTGATCACCAGCGCGAAAGACAGCAAGGATTACGTCGCCGCCCGTAGTCGAGAGGCGCGTGAGCAGATCAATTCCGTGGTCGACAGGGGCCGCGAGCAAGTCAACGAGTTTGCCGAGCGCGGCAAGGAAGTCGCCGACAAGGGCCGTGAGCGCTGGAGCGGGATTGTGGACCGCGTGTCCGGCAGCAAGAACGAGTCCGAAAGCAGCTCCCACGATGACGAGGAACCATTTCGCGGCGGTGCAGCCGAAAATCGCTTTTAGTGCATCTCAACGGCAGGCGCGCCGTGCGGTCCCGGCTACAGTCAGTTTTGATGTGCAATGCGGTTCCATACCTGTGCTTAGGCCACTGAGGTCGGTTCCCTTCCAGCAGATTTTGCCCGACGGGTCTGAGCCACGGGTCGGGCCAGTGGTCTGCGAGTGCAAATTTCGTAATGAGGGGGCACCATGCCAACCGGATCTACGGTTTTCCTTGTATTTACTGGAGTAGTTACCTTTGCAGTGCTCTTACAAACCATCGTTTTGGTTGTGATGGTGGTCGGCGCCAAGGCAGCGCAGCGCAAAGTCATGGAACAGGTGGAGAAGCTGCACGATGAGCTAAACCCGGTTCTGAACGCTGCCACGGATTTACTGGAACTGGCCGACGACATGGCGCCGCGCCTACGGGCCATAACAGCCAACGTTCAAACTGCAAGCGAGAAACTGCGTCAGCAGGTCGACCACATCGATGGCGTGGTGACAGACATAACTGGAAAAACGCGCCACCAGGTCACCCGTATCGACGGCATGGTGACAAATACGCTCGACGGTGTCGCGCGTGGCGCTCGCACGATTCAGGACAATGTCATGGCTCCGTTGCGGCAGATTGGCGGATGGATGAACACCATCCGCACCGCACTGGATCTGTTGCGCGGCGGAGAGCGCCGCGGGGACCGTCGCCCTCACCGCTACGACGAAATCTGAGGAAGTTATCGATCCGGCTGGCGTCCCGGGCGCCTTCGATCCGCCCCTGACATTGCGAATTCTGCCGAACTATTTCAGAAGGTTCCTGGCGATGAATAGAACGTTTGCAGGCCGTTCCGCCAGACGGCGCATAAAGTATGGGTACCAGTCCGTGCCGAACGGAATGTAAACGCGCATGCCGTAGCCTTGCTTCACCAGAGAGCTTTGCAGATCGCGGCGAACGCCGTAGAGCATCTGAAACTCAAAGCTGCGCTTGTCGATGCCCTCTTCTTCCACAAATTTTTTGGTCGCGCGGATGATCGCCTCGTCGTGCGTTGCCAGGCCGTGATAGATCCCGCTGGTCAGCAAAATCTTCGTTAGCTTTACGTAGTTGGCATCTACATCTTTCTTGTCTGGGAAGGCCAGCGTAGGCGGCTCTTTATATGCGCCCTTGCAGAGCCGGATGCGAATGCCGTCGCCCAGAAGCACGCGAACATCTTCTTCGCAGCGGTACAAGTAGGCCTGCAGCACGGTCCCGATGCGACCCGAATGGTTGGGCATCGCATGCAGTTCGCGGGTCATATCGACGGTTGCCTGAGCCAGGTCTGTGCCTTCCATGTCGACGCGGAGAAAGCTGTCGGCGGCCGCCGCGTGGTCGACAAGATCGCCGGTAATCTGGCGCGCGATCGAGGGGCTGATGTTCATCCCCATCTGTGTCAGCTTCACACTGACGTTGGCCCGCAGACCGCGCTGCTGGATCGCATCCAGCAGTTGATGATAAATTTGGGCGGCGCGCTGCGCCTCTTCCTCGGTAGAAACATTCTCCCCCAGGCTGTCAAGCGAAACCGGAATGCCTTCTCGGTTCAGCGTCTCGGCCACGCGCAAAGCATCGGAGACCTGCATGCCGGCAATGAAGCGCCCGGACATTTTTTGGCCCATGCGGGACTGCTCCGCGAAAGACCGCAAGGGTTTGTTCTGCGACAGCGCAATCAGCGCAGAGCGTAAGACATTCGTGGTCATCGGGCAAGGTCCTCAAGCAAACTCTCTATTGTGTCACAGGAGCAGGGAGAGGAGAGTAAGATGTGGAGCGCCTTGGCAAGAGCGCAGACCTTGTCCCAATTTCCCGAGTTTAGATGGAGGGATTTTCATGCAACCGGTACGTCTTCTCTGCATTTGGCTTTTACTCGCATCTTTCGCCGCCGCGCAGAAAGCGACTGCCGTGGAACAGGCCGAATCTGCCGGTGGATCGTTTAACCAGAATTTCCGTGTGGTGACGGACGCCAACCAACATTCGCTAGCCCAGGCGGAGGTCGGCAAGGCGCAGATCTATGTGATCGAGGACTGGAATCCGGCGGATAAAGGAAGAATCAATAGGCCCACCGTTCGGGTGGGAATGGATGGAAAATGAATGGGCGCGAACCAGGGTGACTCCTACCTATTTTTTCTGCCGACCCAGGACAGCACCACCTGCGTGTCAGCTGGCAGTCAGGGATCGGACGGTCCAACAACTTGATCGCAGTTTACGGACTCTACGCGAAGCCAGATCAAACGTACTATTTGCGAGCGAGTATGCCTCGAGGAGAGGGTATCTCATTCTCGCTCACGCTTGATCTGCTGAATATCGATGAAGCGCGACTCTTGCTGGCCGAATATCCACATGCCAGTTCAACGGCTAAGAACTAGCGCAGCCCGCAACAGTTACCGACTCTCCATCGGGACGTACTTGTTCGGGTAGGCCGGACCGGTATATTCGGCGCGTGGCCGGATCAGCCGATTGTCCTCAAATTGCTCGATCACATGCGCGGACCAGCCCGCAATGCGGCTGACAGCAAAGATTGGTGTGAATAGATCGACGTCGATGCCAAGCGTGGTGTAGGTTGAAGCCGAATAAAAATCCACGTTGGCGTTCAGCTTCTTTTCTTCCTTCACAAAGAGTTCGATTTTGCGCGACATGTCGAACCATTTGGGATTGCCGTCCGCACGCCCCAGGTCCTGCGACATGCGGCGAAGATGCGTCGCGCGGGGATCTTCCGTGCGATAGACGCGATGCCCAAAGCCAGGGACTTTCTTTTTGTCGGCCAGCATCTGGCGCACATATTCCACGGGATCCGCGCCTGCTTTGTCGATCGCGAACAGGATGCGCATCACGGCTTCGTTCGCGCCACCGTGCAGCGACCCTTTCAATGCACCGATGGCTCCGGTAATGGCGGAATGCATGTCCGACAACGTGGCAACGATGACGCGAGCGGCAAAGGTGGAAGCGTTAAATTCGTGGTCGGCGTGCAGAATGAGAGCTACATCCAGCGCCCGCTCCGCCGTCGGGGAAGGCTTTTCGCCATTTAACATCCATAGAAAATTGGCGGCATGGCTCAGCGAAGGGTCGGACGGAACGATCGATTTTCCTTTGCGCACGCGATCGAAAATCGCGACAATCATTGGAACTTGCGAGATCAGGCGAAAACCCTTGCGCACATTGGCCTCGTGCGTCATACCTTCCTGATCGGGGTCGTACATGCTGAGAGCGGAGACTGCGGTGCGCAGGACTGCCATCGGCAAGGCGTCCTTCGGCAACTCTTCGATCAGCCGCACCACCTCCGGCGGCATGACCCGGGCATCGGCCAGATGCTGATTGAATTCGGCGAGTTCCGCGCTCGAGGGCAGACGGCCGAACCACAATAGATAGGCGGTTTCCGGGAACGTCGACTTCTCCGCCAGTTCATGAATATCGATGCCGCGGTAGGCCAGGATGCCCGCGTCTCCATCAATCAAACAAATTCCAGAGTCGGAAGCAACGATATCTTCCAACCCGCGTGCCGCGGCAGTCATAGCCATGCTCTTGTTCTCCAGACTACTTTTTCTTATGGGCGGAATCCAGTGTTCATCCGCTCTGAACCACTGTCTCGATACTACAATGCAAGCGAGACGTTCGTCATGCAGGATGCCGATTCCTATTTCCACCCTACTGTTCCCAACCTCTCGTTATAGCGCAGTGTCCGGGCCCTGTCATCCTGAGCGGTACAGCGAGAGCGAGCGTTCACCGTTTGGCGGTAGATTTGTGCGACCGCTGTTTTTGTGAAAACCTAGAGCGTGCCATTGGAAGCAATAGATCGTGTACGCGTCTTGAACCACTTGTTCCGCTGAAAACGCATCGCATGATGCGAGGAGTCTTGTTGAAAATGCCTGAAGACGATCTGTACGGGGAACAGAGAAATTCTCCGGCCCTCCTGATTTTGATTGCAGGACTCTCCTTTCTACTGGCACTCGGCGCGCTGGCGTGGAGCTATTTTTTGCAGAACCGGTTGGATGCAACGCAAGCAAAGTTGAGCCAGACGCAGGAACAAATTGAACATCTTTCAGCGCAGCACTCGGAAATGTGGCGACAGATGCGCGCCACCAATGAGGAATTTGGCGCCAAGCTGGGTATTACACAGCGCCAGATTGAGGTGCGGGCGCAGGACATATTGCATCAACAGCAGCTTGCCGACACCAGCCTGGCCCGGCAACAGGCGGCCACCCGCCAAAGCGTCACGGACGTTTCCCGCGCCGTCTCCAAGGTTTCGCATACCGTATCCAACGTGCAAACGGATGTTGGGGGCGTCGAGCAGGAGGTCGTCAACACCCGCCAAGAGTTGGCCAGTACCGAGCAACAGCTGCATGCCGTGGTCGGGGACCTGGGCGTGCAGAGCGGCCTGGTCGCCACCAATACCGAGCAGTTGAATTACTTAAAGCACCTGGGGGACCGCAACTACATTGCGTTCACCCTGCACAAAGGCCAGCCGCCGACCCCTGTTTCCATTGTCAAACTGCAGTTGCGGAAGGCGGACACAAAACATTCGCGCTATACGCTGGTGATTTTTTCCAATGACAAGCGGATCGAGAAGAAGAACCGCGACGTGGACGAGCCGCTGCAGTTCTACACGGGCAAGCCGCCGATGCTGTTTGAAGTGGTCATCAATCAAGTCGGCAAGAATGAAGTTTCCGGTTATTTGTCAGCACCCAAAAACCAGCCGAAGTCCTTTGCCCCGTAAACCCCCGCAAGGGTGCGTGCGTTCAAGACACTTCACCGCAGTCACCGCGATAGAGCGGAGGTGTCCTTGCGACGCTGTGGCAATGCCGAGGGAAAGCCCTATTGCAATGGCAAAATCACGGAGCGTCCGCGCTGAAAGCTGACGATGATCTGAGCGTCTTTGTGCTGACTCCACTGGTTCTTCGTCCATGGATAGGCGAAGACCATCAGCCCTTCCGCCGAACTTCCCGGCGCAATGACGGTGTGGCGTGTCAAAGGAGACATGTTCATGGACGTCAATTCCGGAAAGCGCTGCATGAACCGGTCAATGTCCTCTGGCAACGCCGCCGTGCTTTGATTGCCGAACGCCTCGTCGCCGAGTTTCACATCGGACACCAGATCGAAGATCGTCAGCGGCTGTTTGCTGATATTTGTTACCCGCGCCTGCACCAGGACCACGGTCTCATTCTGCGCCGGGACGGCCCCCGGCATTCCCGGACCTTGCGGCGATTCGCCGGAATTCACCAGGACCGGATAAACAAGCTGTCGCAGCACCATGCCGGAGGCATCGGGCTTCGATCGGCCGAAATGTGCAAACAGTGCCCACGCAATGGCGAGCCCCACGACGACGACAATTGCGGGAACGAGAAGCGGACGCCAGGGTTCTAGCGGCTCAATTTCATCCATCTCGAGCGCACCGACGTTGGGGGTCTGCGAGGCAGCGGGGAGCGACGGATCCGGAAGTGGCGTCTCTGGAGTATTCATGGTTGCAAGCAGTTTACTCGGAAACCGGCAAAATCAGGAGATAAAGTTTTAGAGAATTCGCGGACGAAGCTCTCGCAGCACGTCCTCGGCCGGTCTGGTATTCAAGACATCGTCCGCCCGCAACCCAGCTCGACGCAGCTGACGGATACCATAGCGCATTTTTTCGAAATGCGAGGTGTGATGCGCGTCTGTGTTCACGACAATCTTGCACCCCAACTCCTTGGCACGACGCAAATTACGATCGTTCAGGTCCAGGCGATCGGGATATGCATTGTGCTCGACGGCCACGCCCAGCTCGGCGCAGCGGCGCAGGACTGCGTCGAGGTCGAGTGCATATGCCTCGCGGCGCAACAACAGGCGTCCGGTGGGATGCCCAAGGATGCGCACGAAGGGGTTCTCAACGGCGCGCAGGATACGTTCCGTCATCTGTTCCGAGGGCTGGTTGAAATAGGAATGCACGCTGGCCACGACGACGTCCATCTGCGCCAGTACATCGTCGGAAAGGTCGAGCGCTCCGTCAACGAGAATATCGACCTCAATGCCGGGAAAGATATGTATTTGGCCCTCCATCTCCCGGCCCACGGCGCGGATACGCGCGATATGTTCGAGCGCACGGGCGTCATCCAGCCCATTCGTCATGGCAAGGTTTTTCGAGTGGTCCGTGATCGCGATGTAGCTGTAGCCGCGCGCCAGCGCCGCCTCCGCCATCTCGCGAATCGTGTTTTTTCCGTCGGTCGCGTTCGTGTGCATGTGCAAATCGCCACGGATGTCAGATTGCTCGATGAGCACGGGGAGCCGGTGTTCGGCCGCGGCATCAATTTCTCCCAGATCTTCGCGTAGTTCCGGCGGAATCCAATCCAGACCGAGCGCCGCATAAATCTCTTCTTCGGTGCTGCTGGGGAGCGCGCTGCCATCGTGCAATCGCGTCAACGCATATTCGTTCAGCGTGTAGCCCATTTTCAGCGCCCGCTGACGCAGTGCCACATTGTGCAGTTTGGAACCGGTAAAGTATTGCAGGGCTGCGCCATAGCTTTTTTCCGGCAGCATTCTTACATCCACCTGTAAGCCCTGGCGCAGACGAAAACTTACCTTGTTCTGACCCTTGCCAAGAATGTCGGCGATGGGAGGATAGGCGGCCACATGCTCCACCACGGCAGCCACCTGGTCTTCCGCACAGGCTGGTCCCGTGACCAGAAAATCCAGATCGCCGACCGTTTCGCGGCCTCTGCGCAACGAGCCTGCCGGTGTTACGCGGTCGACCCCGGGAAAACTACGCAGATATTCCGCCAGCTTCTCTGCCGCCAACTCGGCGTCGTCCAAGTGGAACCTTCCAATATTCTTGCGATGCTCGGCGATGCCCTGCAGCAGTTTTGCCACCTGCTTGGGGCCGCATCGCGGCAGGTTGTCGAGCCGGCCTTCGCGACACGCGGCTTCCAGTTCGTCAACGCTGGAAATCTGGGCCGCGTCCCAGAACAGCGCCACCGTCTTCGGACCCATGCCGGGCAGCCGCAACAGTTCCAGCATCGACGGCTTGTATTTGGCTAGTAACTCCTGGTGCAGGCTCAGCGTGCCGGTTTGCTCCAGCTCAACAATATTTGTCGCCATTCCTTTGCCGATGCCGGGCAACTCCAGCAATTTTTTCGGCTCCGCTGCCAGCGCGCCTACAGAAACCGTGCTCGACTCCACCAGCTCCGCAGCGCGCCGGTAGGAGCGAATGCGAAACGAGTCTGCTGCGCTGACTTCCAGCAGGTCGGCAGTTTCAGCAAGTATTTGTGCAATCTGACGATTTTCCATGGCGATGGGAGAGGCGGGAATTCCGGTCCCCCGAAGGCATCATCGCACTCTGCGGACAAAATGAAAACCCGGCGCTGAGGCCGGAGTAGAGCAAGACAAATTCGATCGTGTCGCGGATAGACGATTCTGTGCGTTGCGAGTCTATGCGGCAGACACACCACCGCGCACACACGAACTCAAGCAGTTGCAAAGCTCGGGCAATTCGAGGCGTTCGTCTCGAGAAGCGCTCTAGGTCTGCACGGCGTCTTGCAGCCGCATCACCTGATCCGCCTGCGGCCCTTTATCTCCCTGAACAATGTCGAACTCGACCGGGTCGCCTTCCTTCAGGCTTTTGTAGCCCTCGGTTTGAATCGCCGTGTAGTGCACGAACACATCGGGACCATCTTCCCGCCCAATGAATCCGAACCCTTTTGCGTTATTGAACCACTTCACTTTGCCTTTGTGCTGAGACACGGAACACGCACCTCTTATCTACAGATCGGAAACCGCGAGGGGATCCTGCCGATATAGACGTGGGAGGCGAGAAATTGTTATGCGGGAAATTCGAAAATAATGGGTCGGGGACAGAAAGGATGGCGAAACGCATATTGATTACAAAACTGCACCGGTTGCAGTTGCACCTACGGGAGCACCACAAAGAATCGTTGCGGCGATTCTTTGCGCGATTTGCAGTTCAATCAACTGCTCTACAGCTTGCCGGCGGCGCGACGGCGCACATACATCAGAATTGCAATGATGGATTTGGCGTCGATAATTTTTCCGCTGTCCACCCACTCCAGTGCCTGCGACAGCGGAATCTGCTGGTGCTCGATATATTCATCTTCATCGGGCGCAGACTGCCCGCAACTCAATCCTTCAGCGAGGTAGACCTGCATCCATTCGCCCAGAAATCCCGGACTTACGTAGAACCGCGCGATCTTGGTCCATCGCTTGGCAATATAGCCCGTCTCTTCCAGCAATTCGCGTTTCGCACCGGGCAGGATCGCTTCCTCCGGCTCTTTGCGTCCGGCGGGAATCTCCCACATGTATTGACCGGCGGCGTGGCGATACTGGCGCTCAACAACAATCAGCGGGTCGGCCGGATTGCGCGTATCGTCCACCGCGAGAATCACGACGGAACCGGAGTGTCGGATGACATCGCGCCGCGCCGTCTCTCCCTCTGGCTCTCGTACATAGTCGGTGTACACATCGAACAGCGGCCCTTGGTAGGCCAGCTTGGACGAAATCAACGCCACCTTCGCGCCACCATGGCCGTTGAGCGCGGGTTTGCTGGGAGTGGATTTGGAAGCGCTAGTCTTAGGAACAGAGGAAACAGCTCGCTTGCCGGTCGCAAGCTTCTTTCCTGCGGCTTGATTCTTGTGGGTTTTACTTTTCGCTTTTCCGCGGTGTCCTTTTGCGGTTGGCTTCGACGGTGTTTTCTGCCCAGGTCGCATCCAGTTCCTTTCGGGGTTCGTTCAGTCAGAATCTTTCCAACCAGTATCGGCGGAAGATTCATTCCACATGAGACCATAAACCAAACTTTCCCTTATGACAAAGCGCATTCCGAGGAAAACGCGGCCGTCTCCAGGTGGGCTCATCCGGCCTTCGCGCGGTTTGGCTCTCCGCCGATCCAGGACCTTCGTAGGGTCTGCTTCTATTGCTTGAGCGGACTAGCTTCCTGGGGACCAATCTCGGCAAAGGTCATATTTGCCGCCGGATGACCTGTCGCGCGTTTCCATTCTTGAAATACCTGGCCGTAGCTCGCCTTCAGATATTGCTCCCGAGAGATGCCAAGCTTCGCGGCCACACGATCAATCCATTCAGGTTCACCTTCCAATTCGGCGAAATCTCCAATTGGGGTCACGTCCACGACAATATGGCCCTCGTTGTCGGCCCATTCAGTCCGAAGTTTCTCATAAACAAAAACGGGGTTGTAGCCGAGCCGCTCGAAAATGGCAGCCAGCGGGCGGCCGTCTTCTATCTCGGTTTCCGTTTCTGCGCGTACCTTATGCACGCTGGCGGCGGAGTTTTCCGCTGGGGCTTTGTGAGTCAGGATCCAGCGGTCGCCATACTGGCGAATGCGCAGCAATTCGCCGCGCTGCCGCAGCCGGTCCTCCGGCGTATCGAACAAGACGTTGCGCTCCATGGTTTCCGCAGTGAGCAAGTGAAACCCCAGCGCGGGTAATCGCATGGTAAAAGCGGCACGGTCCGTCAATCGAACCTTAATTTCGGTTTCCATCTTGTCTGTCGAAGTTTCCAGGGCCATGCAGCCAGTTTCGCAGATGCAGCCAGCCCGCAGGAAGCCAGAACAATCCTTAATCGACAGATTAGGATGAAAGACGGATAGCTTGCGTTGTGCAGGGGCCGTCCGTGAAACCAGATGGCCGCAAAGAATACAGTCCGGCTGACGATTTCCGTTGACTCCGTCTCCTCTCCGGCGGCGCAGCGAGCTTTGGTGCAGGCGGCGGAGGTGGTTCGCGCCGGGGGTACTGTGGCGTTTCCCACTGAAACAGTCTATGGCTTGGGAGCAAATGCTCTGGATCCAATGGCCGTGGAAGGCATTTTTCTTGCGAAGCAAAGGCCAGCTTGGGACCCCATGATTGTGCATATTGCCGATCGAGCGATGTTCGATCAGGTTGCGGTCCGTGTTCCGGGGACGGCCCAGCAACGGATCGACGCGCTCATTGAGAAGTTCTGGCCTGGCCCTCTGACACTTCTATTGCCGAAGCAGGACGCTGTGCCGTCGATTGTCACGGCTGGCCGCGGGTTGGTCGGCGTACGCATGCCCGCCCATCCGGTGGCGCTGGCCTTGATTGTCGCGTGCAGAGTTCCTATCGCCGCTCCCAGTGCCAACCGTTTCGGCCATACAAGCCCCACCACGGCGCAGCATGTGCTGGAAGACCTGGATGGCCGCATTGACCTGGTGCTCGATGGGGGGCCAGCCTGGTGCGGTGTCGAGTCCACCGTAGTTGAAGTTCGCGATGACGAGATCATTCTCTATCGTCCTGGGGCGGTTGCTGCCGAAGAGATTGAGGCGATTGCCGGCCCGGTGGTTCTCTACGAGGCGCCGCCGGCGGTTCGGGAGCCGGAATCTTTACCTTCGCCGGGAGTGGACATGCGCCATTACGCGCCGAGGGCACAGGTCATCCCCTTCGAAATGGATGCGAGCTCCGAAGCTGACGCGCAGGCGCGCTGGTTACAGGTGGTGCTGGAACAATCCCGAAACACGCGAAAAGTCGGGGTGCTGTTGCTCACAGGATGGCCCTTGCCAGAGGCGTTTTCCGGTGTTCGCTATTCCTGGGGAAGCTGGGACGATGATCGGGAACTGGCGCAGCGGCTTTTTGCAGGTTTGCGGGCGTTGGACGCGATGGGGGCGGAGGTGATTCTGTGTCCGTTGCCGCCAGAGTTCGGTCTGGGAGCTGCGGTACGAGATCGACTGTTAAAGGCTGCCCGCAAGGAGTAGAGCGGGCTTCTCTATCGCAGCCTACGACATAGTCTGGGGAATGTTTTCTCCCGCTTTGTAGATGTAGCGGATGCTGTCTTTGTAGACCAGAACGCGGGTACGGGCGCCATTCTGCAAGCCGCCGTGCCCGACATTGCGCAATTTGATGGCATAACGGTCATACCATTCAATGGATCCTTCCAATTGATCGCCAGTCTCCAGCACCACAACCATCCGGGTTTGCGCTTGAATCTGCTTTTGGAAATAGAAGACCTCGGCATGGGAACTGTCTTCCACTGTGCCATCCAGCATGGTGCGGGCGGTCAACGTGGGACCATGGCCAAAGATGGCGGTTTGGCGCGCGGCCGCCGACCGTACGGCGAGGCTGGGACGGATGAGACGCCGTTGCCCGGAGAAATCGTTTTCTGGCGTTGCTTGGGTGGAGACCGCAACGACGACGGCAGCGTGCTCAGCAGGCTTGGGCTTGGGCAAGGGCATGGATTCCATCCGCACGGATCGCAAAGTCAAGTCATTTCCGCATCCAAACTGGGATGAAGGACATATCCTGAACCAACTTGATTCTGCTGAATGAATACGATGCTAGCCGAAGGCCGAACGTTTTCCAACTGCAAGTTTTTGTTTTTGTGGAGGTTGACTGCGTGTTATCGCTGCTGTAGGCCAGCCGTCAGAGCGTCCAAAGAAAGCGACCGAAGCAGGTTGCGGCGCATGCCCGATTCCACCTCCGCCATGCGCCGAACCGCGTTCTCAATCCAGTCGAAAGAGACACTTTCCGCCAGACGGCGAAGTTCCGGCAAAATGTCGATGTTACGCGCCATGTCCGGCTGCCCGGCCTGCAGCAACATCATGTCCTCTAACAACATGTAGAGCGTGCGCAGCAAATCCTGGGTCTTTTGCTGGCCCTCGGCCCCGGCGCGATAGGTTTCCGTCATATGAAACAGCGCCGAGTGATCGGGCTCGGCAGTCGCCGTGCGCAACAACAGCAGGGCATCCTTGCGGCTGGCAAGATATGTGTCAGCATTGAAGGATATTGCGCGGCCAACCGCTCCTTCGGCCAATCGCGCCACCAAGGTTCGGCGAGCCGCCGGCCATTCCGGGTGACGCTGGGCGATGATCTCTTCCAGTCTGTCCATTGCGATGGCATGCAGGCGCATCTGGCTCGATCGAGAGCGGATGGTTGGCAGCAGGTCGGATGGATTTTCCGCCAGCAGCAACAAATGCGCGTACGCCGGCGGTTCCTCCAGCACTTTCAACAGGGAGTTGGCGGCTTCGCTCATAAACCTGGCGGTTGGGAAGATGTAGATTTTTCCCTTGCCTTCCGTCGGCGCCCGGTGCACGTTGTGGATCAGCGAGCGGACCTGGCCGACTTTGACCAGCATCTGCGGTGGGTCGGGTGGTACCACCAGAACATCGGGATGGGTCTGGATCAGGATGCGAGTGTCTTTGCGGTCGGCATCGCGCAGGTCTTCCCGCGCCTCGACTGCTTCGGCAACGCACGCATCCAGATCGAGTGCGGCGGCAATCCGGGTACAGTTGTGGCAGACGTCGCAGGCATCCGGTAGTCCGTTAAACGTTTGTGGGTCGAGGCAGTTCAGCGTTTGCGCCAGGGCAATCGCCAGCGAATATTTGCCCGCGCCACGCGCTCCAGAGAGCAATATTGCATGAGGCAGGCGGTCCGACGCGGCGGATTCCTGTAGTTGCCCCGCCGTCGCTTCATTCCCGAGAAAACTGCGGAAGTTCACATCTCGAGCCTAGAGCATTTTCCCCATAGGTGTATACCGAAGCGGGGATGTCCGCGCAGCTTTTCCGTCAACCGGGGCCCCCAGCGACAGGTCTTCGTCGATGGGGTGAAAGAAAAGCTGCTCTTCACTGAACTTGGAGAGTTCACGGGAATAGGGAAAATGTTCTAGCAGAATTGGCCGCACGCTCTTCGGCAACCATTTGCATGGGATATTTCGGACGCAGGGTAATTTTGGGCTGGACATCGACCGCTTGGCCGGGAACCATGCGAAAGCTCCATTGCTGCGCCAGCGTCGCCAGAATCAGCACGCCTTCCATCCAGGCAAATGCTTCGCCAATGCATTGGCGGTAGCCGCCGCCGAACGGAAAATAGGCTAACCGTTGCCGCGCCGCTTTCTGCTCCGTCGTGAAACGTTCCGGATCGAAGCGCAAGGGATCTGGATGGAACTCCGGGCTCCGCTGCAGGATGTATTGGCTGAAGAAAAAATATGTGCCGGCGGGCAGGCGATAGGGTCCCAGATCGACGATCTGCGTGGATTGCCGTCCCATCGCCCAGGCTGGAGGATAGAGTCGCATCGATTCCGCAAACACCATCTCCGTAGAGCGCAGGCGGGGCAAGTCTTCCAGCGTCGGCAGCCTGCCTTCGAGCGTGTCGTCAATCTCCCGCTGCATTCGCTCCGCGGCCGCCGGATTTTCTGACAGCAGATACCAGGTCCAGGTCAGCGCATTGGCGACGGTCTCATATCCGGCGAGAAAGATAGTGATGACTTCGTCGCGCAGTTGCCGATCGCTCATTCCGGTTTGTTCCGTTGATGTCTTGCTCTTGGCATCGGCGCGGCCAGCACCTTCGTCCTCGTCCCGCGCCGCCATCAACATGGAGAGCAGATCGCCACGGTCCTGGTTCAAGGCGCGCCGTTCCGCGATCATGCGATAAACCTCGGCATCCAGCCGGGCCCGTGCCTTGCGAAACCGCATCAGGCCGGGGCTCGGCCAGCGCAGATAGCTTTCCGCCTTGGGCCATGCGATCAAATAATTGTAGAGGCGCATGATCACGTTCACCTCGTCGTTGATCTCTCGGATTGTCGCAGTTACATCGGTGGCGAACAACGTGCGCGCGACAATCTCGAGCGTCAGCTCCATCATGGCGGCGGACATATCGAAGGTCTGCCCGGGTTGCCAAGTGGAGCGCATGGCTGCAGCGCGTTCCACCATCATCTCGGCGTAGGTCTGGATGCGTTGGCGATGAAATGCGGGGGCCGCAATCCGGCGCTGCCGCATGTGGAATTCACCCTCGCTGGTGATTAATCCTTCTCCCAGCAGAATCTTCATGCGGTTCTGCGTGCGTTCCTTAATGAAGGCCGTGGCCTGGGTGACGAGAATCTCGCGGATCAGCTCCGGATCGTTGAGGAACACGATGTTGCTGCCGCCCAGCTTGTAATGCGAGACGGGGCCGAAAGTCTTCACCAGGTGTTGAAACAGAAGGATTGGGTTTCCAGGCCGAAAAAAACGCCGGAACAGATAGAGCGGCAGGTTGCGCTGCAGGCCGGGCGGAAAGCGGAATTCGCCTTGTTGGCGGACAGTCGGTTGTGTCACGGGTGCAACGGGACTCGAAGTTGGGGCGTGGGCAAGCATGAACGGCGGGGGATGGCGGTGGTCAAAGTTCGATTAAGACGATGCAGCTTTACCCGCCAGTCGCTCCTCGACAATTTCCACGATACGCTTTTCGATGGTATCGACCGACGCATCTTCTGCGATTGTGACCACACGCAAACGCTCCCGAGCCGCAATTTCCTGATACTTCAAGAACACGCGCTCATAGAAGGCGCGCCCCTCGGTTTCAAATCGATTTTCATCGGTTCCCTGTGCCATTTGTCGGCCATTGCGTCTGCGCGCACGCGCCAGCGAGGCTTCCAGACTGGGCAGCAGCAAAATCGTGAGATCAGGCCACAGATCGCCGCAGACGGCGCGATGCAATGCCAGAACCGGCTCACTACCCAGACCACGCCCGCCGCCCTGGTAGGCTTCTGTGGAGTCGGTAAATCGATCGCACAGGACGATGTGTCCTTCCGCCAGTGCCGGCTGGATAATTTGATGGATGGACTGGGCGCGGTCGGCGAACATCAATGCCATTTCCGCCAGCGGCGCCACATTCTGCGTGGAGGAGTTCAGCAGAACCGCGCGAATCTGATCGCCCAATTCCGTGCCCCCGGGCTGGCGCGTGGTCGTGACCGCTCGACCCTGCGCCTGTAGCGTCCGAGCCAACAGTCGAAGCTGGGTGGACTTTCCCGAGCCATCCAGCCCTTCGAACGTCATAAAAAAACCGCGCGGCATGGCGGGAGTGTATCACTCTGGCGGGGTCAGATAATCCCAGCGCCGTCCAGGGCTGCATTACACTGATTCTTCACCTGCATTACACAACCTTCAGGAGCTCTATGCGCCCAACAACTTCTCTTGCCCTGGCCTGGATTGCCCTGGCAGCCACATTCCCACTCGTCGGTTTTGCCCAGTCGACCGCTGCGGAACCCGGCCAGCCCGTTACTGCGACGCCCATCACACTTACCGTCGACGCAACTGACGCGCCTCGTAAGATGCTGCACGCGGATCTCGTGGTCCCGGTCCATCCCGGAGAACTGACCCTGGTATACGCCAAATGGATTCCTGGCGAGCACGAAGCGTCTGGCCCCATCGGCGACCTGGCCGACATCATCGTCAAGGCCAACGGTCAGACACTTCCGTGGGTGCGCGACAGCGTCGACATGTTCAAGATCTATGTCCATGTGCCAGAGGGGGTAACGGAGCTGCATGTACACGATGATTTCCTAGCGACAGCGCCCCCGGTCGGCTTCTCCGCCGGAGCCTCCACCAGCGAAAACCTGGCGATGATCAGTTGGAATGAGGTCATGCTGTGGCCTCAGGTGAAGTCTGCGAAGGATGTTCTGGTGACGCCGACCTTGATCCTGCCGGAAGGTTGGAAGTTTGCTACCGCGCTGGCTTCAACCAGCAGTCAAGGCGCAACCACGCACTTTGCCACCGTTCCGTTGAATGAATTGGTCGACTCGCCGGTGCTTTCTGGCCGCTATTTTCGAGAAATTCCTTTGGTGCCGGAGATTTCTCCCAAGCACTACCTCGACCTAGCCGCCGATGGCCCGGAAGACCTGGAAGTTCCCTCGCAAATGCTGGCGGGATTCAACGATCTGGTGCGTCAAGCCAGTGCGCTCTACCAGTCGCATCACTACGATAGCTATCACTTTTTGATGACACTCAGCGATCAGGTCGCGCATTTTGGCCTGGAGCATCATCAGTCGAATGACGACCGCGTGCCGGAGAAGACGTTCCTCGATCCAAATCTGGATGCGCTGGAAGCCGGCCTGCTGCCGCATGAATTCACGCACTCGTGGAATGGAAAATATCGCCGTCCTGCCGGGTTGCTCTCGCCGGATTTCCAGACGCCGATGAAGGGCGACCTGCTATGGGTGTACGAAGGGCTGACGGAGTACCTCGGTGACGTGCTGACGGCACGCAGCGGCCTGTGGACGGACGATCAATATCGCGAGGCGTTGGCAAACTCAGCCGCGATGCTCGACAACCGACCAGGCCGCACTTGGCGCGATCTGCAGGACACGGCCACAGCCGCGCAAATTTTGTATGAAGCCAGCGGTCAGTGGAGCAACTGGCGCCGAAGCGTGGACTATTATCCCGAAGGCGAACTCATCTGGCTCCAGGTGGACACCATGATTCGTCAGCAAAGCCATGGAAAGAAATCCCTGAACGATTTTTGTGCGCGCTTCCTCGGCCTGGGCGGCAACACCGGCCCGATCACCGTGCCCTACACGTTTGAGGATGTGGTGAGCAATCTGAATGCAGTTCAGCCGTATGATTGGGCAGGTTTTCTGACCGAGCGACTGACGACCAAGGCAGGTCATGCGCCGCTGGGCGGCATTGAGAACGGCGGGTATCGGCTTGTCTACACGGACACGCCGAATTCCATGGAACAAGCGCGGGAATCGCTTTCCGGCGTGGACGCGTGGTATTCGCTAGGCCTGCATATTTCCCATAAAGGAATTCTGAGCGATGTGCTTTTTTATTCTCCAGCCTATAAGGCCGGCCTGGGTCCGGGAATGAAGATTGTCGCTGTGAACGGGCGTACCTATACGGATGCTCTGATGCACGATGCCATCCGCAATTCCAAAACGACGCAGACGCCAATGGAATTGATCGTCGAGAACACTGGCTACTATCGCGTAGTGAAAATCGATTATCACGGCGGTGAACGTTATCCGCATCTGGAACGCGTCGAATCGAAGCCTGATCTGCTGGACCAGATTTTGCAGCCGTTGCCGATGCACTGGAAGAGATAAGAATTCTCCAAATTGCCGGAGACGCCGCCAAACCGGGGTGGCGGCGTTCTTTCGTCGCTCGCGAATTGACACATGGCCCCTCCTGCGACATCCTAAGTAGGTCATGGCTATTCAGTTTTGTCCCCTGAAGTGTCGGCCCCAAAGTCGCTGTTGTTGTCGTCGCAGCGTTGCCGACCCTGGGTGTGAGTACTGTCGATAGTTCCAGCCTTCCCTCTTCAGTCTCCAGAAATCCAGAACCCCGCGGTCGCATATTTGTGAGCGTGGGCCGGTTCGTTCCCAGCTCACATTCCCTTTAGAATTTCTCACCGAAGGCACCGGAAATATTCGGATGCTCGTCGACATTCAACGGTGACAACGGTTCCCGGGCAGGCGCAAGAGCTTTTTACAAACGAGAAGGATCTACGAACAGGCTCAATATGGAATTGGCGATCGGATTTTTTATCGCATTTGCAATCGCAGTCACTGGAGTGGGTGCGGGCACGATTACTGCGCCGCTGCTGATCCTGTTGCTGCATGTTCCCATTGAGCTGAGTGTTGGCACCGCACTGGCGTATTCCGCGATTGTCAAAATGATCGTTGTCCCGGTCCAGATCTGGCGAAAACAGGTTGTCTACCGCGTCGTTGGGTGGATGTTGTTAGGCGGCCTGCCCGGCGTCATTCTCGGGGTGGTGCTGTTTCACCGTGTGGTGCGGCATGGTCAGCAGAACATTCTGTATGTTGCGCTGGGCAGCATCATCGTTGCTTCCTCAGCCTGGCACCTGTACCGAAACATTCGTCCGTCCAGCGGCGGCAAAGCGAAAAAGAGTCATCCCGCATGGATTGCCGCGCTGATGTTGCCGATTGGCGCGGAGGTGGGCTTCTCTTCTTCAGGCGCCGGGGCGCTCGGTACGCTTGCATTACTCAGCCTTACAACCTTGGACGCATCCCAGGTTGTGGGCACCGATCTCGTTTTCGGGCTCTGCCTGTCGTTGGTCGGCGGAGGAATGCACGTGTTCAGCGGCAGTTATGACAGCACGCTATTGATGAAACTCGTGGTGGGTGGATTCTTCGGAGCCTTAGTGGGCAGCGGAGTCGCTCCGAAATTGCCGAATCGCCAATTGCGGTTTGCACTGGCCATCTTGTTATTGATAGTGGGAACGCTGTTCTGCATCCGGCCGTTGAATTTCCATCGGATCGCGAGCGCTCAAGCAGTTGTCCACGCAAGCGCTCCGAACCCACGCACACTTTATCGTTGACGAAAATCCAAGCACAACCTACTGGAATGTTCCGGCGAGGACAGTTGCCTGAACCTCGACATGGCCGCGAAATTCGTGGCGCGTCAATCGATACGCAATTTCAACGGTGTCGCCTACCGCGGGCGGTCGGTCGAGTGCGGAGTCGATCGAAAACCAGACCGCTTCCAATGTCAGATTGCCGCGTTCCAGGCGCAGGCGGCCATGCCGTCCGTTCGTCAGCGCGCGATACGTGGCCACGCGAAACGTTCCCGAGTAAAGCGGCGCTTCGAAGCCTCGACCAAATGGCCCCATTGCATCGAAGGCCAGGATGCTTTTCAGGTCGTGCGAACTCGCATCGAGCTCGCCATCGGTCCAGAGGGTAGGGCCGGTCACCACTCCCGCCGTCTGCTCCGCGACAGCAAAGGAAAAGGCTTGCCGAAACCGCTCCATGTCGGTTACGCGGATGGTTGCGCCCGCCGCAGCCTGGTGTCCGCCATACGCAATCAGCAGGTCCGGATGAACGCTTGCCACGTCCTTCAAGGCGAGTTGCACATCGATGCCCGGCACCGAGCGAAAGGACCCACTCGCAAGGCTCGCGGCAAGTCCTGTCCCCAGTCCCGTCGTCAGCGCGGGTGCGGTGAGTCGCGCTCCTTGTCCCTGGGGCGCGAAGATGGCGCAGGGTTTTCCAAATGCTTCGACGACGCGGCTTGCCGTAATGCCGTGCACGCCGGAGTGGCCATCTTCCAGATACAGAACAATAGCCGGTCCGGCAACTCTCGCTGCTTGCGGAAAGGCCTGCGCACGCAATCTGCGTTCGATGGCCTGACGTTCCGAGTTTTCGCGCTTCAGCTGGCTCCAGCATGTCGCGGCCTCCGCTTCCGTTTTCGCGATCAGAAATCGGAAGCCTACCTCTGCCCAGTCCAACCGTCCAGAGGCTGCAATGGCGGGAACCAGGCGAAAGGCGATCGTTTCCGCGTCAATTTCACCATCGACGTCCGCCGAAAAAATCTTCCAGCATGGCCGGCATCCAGAGCGAACCAGCTCCAAACCACGACGCAGGAAAGCACGATTGATCAGGCCCGCGCCGGGCGACAAGGAGACACAGTCCGCGATGGTTGCCACGGCAACAAAATCGAGAAGGTTGGCGAGCGAAGGCAATTGGGCAAAGACGCTGTTTTCCAGCAACGCGCTGCGCACCTTCGCCATCACCAGAAACGCGACTCCAGCACCGCAGACATGCTTGTTGTAGTTCGCGTCCAGTCGTGACGGATTCACCACCGCATACGCCGAGCGCGGCGGCCCTTCCGGCGGAATCACGTGATGGTCCGTTACCACCACATCGATGCTGTTGGCGGCCAGCACGGCAATTCGCGGCTCGTCGCTGCTTCCGTTGTCGGCGGAGATGACCAGTTGCGCGCCAAAGTCCTGGACGCGCGCAACGACTCCCTCTCGAATTCCATGTCCCTCTGTCAGTCGATGGCTGGTGATCACGCAGACGCGATCGGCGGCCACTCCAAAGCAGTCGACCATCGCGGTCCACAGTACGGCCGCCGAAGCGGTGCCATCCATATCGTGGTCGCACGCAAGCGCGATGCGTTCGCCCTCTACGATGGCGCGTACGATGCGTTTCACGGCGCGATCCATGGATGGAATTGCGCTGGGGTCGACGATGTCTGAAAGTTTCGCGGCGGCCAGAGATTCCCAGGACATGAAGTGGTCCAGGCGACGGCCCAGGAAATTTGCGATTGCCGGGGAGATGCCAGCCTGCAGATAGGCATCTCGGACGGACGTGTTGCACGGCCGTTCAACAAGGATTTTTCGCGGCAGCTGCCACGGCGCGTCGTCATTCTCCGCCGTGGCGAGATCGACAGGCTGCAGAGATTCCGGCACGCAACCCTCTACGGCCAATGCTGCGAGGTCATCGCTCACTCTTGTTCCTCATCGTCCTCATCGAGCGCATTTTCAATCAGCTCCTGAAGGCCGTCGACGGTGTTCACCATCGTCCGATACTCTCGATACCATTCCGTCTGTGTCTCATGCACAAACAGAATTCCCTGGTGAGCGAATGCCAGTTCGATGTGGCCGACCTTGCCAATTTCGAGGAAGAGGCGATTGAGCTTGTCCATCTCGGCGCCGGACGCGTCTGTGCTCGACAGGTCCTGGAGTTCGCCGGCCAGCAGCTCCAGCGTAGTCCGGTCGACTGAGTCCTCGCCGATGCAGACCAGCGGCGCGCCGGCTGTCTTCGCCATTTCGACAAAATCCTTCCAGCTTTCCTTGGCGGTTTCAAGGGCGGAATCCGATGTTTCCTGGTCGTTCCACCACACACGTGGGGTGTCTTCCGGGATGAGAGCGGGAAAATGGCGCATGCCATGGCCCTCGATAAAGGCGATCATGTCATCTTTCAGTGACGTCAGGTTGTTCGAATCCATTCCTTCCATCCTAGAGCAGTTCGACGGTTCCTGGTACCCGGCCAATCGACAAGAGGTACAGTTTTTTCGACGGAAAAGCTGCGCGTGCGTTGCCGCTGGAGGATGCTCCTGTCGCGCAGCCGCCGCGGCGCCGCGAACGCTTTATGATGAAAGAGAACAACAGCATTGTTTCGGGAGCGGATTCTTGGCGAAGTATCAGCGGCACGTGTTTGTATGTATCAACCAGCGTGAGCCGGGCAGTGCACGTCCCAGCTGCAATGCCGACGGCAAATCGCAGTTGCACGGTCTGTTGAAGCAGGCCGTTGATGCTGCGGGTTTGAAGGGGACGGTTCGGGTCAACAAGGCCGGTTGCCTGGACCAGTGTGAACATGGGCCAACCGTGGTGGTTTATCCCGAAGCAACTTGGTACGGGCATGTCAGCCAAGCGGATGTGGCCGAGATCGTCGAGTCGCATCTGGTGAGCGGTCGTCCAGTGCAAAGACTGATGCTGGACGACGCCTGCATCCATACCGAAGCCTGCGAACATCAGCCTCCGAAGACCTGAAAATCGCCACGGCTGAAATCTGGGGCCGCTGGCTGTGCTATATTCCGAGGGGAACAATGAATTTCTCAAGAGATTATGTTGGATATTTAGGCCGGCGCACGATCAAGCATTTGATCGATGTCAAGATGATCCAGACCGAGAAAGTCGAGGTCTTGAACGCCCGCGTACAGGCGGCTCTGATCGACGAGTTGATGCTGGAAGACCGCATCAATGACGAGGTCCGGTTGATCCTGGAGGCGTATCAGGAAGAGATGCGCCGGACCGGCGCCAGCTACCAGGAAATGTTCAAGAAGATCAAGCAGGAACTGGCCCGCAAGTACAAGGCGGTGCTATGAGAGTTTCTCACGACAAACTGAATAAACTGGCGCACGTCATCGCCGATACGCTGGCCGAGACTGACGAATGTGAATTCCACGAAGACCGCAACACCATCCGTCAGGAATCGCGCAAGATGCTGGAAAAACTGTTTGCCGATGAACTCAAGATCGACCAGGCGGCGCGCCTGAAGGTTTCCTCCCACAAGAAAAATATTCCTGAAGGCAGCCAGGAGTGGGAAATCCTCTACCGCAAGTATTATCAGGAAGAAGTCAAGAAACTCGGGCTGTAAGGGCATCTTAAACACCACACTGCCCGGCTGCGCAGTCTTCACTCCTGCTTGACGCGAATTGGATACGATGCCGTTCGGGAGGTTCCCATGGCCCATCAACCTGAAGGCATCGTCAACCTGCAGACTCATTTCTCCGTGGATGAAACCATCGCCCGACTGCAAGCATTGCTGCACGAAAAAGGCATCCAGGTCTTCGCGCTGATCGACCACAGCGGGGAAGCGCGCCGCGCCGGTCTCGAGATGCGTCCCACCAAGCTGTTGATCTTCGGCAATCCCAAGGCTGGTACACCGCTGATGCTGGCTGCACCCAGCGTCGCCATTGATTTGCCGATGAAGCTGCTGGTTTGGGAGGATGCCGATGGTCAGGTTTGGATTTCGTACAACACGCCTGCGTATCTACAACAAAGGCATTCGCTTCCGCAGGATCTGATGACAGCTTTGGGAGCTGTCGAAGTGTTTGCGAAGAACGCGGCGCAATGACCGATGCAAATAGGTGGAAAGAATCTGCCACTTGGAAAGCAGCCATGGATACTAGCCCGCCACCTTCGAGAATCGCGGGCTAGTCCTTGTCGCTCGTAGTTGCTACTGCACGGTGAAACTTTGCTGCAGGGGAACATTCTCAGAGGAATCCCCGACATAGACGACAAACTTTCCGGGATCGACCTTCCACGCATGGGTGTTCGTGTCCCAATATGCGAGGCTGCGCTTGTCGAGCGTGGCCGTCACATGGCGGACCTCGCCTGGTTGCAGCATCACTCTGGAGAACCCCTTCAGTTCCATCTTGGGGCGCTTTACCGTAGCCGACGGATCGCCGACATAGATTTGCGCCACCTCCGCGCCTGCAACCGGGCCCGTGTTTTTCACGTCGAACGCAACATGAATCGGCCCTGTCGAAGAAGCGGTCTCTGGCGACACAGCCAGATTGCTAAAGGCGAAAGTCGTGTAGGACAGGCCGAAGCCGAAGGGGAACAGCGGCTTCACCGCGCTGGTCTCGTAGTAGCGATAGCCGACGAAGACTCCCTCGCTGTACTTGATGTCCCGCGTACCCGGCAGTTCATAGTAGGTTTTGTACGCAGGATTGTCCTCGACTGTTTTCGCCCAGCTGATGGGCAACTTACCCGAAGGATCGACCCCGCCGAACAGGATTTTTGTGAGCGCGGTGCCAGCCTGCTGGCCGCCATACCACGTCTGCAGCAGGGCGGGTACGCGGTCGATCCAATCCTCGGTCGCTACGCTGCCGCCGGATGTCAGTACCACGACCGTACGCGGATTGGCCGCAGTCACCGCGCGGATCAACTCCTCCTGTCCAAAGGGAAGCTGATAGGTGCGGTCGAAACCCTCCGACTCGGTTTCCGGATTGAAGCCGACCGACAGCACCACCACATCCGCCATCTTGGCCAGCTGAATTGCCTGCGGTTCCACCAGCTTGTCTTCGGCGACGATCCCAAGCGATGGCGTGTTGTCTGGCTGGCCCGGAAAATAATTGAAGATTACCTGCACCGGCTGGCCCGCCTGCAAGGCGACTGGCGCCGACTGCGTCAAACCGCCTTTCGCGACACTGCTCGCCATGATCTGCTTCCCGCCGATCTGGACCGTATAGTGGTCCCCCCAACCACCGTTCACGACAACGACATAGACGCCAGAAGTCTTCGGAATAAAATAACCGTGCCACTCCACGCGACGAGGCGTCGTTGTCTGTTCCGACAACCATGAACTGGCCACATGGTTCACGGTCTCGTCTACGGTAGAGAACAGCCTTTCGTTGGCCGACAAAACGTACTCAGCGCGGTTCAGCCCCGGATGTTGGCAGGCCGCATCGGTACACCATTGCGTATTCTTGAAAACGTCTTCTGGACTCACAATTCCGGAGTTCCAAAGCACTTTGATTCCGGGATACAAAGCGTCGCTCAACCCGGTCATGAAGCTTACCGGGGCAAACGCATCGACGTGGGAACTGCCGCCGGCGCCGGGCACGGCCGGGTAGGCATCCGGTCCAAGGACGGCGATCGTATGGATGGCATGGCGATCAAGAGGCAGGAGACGGCCTTCATTTTTCAACAGGACTGCGCCCTCTTCCGCCGACTGTAGGGCGATGGCATTGCCGTGCTGATTGTAGAGCGGAATGCCTGGGTCGAGCTGATCGCGATCGAGAAATCCAAATCGCATTGCTGTCTGCAAAATGTGGCGAACCTTCTGGTCGATCGTAGCTACCGTCACCTGGCCGTCTTTGATGGCAGGCAGCAATGTCTTGGCAGTCATAAAATCTGCGGAAGGCATTTCCAGATCGAGCCCGCCGTTTGCGTCGGCGATTCCGTCATGGGCGGCGCCCCAGTCCGACATCAAAATTCCGCGAAAGCCCCAGTCTTTTCGCAGCACCTGGATATTCAGGTACGCATTTTGCGTGGCATGTTCACCATTGATCAGGTTATAAGAATCCATGACCGCGCCGACATGGCCCTGCTTCACTGCGGCTTCAAAGGCCGGCAGATAAATCTCCCGCAGCGTGCGCTCGTCGATCACGGAGTTGGAACGTTGCCGGTCATACTCGGAATTGTTCGCGTCGAAATGCTTGACTGTCGCGCTCACGCCCTGGCTCTGAACGCCGTCGATGTAACTGACTGCGATTTGCCCCGCCAGAAAAGGATCTTCGCCAAAATACTCAAAGTTTCGGCCGTTCATGGGCGCACGATAAATATCTACTCCAGGTCCAAGAAGAAAATTCACGTCTCGTGCGCGTGCATCCTCCCCCAGCCCTACGCCTACTTTTTCGGCCAGAGATCGGTCCCAGCTCGCCGCCAATCCTATGCCGGCCGCGTATGCCGTCGAAGGTCCCCAGGTGCGCACTCCCATTGGGCCGTCCGACATTTTCAGCCGCGGAAATCCGATGCTCGGCTCGCTGCGGATGAACATGCTGTCCTCGCCGCCGATCAAGGCAATCTTCTGCTCCAGCGTCAGCTTCTGTACCATCGCATCGATCTTCTGTTCCATTGTCGGCGTGATGGGTTGCGGGCCCTGATTGTTGGGCGTTTGGCCCTTGGCTTGAGCTGCACCAAGCAAAAGAAAACCGGACAACATCAGCAACATACCTGCAGGGGAACCTTTTCGCATCGTCTTCTCGGTCCTTTGTGTCGATGGGGTGAATTTGTAGACCGTCCGCAATGTTGTCGCGGGGCCGCCGTAGCCACGGTAGAGCCGCGCGGAATGTTTGTCAAACGTCGCACGGCGCTCCTGCGCGGAAAATCGCCGCAATGAATTGGTATCGAGACTCGACCACGCCGTCGTGCAGAGGTTGTGGCAGAGGATGCGGTTCGTTATAGTGAGAATGAGAAAACGTTCGAGGGCGCGCCGCGGGCGGCGGGCAGCACGGTCAATTGAAGAATTCATGAGAGAACCTGATTTTTTGCCACTCCTGTAACCATATCAGACCGGGGTTGAGGATGTCTATGGGATTCGTTTGAATGATTGATTCGACGGCACTCTAGGCTTATCCTGC
>JBKQVW010000173.1:0-12856 GCA_052142955.1 Acidobacteriaceae bacterium | reverse complement strand
CTGGTGATAGTCCATTCGATCTCTCCGAAGGTTCTAGTTGCTCGTCACAACCAGCTTCTCCGGTCTCCTTCGCATGGACAACCTCTTGAAAGATCACAGGTGCCCCACCCTAGCCGCGTCCTTTGCGGCTAGGGTGGGATGGAAAGAATTCTCATGCCGACCGAGGCCGCGCCAGCAAACGGGATTAGTAGTTTTTCCAGTTCGCATCGCATTCCGCCTTGCGACGCACGATCTATCCTGAAACAAGATGCCAGACTCCGCACCCATCGCGCCTTCTCAGCCCGCCTCAGACGCCTGCCCACCCTTGCGCCGCTCTGCCACCGTGTTCTGGCTGCAGGGCATCACCCTCGCATGGATGCTGGTGGAGTGCGGTGTGTCCCTCTACGCCGCCGCAACCGCTCATAGCCCGGCATTGCTCGCCTTCGGTTCCGACAGTTTTGTGGAACTGCTGTCCGCCTGCGTCGTTCTGTTGCAGTTCGTTCCGCGCATGTCTATCTCCGAGCAAACCGCGACTCGATCCGCCGGCATCCTACTGTTCGCTCTCGCTGGTATGGTTTGTGCCGCAGCCATGCTGTCGTTTGCGCTGCACCGGCAACCTGGGATCAGCCGTCTCGGCATCGGCATCACGCTGGCCGCGCTCGTCGCGATGCCCATTCTGGCGAAGCTGAAGCGCCGTGAAGCGCACCGCAGCGGCAACTCCGCTCTCGCCGCCGATGCCGTGCAATCGGCCACCTGCGCCTATCTGGCCGCGATCGCTCTGGCAGGCCTGGCGCTCAACGCCCTGTTTCATATCGCATGGTTCGACTCGCTGGCCGCACTCGTCGCCGTCCCCTTTCTGCTGAAAGAAGGCCGCGAAGCCTGGCACGGCCACCCCTGCACATGCGGCTAACCTGCTCCCTAATATTGAATCGAGCCTGTGAGTTTGTTAGTTTGGCGGTTACCTGCTCAATGAGATATCGTGAGGCAACAAAAAAATAGTCAGGAGTTCGCATGGAAATTCTCGCGTCCAAATTTCCAAAAGTCGATTACAAAACACTCAACGCGAAACAGAAGGAACTATTCAACTTCCAAAAAATCGCCGCTACGCTTGCCGACTTCGGCTTCAACTGCATCAAGCTGGCTGATGATTGGCAGGGTGCAGACTTTCTCGCGTATCACATCAATGGAACAACGACGCTAAAAATCCAACTAAAATCGAGAATTACAATTCAGGAGAAGTACCGCAACAAGGATGTCTGGATGGCCTTCCCCCATAAAGATTCTTGGTACGTCGTCAAACACGATCTCTTGATCGAAAAGATTGGTGCTAATACAGACTGGCTGCAGAGCGCTTCATGGATAGACAAGCATAGGTATTCTTCTACCGCCATCAATCCGAGGTTGTTGAAGGTTTTGGCGGAAAACAGGCTCGGCCCGGTTTACGGACCAGTCGCAGAACAAGATGAGGAGCAGGAGCTCGCCGCTTCTGTCTAGCATGAGGTCGCACTACCCAAAAATCTTCGCAAAAAATCTTCCCAGTTTATGGAAGAAGCCTGACTTGTGCTGCGGCTTTGGCTGCGGGACTGGCGGAGCCTCTGCAATCGCCTCGGGTCCTGTATCCACCGACGGCCCAAAGCCCGGCACTGGCGCGGTCGCGACCGTGGCAGCACTCTCCGGCGTTGCCATCCCCGACGGCGTTCCCGTCGGCACCGTCTGCTTCGGCGCGGTATAGCTCAGCGTCGTCGTCACCTCAGAATGGATTTCTCCCGGCGGAACCACAGGTTTCGTCGGAGCAGCGGGCGGCGGCGCAAGACCTTCACTTTCCGCCAGCGGAAACGCCGTATCTGCTGGTGTCGAACTCGGTCCATCCGGATGAGTAGGATTCTCCGCATTCTCAGCTGGCTTCGCAGCGACCGCTTCTCCAGGCTTCGCAACCGCGTTTCCAGGCTCCGCCGGCACACCGGCGCTGGCAACCGAAACCACGGGCGGTGCTGGGCAGCCGCAGGGCTGCGTCTCGTTGTCCACCACATTGCGAACGCTGCCGTGTTCAAACATCACGCGCTGATTCGGCATCACGCGGTACACGCCCGGCCCAATCTGCTCGCTCACCGTCACATAGGGCGCATTGTCGCCCCGATTGGCGACGCAGGTATCGCCCTGATCGTTCACCCGGACGCGAACATCCGCCTTTCCCGGCCCGGAAAGCAGAATGCGCAAATCGGGAGTCAGCACCACGTCGGAATTTTTCCCTACGTTGTAATGCGCCTCGATCGCGCCATGGTCCAGCGCCACCATCAGCGGGCTGTTGGCGTCCGACGCAGTATATTCCTGGGAAAGGTCCACTTTGGTGGTGGCGCACAGGTCCAGTTCCCCGCCCCGTGTCAGATGGATCGGCAGCGTGCTTGTTCCCGCAGTCACCGTGCTGCCGTTGCCGAGCAGCGTGCCGTCCCCGGTCAGCGTCACCGCGCCCGCCACTTGAATCTTTTCCGCCGTCGCCGAAATGTCCAGGCGCCCAATCGTCTGCTGCGCAATCGTAGGCGACGCGCTCGGCTGCGAAGGAGTCTGCTGCGCGCCTGCACTCCCAGCCAGCATCGCAACCGCAAGTATCGGCAGCCATCCGGCAAGCATCGGCAGCCATCTGGAGGACGCGCGCGGACGCAAGCAAAACATTCCTCTACTCCAACTTCAGGAAGTTGGCGATCAGCCGCTTGCCATCGCCGGTCAGCACGCTCTCGGGATGAAACTGCACGCCCTCAACCGGAAAGTTGCGATGGCGCAGCCCCATAATCAGCCCCTCGGAGCGCGCGGAAATCTGCAGCTCCTCCGGCAGGCCGTCCTCCGAGACGATCAGCGAATGATAGCGTGTGCAGATCATCGGACTCGGGATACCGCGAAAAATGGTGCGGCTGTCATGTTCCACGGCGCTCGTCTTTCCATGCATCAGCCGCGGAGCGCGAATGATCCTGCCCCCAAAGGCCGCGCCAATCGCCTGATGTCCCAGACACACTCCCAGAATGGGGACCTTGCCGGCAAAGCGCTTGACCAGCGGAATGCTGATGCCCGCTTCCTGCGGCGTGCAGGGCCCCGGCGAGATTACGATCCGTTCCGGCGCCAGCGCTTCAACCTCCGCCACCGTGACTTGATCGTTGCGCCGCACTTCCACTTCCGCGCCCAGTTCGCCCAGCACCTGCACCAGGTTGTAGGTGAACGAATCGTAGTTGTCGAGAACGAAGATCATGGGCGGGCAGTGACGGCTACATTCAGGATATCAAGGCTTGCGGTGAATCCCCGGCAACGGCTGCGGCGGGTAGTGTCCTAGACTGAATTTTCTAGGGTCGTACGGCTTGACGGTCTGGAACCCCACCTAAATTGCGAGGGCGATGAGCAATATCAGTCCGCTTTGGTGCCAGAATCACCTTACGACAAGGCCAAAGTGCTTTTCTAGGAGCCCGTCAAATTCGCCTTCGGATTTGCAGATGATCTCGCTCTGACCGCGCGGTTCGACCAAGCAATACGGCGGTTTGATGTCGATGCCCGCCCTGACGTTGTCGGATAACTGTATGTAGGCCGCATAGTTCGTGCCCTCGAAGGCATCGAAAACGGTGGTGCTGTATGTTATCCCTTTCGGGTGGCCGCCGAACGGATCGTACCTAACGATTGCGACGTAGCAGATGTTAGCTGCCGCGTCGTAGTGATCGACGTAGCTTGCACGCAGCGGGTCAATTGGGGTCCTGGACGGTTTTGGGGCAACTAAATCGCGGAAGAATTTTTGGGCTTGGTCGGCGCATATCTTCTGCTGCTCCAGCGAGGCCCGGCGAGGCCCTTGGGCCCACGCGGGTGAGACTACCGCAGCCGCGCTGAGGCAAACTGCAAGAGCGCTAGCGATCTTTAACCTTGCGTCCACCATGGTGACCTCCTTGGTGCCAGCCGTCACGGGCCGAATATCACTGTGGCTGCCACGGCCGCGAAAGGGCGACCACATGTGTTGTAAGCCAGAAGAAACACAACAAACATGGGCAGAAAACTCAAATTAGGACACTATTTAGCGGCGCAATTATTGACTCCGCGCTCTTTCAATCGCCCGCACCACCGCCTTGGCCTTGTTGACGCTCTCTTCGAACTCTTTCTCCGGAACAGAATCCGCGACGATGCCGCCTCCCGCCTGAATATGGCCATGCCGCCCGCGCATCAGCAGGCTGCGGATGGCAATGCACGAATCGAAATTCCCCGAGAAATCCGCATAGAAAACGCTGCCGCCATAGACCCCGCGCCGCGCCGGTTCCAGCTCCTCGATAATCTCCATGGCGCGCACCTTTGGCGCGCCCGTCAGCGTCCCCGCCGGAAAGCAGGACCGAAATGCGTCCACCGCCGACAGCTCATGCCGCAACTTGCCTTCCAGCGCGCTCACCAAATGCATCACGTGGGAGTAGCGCTCGACGAACATCAAATCTTTCACCTGCACGGAACCGTATTCGCTCACCCGGCCCACATCGTTGCGGCCCAGATCCACCAGCATAATGTGCTCCGCCACTTCCTTTTCGTCGGCGCGCAACTCAGCTTCAATGCGGCGGTCCTCTACTTCATCGTTGCCGCGCGGGCGTGTGCCGGCAATCGGCCGATACTCCACCGTGCGGCCATGCACGCGCACCAGCAACTCCGGTGACGACCCGGCCAGGCTCGTGTCTCCCGGCCTGCGCAATCCAAGACGCAGAAAATACATGTACGGCGAAGGGTTCACGATGCGCAGCGCGCGATAGATGGAAAACGGATCGACGCCCGGTTCCACATCGAACCGCTGCGACAGGACGGCCTGAAAAATGTCTCCCGCCGCAATGTAATCCTGGATGCGCTCCACTCCCGCCAGATAGTCCCGCTTGCGCGTCCGCGGTTTCAGTTGCAGCTTGCCGCTTACCGTGTGCCGCGTTGGTTTCGGCAGCGGCTTGGCCAGGCGACGCTCCAGGTCGCGCAGCCTGCGGACGGCGTTTGCATACGCCGTTTGCGGTTTGTGCCGCTGCAAGTCGGCGGTCGCGACCAATAGGATTTCCTGCTTCACATGGTCGAACGCCAGCACCGTATCGAAGAACATCAGGCAAGCGCTAGGCATGCCCAGCTCGTCCTTGGCCGTCTCCGGCAGCTTTTCAATCAGGCGAACTGCGTCGTAGGAAAAAAATCCCACTGCGCCGGCGGTAAACGGCGGCAGCCCCGGCAAACGGGCCGAAACGTGTCCGGCCAACGAGTCGCGCAGCAACTCAAAAACGTCGCCTTCGCTCGATTCAACCTGGTCGCCGGTGTAGGTGGTGATCTGGTCGCCGTGGGCAAGGATCTTCTTATAGGGACGGATCCCCATAAACGTATACCTGCCAACGTTTTCGCCGCCTTCTACAGACTCCAGAAGAAAGGCCTCCGGCTCCCCGTACGCCACCCGGAGAAATGCCGAAACCGGCGTTTCCAGGTCGGCGGTCCAGGACTTGCAAATGGGCACCAGGTCATGGCTGCGCGCCAGACGCTGAAATTCGGACAAAGTTGGTGTAATCGCGGAATGAGTCGACATAAATCAACGCCAATCGTACACGGTTCGGAGCCGGATGCGTATCAGGATTTTTCAAGAGCGCGTCCGTGCCATGCTGGAAGTGACCTCATCGGAACCCGACGAGCACCACCTCAGCGCCGCTGTTGTCCTGCACGTTATCGCCGACGCGCGCTTCGCGATAGGGCCGACGCCTCGTAATTGAGCCGTTTCCGGAATTCTCTAGAAGGTCAGCCTGCCGGTCACGACCATCACGCGGCCTGAACCCGGAGAACCAAACGATCCGTACGGGCTGGTGGGCGCGACCACATCGCTGTTGATGACGCCGAAGCCTTCGCCAGCAAGCGACGCATCGTTTTGCGGGGCCCCAAAATTCGTGTGGTTGAGAATATTGAAGGCCTGCGCGCCCACTTTGAATTGGGTGCTTCCTCTCCGGAACACGTTTTTATACAGGCTTAAATCCACGTCGGCATAGTGCGGCCCGAAGAAGGCATTGCGCGGCACATTGCCGAAATTGGTCTGTGCCGGATCGTTATACGTGTCCACGGTGGATACGCCGGAACCGTTAAAGTAGTGGCCTTGAAAGCAAGGATTGGAAAAGGAATTGCAGTAATGACTGAAATGATTGTCCAGCACGTCCGCCAGCACGTAGTAATTGCCTGTGCCGTTGTATAGGTCGTTCGCAGCATTGTTATTGAACACGCTGAAGGGCAGGCCGGACCGCCAGTAGGCCTTGCCGGCGACCGTCCATCCGGCGGCTGCGAAATCAACAATTTTGTTCTGGAAGTGGTATGGCTCAAGGTAGGTGAGATCGACCAGGAAATTGTGGCGAATATCGTAGTCGGCATTGGAGTACATCAGCAGCGATGTGTGGTTCGGCACAATTTGGAAAGGGAGTCCATTGCCGTTAAAGGTCTCGTCCTGGCCGCCATTGGAAACATCGTCGAGCGCGTGCGAATACGTGTAGGAGATATTCGCCGTTAGGCCGCGGCGATCGACGTGCTTGTACAGAATCGAGATTCCGTTATACCCGGAGATCGCGTTGTCGTTGATAATTCCCATCTGCCCAAACCGGGGATCGGGCGGATTGACGGGGACGTCCTCGAAACTGGTGTAGTTCGAAGGCGGAGTGTAGGCATTGCCGGCCAGGTTCTGATTGATGGCGTAATCGTAGCTGACCAGATCGTAGCCATGATTGCCGACGTAGGAGAGGATCACCGCGTCCGAAGGAGTGAGCTGTTGCTGGAATTGCAGACTCCACTCCAGATATTTCGGGCTCACCGTGTGCGGCTGGGACAGATAATGGTTCGGCGCGAAGAACGGTACACCCGGCGGCAGCGATGCTGCGATTTGGTTGGCGCTCAATCCTTGTGAAAATCCGGATGTGATGGCGTTGTAAGAAGCGGCAGCAAAGGCGGGCGCGCTGCCCGGCCCCTGGGCCACGTTCCCAGCCTCGACAAATGCGCCGTAGTTATCGGGGAACGTCAAATACTGGTTCTCGATCAACGCGCCGGGAAATACATCCTCGAAGAGGCCCACGCCGCCGCGGAGGACCGATTTCCCGTTACCTTTTGTGTCCCAGTTGAATCCGAAGCGTGGCTGGATGACGGCCAATTCCAGCGAGGGAAAGACCTTGGCGTATCCGGTGGCGAGCGTCTGATTATACGGAGTGTTCAAAGTGACGTTGCTCGGGGGAAAGCCGCCGAGATAGCGCGAAAAGCAATTCGTGGTACAGTCGATATTTCCGTTGCGATCGACGCGCACGCCATAATCGAGGACCAACCGGGGCGTGGCCCTCCATTCATCCTGCGCGTAAATGCCGTAGTTGTACCCAGCGATATGAACATCCTTGATCTGATCAAAGGTCTGATTGAAATTGGAGTCTGACGATCCCGGCAAGACACCGCCGGCCAAATCTCCCAGGGAGTTGAAAGAATAGTAGCCGCTATAGGTATTCACCGTGGGGTAGCCATCGGTCACGTCATAGCGCTTGAAGTTGGCCCCGAATTTCAGGTTGTGGTTTCCCTTCAGCCAGGAAACATCGTCCACGAATTGATACTGGGTGGAGCTGGTTACTGTGGGATTGCTGCCCCAATCGAAACCGACCCTGCCACCCTGACCCAGCCCGGTGGAAAAGTTGGTGCCGCCATCGGAGTCGTTATTGAACTGCGAGGGCGAAGCCGCCAACGTCTGCTGTAGGTTGGTCGGGCCAAAAGGCCACGAGTAGTAGAAGCCCGATGCGATAAATTGATTGGTTACATTCGGACCAAAAACGTAGGTGTGGTTCAACTGGCCGTTCCAAATTGGTTGATGGCTAACGACGTCTAAAAGAGGATTGACCACGCTGACAGAAGTCGGCTGGAAGCCCTGATCGTCGCTGATACGTACAAAGATCTTCTGCTTGTCGCTGAGGTTCCAGTCGACGCGGCCAATGATCATATGCTCAGCGAGGGTACCGCGCGTCACACCCTGCGCCGCCGTCATGCATGGGGTATCGATTCCGAAATAATGCCCTGGCGATCCATAAACCGGGGTACCCGCATAGCTGCCGCAGCCTAAAGCTCCAGAAGCGTCCTGCAGCGGTCCGTTGCCCGTGGTGACCGGCGCGGCGGTGCTGTAAAACGGCGAGGTCTGCAACAGATTAAACATCTGCGTATAGAGCGGAACGCTGGCGGCAGGAATGGTATTCAGGACCGTGTTCTGGAATGCGGCGGTGGGAAAGTTCACATAGCTGGTGGAGGGTTGGATGAAGCGAATGCCTTCGGTGTCGGCGAAGAAAAATAATTTATTGTGGATGATCGGGCCGCCGATCTGGGCCGCGTACTGATTGGAAACCGCCTTCTGGCGCGGCGTTCCGTTCAGGTTGTTGAAGAAGTCGTTCGCATTCAGTCCATCGCTGTTATAGGTCCAGTTCAACAGCCCGTGCACGCGATTGGTTCCGCTTTTGGTGACGTAGGTTTCTACGGCGCCCGCCTGCCGTCCCCATTCCGTGCTGTAGCCGTTCTGCACCAGGGAGGCTTGCGCGACTTCCGCCGCACCGATGCTGAGCGAGGATACGCCGGTAGTGGAGTCGTTGAAGAATGAGTCCGTTTGGTCGGCGCCGTTCAAGACGATCAGGTTCGAGATGCCGGGCAGTCCATTGGAGCTGAAACTGCCGTTGCCGCCAGTGCCTATGTTCACCACAACGCCAGGCACGGTGAACGCAAACGTCGTAATGTCGCCGCCGGGGTTGGGAAGATTTTCAAATTGCTGTGTGGTAAACGTCGTGACCAGATTGGCGGTTTGCGTGTCGATCAATTGCGCATTGTTCGCGCTCACCGTCACCGTCTGCTTGCTCCCGGTCGGCGAAACGGTGAGATTGGCCGCGGACTGCTGGCTAACCAGAATCTCGACAGACGTCGTGTTGGACTGAAGTCCCTTGGCGGAAGCCGACACCGTATATGCGCCCGGCTGCAGAAATGGGGCGGTGTAACGCCCCGTGTCGTTCGTCGTCAACACGCGCGTGTCTCCGGTAGCGGTGTTGACGATGGTCACCGTCGCTCCGGGAACCACGGCTCCCGCGGAATCCGTGACCACGCCATTCAACCCACCGGTCACCGCGGTTTGGGCCGATGCGGAGGGAGCCATGTTCAAGCAGTGAATTAAAACCATCGCTGTGGCGGCAACAATTAAAGAACGACCAATGCTCACTCCGAAGCGCCTGGAGAACATTCGATAAAAATACAATGATGATCTGCACGGCGTGAAATGGACGGCAATTACTTTGCTGCGCATTGGATCCTCCATTTGCTTCTTTGACAACTAAGGTTTTGAGAACGGTAGGGACAAGAAATGGGCACGGTCGCCCGATTTGCACGCATTCGAGCGTGGGAACGCTTCTACCAATCAATCGCAGCCGAAGAGTCCAGGGCGTGTGTATCTTGGCAGCACATGCCTGCAACAGCACAAGCGAAAGTAGCGCAGACATCCTGTGGATTCACTGGAAATAAGGTCGGGATGGTCGAGACGGTTCGCAGGAAAATGCATTGAACTGTCCGCAAAGAAAACTTTCCACGCATGGTGTAGCCGGGTAACCCCTTCGGTTGCGTTTGATTCAAAGTCTGTCTGCGCTCGCGCCAAATTAATCATTGACGCATCGTATAACGCTGAATAGGCCGCGTCAATGCTTACTTGCAGGCTTTCTATGCAGTATTTATCGGTAGTATTCTGATTGGTCGGCGCCGACCGTGTACTGTATTCGGTCGACTATCCCTTCGAGGATATGGCCGAGGCGACTTCCTGGTTCGACCAGTCTGCGATCATCACTTCGACCGTCATAGCTTCTTCTTCGCTGGCATGACCATCTGCCAGAGCAATGCACGCCGAGAGGGAGACGGTCGGCGACGCCTTCTTGTACTCAGTTGTAGTTCGATCCGAACCTGGTTCGGATGTGAGAGGAAAGAGCCCAACCATTTCCGAGGGCTTCGGCCGCGCGCTCCCGCCACCATGGTGACCGTGGTGCGCTGGGCCCCCAGCATCTGCGCCAGAGACTCCTGCGTCAGGTCGATTTTGTCCGACTGGATGCGGTCCTCAACCATCAACAGCCATCGCGCCAGCCGTTCTTCCGCACCATGCAGACGATTGCATGTCGCCAGCTGGCTCAGACTCAGCGTCTGCTCCTGCACAAACTCCAGGATGCGCATGCGAATTTCTTCCGGAGTTCGAAATATCTGCTGCAGTTTAGAATAGGGAATCTTCAGCGCCGACGCCGGCAGTTGGATGAAGCAGTCCGTGGGGGCCACAGCCGGGCCTAGCAGATGCGTCGCACCCACCAAACCCTCGTGGCCAATGATTCCCACCTCGGCGATTTCTCCGTCCGAAGTGGAGCCCCCAACGGAGGCAAGACCCGACGTAAGAAAGTACGCATCGGTCGGAACACTGCCTGCCGCATACAAGACCGTTCGCAGCGGCAATGTCACAGGAGCGAGATGGGAATGGAGCAGCTCGCGGCTCTCAGCCGAGAGCGAAGCCAGTAGGAGATTTCCCGACGCGCTCAACATGACAAGTCCTTCGTCAGCTCGCAAGGGACTGCCAAAATTGGCAGAAAGTCACGTTTCTGATCGCAAGAGGGAGCGGGTTTTTTCTACTCTTGGGTCGAATATACGCTGGAAAATCAAGCATGTCGTCTACCGAACAGAGCCAGGAGGAAGTTTGCGGGAGGGCTCTGTGAAAGAACCGATCACCATCGCAGACCTTCAGTCGAGGTTGACGGTGATCAGTGAGGCCCTGCGCAAAGCGGAAGAGCGGAACGATGTTCAAAATTTCTCTTCATTTCTCTTCCGGCGTAAAAGCGGTTCGGAGGCGAGGAATTTTCGGGTTAAAAAGGCGCCAAAACCAGATGGTTGCCTTAGCAACCATCTGTACACAAATGGGCCGATATGGTTGCTAAGGCAACCATCTTTTTGCCCTGTTTTTTGTGCAGCTTTTCGGTCAATTTGCACCCTATATGGTGCAGGTTTTCAGGCAAACTGCATTCTGCACATATTTTTGTGCAATTTTCCGGACAGGAGGGCCAGCGGCGGAGTGAGGGGCACGACATGATCGCAGACCCCCGAGGCAGAGCCGGAAGCGAAAGCGTGAGTTCGCGCTCGATTGCAGGGAAATTGTAGTGAAATGAGGTGTATGAAATCTTTGCTGCGTTGGACCGCCCGCTTTGGTTGTCTGCTGCTGCTGGTGCCAGTCGGTTTTGCGCAACAGGCAAGCTACCGTATCACTCCTCTGCGACCGGTGCCGGAGTTGCGTACCGAGGCGCTCCGAGCGCAGCCGCCCCATGAATCGGGAAAATTCCGCAAGCCCGATCTGGTGGAGTTGATCCAACTCGATCCCACGATCAAGCTCGACATCCGTTACGCCACCACGAACAATTTTCTGCAAACTCCCGTGTATACGCAGGCCCGGGCCTTTTTGCAGCGACCGGCGGCGGAGGCACTTATGCGCGCGAATCGCGAGTTGAAGAAGTACGGATATGGCGTCATCGTCCACGATGGTTACCGACCGTGGTATGTGACGAAGATTTTTTGGGACGCCACTCCTGACGACAAGAAGATTTTTGTTGCCAATCCGGCCAAGGGCTCTGTCCACAATCGCGGATGCGCGGTCGACCTGTCGCTGTACGACTTGAAAACGGGCAAGGAAGTCCAGATGCCCAGCGGCTACGATGAAATGACGAAGCGCGCCTATGCCGACTACCCCGGCGGCACGATGGGCGAGCGGGCCCGGCGCGATCTGCTGCGCCGCGTGATGGAGAGCCAGGGATTCACGGTGAACCCGACCGAGTGGTGGCACTTCGACTATAAGGATTGGAAACAGTATCCAATCCTGAATGTGAAGTTTGAGGACCTCGGAAAGTAGAAATGTCGCCGCATCGCAACGCGAAGCCCTAGGATCGAATTGCAACCTCCGGCGGCCGGCATCCGGCAGATGTTTCCGGTCTGCTTGCCGACGGGTGCGAGTTTCTCTTCCCCGCAACAAGTCTCTCCAAACAGGATTCCTGTGGTACAGTTTCGCCATCCTGCTGCGGCGCTGAGCGATGTTCGCCTGGTTGTTGGCTCTTGCGCCGATGATCTGGCGCGGCCAGCCGGGCGGGGATAGGGTTTTTGGGTAGGTGAGGACGTCGGCACATGCACACTTTGATCTGCCTCGTGTGGAAACACCTCCGGGTCCTCTCGCTGGCCCCACTGGTGACGATCGAGGTCGCAGTGGTAGGGCTGATCGTTTCCTGGCTGCAATTGCGTTACATGAAACGAAGGGACCACGAGCTCGACATCCGAAACGGCTGGGTGGAGATCCACAAACTGATGAGGACCTTCCGCTTCAAGCGAGAGCTGCTGCTCAACAAGGAGAATTTGAAGCAATCCAACAGGTCAGGATTCGACATGGACGCACTGGAGTCCCTGCATAACCTGAAAGGCCAACTTGATCGAATGCCGGATGGCCCGTTGGTGGACCAAATTGCGGATTTGCTGCGTAAGAATTGGCAGTATCACCAATGGAAGGCCAAGCCGTTTGAGGCGGCGTTCGACCAATACGCAAGAGAAGTTGCGCTGCTTACGCGCCCAGAGAAGCCTACGCGGCGTTGGTGGCCCTGGGGCAACGGCTAACAGGAGGCTTGAATCGGCCACCGTTCTCGGCAAGCCTGGGAAGGTTCCTCGTATCCCACCCTTCGCAGAGAACGCGAAGGATGGGGCACCTGTGATCTTTCAAGAGGTTGTCCATGCGAAGGAGACCGGAGAAGCTGCTCGCTCGCGGCCATCGCTCTCCTGCAGAGAGCGCACGCAATCTCGGCGTCTTTTCGTAGATGTACCGGAGTTG
>JBKQVW010000172.1:0-6392 GCA_052142955.1 Acidobacteriaceae bacterium | reverse complement strand
CCAAGCACGCGGATGCGCCGCAAGCGCGTTTGCCGCGACTGCGAATCGGAATCTTCCGAGGCTCCTCTTCAATTTGTCTGTTCTGTTTGGGCAAACGCGGAACCATGCAGTCGCGCAGTTCACTCATGGGTGTGAATGTCACCAGTAATCCTGATTTGCGCGATCGCTGCTGGACGTCGACCATCAGGAAGTACCGCCGAATCCACGCTGCTCCTCGGATAGGTCCCATGAAGTCGGCAAGTATCCGCCGATCAGCCAGCCATGATCGTCGGCTGAAGCTGACAGGGCAAAGCACTTATTGACAGAGCTTTTCAAGGCGAATGCGGTTTTACGGCTAGATTTGCACCCAGAATCGCCCGTATCGCCGGGAGTGGTGGTTCTCGGATTTTGCAAAGTCGCCGGTGCAGGAAGTCCGAGCCTTCCCGAGCGACCCCTTTCACTTTCAGGTGGAGAAAGGGTCGTAGATTCTGCCTCGAAACGCGGACTTTACCGATCTACTCCGCCTTGCACACATTTCCGTAGACCAGCGGCGCTCCGTGTTCCCACGGCTTGTAGGTGTTCGCGAAACGGATTCGTTCGGCAACGGAGGGATGCGTCCCCTGCGTGACGAGGAAGAAAGTGTCCCACTCAGGCACAACCCGACCCGATTGAACATCCTTGGCGAAGATCGTCGCCGCCGCATGATTTTCATGCGTCAATTCAAGGCCGAAACGGTCGGCTTCGTGTTCGATATGGCGCGCGAACAGATTGAAAAACGGTACAAAGGCGATCCAGAGAAAGGTCAACAGGAACACGATCAGCGGCAACGACGCAGGGTCGGAAAGCTCGCGGAATCCCCAGCGGCCGGAGAATCGGCGGATCGCGGCACGGCCCAGGCGGTCGGTGAGCCAGAATCCGGCCAGCAGGAAACCCGTAATGATCGCCAGCGCCTTCCAGTTGTCGCCCATGACGTAATGCTTCAGTTCATGCCCGACGGTGAACACGATTTCGTCCGGCGTCTCGACCGTCATCAGGTTGCTCTGCAGGACGATGCGATTCGTTGGACCAAGGCCGGTCACCTCGGTGCTGTTGCCGCCGACAAAGACGGGGATGTGAGCGATGCCGCACCGCGCGGCCAGCGTGTCGATGCGCGATTGCAGCACCGGATTGTCGAGTGGCTTATAAGTCGTCGTTAGCGGATCGATCCACACCGGCAACGCAACCAGAGCCAGAAAGGCGAACGGGATCAGCGCCAGGGCGCAATAGAGCCACCAGCGGCGCGGACTTCTGGCGATCAAGAGATAGGGAAGCCAGATCAGCAGCGCCGCAGGAACCAATAGGACGACCAGCGACGCGCCTTCGCCTTTCAGCCAATGCAACAATGTCTGGCCCGAATTTCCAGCGACGTGTTGCTGCCAATAGCCGAGATAGAAATCGACGGGCAATGCGATCAGCGCAGCCAAAGTCAGGTAGGCGCAGGCGAAGAGTGTGACCGTCCAGAACCAGCGGCGGCCGGAGATGGATTCGCACACCCGGCGCAGGCGCGCGCCGAGACCCGTGAACAGAACGAGAAGGGGGATGGCCAGTACGAGAAGGTGGAAGACTGCCCAATGAATGTTCATGTTTCGCTGCCCTGCAAGAAGAGCAGCGGTTGCTGGGGGCACCGCAACCGGCAATTCAGCATGGGCGATCATCGGCGCCAGCATTACGCCTGCGATACAGGTCCGCGTTGTCCACGAGATTGTTCGCAGCCACGACGGCGATTCCAATACAGATCGAAGGCTTTTCATTGGCTCTACTTCCTCGCTTCATGTGACGATGGATCGTCGATCGTTCTTATTGAAGAACATTGCTTTACGCCAACCGGAAAATTCGTCTGCGGCACGCGTCTTTCTCAACGTTCACCAAAGGGCTTGCCGCGCGCGGACGAGTAGACGGCGTCGAAGACCTTCAGGCTATTGAGATTCGCTACCCCGTCCACGGCGATCGGATCGCCGAGATAGATGACTTTGTTGTCCGTATTGGTGAACGCCGGCCACGCGGGTAGGCCCGGGCCGTTCGGATTGCCCGACTTTGCGAAGTTGACCCAATAGCTGGACATTTCTTCGGCCAGGGTTCGATCAGCCGTGGTCCAATGCCAGGGCTCCTGGTCCAGGTGGTCGAAGACATACCAAAGCTCGGCGAAATGGCTTGCGTCCCAACCCGCGTAGATGGAGCCGGCCGGGAACGGTGGCTTCTGCCGAAATGAGTAGTAGTAGACGGAGTTCTTTCCGGTCTCGGCTTGCAGCCTCGCCCAGGCCCACATGTCCCAGCCGAAGCGAAGGTCGCGCTCGAAGTCGAGCCGCGCCTGGCGCGCCTCTTGGTCAGTGGCATGAGGATACGCAGCGAGCAGCTGAGCCGGCAGCTTGCCATAGGTTTGCTCAATGCCGCTGTCGAACGTGGCCGCCGTTACCTGGCTGACATCCACCAACGAGCGCGCTTCCTCGGCGTTCGAGCCCAGCAGCAATGGAACATCGTTTTGCTGCCCGGACACGAATGCCTCATAGGGTGAAAGAGGAAGCACATACGGCTCAATCACAGGGTGAACGATGCCGCCGGCATTGCCGGTGAGCAATGCCGCAGGCAGCCGGCGCAATTCCTGAAGCGAGGTTGCGCCCAGGGATGCAGCGTACTTCTCTCCGTCGCGTTCCGCATTGGCCAGCAGGTACTTTGGCGCCAGCTGGAGCGGCTCGAACAAGCCGCCGCTTTCGCCGATGGCACGCCGAAACAAGCCCGTGGCAAGGGGCGAAGCCATCAGGATGCTGACAGATATCGATCCCGAGGATTGACCGGCAACGGTTACATTTTTCGGATCGCCGCCAAAGGCCGCAATGTTCCTTTGGACCCATTGGAGCGCGGCGATCTGGTCCATCAGCCCGTAGTTCCCGGACGAGTGGTGCGGGGATTCGCGGGTCAGCTCAGGAAGCGCAAGAAAGCCGAGCGGGCCAAGCCGATAGGCAACGGTGACGACGATGACTCCTTTGTGCGCGAGGCGGTCGCCCCAGTACAAAGGCATCGATGCCGACCCGTTGATGTAACCTCCGCCGTAGATCCAGACGATCACCGGAAGATGCTTGTGCGTGCTCTTCGCCGGGGTCCAGATGTTGAGGTACAGGCAATCTTCGCTCACGGTCGGGGGTGTTTCGCCCGGCATGGACACTCCAACCTGCATACACGCCGGGGCAAACGCATCCGCCTTGCGCGTGCCCGTCCAGGGCGCAACACGTATCGGCGGCCGCCAACGCAGGTCGCCGACCGGCGGCGAAGCGAATGGGACACCTTTGTAGATACTCAGCCCGTCTTCGCGTACTCCGGAGATCACACCGGATTCCGTCCGAGCCTTCGGAGTCTTCGGGCTTTGTGCCAGCACAATTGAGGACGTTGCTGGAACGGCTATAAGAACCAGAGCTGTTGTCAGAAACCTGGAAAAGAGCATCGCATATCAACTTCCTGGTCGGCAGATGACTCCAGTGATGCGCGGTCGGAGCCTACCTTCGCTGGTTGACCGGGAAGCGAAGAGGTTAAAGGAACTGCAATGAATCGGTGGGAGACGATTCGATGTAGATACCAAATTCCTGGTCAGAGATACGGACCGTACTCTGCCTTGGTTCCGTCGCCGCAGAGATATTTAAAAAAAGATCAACGCAGATCGCGGGAGGAGATACAAATCGAATTGCCAGGAATTGTACTCCGCGCAGACGTAGACCGAGGTTACCCCAGTCCGTTGCCCCAAATCGCCGAATGATTCATCGAAGGCTGCGGCAGCCGGCGCTCTCAGTTGCCGGGGAAATCTTTGTGCGCGCCACAACTTCCTCGCTGCATCCAACGTCTACTGCTACAGACCGCGCATGTGCAGTTCGCCAGTTTGCGTTCAGTGGCTCGCGGCGTGTGTCATCGAGAAAGGACTTGAAGATGAACCATCGTACGATTTTCAATCGAACCGCCATGGGAGTCGCTGTTCTCGGAATGGCGCTCTGTGTTCCCGCGGCCATGCTTGCCCAGGATGCGCCTCCTCCGCCGCCGGACTCGCAAGCAATGGCCGGCCAGCAATCCAACCCAGGCGAACAGCCCATGCGGCATCGTCGTCCTCCAAGTCCCGAGCGCCAGCTAAGACATCTGACCAAAATGCTGGATCTGACAGCGGACCAGCAGCAGCAGATGCTGCCGATCCTCCAGGACCAGCACAAGCAGATGGAGTCAATCCAAAACAACACGGCATTGAGTCCCGAGCAGCGTCGTCAGCAGATGCGCACCGCGATGAGGGATACCCATCAAAAGCTGGAAGCCATCATGAACGATAGCCAAAAGCAGCAATTCGAACAGGAGATGCAGCAACGCCGCGATCGTATGGGGCGGGGCAGGATGGGGCATGGCATGGGAGGAGCAGGCACACCGCCATTGCCTCCCGACAGCGAAAATCCGCCGCCTCCACCCGAGGGACAAAATCCTCCGCCTCCGCCGCCGCAACCATAACCTCGTCGCAGCACTCCGTGGATGCGCGGCAGTGTGCGGGACCGGGCAGAGAACGCATCCTTCTCTGCCCGTGATGTTTTCGTTGGGCGCGTGCGATTCTCGAACCTGCGGAAAAATGAGTTCGCGTCTGCCGTAGGCACATTCTGGCAGGTACAATTGGGAGAAGGTCACGGAGTCAGAGCCAAACCAAACTTTACGCGTGGAAGTGTTCCAGTATCTGCGGGTGAAGGTGGCGGACGAGGGGTTCATTACCGCATGAAGAAGTTGCTTCTTTTGTTTTGTCTGCTGCCCATGCTGGCGGCGGTCGGATTTGCGCAGGAGAGCCGGCAGGATGCCAGCGCGAGTTTTATCGGTACCTATCAGCCCACGATAACCGGCAATACGGTGACCCAGACCTCAACTTTGGGCAAGGGCGTGCTGATGAGTTATCGTTTCATGCTGACACCGAGCAGCGCTCTTGAGGGGAATTACCAGTATTCCCAATTCAACATGAAATATCACGCCAACTTCTCCAGTGCGAGGTTCCACAACTCGCTGCAGGAAGGGTCGGTTGCGTATGTGCACAGCTTTGTGTACAAGAATTTCAATCCGTTCGCCGAAGCCGGAGCGGCGATGCTGCTCTTTGATCCAATCAACGACACCGGGACCACCACCAATGCCGGCACACGAACCAAGGCGACGGCGCTGCTGATCGGCGGCGGTATCGCGTACGAGTTGAGCCCCAGCTGGGACCTGCGGGTGCAGTACCGGGCGGAAGTGTTTAAGTCCATCGATTTCGGGATCGCGCAATTCGGCACGAACCGCTGGTACGTCATGCAGCAGCCCGCGATCGGCTTCGCCTACCACTTCTAAAGGATCGAAGGACACAGGCGCATCGTGTTGGCCGGCCACGCGCCGACAACGGTTGCGGGTTTCCGTTGGACGATGCGGGTTGTACGCAGGTTTGGAAATTTGAACGGGGAAATCGGTCAATCAGAGGTTCACGAACGAATGAAGAAGTTGTTTTTACTTATGTGTCTGGTTGCAATGCTGGCCGGAATCGGCCGCGCACAAGATCAGGGCGCCCGGCAGGACGTGAATCTCAGCGCCATGGGCGTCATTCAACCCTATGTGGAAGGCAACACTTTGGCGCCGGCCAACCCGCCTATCAGACTCAAGTCAACGCTTGGAACGGGCCTTTACCTGGGCTATCGCTACCTGCTGACGGCCAACGGCGCGGTGGAAGCCAATTATTCTTACAGCCATTTCACAAGCAAGTTTACGGCGAATTCTTGCTGCACCTATAATGCCCGAATCTATACGGGTATGCAGGAAGCTACGGCCGCGTACGTGCGCACGTTTCCTTTCAAGAAGTTCAATCCATTTCTTGAAGGCGGCGGCGGGATGTTGTTCTTTACTCCAATCGGCACCAAAACGACAACCTACGATACCGAACAAACCGAGACCCTGTCCGTCTTGTTCGGCGGCGGAATCGCCTATCAGCTGAGCCCCAGCTGGGACCTGCGGGTGCAGTATCGTGGACAGGTCTTCGATACGCCCGATTATGGCATCAAGCGATATAGCACCGGCCGCCGCTACATCATGTCGCAACCGGCCATCGGCTTTGCCTACCACTTCTAGAGCATTTTTCCTATTGCTGTGAACTTTTCCAGGTCCAGTTAAGAGCAGCTTTTCTTAACGGAAAAGCTGCGCAGACATTTCCGCTTCGCTCTATACCCATAGGGGAAATGCTCTAGCGCGCTTCCGGACCAGGCCAGACACGGAAGGCCTGCTGATTTTCCGCCAGCCGCGCAGTTGAACAGTGGATGCGCGCTTCCTTTAAGAAATATCGTCGGTATTGAATCCCGGCTTGCGAGTGCGAGCGGGTGTCGAGACGGTCCGGTCCACCAGCTTGCGAACTA
>JBKQVW010000171.1:0-14620 GCA_052142955.1 Acidobacteriaceae bacterium | reverse complement strand
GAACTGCTGCCCTGGAATCTCGCCGCACCTCAGAGCGATCTCGCCTGATCTCAAGTGTCCACTTGGCCAACTTGATGGACACTTGAGTTCCCAGCCTACCCCTCACGGCCCACTCCGGACGCTTACGTGTAAAGCGCCGTTCCGTTCTGCTGGTGGCGTCACCGGTACCTGCCTAAGGAGAACCAGTTCACCATTCAGAGTGATGGATCGGCGGCAAAACACCTGAGGAGGCTCGTGGGCTAGTTCTCCTATGCATTTTTTTCAGCGCGACTGGAAGGAGATTGCCCGTGTCCGGCCCGGTATGTTCTCCAGACGGAGACTTCTCGCCAGTAACAAGGATCAGCAAGCGGCTTGTTCATGAAAAACGGGGCTTTTGGAAACTACGAGATCATTGGCGTTAGATCGTAGTCGAGGCCTTCTTAACCTCAGTTGGTGATAAATCGCCAAAGCACTCATCGAGAACAAATCGGTACTAATGTGTCGGCTTCGAGTAAATAATGGAGGTCGGAGCCTGATCTTCCCCCGCCCAGATAGGACTTGACTGTCCGCCCAACCACTCAGGCGTTGGAATACTTCGCAAACGATATGCGAAAACTGAATTTCTATGATGTCGCTTGATGCTACCGCGGAAGCAAGCCTGCCAAGGAATCACTATTTCCCCTGGCAGGTAATATAAGCTATATTTTCTATACCAATGTTCCGTTCGAGATCCAATGCGCAAGTTTCGTGGAGAACCCTCCTTGGAATTTGCTGTATCGCGCTGATCATTCTTGGCGGAACGATTCATGTAGCCCACTTTCATGCTCCTGGAGCCGCTCCTGATCCCGGGTGCGCCCTGTGCGCCACGGCGCACGTCGCAATTTCTCCTGCCGCTCCCATTGTGGTTCCCGTTCGGGTGCAGCTTGTCGCTGCCGTCCTTGCCGATCTGCAACCTTCTCGCCCTCGACACTTCGCTGTCCGCTCGCGTTATATTCGGCCCCCGCCTCTGCACGTTGCCTGCGCCTAAAAACTAAGTTCAACCAATCGGGCAACACCAACGACAAAGGGGTCCGTATATGCACTCGTCCTTGCGACGTGCCGTTTTTCTATTTCTCTTCGTATGTTTCGTCTCCGTGAGTCTTTCAGCAGTCTTCGCGCAAACCAACTCGGGAACAGTCAACGGAACTGTTACCGACCCGACCGGCGCGGTGGTTCCCGGCGCCACCGTAACCATTCAAAATCCGGTCAGCGGATATATGGAGACCGTCCAGGCCAATCATTTAGGCGAATTCCAATTCGCCAACCTGCCTTTCAATCACTATCACCTGACAGCGGTTGCGACTGGATTCGGCTCTGTCGCGGAAGACGCCAACGTGGAATCCTCGGTGCCGATGAAGATAAAAATTACTCTGACGGTTCAGGGGTCCTCCAGCACGATCACCGTGGACGCGGGAGATCTTTTAGAAAACGATACGACAATGCATACGGACCTAGACCGTCGATCGTTCTCCAAACTCCCGATTGAAAGCCAATCGTCGTCGGTCAGTTCGCTGGTGACACTGATGTCTCCTGGCGTGGCCGCGGACTCGAATGGGCTGTTCCATGGCCTGGGCGATCATGCCTCGAACTCCTTTTCCGTCGATGGCCAGCCCATCACGGATCAGCAGAGCAAAGTATTTTCTAACCAGATTCCCATCAACTCGATTCAGTCCGTTCAGGTGATTGACGGCGCGCCGCCCGCAGAATATGGCGATAAGACAAGCCTGGTAATTGTTGTGACAACGCGCTCCGGTCTGGGCGTTACGAAGCCTACCGGCGGCGTAACTAGTTCCTATGGGTCCTTTGGTTCGTCGACCGGAGGGTTCGACCTGTCGTATGGAGGAAAGAATTGGGGCAACTTCCTTTCCGCCGATGGATTGAATACGGGCCGGTTCCTGGATGGACCGGAGTTCAAGGTTTTTCACGACAAAGGGAATGAAGAGAATTTCTTCGATCGCGCGGATTATCAATTCGCTTCGGGAGATTCGGCGCACTTGAATCTGAACTACACCCGGTCCTGGTTTCAGACTCCAAATGCCTACGACAATCTAAATGTCCAGAATGTGATCAGCGGCGGCAGCGGACCTGACCCTGTTTTTGGGAACGTCGGCAATACCGACCAGAAGTCGAAGATCGGCACATTCAATATCGCGCCGACGTACACCAGGCTGTTGAATCAATATTCAGTTTGGAACATGGGCGCCTATGTCCGCAAGGATGCCTATGACTACTACCCCAGCGAAAATCCGTTTGCCGACTTAGGTCCTCCCAATCTGCAAAATCAGACGATTGGGCAGAAGCGAACGCTTCTGAATGCGGGGGTGCATTCGGACGTTTCCTACTCGAGAGGAATCCACAATGTGAAGGCGGGAGCTGTGTATGAGCAGACCATCCTGAGGGAAAGCGACGACCTGAGTATTGTCGCGAACTTGTTCAACGCCCCGTGCGTCGACTCAAACGGAAACTCTGTCCCTGGATTCAGCGATCCTTCTGAGTGCCTATCGGCTGGGTACCAGTCCAACCCGAGCTATCTGCCCGTGCTCGCGCCCTATGACCTGACGCGCGGCGGCGGCTATTACCACTACATTGGCCATACCGATGTGAAAGAACTGGCCCTGTACATTGAAGACCAGATCAAGACTGGCAATTGGCTATTCAATCTAGGGATGCGCGGCGATCTGTACAACGGCCTGACCGTTGCCCGCCAGGCAGAACCCCGCGTCGGACTTGCGTATCAGGTGAAGCGGACGAATACCGTGTTGCGCGCCTCGTACGCACGCACCCTGGAAACTCCCTTTAACGAAAATCTGGTGCTTTCCAGCCAGGGTTGCTCCAATGCCGTATTGGCTCCGCTGCTGGCGTGTACTCCGGGTGTATCGGGAACACTCCAGCCTGGGTATCGCAATGAGTTTCATGCCGGCCTACAGCAGACAGCCGGAAAGTACCTGGTCGTCAGCGGCGACTACATTTGGAAGTACACCCATAATGCTTTCGATTTTAGTGTGCTAGGCAACACCCCCATCACATTCCCCATCGACTGGCATAACTCGAAGATCACCGGATTTACGTTACGCGCCGATGTTCCCACGATCGACGGCGTTTCGGCATTTGTGGTGATGTCCTCTGTCGCTGCGCGATTTTTCCCACCGCAGACTGCTGGAGCCGGGGCCACGGTGGGGCAGAGTGGCCTGCCATTCCGCATCGATCACGATGAAAAATACAACGAAACCACCCATCTGCAGTACCAGTTTGGGCGACGTGGTCCATGGTTTGGCTTCAACTGGCGATTCGACAGCGGATTGGTGGCTGGGTCGGTACCATTTGCGACCGACACCACAACGCCAGTCGATTTGACCGGACTTACAGCGGACCAGCAGCAGCAAGCCGGACTCGCATGTGGCAACCGGCGAGCCACGCTGACCACGCCACTTACCACGTGCGCCCCATCTCTCTATCATTCCAGCCTGGTAAGCATCCCCGCGCCTGGAACGGAGAACGACGACCATAATCCTCCGCGCATCGCACCCCGCAGCCTGTTCGATATTGAGTTTGGCGACGACAACCTGTTCAACGGGAAGAAATATAAATGGAGCGCTACCTTAACGGCCATCAATGTGACCAACAAGTACGCCCTCTATAACTTCCTGTCAACGTTCAGCGGGACTCATTATGTGACTCCGCGCGCTTTGACGGGTCAGATTGGTTTTAACTTCTAAATCGAAACGGCAACGGATGATGAGGGTAGTATGTCCGGACTGATGCGCTATCGGCCGTGGAGTGTCTTCGACACCAAGCGAGGCAGACTGCGGCTGACGCGCATCCGTTGGACGAAGGATGAGATTTACCCTGTAATCCTGATAACGCTTGTAGCCTTGGTTGTGATGTTGGTAACAGTATGGCTCGGTTTCACTCTCGTCGATTGATCAGGGGTTCTAGCTTTGATCCGTTCGATTGCCAGAGCGCCATGGTTCCATTCGATGAGTATTGAATTCTGGCGGTAACTCCAGCAGGTGCCCCGCTTCGACAGAGCGGACCGCCCACTCAACCAGGGAGCGGTATTGATTGAACTGGGTAATGTTGCCCAGCCATTGCGAACCCGCTTCTGAATTCACCACCACGACATTGGGAACGTCACACGGGCCGACACAACCACTCACCGTGAGTTGAAAGCGCTTCAGCAGGCCTCGTTTGCGCCACTCGTTCTTTAACCAATCCGACGGGACCTCAGGACGATCCTTATGAATCGCTCCACAGCAGCAGCCCTTGCAAACGATCATTTGACCGATGACGCGGCGTTTGGTTTCCAGCATGATTTCGCTCCCAGTCGGCTTTCTTTTTGGCTATAGTATAGGGGAGTATATTACAGTCGGAGGGACCATTTGTCACATACAACAAAAAACAAGGCGAAGACGCTCTCTCGTGTCCGGCGCATCAAGGGTCAGGTCGAAGCCATTGAACGGGCCCTTGAGGGAGAGAGCGAATGCGAGGACATCCTGCAGCTTGTCGCTTCCTGCCGTGGCGCGCTGAATGGATTGATGGCGGAGTTGATCGAAGGGCACCTGCGATTCCATGTGCTCGACCCGACCCGGAAGACTAGCTCCTCGCAGCTTGAGGCGGCGGATGAGCTGATCGCCGTGGTCAAGCGCTACTTCAACTAGGGATTGGGAGATTCCATGAAGGTCATCCAGGAGAACGAGACGCACGACGACCTCGCCCAAGCTGCCGAGGCTGGTATCCATCTTCCCCAACCGGATGGCAACTCTGACCGCGAATCGCAGCAGGAACACGGTCATGAGCATGGCTTTCAACTGGAAGAAGTCCTGCGCGTCGTTTTCGTGGCGCTTGCAGCGGCAGCGGTCTGGTTTCACCTATGGGAGCCATTTCACAAGGTAGGTGTGATCGGGCTAGCGGCGACCCTGATTGGCGGCTACCCCATCTTCAAGGAGGCGCTGGAAAATATCATCGAACGCCGCATGACGATGGAGCTTTCGATGACCATCGCGCTGGTATCCGCCCTTGCTATTGGCGAGTTTTTCACCGCTCTTGTCATTACCGCCTTTGTCCTGGCAGCCGAGATACTGGAACGACTGACCGTAGGTCGCGGGCGGCAAGCTATCGAAGACATGCTGGATTTTCTGCCGCAGACAGCAAGTGTTGTGCGAGATGGCCAGATTGTCGAAGTCGATACGAAGACCATTCTCCCTGGGGAGATCGTCGTCATCCGCCCCGGCAGCCGGATTCCCGTCGACGGACAGGTGGCCAGCGGCCACTCGTTTGTGGAGCAGGCAGCAATTACGGGCGAGCCGATGCCAAGCGAAAAGACCTCTGGCAGCGAAGTCTATGCAGGCACAATCAACCAGACCGGCAGCCTGCAGGTATGCGCCGAGCGCCTGGGAAGAGAAACCACATTTGGGCGGATCATTGAAGCCGTCGAGAAGGCAGAACATTCGCGCGCTCCTATTCAAAAGATGGCGGACCGGCTTTCCGGCTATCTGGTGTATTTCGCGCTTGGCGCGGCCGTGCTCACTTTTCTCATCACTCACAACATCCGCTCTACCATTTCCGTCATTATCGTGGCGGGAGCTTGTGGCATTGCTGCCGGCACTCCACTCGCAATTCTCGGAGCCATCGGACGCGCGGCGCGGCTGGGCTCCATCATCAAGGGCGGAATTTATCTGGAAGCGCTGGGCCACCTAGACACCGTTTTCCTCGACAAGACCGGGACCCTGACCTACGGTATGCCGCTGGTCACCAACGTCAGCCCTGCGCCGGGCATTTCCCAGCAATCGCTTCTCGAATCCGCCGCAGGCGCTGAGATCAGCTCGGAGCATCCTCTTGGGCGCGCCATCATTCGCTTTGCGGAACAGCAGAAGATTCCGGTCTCGCATCCACAGCATTTCGAATACAGGATTGGCCGCGGCGTGCGAGCCATGGTAAATGGCGACCAAACCGTCGTTGGCAATCGGACACTGTTCACAGAACTCGGAATCACTCTTCCGCAGCAGCCAGACACCGTGGAGGGAACCGATATCCTCGTTGCCCGCGAAGGCCGCTACATTGGCTCAATTCTGGTGACAGATCAGTTGCGTTCCAGCTCCGCGCCTGCGGTCAAGGCTCTCCAGAACATGAAGATTGAAGTCGTCCTACTGACTGGCGACACCAAGCAAACAGCGGAAGCGGTAGCCAGTCATCTCGGCATCCATCACGTGCACCCTGAACTTCTTCCCGAACAGAAGACCCGCTTCATCGTGGAACAGGTACGACAAGGCCGCACCGTGGCCATGCTCGGCGACGGCATCAACGATGCACCGGCGCTCAGCGAAGCCACGATTGGCGTTGCCATGGGCGCGGGGACCGATGTCGCCCGCGAAAGCGCGGATGTGGTGTTAATAGGCAACGACCTGACAAAATTCGTGGAGACCGTCCGCATCGCTCGGAATTGCCGGCGGATTATCATGCAGAATTTCTACGGCACGCTAATCGTCGATACTATCGGCATCGGCCTGGCTGCGGCTGGACTGCTGAATCCGCTGCTCGCAGCATTTATTCATGTTGCGTCCGAGCTGACTTTCATTTTGAATTCAACCCGCCTGCTGCCACCCCGAGAAAATGAGGCCATACCGAATCTGGCTCCAGCCTCTCCTGCCGTCTAATCGGCCACTCCGGACGTGGCCCAGATCCGGGGCGCCCAATTAGTCCCGAGTCGGCTTGTGTCCAGCGAATTGGCTGCCAGTCAACTTTTGCCAACAGGCAACGCGCTCATTGACAGTGCTTTCCAAAGCGAATGCGGTTTCCGGCCAGATTAGTAATGGAAAACGCCGATGTCGCCAGGAACGATTCTCGGTTGATGCAAAATCGCCGATGCTCATTTCGAGCTACCTCGGTCCTGGAAACGTGCATTGCCCTGTTGTCGCGAGTTGACAATTACCTTCCGATTTAGCCGGCATTCGGGAACCCCTGATATACCGCGTCGTCGAGAAACGCACTTACGAGCGACAGCTAACCTTGAATTATGGAACGAATCTCGTCTCGATTACTACTGCAGCACCTGTGCTAGATCCCGGCGCGGACTCGCGGGCGCATTCCTTGCCGCGTATCCCACGCGAAACATAAACGTGGGTTGCCAGTTGGTATCGCCGATAAGCCTTGCCAGCTTCGGCTCCGTGACGCGGGGACGCCCCTCTGCATTCTCGATATCGATCAGCTCGACCGCTTCGTTAATTGGGCGGGCAGCGATGCCTCTTGAAGTTGCCAGCAGGTGCGCACGTTCCCACAGACGGCCCGCCTGAAGACATTGACTGAACGAGTAGCGATCACGCACCGCAATGACCCCAAACATTGGAGAGGCGGTGAGCTGCTTCGTGTAGGCGCCGAAGGCGCTCTTCGCCATCCGCCCAACACCGCCACCTCGAACAGGACCGGCGAGTTTCTCTTGCCATCCATCCCTCCCAGCACCTATACCTTGACCGCTGAGATGAACGGGTTCGAGAAAACTGTGCGAACCAACATCGTCGTGAACGTCACTGGGCACGTGACCGCAAATATGACGCTCAAGGTTGCCGGCGCCACGCAGACCGTTCAGGTGTCCTCGCAGAACACCACGCTGCAAACCCAGGATGCCACCACCGGCCAGGTGATCAACAAGAGGTTCATCGAAGATCTGCCCTTAACGAACCGCTATGTGATGGACTTGGTCAACTTGACGCCTGGGGTCACTGCGGTGGATGACCAGTGCGGCGTCAACTGCACCGGCACCAACTTCATTTCCAACGGCAGCCGCAACTCCACCGCCGACGTCCTGATGGATGGCGCCTCGATCACGACCTTCGACGAAAACGGCGGCAAGACAGAACTCGTCTATACGCCCTCGATCGAAGCCACGCAAGAATTCAAAGTCCAGCAATCAAACTTCAGTGCCGAGTACGGCTTTTCCGGCGCTTCGATCGTCAACATGGTCACTCTATCCGGCACAAATACCTTCCATGGCAGCGGGTATGACTTTCTCCGCAACACAGCCTTGGACGCGAACAACTGGTTTAACAATTACTACGACGTTCCGATTCCCCCCGAACACCGCAACAACTTTGGCGGCACGATCGGCGGGCCAATCTTCAAAAACAAGACCTTCTTTTTCGGTGATTACGACGGTACGATCGATAGCTCGATGGGTACGAGCCAAGCGGGTGTTCCCAGCGCGGCCGAGCGCGGCGGCGACTTTGGCGAGGTGTGTTCTTACTATGGCGGGTCCTTTGACTCTACTGGACTTTGTTCGGTTCCTCAGGGACAAATTTGGGACCCGTATTCCGGCACCTACGATCCGAACCTTGGCGGAGCGGTACGCTCCACGTTTATCCCATTCAACAACATCGCCAACTATGCCAGCCCGGGAAATCCCAGGCTGAACGGAACCCCCTATCAATTGTCCGGGACTCCAGGCGACCTGATCGATCCCGTCGCCCAGAAGATGATGAATTTATTTCCGGCAGCGAACATCTCGAATGGCGATATTTATGACAACTGGATCACGTCCGGGGCGGCCAAGAGCGAAAACCACCAGTACGACATCAAGATCGATCAACGCTTCAGCCAAGCCAACTTGCTGAGTGGGAAGTATTCGCAAGATTGGAGCTGGGACGTCCCTTACAATTGCTTTGGGAACTTTGTCGACCCCTGCGCAGGAGGCCCGAATCAGACACATGTGCATATGATCGCTCTTGACGATACGCATACCTTTAGCCCGACCCTGCTGTTGGATACGACATTGGGATTCACGCGTGCCTCGGTGCGGATCGATACCTACCCTCCAACCGGTGCAAAGGCGCCGCCGGCCGATCCACTCAGTACTCTGGGTTTCCCCTCCTATCTGGATACGGAGGGATTCACGGGAGTTCCCTCCATGTTCATCGGCGGAGGATACTTCTCGGCGGGTTACACCAGCATGGGTTCAGACCCGTACGGCAATTACAGAGAGGGGACGGATACGGGCCACCTCGCCGTCACCCTCACCAAGCAGCTTGGCACGCAGGAACTGAAGTTCGGGTTCGATGGTCGGGTGCACCAGCAAAACTATGTTCAGACCAATGCCCCCAACGGTACTTTCAGCTTCAACCAAGAAGGCTCCTCGCAATGTCCGAATGCCGTGGCCAACTGCGGCGGCGACGGAATGGCCACCTTCATGATGGGATATCCCAATGCGGGCGGCTATTACCAAATCCAGATGTTGTCGGCCTCGGAAAACTATAACTATGCCGGCTATGGCCAGGACAACTGGAGAGCGACCAACAAACTCACTCTGAACATCGGCCTGCGCTATGATGTCTCGTTGCCCAGGACCGACCGCTTCAATCGTCAAAACTGGCTGGATCTGAGCGCGACCTCTCCCCTGCAAGTACCGGGGCTGGGCCCCCTGCATGGCGGAGAAGTCTTCGCCAGTTCCAAACAGCGTCGGATCGTCGATACGGACTGGAAAGACTGGCAGCCCCGTTTCGGCTTTGCCTATCAGTTCTCTCCCAAATGGGTGGTCCGCGGCGGCTATGGTATTTATTACTCGCAGACCCGGGCAGGCGCCAACGGTCTTGGAAGCTACGGCACCCAAGGCTTTAACCAGAGCACCGGTATGATCACCACCTACCAGAATGACGGCGCTACGCCCTATCTGCACCTCAACAATCCCTATCCAAACGGATTGATTCTGCCTCCGGGAAATTCCCTCGGGCTAATGAACGATGTCGGATTTGGCGCCATCGGCCCGCTGCGCTACGAAAAGAACACCCCTTATGAGCAGACCTGGACGCTGGGCGTCGAACGGCAACTGCCCTGGAACGTCCTGGTCGATGTGGAATACATCGGGAAGAAAGGCACCCACCTCTACTTCGGCGGCGACAACCAGCTGGATATCCTCCCAGTGTCGGTCGAAAACGATTCGCCGGACCAGATCGCAGCACTGCAAAACTACGTGGCGAATCCGTTCGTTGGTTACATTACAGATCCCAACAGTGTCCTCTCCAGCCCGACGGTACAGCAATATCAACTGGATCTTCCCTATCCTCAGTTCACTTCCGTCACGTCGGACGTTCCGCCGGTTGCCGACTCCATGTATAACGGCCTGCAGGTTACGGCGCAAAAGAACTACTCCAATGGGTTACAGTTCCTGCTGACCTATGTGTGGTCGAAATCGATCGACGATTCATCGGCTGACGACGATAACGTAACCTGGATGGGGAGTTTTATCAGCCTGCAGGACCCCAACAAACCCTGGTTGGAAAGAAGTCTCTCCACATTCGATATTCCACAAGTATTCCAAGCCAGCTACGTCTATGCTCTGCCATTTGGACGTGGCAAGCCATTCTTGAACGGTATCTCGCGGGTGGCCGATGCATTTCTGGGTGGCTGGGTAACGAACGGCGTCTGGCGCATCGCTGGCGGTCGGCCGCTGAACATGAGCACGTATGACGGGACCTCGCTGCCGACCTATGGCGGCCAACGGCCGAACTTGGTTGGAACTCCGCATCGCAATCACGGACACAACTGGATCAACAATTACTTCACCAACCCAGGAGTGTTCGTGTTGCCGCCTCTCTATGCGCTCGGCGACATTCCACGGAGCCTCGGCGCGGTTCGGACACCCTATAACTTCAATACCGATTTGTCGATGATGAAGGTATTCGGTTTGGATAGCTTGCGCAAGGGAATGTCCATCGAGTTCCGCATTGAAGCATCAAATGCGTTCAACCATCCTACCTTCGGCCAGCCGCTTACCGATGTCGATGATCCTAGCTTTGGGACCATCAGCTACACATCCAGCGCGCCAAGGGTAGGGCAATTGGGTTTGAAGGTGACGTTTTAGAGCATTTTTGCTTTTACTGTGTCCTTTTGAGTGTGCTCCTGTGCAGCTTTTCTTAAGGGAAAAGCTGCGCCTAGGTCCCTTTCCGGTCTACACCTAAAGCAAGAATGCTCTAGGATTGACAGTCCCTGCGACTGAAATGTAAGGTCCGTTCGATGGAAAGCCATACATTGCTCCGATGGCCAACGGAGGCAGGATAGTTCTCGTCTACGGCTTGTCTTATCCGCAAGGGCAATCGCTTGCAAACTTGTATTCACCCACACCTTTCTTGATAGGAGATCAACTTATGCCGAAGTTCTCTCGCCGCGAGGTCCTTCAATCCGGTGCTCTTCTAACTACCGGCAGTTTTCTATTCAGACCCGCCTTTGCCAAGGCAACACTGTTCTCCGAGGTTGCCAGGAGAGCAGAAGATGCTGGAGTGATTCAGGCAATTCCGGAGATTGATCTTAGTCCTCGCGAGCATCTTCTCTTCGATTTCGACTGGCGCTTCTTTCAGGGAAACGCCAACGATCCCGTGAAGGATATGGGCTTTGGAGCCCAACAGGGAGATTACGCGGATTACGCCGGGACCGGCGATTTTGGATTTTCACAGCCGGAGTTCGACGACTCGAAATGGCGTGCGCTCAAACTGCCTCACGACTGGGCTGTCGAGTTGCCCTTCGTCGACGATCCGTCGCTGATGTCGCACGGCTACAAGCCACTGGGGCGCAAGTACCCTGAGACCAGCGTGGGCTGGTATCGCCGCACATTCCATATTCCTATGGAAGACAAGGGTCAACGCATCTATGTGAACTTCGACGGCGTGTTCCGCAGTGCGCTGGTGTTTTGCAATGGCACGTTTCTTGGTCGTAGCGAGAGTGGGTATACTCCCTTTGGCTTTGAGCTGAGCGACTTTCTAAACTACGGGGAAGCAAACTCGATCACGGTGCGGGTCGATGCTTCTTTCGGAGAGGGATGGTTCTACGAGGGGGCTGGAATCTATCGCCACGTGTGGCTTACCAAGGTCGACCCGCTGCACCTTGCCCAGTGGGAGACAGTCGTGCGCACCCAGGTTAAGCCTGAATTCGCGACCCTGGGTCTTAGTTCGACCGTTGAAAATACCGGGGCGCAGAAGGAAACCTGCCGCGTCCGCTGGCAGATATTTGATCCGGCGGGAAGCGTGGTCGCGACCGCCGAGTCGCCAGCCGCTGAAGTTGCAGTGGACGGCAATGAAAACTTCAGCGCGACAGCAAAGATCGCTGACCCGGCAATCTGGTCGTTGGAACAGCCAGCCCTGTACTACGCAGTGGCTACAGTCGAATCCAATGGCAGGGTGCGGGACCGCGATAAGACCAGCTTCGGTGTGCGCACGCTAACCTGGGACCTCAAAAAAGGGTTTCTGCTTAATGGGAAGAAAACTCCGATCCAAGGAACGTGCAACCACCAGGATCACGCGGGCGTGGGCGCGGCGGTGCCGGACCGTTTACAAACGTTTCGGCTGGAAGTACTGAAGGGAATGGGGTGTAACGCCATCCGCACATCCCACAATATGCCTACCCCAGAACTGATGGAGGCAAGCGACCGTCTAGGCGTGCTCGTGCTTTGCGAGACGCGGACCATGTCATCCAGTGGCTGGGCGATGGAGAACCTGTCAAAGATGATTCGGCGATTCCGTAATCATCCCTCAATTTTCCTCTGGTCTATGGGCAACGAAGAGAACACCCTGCAGGAGAGCGAAGCCGGACCACGCGTGATTCACGCGATGGAGCAACTCGCGCACGAACTGGATCCCACGCGTTTGTGCACCGCCGCTATCAACGGCGACTATGACAAGCCCATCGGACCGGCCCTGGATGTCATGGGCTTCAACTATAACCTTGGGCAGATTGATAAGTACCACGGGAACCACCTCCAGCAACCGATCATCGGCACGGAGACAGCGAGCGCAGTGTTCACTCGCGGCATTTATAGCACCGACAAATTACGTAACTGGGTCAGTTCGTATGACATCGTCTATCCAGGAACTGACATTGAGGAAGGGCAGGCGTGGTGGAACTTCTACGCTGCCAGGCCTTGGCTGTCAGGCGGATTTGCATGGACCGGTTTCGACTATCGTGGGGAACCTTCGCCGTATGCCTGGCCAAGCATCAGTTCGCAGTTCGGCATCGTGGATACGTGCGGCTTCCCAAAAGATGCGTACTTCCACTACAAAGCATGGTGGGGGAACGAGCCTGTCATGCATCTACTGCCGCACTGGAACTGGCCGGGCAGAGAAGGCGAAGAAATCCTCGTTCAGGTGGAGTCGAATCTAGACAGCGTTGAACTGTTCTTGAACGGCAAGAGCCTTGGGTCGCAAACAGTCGTTCCACTGTATCACCTGGAATGGAAGGTGAGATACACCCCCGGTGTACTGGAGGCGCGTGGAACTAAGGATGGCAAGGTCATCCTGACCGCAACTCACCGTACCAGCGGGGACCCGGCAAAGATTGTGCTCACCGCCGATCGCAACGAACTCTCTGCGGATAGCGAAGATGTGGCGGTCATCCGCGTTGAGACTGTAGACAAGGACGGTCTGCCGGTACCCACCGCCGATGCATTGATCCGGTTCAAGGTGAGTGGCGCAGGAGCGTTGATTGGGGTCGGCAATGGCAATCCGAACTGCCAACAATCCGACAAAAAGCCGGAACGTAGCCTCTTCAACGGGCTCGCTGCCGCCATCCTTCAGACTACGAAGAAACCGGGATCGCTGGTAATCGTGGCAACGTCAGACCGGCTCGAACCGGCAACTCTCACACTGGAAACCAAGCAGGCTAAATTCCGCCCGTTTGTGGCTTGATTTGCGGCATGGCAGGAGAGGATTCGCCACCTGCGACAAGAGTATGAGCAAGAGCTTCCTTTCTCGTGATTTCTTATTTCTCGTCCCCGCTGCACCAACGTTTGCCCCGTAGCTCGCAAGCACGCGCGGAAAAAATGCAGAGGCGACGAATAGGAGAATGTAAATCATCAATGGCATCGTCTCATGGTTTCCGGCCGCGGAATGCCCCTTGCTGATCTCCTTCACTCTGCCCGCAGGGTCGTCGCCGGATCGATCCGCGTAATACGCAGTGCCGGCAACAGACTTGTGAGGCCGGCAATCGCCAGCAGCATCAGTGGAACGCATACCAGCGTGATTGGATCGTACATCCGTACACCATAGATTGCGCTCTTCATTACGCGTAGCGTGAAGAAGGAACACACGAGGCCCACTGCCACGCCGGCAGATGCAGCCAACACGCCCGAGCGGGCCATGTGCCCGATTGCCTCACTTAGAGACGATCCCAGTGCAAGCCGGATCCCAATCTCCCGCGTGCGCTGCACCACCAGATTGGAAACCAGAGTATCGATTCCCAGTGCCGACAGCAGCAACGCGAGTACCGCCAAGGTCCCCATCAACAAGACCTCCATCCGCTGCGTCTGCAGCTCATGGTCCATTAATTGATCCATCGAATAAACGCCTGAAAACGGCAGGTCGGGATCCACGCTCGCCAATGCTTTTTGCATCGCCTCAGTCAGCCCAGCCACTGAACCGTGCGTGCGTACAATCCACGAGGGTTGGAACCATACATACCAGTCGGATGGGGCAATGACCTGTGTTGCTGGAATGTAGAAGACTGGCTTCGGTCGCCGTGGCGATGCGGACGCCGGTATAGTCGATGACGTTGCGCTTCCTTCGGCACCCTTCAAAATAATCCAACAGGGTTTTGGCCTGGCTTCCCAGCGCAAGGCTGGCAGCTTCAAATG
>JBKQVW010000170.1:0-6160 GCA_052142955.1 Acidobacteriaceae bacterium | reverse complement strand
GGTCACTGTAGCGGTCTATTATCTCATCCCCTCCGAACTTACCGTAGCTACATAGAAACGTCCTTCGGAAACCCGCGCTGCGAGCTCACGTGCTTCCTCGGCGACAGGCTCAGCCCCAAGTTCCCGAGCCAGATCGGAAAGGCGCAACAGACGGGAGGCGCCATCCATAGACACGGATGCCTCAGCAGGCACGGATGTCTCAGTCGGAAGGCTGCCGTAATCTTGCACGGCCGAACCGCTGTTATATTCCTGCATCTGTTATCACCCTTGCGACCGAACACCTTCCTGATAAGAGTAGCGGATGACCTCCACGCGGGACATGGCAATCAGGCCTTCTTCAACCATGGCATCCAGATGGGGAAGCAGCTTGGCGATCTGTTCCTCCGTGTCGATGATGCTCACCATGATGGGAGCGTCTTTGGACAGGCCCCAATGGCTGGCATGATGGATTCTAGTGCTGGTTCCGTATCCCTCGATGCCTCGATACACCGTGGCGCCCGCGATGCCAAGTTCCTGACATTTAGCGAGAATGGCTTCATGCAATGGCTTGCCCTGCCACTTGTCATCCTCTCCAAAGTGGATCCGCAACATACGCGCTTGAAATTCTTCTTTCATGGCCTGTGCTCCGTTCCAACCGACGCACTTCCGGGTTTCGCCGCGGTCGCGTCTTGATCCGTGTCCAGTGCGCGATACGAGTACTTGATGATGTCTACTTCCGATAGAACAACCAATCCCTCCTGCACCATTTGTTCGACCAGCGGCAGAAAGGATTGCAGCTTCTCTTCCGTATCGATCACCGAGAGCATGATCGAGCTATCGTGGGACAGGTGCAGCGGCTTGTCCTTGTGGACCCGCCGGTGCGCGCCATAGCCCAGAATGCCGCGATAGACGGTCACGCCGGCAATGTCATTGGCCCGCATCGCTTCGACGAGAGCCTTATGAAGTGGTTTATCTTTCCACTGGTCTGATTCGCCGATATAGATGCGCATCAGCCGGGCCCTGCCCTCGATCTTCATGTGCGCCGGGAGTGGGGGACCCGTTTGCTTTGAGGTTTGGGCCGGCTTGGCTACGGTGGTTTCCTGCACTTCGATCATGCCGGTGCCGGCCATTTCCTCCAGCTTGCCGAGGAGTTCGTTCACCTTTTCCCGCGATTCGATAAATTCGATCTTCAGCGGCAGGTGGTCCGATATTTCGACGAAGCTCGCGGAATGGATGTGATGGTCCGCGCCGAACCCCGCCACACCCTTCAGCACCGTGGCGCCGGAAACTCCCCGATAGAAAAGAAAGTCGAGAATGCTGGAATACGTTGGAACCCCGTGACGTGTCGATCCCTCACTCAGGTAGATCGATACCTTGACTGCCTTGCCTGCCTGCAACATGGAACCTCCGTTATCCGTGTAAGCCGCGCTGGGCGACGAGGAACTCGGCCGTTCGTCCGAGCGATCCCCAGCCGGCCCTGTCTGCTTCCGGTTCTTTGCTGAGTTGCAACAACTCCCGCTCCAACCGCCGGCGATAACTCTCGATCATGGCGTCGATCCGAGAGGTAAGCGCAACCGGGACTTGGCGCCGCAGTTTTGTCCCGTGCGGGATGCAGAGTGCCGCTTCCGTTCGCAGCCAGTAAGAGACATCTTCCCGCGCAAGGCAACTCAAAAACTCGCGGATGCGCAGGTCCTCCTCCGCGAGAATTTCCCTGCAGATATCGCACCCAGAGTCTCCGTTGGAGGCCGAAGCCGGTTCTTCCAGCAGTTTCAGGAAGAGGTGCGCCGCGGATGGGGTGTCCTGGACCGCGGCCAGGCCCCATGCGTGAAAATTGCAAAGGCGGCGGATTTCCTTTTCCCGGCGGTCCTGTAGGCGTAGCGTCTGAAACTCTTTCAGAAAGCGGCAAAAAGGGCAGCCAGGCTCCTGAAGCACCTGCAGGATCGATCGATGGGCGACGAGCTGTTTGTGGGTCCTCATGAAATCATCTCCGCGAGAAGGATGCCGCACCATACGGCCACAAGTCCAAGAAAAAGGCTGCCGAATGCATAGAGGCCGGCCATGGAGAAGTTCCCGCTCCGCAGCGTGGATACGGTCTCCCACTCATACGACGAAAACGTGCTGTAAGCGCCAAGAAAGCCGATCGGCACCAGGAACCTCCACGCGGGATTCAGGTCCGTTCGCTTGGCCAGAAACGTCAGCGAGAAGCCAATCACCACACAGGCCGTGATGTTGATGACAAACGTCCCATAAGGGAACTTTGTTCCCAGTCGGCTGGCAACCGCCGAACCAACCCAGAACCTCGCCATGGCGCCGAGCGCTCCACCCACCGCTATATACACATATTTCGACAAACTCATGCCTCCCTATCCATGTTGTCGCACTCCGTTTGCGCTTTCCCGCGCCTCCCAGTTGCTCAAGCCAGCCAGATCGTCTTCCAGTTGCGGCGCGTCGATGGTGTCTTTCGAACTTCCCGTGGTCCTGTACAACTGGGCACGATAGCCATCGGCGTAGGAATTGATCAGGAACTCCATTTTGCTCGCGAACTGGTGGTTCCACTGCGACAGCGCGTGCCCGTGCAGGCGGAGTTCCTGTTGCAGCAATGCGCCCGTACATTGCCGCAGGCTGTTTCGGATTTTGGAGCGAACCACTCCGTCCCCCAGAAACATCCAGTAACTCGTGTGAATGTCTTCCGGTAGCGCCGCCATCTCAAACCGTGGCAGGTCACGCAAAAGGACCTCCAGCTCATCTTGCGCAGGTACGTCGGTTCGCCCCATCTCCCGCGCCACGCTTTGCAATATGTCAATCACACGCCGGCTGACGCTGCGTGTGTTCCCAATCAATTGCTCCAGATATTGCCGAACGGCATCGCGGATCCATTCTGAAAGCTGCAACGACGTGACGCGGGCCTTGGAGTGAGTTCGCATCCATCGCAGCGCGGTGTCGGCAACTTTGTCAAGTATCTCCTCGGGCGATTCGGCGAGTTTCAAAAAGGCATGGTTGAGAATCGTGCGCTGCTCTCCAACCTCGCCGGTCATACGGCGCAAGCGCTCTTCCAGACTGTGCGCATCGATCGGCAAAGTCTCGTCGCGGCGCTTTTTCCGATCGAGACCCGTCTCCAGCGCCGCAATCACCGAGTCGCGCAAGGCCCCGATCTTTCTTGCAATAGAGCCGCCTCGAAGGCTTCGTGCCTGTTCGAATTGGGGAAGCAATTCCCGTTCAAAGAATTGATCGAGCAGGATGGAGTAGCCGGAAAGCGAACTGACCGGATGGACGCCGAGTTCCAGCCCTAATTCGCGTTGCAGCTGTTCCTGAATGTAGCCGACGACCTGGTGCAGGTCTCCCTCCGCGAGCAGGTCCGCCTTGCTGAGCAAAACGATGGCGGGGATTCCCGCTTCATACAGAAGGCGCAGTGTTCCGATGTCCTCGTCGTTGAACGTAGCCCCGGCATCGATCAGGAGCAGCGCAAGGTCGCACGCAGGCAGATAGGCCAGCGTTTCCACGCCACCCCGTCGCGCCAGAGAGCCGAGTCCCGGTGTATCCACCAGTACGATGCCGTGCCTAAGGCGTTGCGAGGGGACCTCGACCATTGCTCGAGTCACATTCCGCAGATTGCCGGGATTTCCCTGTTCCGTGACCAGCTTCGAAAGCTCGTCGATCTGGACGATCTCACTTCTCCCGTCGCCATAGCTCACAGCCGCGCGCAAGGAAGCCCCATAGCGCAATTTCGTGGGTACTGCCGTGATGGGGTTGACGCCTACCGGAAGAACACTCGTGCCGAGAAGCGCGTTCAGCAGCGAGGACTTGCCGCTGCTGACTCGTCCGAACAGCGCCACCTCCAGATTTTTGTCCTCCAGGCGCGAGACAATTGAATCGATGCGAGATCGGAATTCCACCAGGCCTTGACGAGTGACGATCTGTTCCATGAGCCGCAGCAGATCCACATCGCAGCCCGACTCCTCCAGTTTCCGGAGCCGCGCCTCCAGATTCGCGCCCAGCTTCTGGCGGACGTAACGCTCCATGCCCTCGACCAGCGAACGCAGCTCGTGCACCACTCCATTCAGTTCGCCCACCGCATCCTCGGGGACGGCGCCATAGCCCTGCATGTAGCTGGGCTTTAGTTCCTCAATCGCGATGTCGACAAAGGACAGGTCTGTCATTACCGCGCGGGTTGCCGGAATATCCGGCGGACTTGGCTCCATGGATTGCCACGCAAGCGTACGCAGCAGCTGCGAGCGCAGGCGGTGGATATGGTCCTCGATCACGCGAGACTGTGCGGGTGCGATGTCGGCGACATAACGGGGAAACGGGGACTTCGACGCGGCGGCATGGAGAACGCTTTCGATATCGCCCAGCAGCTTGTCAATATATTGGCAAGTGACTTTCAGGCGTCTCTGCTGGGGATCGTTTAGCTCCCCAGGGCGTCGTCCTTCCTTTGAATCTGGTGCGGATTCGGGCATGACTCCTCCAAGTGTTCGAAGCTTCGAGGAGTCATCTGCCCAAGTGAGCGGTTCACGGCGGACTCCAACACCCACAGCGGTTTGCTATACCTTCACTGACGTCTGCCAGCGGTCGTAAATCGTGGCGCCTGCGTAGCGGGCCTTGGCTCCGAGCTCTCGTTCAATCTCCAGAAAGCGATTGTACTTTGCGATGCGCTCGCCGCGGCTGGTCGAGCCCGTTTTGATCTGGCCCATGCCGGCAGCTACTGCCAGGTCCGCGATGCTGGTGTCATCGGTCTCTCCCGAGCGATGAGAGATGACCGCACCGTAGCCGTTTTCGCGGGCAATCTGAATACATTCGAGCGTCTCCGTCAACGTGCCGATCTGATTCAGCTTGATCAGAATGGCATTGGCGATGCCGTCTTGGATGCCCTGACGAAAGAGGGTGGGATTGGTGACAAAATTGTCGTCGCCGATCAGTTGGATTCGGTCTCCCAGAGTTTTGGTCAGTTGCTGCCAGCCGGCGCGATCGTCTTCCGCAACCCCATCTTCAATGGCCCAGATCTCGGGATACCGATCGAGCAAATTTTTCCAGAACTCGACCATCTGCGCCGGCGACTTCCTGCTCTTGTCCGACTTCTCGAAGACATAGGTGCCATCTTCGAACAACTCGCTGGTAGCTGGGTCCAGCACCAGGATCAGGTCCTTGCCCGGCTTGTAGCCGGCCTTCTGGATCGCTTCGAGAATCAGTTCGATGGGCTCTTCGTTGGACTTCAGTTCCGGCGCGAATCCACCTTCGTCTCCGACCCCAGTGCTGTACCCCTTCTTGTGCAGAACGGCCTTGAGGGCGTGGAAGGTCTCGGCCGCCGCTCGCAATCCTTCACTGTAGCTTGGCGCGCCCACGGGTGAAATCATGAATTCCTGAAAATCCACATTGCTGTCGGCGTGGCTTCCACCATTCAGCACGTTGAACCAGGGCGCCGGAATCAGATCGGCTTTCTCGTTTCCGAGGCTGGCATAGAAGGGCAGGCCCCGATCTTCCGCCGATGCTCGTGCAACTGCGAGCGATACGCCCAGAATCGCATTGGCTCCGAGCCGCGCCTTGTTGGGCGTCCCGTCCAGTTCGCATAGTTTTTTATCCAATGCCTTCTGATCGTTCGCATCGAACCCGCGGATAACACCCTGGATCTCGCCTTCGACGTGGTTCTTTGCATTTAGAACACCCTTGCCACCATAGCGGGCCTTATCGCCATCCCGCAGTTCGACGGCTTCCCTTTTGCCGGTCGATGCTCCGGAGGGGACCTTGGCCGTTGCCTTGACTCCATTCGCCAATGTTGCAGTGACCGCAAGGGTTGGATTCCCGCGGGAATCGAGGATTTCAAGAGCTTCAAGCTTTGCAATTTCAGACATGAGGTTTACGCTTTCCCGACCATGAGGTCGTTCGTTGTGAGAGTTTCCATCGTTTGCGGTTGAACAGCACAGGAACACCATTGCATTTTGCTCAGGGACCCGCCGCCACTCGCAGTTCCAACCAGGAACTGTGCAACCTGAAACGCAGACAGATCTGCGCCGAGATCAAGAGCGGGACGTACATTCGAGAGAACCCATGCATGTTTCATGGATCCAAACTCCTAGCAGTTTTTATTCAAGGATCGCGCCGGGACATAGCTCCGCAACAGGATTCCCTGTCAGGAGTCATCATCTGTCCGGCCTATCGGAGGACAGCGGTTAAGGGTGAACTCCGT
>JBKQVW010000169.1:0-128388 GCA_052142955.1 Acidobacteriaceae bacterium | reverse complement strand
ACAGTCATTACGAGTCGCCGGCATCTTCCGGTCGCGGACTCTTTGCTATACTTATTCTGCCTCTACGTTTCTGCTTCGAATCCGGGATGCGTCTGCATCCGGACGTGTGTGCGGAAGTGGTGAAATTGGCAGACACACCATCGTGAGGGGGTGGCGCCGAAAGGCATGGGGGTTCAAGTCCCCCCTTCCGCACCAAACGCAGCGGTTTTCGTCTCCGTTGCGCACATAAGTTCTCTACTCGAAAGTGACCCAATGATTTATCTTTTCACCGTTCTTCATGTCGTCGTTTGTTTTGTTCTAATCGGGATTATCCTGCTGCAGCCGGGCAAGGGCGCGGATCTGGCAGGCGCGTTTGGCGGACAGGGATCGCAGACGGCCTTTGGCCCCCGCGGAACCGTCAATCTTCTCACCAAAGTGACCACCTGGGCGGCCATCATCTTCGCGATCACGTCCATCTCGTTGACAGTATTGGTCGCGCGCCATAGCACGGGCCACTCGGTGTTGCAGGGAGTGCAGTCGGTACCGGCGCAGAGCAGTCAACACAGCAAGTAGTTGTCCGCGAAAGAGGCGGGTCGAATCCAGCCCTGAAACGTCAGGATGAAAGCTGTGCAACCACTGCATCGGATTTTCTCCGGTAGTGGGTTCTTTCCCGGACTTCCGCCATTAACCGCGTTGCTCCTTTGTTATGATTCATGAAATTTTTCCTGTCGGACCGCTCGCCTGCAACTGCAGCATTCTCGCGGATGAGGGTACGCTGCGCGCTACCGTCATCGATCCCGGCGCGGAAATCGATAGAATTCTTGCTGTCCTGAAGCAGCATCGTCTCACCGTCGAACAGATCATTGTCACCCACGCGCATATCGATCATGTGGGTGGCGCAGTTCGGCTGAAGCGTCTGACCGGCGCTCCTATCTACATGAATCAGCACGACCTGCCGTTGTTAAAGATGATGGACATGCAAGCGGGATGGCTAGGGGTCCCTGCGCCGGAAGTGGCGACGCCGGATGTCGATGCCGCCGACCTGCTGACGCTAACCATCGCTGGGGAGTCCGCGCAAGTGCTGCATACGCCGGGGCATACGGAAGGCAGCATCTGCCTGCACCTGCCGGCGCCGCAGCTACTGCTGGCGGGCGATACCCTGTTCGCCGGGTCCATTGGCCGCACGGACCTTCCCGGCGGCGACCTTCGCAAGATTTTGCGCTCCTTAAAAGAGCGGCTCTTGACGCTGCCGGATGCGACGCGTGTGGTTCCCGGCCATGGCATGGAGACCACGATTGGCCAGGAGCGGGAAACCAATCCATTCTTGATCAGCTCGTAAGCTCGATCGCCTGAGAGACTGGCAGTGTTGCCGCATATCAACCAATCGCACGAATCAACCGCTTGATTCCCTCGGCAAATTCGGCTGTGGGCGGCAGCAAACTCAGCACCATCCAGCCATCCCCGTCGAATCCATAGAAATATCCGGGATGCACCATCACGCGCTCCTGATCCATGCAGCGAATCGCCAGTGCCTCTCCACTCATCAGCGCCGGCACCCGCAGAACCACGTACCATCCGCCCTGAACCTCCAGGCGCGAAATGGCCGGCGCGCGGACAAGCAGTTGATCCAATGTGGCCAGATTTTCCCGCACCCGAAGAAGAATTTGCTGCTGAAGATTCCTTCGAGTCGCAAGCAAAGTCGGCATAGCATGCTGCACCGGAGCATTCATCGAAAGAAACGTATCCGCAATCACTTCCAGCCGCGCCATCGCTGCTTCCAACAGCGGCTCAGGCCCAAACGCGACAATCCAGGCCGCCTTCATCTGGGGCAATCCAGCGATCTTGCTGAATCCGCTGAGCACGTAGGTCAGCACAGGGTGCTCCCCGCTTGAAAAGCTTGCCTGTCGCGGCGCGCGCGTGCCCGACAAGGCGAGTGCATAATCCAGAAACACTTCGTCGACGATCAGCACCAGTCCGTGTTCCTTGCAGATTTCTTCCAGTGATTCCCGTTCCGCCGGCGAAGTGAAATGTCCGGTCGGATTGTTGGGGTGGACCACAACGATGGCGCGGGTCTTTGGCGTAATCCGGCCCGTCAGAGCCGCCACGTCGAGATGCCATCCGTGATCGTAAAACAACGGATACGGCACCAGCCGCACATCATCGAGGTCGGCCAGAAACTCGAACAAAGGGTAGCTGGGTTGTGCGATCAGGATTTCCGCTCCCGGATCGCAATGCAACCGGAACAGATAGCTGTAGGCCTCGCTGGTGCTGGTCGTCAGAAAAATCTGCTCGACCGCAACCCGCGCCGCTGCAGCCTGGGCGTAATATTCGGCGACCGCGGTGCGCGCAACCGGAAGCCCTCGCGGATTGGGCTCGTATTCCAGGCACTCCGGCCTGCTCAGCGCGTGAAGAATGTCCGCGCCATCGTACTGAAATCCGCACGTTGTCGGGTTCGATGCGGTCAGATCGAAAACGGGCCCGCCGCCCGCATGCACGCGCTCCAGCGCCGCGGCATACGCGGTCTTTTCCAGGTCCCAATCCGTGCGCCGAGAAAACTTCTGCATCATATTTCTGGTCTCATCTCGTGACTGCCCGAACCGGGTAGAAATGCAGTCCTGATCCAGACTATGCTGAAATCCAGGCTGCAACGCGTCGCGAATTGTCCGTGAGACAATGGCATCGTATTCTTGCGCGTCCTGCGCTTTGGTCGATCGCAGCCAAGGAGGTACCTGTGGAACGTCGAGATTTTCTCAAGCAAGGAACGTTCGCGGCCTTCGCCGCCGGCAGCGGAAGCCTTTCTCAAACATGGGCCGCAGCCGACACCGTGAAAAGTATGGGCCCCATTGCAAGACGCCGTCTCGGCAAGACAGATGTTCATCTCTCCATCATCGGGATGGGCGGCATTGTGGTGATGGACAGCACACCAGCCGCTTCCAAAAACATTGTGGCGGAAGCAGTCGATCGCGGCATCAATTACTTCGATGTGGCCCCCAGTTATGGCGACGCGCAGCAGCTTCTTGGCCCAGCGCTGGCGCCCTATCGCGCAAAAAGCTTTCTGGCCTGCAAGACAAGCAAGCGCGATAAGGCAGGTTCTCGCGCCGCTCTGGAAGAGTCACTCAAGCTATTGCAGACCGATCACGTCGATCTCTATCAATTTCATGCGCTCACCAAGATGACAGAATTAGACCAGGTGCTGGGACCCAACGGCGCCATGGAAACCTTTGAAGCGGCGCGCAAAGAAGGAAAAATTCGCTTCATCGGGTTCTCTGCGCATTCCGTGGAAACGGCTTTGGCCGCGATGGATCGATATCCATTCGATACCGTGCTTTTCCCCATCAACTGGGTGCTGGCGTCGCAGGCGGACTTCGGTCCGCAGGTGATCCGGAAGGCGCAGGAGAAAGGGATTGGCATGCTCGCCATCAAGAGCATGTCGAAGACCGTCTGGCCCGCTTCGGAGCGGGACGATCATCCCCATCCCAAGTGCTGGTATGAGCCCGCTGGATTTCCCGACCAGGCCTCGCTTGGCCTGCGGTGGACCCTTGGGCACCGCATCACATCGGCCCTGCCGCCTGGAGATGAGGCATATTTTCGCCTGGCAATGGATGTCGCGCAACAATACAAGCCGCTTGATTCCCAGGAAGAACAGGCGCTCTTACACCAGGCTTCGGGCCTGACAACAATCTTCCATCGTGGGAACGATGTCTAATTCGGGTACCTCCAATGGAATCTGAAGCCGCCATGGAACTTGCGCAGAAACAATCGCATCTCGAGCATCGCTTACGCGAGCTAGGCAGCGTTCTCGTCGCGTATTCCGGCGGCATCGACTCGGCGTATCTCGCCTACACGGCCCATCGTGTGCTCGGGAATGACATGCTTGCCGTGCTCGCCGACTCCGCCAGCCTGCCGCGAGCGCATTTTCAAGATGCGTTGAGTTTCGCTGAAGAACATTCGATTCCAATCGAGGTCCTGACGACCTCGGAACTGGACGATCCGGACTACGTGAAGAACGATGCGACGCGCTGCTTCCACTGCAAGGACGAGCTCTTTTCCGTGATGGAAAAGGCCCATCAACGCACCAGATTTCAACACCTGGCCTACGGCATGAACGTAGATGACCGCGGCGAGTTTCGTCCCGGCCAGCAGGCGGCGAGCGCGCACGGCGTGCTGGCTCCGTTGGCCGAGTCTGGATTGACGAAGCAGGAAATCCGAACCCTCGCGCTGCAGGCGGGATTGCGTATCTGGGACAAACCGGCTTCCGCTTGTCTCGCGTCGCGTGTGGAGTATGGCCGGGCGGTCACCAGAGAGGTGTTGCAGCAAGTGGAAGATGGCGAAACATTGTTGCGCCAGATGGGATTTCGGCAGTTCCGCGTGCGCTATCATGGCGAGATGGTCCGCATTGAAATTGCCCGCGAAGAAATGCCTCGTGCGCTCTCCATGGAAATCCTGGACCGCATGACCGCCGGCTTTCGCGCGCTGGGCTTCAAATATGTCACGCTCGACTGCGAGGGCTATCGCTCTGGATCCATGAATGCCATCCTTCCAGTCGAAGCAATTCGGTCGGTCAACCTTCACTAAAGTCAACCTTCATTGACTTCGTCGCATCTGCTAGAGAGCTTCCTAGCACCCGTAGCAGCCTTGGAACTTTGGACCTTATGCGAATTGCTTATCTTGAATGCTTTGCCGGAATGAGCGGCGACATGTTCCTCGGGGCACTGGTGGATGCAGGTGTCGATCCAAAGTTGCTGCAAGAGACTGTAGCCTCGCTCAACGTAGGCGCTACCCTCGAAATCGAGAAGGTAGACCGCAGCGGAATCTCCGCAACCAAAGTGCGCGTGTTGGTCAATGGAGCGAGCGCGGAAACCGCTGCGGATGCGACCCATTCCCACCACCATTCCCATCACGAGGCACATCCTCACGGCTGCTCCTTGAGCGTCATCCGCAAGCTGATTGAAACCTCGCCTGTCGCTGCTCCCGCGAAGGAGACAGCCATCCGCGCTTTCGAGTTGCTGGGTGAGTCCGAGGCGAAGATTCACAATGTCCCCATTGAGACCATCCATTTCCACGAAGTCGGCGCGGTCGATTCCATTGTCGACATCGTGGCGGGCGCTGTCGGCTCGCACGCGCTAAACGCAGGTGCATGGATCTGCTCACCGCTGAACGTTGGCGGCGGCACGGTGGAATGCGCTCACGGAACATTTCCCGTCCCCGCTCCTGCAACCATGGATTTATTACATGGCGCGCCGACCTATTCCTCCGGCATCCAAATGGAGTTGGTCACCCCGACCGGCGCGGCTCTGGTGCGCGCTCTCAACTGCACCTTCGGCCCATCACCCGCGATGCGTGTGGACAAGATCGGATACGGAGCGGGCAGCCGCAATCCCCAACGCTTTCCTAATGTCGTGCGTCTCAGCCTCGGCGAAACCAATGACGTCGGTTTGATGTCCGGGGACGTTGTTGTCGTCATGGAAACCGCCGTGGACGATCTGAACCCGCAGATTCTCGGCGATTTTACTGAGCGTGCATTGCAGGCCGGCGCTCTCGACGTGATGTGCTCTTCCGTGCACATGAAAAAAAACCGGATGGCCACGCTGATTACAGTTTTGTGTGACCGCGCCCACGTCGACGCGTTGCAGCAGCTTCTCTTTCGCGAAACCAGTACACTTGGCGTGCGTATACGGGAAGAACGTCGCGCCTGTCTCGACCGAAAATTTGTTACGGTGAAAACGCAGTGGGGAGAAATCAGAATCAAGATTGGCCTGCTGAACGGCGTGGAAGTGAATGCTGCGCCGGAATATGAAGATTGCCGGCGATGCGCGGAAGAACATTCTGTCCCGCTCAAGGTCGTCATGCAATCCGCCTTGGCGATGTATCAAACCACGCCGCGCTAATTCCTCAGGAAGAGTGAACGACCATGGATCAAGACACGCTGCTTCGCCTGCTCGAAGATGTTCAGAAAGGCCTCGTCTCGCCGGAGACCGCTTCGGTGAAGCTTGCGCGTCTGCCGTTTGAAGACATCGGCTTTGCCAAGGTCGACCACCACAGATCGCTTCGCACCGGTCTGCCGGAAGTCATTCTCGCCTCAGGCAAGCCCCCCGAACAGGTAGCAGAAATTTTCGGGCGTATGGCTGCCAGCGGCGTCGACGTCCTCACCACTCGTGCAGACGCGACAACATTCCGCGCGGTCCAACAGCGCGTCGCCGCAGCGCAATACTTTCCCGTTCCCCGTGTCATTACGCTTCGTCAAAAGCAAAGGGCTGTCTCGCCGAATCCATCGCGCATCGCCGTGGTCTGCGCCGGGACCAGCGACATCCCCGTCGCCGAAGAAGCGGCTGTCACCATCGACATCTTCGGCGGCGAGGTCGACAGAATCTACGATGTCGGTGTCGCCGGCCTGCATCGTTTGTTGGCGCACCGCGAGGCGCTGCAGCAGGCGCGCGTGATTATTGTCTGCGCCGGAATGGAAGGAGCGTTACCAAGCGTGCTGGGAGGATTGGTCAGCGTCCCGGTCATCGCCGTCCCCACCAGCGTCGGCTACGGCGCATCGTTTCAAGGTTTAGCAGCGCTACTGGGAATGCTGAATTCCTGTTCGCCGAACGTTACCGTCGTGAATATCGACAATGGCTTCGGTGCGGCGTATGTCGCGACCATGATTTGTCGCGGCCCGAACCATCAGCCTCATACCGACGAAGCTCGTCCGCCCGGACTCTGACCCTCGTCTCGCGATGGGCCATTTCGCGAAGATTCATCCATCCCTCGAACGTTGCCTCATGGCAACCCCGTGATACCCTCGTGGCCATGCACACAGCAGATCCGAACCACCCCGATCGCACGCGTCGAACCGCGATGCTGGAACGACCGTGGTTATTTGGACTGCTGATCGCTCCCATGGCAGTGCTCTCCAACGGCATCATCGGCGGAGGAGGGCTTGCGTATCTGTTCCGGGGCCAGGGCGTGAACATGGCGCGCGGCGCCGAGATCATCGCACTGCTGAACCTGCCGCAGACAATCTATTTTTTGTGGGGTCCGATCACGGACTTCTGGATCCGTCGCCGCACCTGGTTGATGGTCGCCGCAACCACAGCGGCGATCTGCATGTTCCTCGCGTTCCAGAGGCCTCGCCTAGCCGGCAACAGCGCCATCGCCCTCATGTTTCTCAGCGCCTGCATTGGTCAGCTGATTGTCGCCGGTTGTGGTGGAATGATGGGCACACTGCACAGCGAAGCAAGCCGGCGCCGCGCGAGCAGCTTCTATCAAAGTGGATCGCTCGGCTTTGGCGCGGTCGCTTTATTCGTGTTGACCTTCCTCTCGGAGCGGCTGCACCTGGGAGCGCTCGGCTGGATTGCCGCGGCCATGATCGCGCTGCCGTCATTGGCGGCGCTGGCGGCACCCGAACAGCGCGTCGTCAGCGAGCATGGCTTCAAGGAGACCCTCGCCCGCATCGGCAAGGAAGGCAAAACCACTTTCCTGCGCTGGCAGGCCATTCCATACACTCTGACATGCATGTTCCCCATGGGCAGTGGCGCCATGATCCAACTGTTGCCGGGGTTGGCCAGGGATTACCACATCAGCGGCCCCCAGGTCGCCTGGATCAATGGCGTGGCTGGCTCTTTATTGATGGCCGCGGGTGCGATCGTGTTTCCATTGATTCCGTCGCGCGTACGCGCTCCTGTGGCATATCTGACGGTAGGCTTGGTGAATGAAGCAACGTTGGCCATTTTGTGGCTTGGGCCGCTGCAACCTTTTACCTACTTCATGGGTTCGACGTTGTTTCTGTTCACCGTTGGAGCATGCTATGCCGGATTCACCTCCGTTGTGCTGGAGTTTCTTGGCAAGTCCGGCAAGAGCGGCAGCGCTCGCTACTCCATCATCAACGCACTCGGAAACGTTCCGGTCGCGGGCATGGTACTGATGGACGGCATCGGCTACGCACACTGGGGTGTTCGCGGCATGTCCGGCATCGACGTCGTGGTTGGCACCGTCGCCAGCGTGACCCTGCTGGCCTACTTTTTCACTCGGCGTCACAGACCCACACCGGACCAGCAAACTGCGGACATTCCCGTCGAAATGTAGTCGACGACATTGGCTTCGAGCGCTCGGTGAATTCGCGGTAGGCCACTGTCATGTTTTGTGTCTGAAGACTGCGCGAATATAGTGGTCGGTAGGAAAGAACTGCGGCTGGCCGTCGTTGAGCTGTCTCGACCACGGACCCGTGAGCGTCCCAGCGAGTGCGTAACACTTCGCAACCGAACGCGGCGAACCTCGAGAAGATTCGGAATGCTGGTATCGATGGATGCCTTCGATGAAGCAAGTGCTCCGTGCGGAGCTCCTACCTGATTTCGCAAGAAGTTTTTCGTTCACAACAGCAATGAGAGGAAACATGCCCACACAAAGGAAATTGTCCGCCTGGTTGGTAGCGGGGTTGGTCGTCTTTGTCCTTGGTTTGCTGCCGGCGCGCGCGCAGGTCGCACCTCCGGCCCCGGTTGAACTCACCTCGGGATGGCAGTTGCAGAATAGCGCCAAGGTCCCCGATGCAGGTGCCGTTGTCTCCTCCAATGCGTACCAACCACAGGGTTGGCTACCAGCGACGGTTCCGGGCACTGTGCTAACCAGCATGGTGAACGATGGCGTGTATCCGGAGCCTTTGTATGGCGAAAACGACCGGCCCGATGTCATCCCTGAGAGCCTGAACAAGACATCCTACTGGTACCGCATCGCGGTTCCCGTGCCGAAACAGTACGCGCACCATCAGGTGGCGCTCCACTTCGACGGAGCAAACTTCCGATCGGAAGTCTGGGTCAATGGGACCCATGTGGGTTCCATTCAGGGCGCCTTCATTCGCGGGCGCTTCGATATCACAAAATTGGTGAAGCCGGGCCGGACGATGGTGCTTGCGGTCCAGGTTTTTCCGCAACCCCACCCAGGCGTGCCCCATGAGCACACCATCGCAAATGGACTGGGCCCGAACGGCGGTATCACCGCCATCGACGGACCGACGTTTCTGTCGACGATTGGATGGGACTGGCTGCCTGCGATCCGCGACCGCGATACCGGACTGTGGCAGAAGGTGTGGCTGTCGGCTTCCGGGCCTGTGCTGATCGAGAATCCGCTGATCTCGACGGACCTTCCGTTGCCGCGCACAGATACGGCCGACGTGAAAGTGAGCGCTACCGTCGAAAACACTTCGGACAAGCCGCAGAAGGGCTTGCTCGAAGGCAGCTTCGGTGACGTGAATTTTTCAGAGAAAGTCGCACTAGCGCCCCGCGGCACACAAACTGTCACGTTCGATCCAAAGACGACTCCGGCGCTGCATGTGGCGAATCCGAAGCTGTGGTGGCCAAACGGCTATGGCCCGCAGAACCTCTACACGCTGCACCTTCACTTTGTGCGGCACGGGAGAGATTCGGACGCGAAGGACACGACCTTCGGCATCCGGAAGATCACCTACGAGATGCCCGGATCGGACGCCCTGACGATCTCGGTCAATGGCGTGCCGATATTCATTCGCGGCGGCGACTGGGGCCTGGATGAAGGGCTGAAGCGGATCCCCCGCGCGCGGCTGGATGCGGAGATCCACATGCATCAGTTGGCACATCTGAATATGATCCGCAACTGGGTGGGGCAAAGCACCAGCGAGGACTTCTACGAACTGTGCGACAAGTACGGAATCCTCGTTTGGGATGAGTTCTTCCAGCCGAATCCCAGCGACGGACCAAATCCGGATGATTTGCAAACGTATCTGGCGAACGTGCGCGACAAGATTCTGCGCTTTCGCAACCATCCCTCCATTGCGCTGTGGTGCGCGCGCAACGAGGGCGATCCGCCGCCGGAGATCGCGAGCGCGCTGCTGAAGATGATTCCCGAGTTGGACCCGGTGAGGCTGTACCAGCCAAACTCGACTGCGGGCCGCGGTGTTGTGTCGCACGGGCCATATTACTGGCGCGAGCCAGGAGCGTTTTACGTCTACGACGCGCCGTTCAAGACGGAGACCGGCAGCGTGTCGGTGCCGACGCTCGAATCGATTCACGCCATGATGCCGCGGAAAGACTGGGAAACCATCAACGACGACTGGGCGGAGCATGACCTGGCCAGGGGCGCGTCGCACGGCGACACCTATCCCTACGTGCTCGCCGGGCGCTACGGCCGCATCGTGAACCTTGCCGATTTTGTTCGCAAGGCGCAGATGATGAACTACGAGGCCTTCCGCGCAATGTATGAAGGCCGCAACGCCAGGCTGTTCCATCCCTACACCGGCGTCATCACCTGGATGAGCAACCCGGCGCATCCGAGCTTTGTATGGCAGCTCTACAGCTATGACCTGGAGCCGAACTCCTCGCTGTTCGCGGTGGAGTCGGCATCTGAGCCGGTGCATATTCAGATGAACGAAGCCAACGGCACGCTCCAGGTCATCAATAACCTGCCGCAGCCCATCTCCGGAGCCACCGCCCATCTGTCGATTCTGGATCTGGATGGCAAGTCCGCGCTCGAACGCGATTATCCTGTCAACGGGCCAGCGGATACGGCGATCACCCTTGGCGCAATTCCCTTCCCGCAGGATCTTTCGGCCGTGTTCTTTGTGCGACTGGAGGTGCGCGATTCCAATAGAAAGGTGCTGTCACGCAATCTGTACTGGAAGCCGAATCCTGCCCAGGGCGAAGATCTGACGCCGCTGGATTCCATGCCGGTAATGCATCTTACAGGGTCTGTCATGCGGCACGATGCCGATGGCCGCATGATGCTGGACGTTACGCTCCACAACCCCGGCGAAACCATGGCGCTGATGGCGCACCTTCAGCTGCGACGCAAAAGCTCGGGCGAGCGCGTGCTGCCGGTGTTTTACTCCGACAACTACCTATCGCTTGCGCCCGGCGAGAGCCGTACGGTAACGATCGATGCCGCAGAGGCTGACTTGAAAGGCGATATACCTCTGGTGGTATTGGATGGATGGAACGTCGATATCGCTCCGGTGACGAATGCGGACTGCGCCCTCGCGACGAATGTGGACGCGGAAGTGAGTCACTGGCCCGCTACGGGTCTTCCCATGATCACCGCCGGGCTGGGGACGGAGCAATAAGCCGCAGCCGCCAATACGCCGCATGGAACCCGCGACTCGCGGGAACCGAGGATCGCAATCGATTGCGGCGGGTAAGCGGTCCGCTTGAAATTCGGCATACCAACTCCTCTAGAAGACTAGTTGACTTGGACTTCTTCTAATGATACAAATTTGAATCAAACGGGATTTCTCAACCGCTTTTTTGGAGGAAAGTATATGTCCGCTGAAACATACCTGGTTCGCATTGAAGAGACCATCGCTACCATCCGGCAAACACAAACGAAAAAAATCGAGGAAGCCGCAGCCGTTTTTGCCGGCTCCATTCAGGCTGGAGGTAAGGTCTATCTTTTTGGAAGTGGACACTCCGTCATTCCCGTGCTCGATATCTTCCCTCGCTATGGCAGCTTTATAGGATTTCAGCCAATCCTCGATCCGCGCCTGATGTGGTTCAATATCGTCGGCCCCGGCGGAGCAAGAGAGCTGCTCTGGCTGGAGAGAACGGAAGGCTATGCTTCGGTAGTGCTGCAAAGCTATCAGCTTGAGCCTCGCGATTCTATCCTGATTTTCTCTCACGGCGGTCTGAACGCCGCGCCGATTGAGATGGCCCTCGAGGCCAAGAAAAAAGGGTTGACCGTTGTCTCCGTCTCTTCCCATCAAAACCACCGCCAGGCGAAGCCCACGCATTCCAGCGGCAAAGACCTTGCCGATGCTTCCGACATTGCGATTGACAATTGTGTACCGCCGGAAGACGCTTTAGTGGGCGTGGAAGGAATGAGGGAACGGTTTGCTGCAGGATCCACTGTCGCTGCCGTCTCCATTGCCATGGCAATTGTGGCGGAAACGGGCGTACGGCTCGTACAATCCGGAGCGAAGCCGCCCACCTTTGTTTCTCCCAACGTCGGGCTGCCCGCGGACCACAACCAGAACGTCTTCCGCGAGTATGAGCGCTTCGTGCGCGGCCGCTAGAGCGGATTTCCTATAGGTGCAGTTGAAGCAGTAAATCTCGGCGCGGCTTTTTCCCAAGAAAAGCCGCTCATCGTTGAACTCGGATGGCTATAGGAATAGGAAATCCGCTCGAATATACGCTCTCATCAACGAGCAGAACGAAGCTTGGACGCAAAACGAATGAAGTCCTGCGGTGCAAATCCAGAGGGGGCAGAATGAATCGTATTTTTGCCGGATGTCTTGCGCTCGTTCTGATGGCAGGGGTCTCGCTCGCGAAGCCCCGCCCCGGAAGCGCGATGGCTTCAACGGTCACGAATGCCCCTTCGGCTTCCAGCGCATTTTTTCCCACGGCGGTCTGGTATAGCGGAGGCAAAGCACGGGCACCGATGCTTGGCCCCGTGGATGCGAACTCCGCCCAGCAGTGGGGCCAGGACCTGGATCAGATCAAACGGGTGGGCTTCAACACCGTGAAGACCTGGGTGGACTGGTCCACCGCGGAGCCTGCGCCCGGCGTTTACGATTTCAAAAACCTGAACCTGCTGATGAAACTGGCCCACCAGCGCGGTCTGCGGGTGATCGTGCAGATTTATATGGATTCCGCGCCGGACTGGGTAGGCCAGCGTTTTCCGGACGCGCGTTTCGTCGATCGAAGCGGCGCGGTGATTACCTCCCAATCCGCCCCTGGTTATTGTGTAGACGACCGCGCCCTGCGAGCAAAAATGGTGGAATTCTACGTGGCCCTTTCCAAGGATGCCAACCAGTTCCCCGCACTCTACGGGTGGGACGTGTGGAGCGAGCCCCACATTATCAACTGGGCGGAAATCTCTTATTTGAAGGACCCCGAGTTCTGCTATTGCCGCTACAGCCAGGAGCGGTTCCGCGAATGGCTGCAGGCCAAATACAAGACGCTCGATGCGTTGAATGCCGCGTGGTATCGGCGCTTTACCAGCTGGGACCAGGTTCAGCCGCCGCGATTTTCCACCATCCTTTCCTACGCGGATTACCTGGATTGGCGCGCTTTCATCGATGACAAGCTGGCGGAAGATCTGCACACGCGCGTAGTGGCCATTCGCAGCGCCGATCCCAGCCACCCAATTACGAGTCATGCTGACGATCCCGGACTCTTCACTTCTCCCACGGATGGCTACGGCCAGCCGGACGACTGGAAAATGTCAAAGGCTGCGGATTTCTTTGGCACCTCGATCTACCCGAATATGGTTCACATGTGGCCGGACTGGATGCTGGCTTCCGGACTGGACTTTATTCGCTCCGCGGGCCACAGCTACGGCAAAGGTTTTTGGATTGGCGAATTGCAGGCCGGTCAGGGCGTCAGCGGCATGAGAATCGCCCAGCCGGTGACGGCGCAGAACGAGCAGTTCTGGCTATGGCAGGTCCTCTCTCACGGCGCTCGGGAAGTTGCCGTGTATGCGTGGTACCCCATGAGCTCCGGCTATGAATCGGGCGGCTACGGCCTGATCAATCTCGATGGCTCGATTACCGATCGAGCCAGGGCTGCGGGCGCAGTGGCGCGCGTCGTCGAGCAGAATGCCGCGGAAATCAACCGGGCGCGACCGGCCACGGCCCACGTGGCGATTCTCTATGACCGTCTTTCCTACATGGTAGGCGGCACCGAACCGAGCAACGCTGTCCTCGCGCACGCCGAACGCGATTCTCTTTATGGAGTCTATCGCGCGTTTTGGCGAGACCAGATTCCCATCGATTTTCTGAATGATTCCACACTGACAAGCGCAGACCTGCGCCCCTACAAAATCGTCTATCTGCCCTACCCGGTCATGCTTTCCAGCCGCGTTGCCGAAGCGGTGAAACAATACGTTGCCAACGGAGGCACAGCCGTCGCCGAAGCGCGCCTGGCCTGGAACGACGCACGCGGATACGCGAGTCCGGTGATTCCCGGCTTCGGACTGGACCAGGTGTTTGGCGCTCACGAGACATCGATGCATCCGGATTCCGAACCGCGTCTGATTCTTCAATCTTCCGCAGGATTGCCCGGCCTGAAGAGCGGCGACACCATCGATGGCGCTGCTTTTGAAGAGGACCTGCAACCGCTCGCAACGGCATCTATCTTGGCGCGCTTTTCCGACGGCCAGCCCGCCATCGTTGAGAACTCCTTCGGCCACGGAAAGGCCATCCTAACCGGCTCCTTCGTCGGCCTGGCGTTTCAAAAGGAGCAAGATGCCGTAACAGGAAAATTTCTTGTGTCGCTGGCCAGCGCCGCCGGTGTCACGCCGGAAGTGCGTGTCTCTGGCCCGGGAACATCGAAGGTGGAAGTCCGCCGGCTGACCAGCGAGAACGAACAGTTCATTTTCGTGTTCAACCATGCCGATGATCCCGCCAACGCCACGATTTCCCTGCGACTACCATGGCAGGTACAGAACGCGCGCGATCTTGTCAGCGATGAAAAATTAACTTCCTCCGAAATCCAGTCTTCGGCGAATGGCGAAGAGACTGTGCTCCAAAAAGACCTCGCGCCCAAGGCCATCTGGATCGTCCGGTTGGACAGAAGATGACCGCGCAGGTTCGCGCGCCAAGCCGGGCCGCACAAGACGAAGGAGAAACCGTGGGGCCGTTCGCGCTGGTCGTCGATCTTGGAGGGACAAAGATTGCGGCGGCGCGCGTGGACACTGCGGGCAAGATCACGCACCACCGTGTGGCCCAGACCCCGATCGGTGGTGGCGAGGCAGTCGTTGCAGGCGTGATCGACATCCTCCATCAACTCCCGTTGCAAGGTGCCTCCGCCCTGGCCGTCGATGTGCCGGGATTGGCCTACGCCGACGGAAGCGTGTGGGCGCCAAATCTTTCCGGCTGGAAACGCATGCCCTTGGGCGTCATGCTCAACGCGCATTTTCGGCTGCCAACGTTGGTCGAAAGCGACCGCAATGCATTTGTAACCGGCGAGGCCTGGCAAGGAGCTGCGCGGAACTGTCGCGATGTGGTTTTTCTCGCCATCGGCACTGGAATTGGTGCGGGCATCATCAGCGATGGACGTTTGGTGCGGGGTTCCGGTGAACTGGCTGGCTGCCTCGGCTGGATGACAATGGGATCTCGCTTCCTCCCCCGATATAAAGACATTGGCTGTCTGGAGTCGCACTTGGCAGGCCCTGCAATTGCAAGGGAGGCCAGCCGAATTCGAAAAACCGCGACCACCACGCGCGAGATGATTCAACTGGCCCGGCAAGGCGACCCGGCGGCAAAAAACGTGATCGCGCAAACAGGAGAATACCTCGGTCTCGCTCTGGCGAATCTGGTCAGCATCCTGAATCCGGAGATGATCGTCGTTGGCGGCGGCGTGGCGGCGGCGGGAAATCTATTGTTGGCTCCCGCGCGCGACACAATGCGGCAGTGGGCCCAGCCGCTGGCGGGCAGGCAGGTGCGGATCGTCCGTTCCCGTCTGGGCGCGCGAGCGGCGCTGCTGGGTATGGCAAAGATGGCCTTCGACCACGCGTCCCATTGAGATAGGGTTGAGCGTGACCGTCCGCTGTCACAACGGAAGCAAAGAGCTGCCATGACATCCCTGAGTGCGCCATGACATCACGAAGCAAGAAGGATGGGACCATTCGGCGCGCCAGCCTCATCGTAACGATCAACGCCTGCATGTTTGTGTTCGGCATTGTCCTGCTGCTGATGGGGTCTCTTCTTCCGACCCTCAAATTCGGCAACGCGCGCTCCGGCAGCCTCGGCTCGTTTCCACTGGTTGGAATCCTGATTGCCACTGCGCTGGTTGGCCCGGTTCTGGACAAACTCGGCGCGAAGGCTGCATTGGCCGTGGCCCTGGCGCTCATCGCCTCCGCGCTCGCCGCCATTCCTTCGCTTGGGAGTTATGCTGCGCTGGCCATTGCCGCACTGGTGTACGGCCTGGGAGCGGGTGTGCTGAACGCTGCGACGAACACCCTGGTCTCCGGTCTCAGCACATCGGGACGAGGCGCGGCGTTGAACCTGCTCGGGTTTTCCTTCAGCCTGGGCGCACTGGCGGTGCCCCTGCTCATGTCCCTCACCAGGGGAAGGTTCTCGTCCGCGACCGTCCTGTATATTTTGGCGGCGGCTTCCGCAGCGATTCTTGTATCCGTCCTGATCCAGAATTTTCCCGCGCCCATCCACGCAAGTACCCCGCTCGGAAGCCTGCTGAAGGTCCTCCGCCACCCCCTCGTATGGCTTTTTGGCGCGCTGCTTTTCTTCGAGTCCTGCAATGAAAATTGCATGTTCGTGTGGGCAGGCAAAGTTGCGGAAGAACTGCTGCATACCTCCGCGCAGCGGGCGGAACTGGTGCTTCTAGGACTGAGCGCCGCGTTGGGCGCGGGACGCCTATTCGCCGTGCTATGGCTCAAATGGATCGGAGACCGCAACACCGTCTTGCTCTCTGCCGGCATCACTATAGCAGGTGCGATCACCGCGCTCAGTTCCGCAACGTTCGCCGGCGTGGCGACAGGTTTTTGCGTCATCGGCTTTGGACTCTCTGCCATCTTCCCTACCATTCTGGGGATGGCAGGAGATCGTTTCCCGCGCGAAACCGGAACTGTCTTTGGCGCCATCATCACCTTGGGTCTGGTCGGCGGCGTTGCTGGACCGGTGCTGGGTAGCTGGGCCGCCGCCTTCAACCCGGCCGGGGTTCTGGCGGTTCCGCTGGTGGCGGCTACCGGCGTCGCCGCCCTCACCTGGATCGTCGCCGGCCGCAAGCACACAGTCCCTGCCAAGCCTGCACCGACCGATTTGAATCATTAAGAGGGGCGTCCGCGATGCATTGCCGTACAGGCGTTGCCGTTCCCTCGTAGACGCATGAAGGGTTTCGCTACATGGATGGATGTGACCTGGCGACCTGCGGTTCATGCGACCCCAGCAACCTCCGGTTCAGGCGCGTCAGTCGATTCACGATCTTGTAGCGATCGCCTCGATACGTCGACTGTACATGTTCGATGGGCTGGCCGCTTTGCACATAGGAAATCCTGGTAAAGAAAAAGACCGGGCTCCCCTCGGCTACTCGCAGCAGCCGGGCCGCCTCCGCATCCGCCAGGCCCGCCTCCGCAACTTCATCCGCAACGACCATGTTGATACCGTAACGCTCCGCGAGAATCTCATACAGCGAGTTGCGAGGATCGAACACCTCCAATAAATCCGGGCAAATACGAAGCGGCAAAGAACTGCACTCGATTCCCATCGGTACATTGTTGGCCTGCCGAATCCGCTTCAGCCGGATGATTTTCTCGCCCGGTCTCAGGCGAAGTGCCCGCATCACTTCAGCGCCGGGCTGCTGCACCTCGAATGAAAGCACTTTTGAACGAGGCATAGATCCGCGCGCCTTCATGTCTTCGCTAAAGGACAATACCTGGCGGAAGTCTTTCTCCAGCTTGATGCCGGAAACGAAGGTCCCCTTGCCTTGTCTGCTATAGACAATTCCCAATTCACACAGGGACTTGATCGCCTGACGGACGGTCATCTGGCTGACCCCCAACGTCGCGGCAATCTCCTGCGTAGAAGGCAGTGGCTCGCCCGGCTTCAGCGCGCCCGATTGAATCTGGCCCAATAAACGCTGCTGAATTTGATGGTAAAGGGGAACAAAACTGCCGCGAGCAAGCTGCGGTAGGGCTACAGATTTTCTATTCATCTAGCGAACCATCGATCTCAACTAAAGATATCAAGAATCTGACAAAACATTGATGATATCTTCCGTTCGCAGTCGCAATGGGGAAATGGGTAAGTGAAACAGGTTCCACTGGAAGCGGCCTTTCCGAATCGCCGCGCCTCACCTCCATCCGGGAATTGCGCCACTCCAACCGTCCCGGGGAAAATCAGCGCGAGGAAGTAAGGTCAACCACAATTTCCACCGGGCTGTAACGATGCGGAGCACTCCTGCACGAACAGAGAAGCGCGGCAGCTTCTCGATAGACGCCTTCTGAACCGCCAATCCTTGCAACCGACAGAAATGCTCCAGCTTCCGCATGCACGCTGCCTGTGCTGTTGCAGCACAACCATCGTTGACAACCGAATTTCTGCTCCCTAGATTGGATTCAATCGTGTGAAAATTTCTACTTTGAAGCCAATTCCTGATAAGGTTCGCTGATGTGGCATGGCTTGCCTTGCGCACCGCAATGCCGACGAAAACTGGACAATCAGTCCGACGAAGGAAGATATGGAAGAGCTTGTCGTGTCGTTCGCGGCTCGTGAACGCAAGATTGAACTCGAAGAGAAACAGCAGCGCATCCAGCAATTTCTAGTGGAGAATTCGCTCGATGCATTGCTGGTCTCGCGGCACGAAAATATTGCGTGGGCCACGGCCGGCCTGGTGGAAATGCGCGTGGCGATTCCGTCCGAGACCGCGGTCGGCAGCCTGTTGTTTACCCGCACCGGTCCGCGCTATTACTTGACGACAAACAACGAGGCGGCGCGGCTGGCTGACGAAGAATTCGCCGATCTCAACTACAAAGCCGTCATCCGGCCCTGGTATGCCAACGATGTGCCGGCGGCGATCGAAAAGCTCGTGGGCAAAAAATCCCTGGCGGATCACCATGTCGCCAGCGACGATGCTTCGAACGGATTGCCCGGTATTTCTATGCAGCCGCTGCGGCTGGCGCTGGCAGAGGGAGAAATCGCTCGGTATCGCTGGTTGGGCCGGCACACAGCAGACGCCGTGACAGAAGCGCTCCTGGCCCTGCGCCCCGGCATGACGGAGGCCGCCATGCAAGCCATGGTCGCTGAGCGCCTGCTGGCGGAGAGCATCCTGCCAACCGTTTTGTTGATGGGAACGGATGATCGCATCCGCAACTATCGCCACGCCGTCTCGCGCACGGGAATCCTCCATCGATTCGGCATGTTGAACCTTTGTGGTCGTCGGTGGGGACTGGCGGTTTCCATCACGCGCTTTGTGCACTTTGGCGCGATGCCCGCCGAGCTGGCGGAAAAATTTGTCGCTGTGGCAAACGTCAATGCCCGGCTGCTTGATGCAACGCGTCAGGGAGCAACCAGCGATGCCCTGTTCTCCGTTGCACAGACGGCCTACGCTGAACAAGGCTTCCCTTCAGAAGAACAGAAGCACCATCAAGGTGGGGCCACAGGCTACGCGGAACGCGAATGGCTGGCCCGTCCCGGGGGTCCAGAGTGCGTTCTCAAAAACCAGGCCTTTGCCTGGAACCCGAGTCTGCAGGGAGCCAAAGTTGAAGATACGGTGGTATTGCACGACAACGGCGTGGAAGTGCTCACCAGCACCCCGCGATTGCCCGTTGTCGAAACCTCGCACAACGGAATTGTTTACTCCTCCGCAGGGGTGTTGCTGACATAATTTCCGCGCGGCATTCATACAATGTGATCTACGCCTGAAAAAGCTTTTCGCTGCAAGTGCGATCGGCAACTTGTCAAGCAATGTCACAGAACAATAACGTTCGCGGGCCGACCACCCCTTTTCAGACCCATTCTCCTACCGGACTTTGCTAGAAAGTGTTGAATAGACCTGGCAATTTCTCTCCCGCTTTGCCCAGGATGATGCGCGTAAACGCGTTCGCATTCAGAGGCGCTTCCGGACCCACATAGTAGGTCCGGGCGGGGATACCGCGCCGCATCGTGGCCCAATGGACAAAGCTCGCCGCGGGATGCACTGCGCCGGAGGTTCCCACCACCAGCAGGATGGAACAGCGGCCTATCTCCTGTTGGATACGCGTCATCTCCAACGGAATTTCACCGAACCATACAATGTGCGGCCGCAGACGCGCCCCGCAAACGCAGGCCGGAATTTCTCCGAGGAAATTGTAACTGTGACTGTCCTCTATTACAGCAGCGCCGCAGTTTGCCTCGCAGCGCGACTTGAAAAGCTCGCCGTGCATGTGCACCATGTTGTGCGAACCGCTGCGTTCATGCAGGTCGTCCACGTTCTGAGAACAAAGAAAGAAACGATCTCCTATCTTCCTCTCCAACTCGGCCAGCGCAACGTGCGCAGCGTTGGGATAGCTCGCCTGTGCTTCCCTTCTGCGCTGCGAATAGAATTGCCAGACCAGTTCAGGATTCGCTTCCCACGCTTCTGGAGTGGCGACCGTCTCCACCCGGTAACCGGCCCATAAACCATTGCTGTCGCGAAAGGTCCTCAGTCCGCTCTCCGCGCTGATGCCGGCCCCAGTCAGAACAAAAACTCGGTCGCTCGCGGCGATCTCAATTGTGTCCGTTGAAGCCCCAGTTGTCATGGAATTGCTCCCAGCCAAGACCACTCACCCGCAAACACTCCATCTCCACATTATGGTTTCGGCCCATCCTTCGGCTTGGGCTGCCACTTCTTGCGCTCCGGCGCCACGGCAGAAACAGCTTCACTGGATGGCGTCGAGGTCGTCGCTGGCTCCGTAGGGCCAGCGGAGACTCCCTGCGAAGGTTCGCCTGGACCCACTTCACGCGCATCCGATCGAGGGCCGCCCTCTGAGGGCGCGGGTTCAATACTGGCCGCCGAAGATGGGGCCCCAGGACGCCACTTCTTGCGCTCAACCTTCGCGACCGCCTGCTCGACCGCGGGTGTCTGCGCTGATTCCATGATTGCTGGCTCGGCTGCTGGTTCGGCGCTTGTAGGAACTTCCACCGTGGGGGAACTTGTCGTTTCAGCCGCCTCCGGCATTGTGGTCGTCCCATGTTCAACCAGGATGGACGATGATGCGGCTCCGTTCATTTCCCCGTCGATCGGCGAACCACCAAGCCCCAGGCCCATTTTCTTCTGCACGCTCTCCAACAACAGCTCAGCCACGTCCTTGATCGCAATTCCATCCGCATCGCTCTTGCCCGGCGTGCTGCTCAGCATGTTTTTGCAGAAAGGACAGCCCACAGCAAGCGTCTTCTGGTGCGTTGCCGAACTCAGCCGTTGTTCAACTTCATGGAAACGGTTCTCCGATACTCGCTCGCTGCCCGGCTCCTCTTCTTTCCAGAATTGCGCGCCGCCGGCCCCGCAACAGAATGCATTCTCGCGAGAACGGCCCATTTCCAGCAATTCGTTTCCAAGGACGCGCAAGATATTTCTGGGCGCGTCGTACACTCCGTTATGCCGGCCCAGATAGCAGGGATCGTGATAGGTGATGCTGGCATCCAGACGATCCACTCCCAGCTTGCCCGCCGATACCAGGGACTCAAGATACTGCGTGTGATGCATCACGGTATACGTTCCGCCAATTTGGCGATACTCGTGACCGATCGTATTCATGCAGTGCGGACAGCTTGCGACAATCAGTTTCGGCTTCACAGTATTCAACATCGCGACATTCTGGTCCGCCAGTTCCCGGTACAGAAGTTCATTGCCGGCACGGCGCGCACTGTCGCCGGTGCAGCATTCCTTCTTGCCCAGCACCGCAAAATTCACGCCGGCATAATTCAGCAGTTGGACGAACGCGCGTGCGGTCTTTTGCGCCTGCGGATCATAGCTCGCCGCACATCCCACCCAGTACAGAACATCCGCGCCCGGATTTTCCTCTGTCGTCTTCACCGGCAGACCCTGGGCCCAGTCCATCCGCTTGTCGTGGTTGATGCCCCATGGGTTCTTCGACCGCTCCATGCCGCGAAATGCGGTCTGCAGCTGCGCGGGAAATTCGCCCTCCATCATCACCTGGTTGCGACGGATATCGATGATGTCCAGCATCTGTTCATCCTGCACCGGACATACCTGCATGCAGGCCCCGCAGGTGGTGCAGGCCCACGCGGCTTCTGGTGTGATCGCAAACTGCAGTAGCGGATGCGGACTGCTCGCTCCGGCATCGAACCCGCGCTTGTTCCCGGACAGATGATTCAGCTCCATCCGCTTATTGATTTCCAGTGCCGCTGGACTGAGCGATTTCCCGGTTGCTGTGGCGGGGCAAACATCCTGGCAGCGATTGCACTGGATACAGGCATACGCGTCCAGCAGTCGAGGCCACGTCAGGTCCTCCAGATGCTTCGCGCCAATCTGCGGAAGCTCCTCGTCCTCGTGTTCTGCTTCGAGGCTGATGTCCTCCAGCGGCAGCACCCCGGAGCCGGACCGTCGCGCGAAGAAGTACTTCAGCGGCGCCATAAAGATGTGAACGTGCTTGGTGTAAGGAAAATAGGCAAGGAAAAGCAGCACACTTCCCAGCGCTCCCCAATATCCGAAGATGCGCCAGGCGTACGCATTCTGCGGCGTAAAAAGATGAGAAAGCAGCGTGGCGAAGGGTTGAAACTTGTCGGGACCCTCTTGCGCCAGCCGCGCGCCTGCGCCAATGGTCCGGCTGGCTACATGAAACAGGATGAAGCCGGAAACCACAAGAGAGTCCCGACTGATATACCCCCGCTGCACGTCCGGATGCAGCAAGGTGGTCGGATTAAAGCGAAAATCCCGGCGCGCGGGAATCAGAAATCTACGAATTACCAGCGCGACAACTCCTACCAGCACCAGAAAACTCAACACGTCCGCCAGCAAATTGTAGATCGCACCCGGAACGGTGTTGGAAGAAATGGAAAAGGGTATGTACCCCTCGATTGCATCGAGAAGATTCACGAGAATGTAGACGACAAACCCATAGAAAATAAATGCGTGAAATGTACTGACGATGGGTCGCTTCTTCAATGTGCGTGTCTGGCCGAGTGTGGTGCGAAGCGCATACCAGAGCCGTCCAGGAATATGGTCGCCGCGAGCGTCGGGATCGGGACGTCCGCGGCGGATGCGCAGGTATAGGCCGTAGAAGCCTCGCATTCCCCACGCGGACGTGAGCAGCGCGAAGACCAGGAACCCGTACTTCTGCGAAAGTGGAAGCATGAAACACAGCCCCGAAACAACGGTGAGTGCAATTCGGCAGGGTTATTTGCGGATCGCGGCAATCATCGCCGGAACGATCTGGCTCGCATCGCCGACGATGCCGTAATCCGCCACGCTGAAAATCGGTGCATCCGCGTCTTTATTGATGGCAATAATGCATTGGCTTTTGCTCATCCCGGAGAGATGCTGCACCGCGCCGGAGATGCCAACGGCAATATAGGCTTTCGGTTGCACAGTCTTTCCCGTCTGCCCAACCTGTTCAGCATACGGTCGCCAGCCTGCATCCACAATTGCCCGCGTGGCGCCAACCGCTGCTCCCAGCGCATCCGCCAGCCCTTCGACCAGCGAGCGAAATCCTTCCGCGTTGCCGACCCCTCGCCCACCGGCCACCACAATCTCCGCTTCCGCCAACGAAATACGAGATGTTTTCTCCAACGATTTTCCGGTGATTTGCACTCGCCGTTCCGGCAACGCCAGGTCGACATCGAATTGTTCGGCAGCCTGTGCTCCCGGCGTGGCTGCGGCAAACGCCGCTTGCTTCGGCGTGACCACAACAACCGGCGCGCTCGCCGTAACGCTCTCCGTGACCCGCGCTAGATAGGTATACCGTTCCGCCGCAAACTTGCCATCGGCATATGTAATGCTGATCACGTCCTCCAGCAGCGGAGCGTCCAGCTTGACGGCCACGCGCGGCGAGTACTCGCGCCCGCTTCTGCCGCCGCCAATCAAGACTGTGTGGGCATCCCCTTCGTTCGCAACCTGCGCCACCGCGGCCGACCATACTTCAGGTTCGTACTGCGCCAGGTCGGCGTGGTCCGCCACCAGCACCTGATCGACCAGCAACGCAACTTCATTCGCAACGGCGGCGATTCCAGACCCCAGCACCAGCGCGGCCACAGGCCCTTCCCTGCCAAGTTGGCGGGCACACGTCGCCATCTCATACGTGCTCTTGCTGGCCTTCCCGTTCGCATGTTCCACAACCATCAGGATCATGCAATCACCCGCGCTTCGTTCCGCAGCAATTCCACCAGCTCCGCGGCGGCAGCGGGCGCATCTTTGCCGTTCAATATTTTGTGCAACCTGGTCTTCACCTGCACCTCTGCGCCCAAAACTTTCAACTTCGGCTCTTCGTGGAATTCCTCCAACGTCTCCACGCGGAGCTCCTTCTTTTTTGCCCGCATAATATTCGGCACCGTGGGATATCTGGGTTCGTTCAGTCCCTGCTGCGTCGTCATCACAACCGGCAATTGCACAGAAAAGATCTCGCTGCCGTCCTCCGTATCGTGTCTACCCGTCAATGTCTGCCCGTGAACCTCCAGAGCATTCACCCAGGTGACCTGCGGCCACTGCAGCCGTTCCGCGGTCGCTGCTCCCAGCGCGTGGCTGTCCCAGTCCGCTTGCTGGCTCCCGCAAAAAATCAGATCGATTTTTTCCCTTTGTGCGACCTGCGCCGCCACTTTGCTCAACGAAATAGGATCCAGCACCAGGTCCGTCATCACGTGGATGGCGCGATCCGCTCCCATCGCCAGCACCGTCCGCAGCGCTTCCTGGTTGCGCTCTTGCCCAACTGCCAGGGCGATCACCTCCGCATCGATTCCGCTCTCGCGAATCCGCAGCGCCTGCTCGACGCCGTACTCATCCATGGTGTCCACCACCAGCTTGCTTGCGCTCAGGTCCACCTCGCCGCCGCGAATGCGCACCGTCTCTTCCGCATCCAGCACCTGGCGAATCAGCGCCAATATCCGCATGTTTCCCCCGTCCGCTTCACGTATGGCAACGTCGCACTTTATACTGCAAGGTACAATCCTATCGCTTGACGATCTGTTGTTCGGTCGCCGCATTTCACTGCGGAAGAATTGCCCGCGACAGCTTAATCTACCCTTGATAGTTTAGCTGCGCAACCCCTGAAAGAGGTTTTCTCACCCGATGGAAAAGATCGCTGCGAATAACGATGGCGTCAGAATGCCATTGACATCCTTGAGTCACGACGAACAAATCCTGCGGGATTCGGTTCGCAAGTTTGCGCAGAACAAAATTGCGCCCCTCGTCCGCGAGATGGATGAGGCGCAGAAGATCCATCCTTCCCTGTTGCCCCAGATGTTCGAGATGGGCATTCTCGGCATGGAAACTCCGGAACAGTATGGAGGGTTCAGCGGATCGTTCTTTGAATCCATTTTGGCGGTGGAAGAAATTTCTGCCGTCGATCCCGCGATTGGCGTTCTGGTAGACGTGCAGAATACCTTGACTGTCAACGCGCTGCTGCGCTATGGCTCCGAGGAACAAAAGTCCAGATATCTGCCGCGCACCAACACTAACACCATCTGCGCCTACGCGCTCAGTGAAGCCAGCTCGGGTTCGGACGCCTTCAGCCTCAAGGCGAATGCGCGGCCCGACGGCGACTCCTATGTGTTGAATGGTCGCAAGCTCTGGATTTCCAACGCTGCCGAGGCCGATCTTTTCATCGTGTTCGCGACCGTGGACCCCTCGGCCGGGTACAAAGGCATCACAGCTTTTCTGATTGAGCGCGATACACCCGGTTTTCAGGTCGGGAAAAAGGAAGACAAGCTGGGGATTCGTGCCTCTTCGACGTGCGAACTTCTGCTGGACGACTGCCGCCTGCCTGCAACCAGTGTCCTGGGCCAGCCCGGCAAAGGCTACAAAATCGCCATTGAAACGTTGAACGAAGGACGTATCGGAATCGCCGCCCAGATGTTGGGCCTTGCCCAGGGCGCGTGGAATTACGCCGCGAAATACAGCCAGGAACGCCAGCAATTCGGCAAATCCATCGCGCAATTTCAGGCCGTCCAGTTCACCCTGGCGGAGATGGCCACTGAAATCGAGGCAGCTCGATTGATGGTCTACAACGCGGCCCGCATGAAAGATGCCGGCTTGAATTTCGTAAAGGAAGCTGCGATGGCGAAACTTTTTGTCTCCACGGTTGCGGAGCGCGTTGCCAGTCAGGCGGTAGAAATCTTCGGCGGGTATGGATTCGTCAAAGATTATCCAGTGGAAAAACTCTATCGCGATGCCAAGATCGGAAAGATTTACGAAGGCACGTCCAACATGCAGCTCGCTACCATCGCGAAGCTGATCCTGGCCGGCTAACCTCTAGAGCGTGTAGCGTCCGGCTTCTGTCATTGCTGTCGCAATGTCTCGGCCGAGAGCCACCGTGTTTTCCGGTTCATGCTTGGTAAGGCGACGAAAGATCGTCATCCGCGTGCGCAGCATGTCCCCTTCCGCCACCGCTCCCAGAACGCGTTCCGCAGCCGTCTCCAGAATGCGAAACGAGCGCGCCGCATAGTATTTCGTCATCGCCACAGCCAGCGGACTGCGACCTTGCATCTTCTCCGTGCGCAGAATCGCAGACTCAAGCACCAGCACCTCCATCATCATGTCCGCCAGCGCGCCCATGATCTCCTGCTGGTCCGCCAGTTCACTTCCAAATTTTTCCGACGCTGCACCGGCACAGAAAAGAGTCAGCTTCTTCGCATTGGCAAGAAGATAATGCTGCTCGGCCAACACGCCCTCCCGCTCTTCGCGAGGTTTCGGACCCGCCATGATCTCATCCATTAGTCGCTGGATGGCAGGCAGCAGAGCAAGCCGGCCCTGCATGGCGCGTTTCATCGTCCATGCGCTGATAATCAGTCGATTGATCTCGTTGGTACCTTCGAAAATTTTATTGATGCGCGAGTCGCGATAAGCGCGTTCTGCGGGATACTCCTCGACATATCCATAGCCGCCGTGCAGCTGCAGCACTTTGTCGACGACGCCCTCCAGCATTTCCGAGCACCACACCTTCACCATCGAACATTCGATGGCGTACTCTTCCATGCACCTTTGAACCTCCTCCCCAGCCGCCTCTCCGCTCTTGTCCAACTCCGCCAGCGACGCGTCAATCGCTCCGATAACACGATAGACGAGCGATTCTCCAGCGAAAATTCCGGCTGCACTCTCGGCAATCATCTGCTGTACCAGCCCAAAGGAAGCAATCGGCTTCGAGAACGCGACACGGTCCTTTGCATAGCGAATGCCGTTGCGGAACGCATATTTGGCGCCGCCAATCGCCGCTGCACCCAACTTGTATCTGCCCACATTCAGAATGTTGAACGCGATGCGGTGACCTTTGCCGGCTTCGCCTAAAAGATTCTCAACCGGTACCTGGCAATCGGCGAGAATCAGCGGGCAGGTGGAGGAACCTCGAATCCCCAGCTTGTGTTCTTCTGGGCCGATAGTCAGCCCCTGCGAGCTCGCCTCAATCAAAAAAGCGGCAAACTTCTCTCCATCGATCTTCGCGAACACGGTAAACAGGTTCGCGATGCCGGCATTCGAAGTCCACATCTTCTCCCCGTTCAGCACGTAGTGTTTCCCGTCGGCGGAGAACTTTGCCTGGGTACGAAGATTCATTGCATCGGAGCCGGACGATGCCTCCGACAGCGCATAGGCCGCGATCCATTCCCCCGATGCAAGTCGCGGCAAATATTTTTCCTTCTGCTGCGCCGTACCATACCAGACCAGCGGCAAGGTACCGATGCCGGCATGCGCGCTAAACGAAACAGAGAAGCTGCCGCAGATCGCAATGTTTTCCGCGATCAGGGCAGACGTTACTTTGTCCATTTGCAGCCCACCGTACTCCTCGGGAACGTCGGCCGCCATCAAACCCATCTCGCCCGCCTTGCGAAGAAGGCCCTTCGTGACATCGAAGTCCTTCGCTTCAATTGCGGCAATCTGCGGTTGGATCTCTTTCTCGGCAAACTCGACCGTAGTGCGCGCAATCTGACGCTGCTCGTCAGAAAGATCTTCCAGCGTAAAAATATCTTCCGGCGCAAGATTTTCAATCAGGAAGCTTCCGCCAGTAATGCTCCGTCGATTTTCCGTAGCCGGGCTACTCATCAAATCCTCCACATGTGTGGATGTTGCTGCACCTTGTGCTCCTCACCTTTGAAGATTTTCAAAAATTCCAGCCGCGCCCATTCCGCCGCCAACACACATGGTCACCAGCCCATATTTGCCTTTTCGCCGATTCAATTCGCGCAGAATCGTTGCCGTCAGCTTTGCTCCGGTACAGCCCAGCGGATGACCGAGCGCAATCGCGCCGCCGTTGACATTGACCTTGGCCGGATCCAGGTGCAGCAGCTTCATCACCGCTAGCGACTGCGCAGCGAAGGCTTCATTCAACTCAATCACATCCATCTGCTCCAGGGTAAGCCCGGCCAGCTTCAATGCTTTGGGAATCGCATATACAGGACCGATTCCCATTTCTTCCGGAAGGCATCCGGAAGTGGCGAACGACACAAACCGTGCCAGCGGCTTCAGAGCCAGTGAGACCGCAACTTCCTCCGAAATCACGACCGCAGCGGCAGCGCCGTCGGAAGTTTGCGAGGAGTTTCCTGCCGTCACCATCCCATTGGCATGAAAAACCGGCCGCAGTTTTGCGAGCGCCTCGCACGATGTGTCGCTACGCGGACCTTCATCGACTCGAAACTCCGTTTGCTTGTGCGCCAGCTTGGTTCCGCCTTCTGGAACTGAAAATGTAACATTCACAGGTACAATTTCATCCTCAAATTTGCCTGCTTCGATTGCCGCTAGCGCCTTTTGGTGGCTCGCGAGCGCAAACCGGTCCGACTCTTCCCGCGAGATTCCGTAGTGCTTGGCAACGCGCTCTGCGGTCAGCCCCATCGACAGATACGAGTCGGGATAATGATCGACCAGCCACGGGTTCACCGCAATTTTGTTACCGCCCAGGGGAACGAAAGACATCGACTCCACTCCTCCCGCCACAATCGCATCGGCGGAGCCGCCGCGAATTTTTTCCGCTGCCAGCGCAATGGCTTGCAGCCCGGACGCGCAGTACCGATTGATCGTCATCGCAGCGGCCTCCACCGGAAGGGCCGCGCGCAGAGAAATAATGCGAGCGATGTTCAAGCCCTGCTCCGCCTCTGGCATTGCGCAGCCGACGATAACGTCTTCAATCCGCTTCACGTCGAGTTCCGGCACACGATCCAATGCTGCGCGCACCGCGATCGCTCCCAGGTCGTCCGGGCGCGTGGATCGCAGAGCGCCATTGGGGGCTTTCCCCACCGCCGTTCGCATCGCGCTCACGATGAATGCATCCTTCATACGCTCCCCTTTGGGTGCCCCATCCTAGCGAAGCTAGGGCGGGATCGAATAATGCCCGCGCCACAATCGCTCTAATTGCGCAGCGGCTTGCCAGTTTTTAACGTGGCCGCGATACGTTCCGCAGTCTTCGGTTCTCCACAGAGCGACAAAAACGCCTCACGCTCCAAATCCAGAAAATATTGTTCGCTCACCTGCGTCCCGGCTGTGATCGCTCCTCCGCACAACACATGCGCCACCAGGCGCGCAATCTTTGCATCGTGATCGCTGATGAATTCCGCCTCTCGCATCATATGGATGCCGAGTTTCAAATTCGCGAGAATCCCTTCCCCCGGCGCTGGAATATTTGTACGCGGCAAAGGCGGAACATACCCCGCATCCGCCAGCTTTGCGGCTTCCGATTCCGCATCGAGCAGCAGCCGATCGCGGTTCATCGTAATGCCATCGGACGTACGCATCAGATGCAGCTTCCTTGCTTCCACAGCAGAACTGCAAACCTTCGCCATGGCAATCGTCTCGAACACGTTCTTCAGCCCGTGATTTATTTCGACGGAATTGCTCCGACTACCGATCCGAATTGCATTGGCCGCGTCGATGGCGCGCAGCGTCATTTCTTTGCATCCACCGCCGGCGGGCAGCAGTCCCACGCTGGTTTCGACCAGACCCATGTAGAGTTCGATGTGCGATTGACGGGCGGCACCATGCAATGCAACCTCTGCTCCGCCGCCCAGGCACATCCCAAACGGAGCAACAACAACGGGCCGAGAGCAAAACCGAATCGCCTGCGTCATCGCTTGAAATTCGCGAACATAGCGCTCAATCTCGTCCCATTCCTCGTCCTGAATCGCCAGCAACACCTGCATCAAATTCGCGCCCACGGAAAAATTGGTCGCGTCGTTCGTGATCACGAACCCCTTGAAATTTCGCGTGGCATGGCTGCCGGGCCGCAGTATGCGCTGCACAAACGTCACAACATTTTCACCAAGCGTGTTCATTTTGGAGTGGAATTCGATACACGCAACGCCATCGCCCAAATCGATCAGCGACGCACCGGGGTTTTTCTCGACCACCCCATGGGTCCGCTTGGCTCGTGCCACCGTCATCGTGCCGGCAGCTGCCACCACTGGCCGATAGGCGCCCGCGGACACGTCGAAAAACTCTGTTCCCTGGTCCCGATACCAGGAACGGACACCGGATGTCAGCATGGCTTCGACGATTCTCGGAATCGCCTGCCCGCGAGTACGCATCTTTTCCACGGTTTCGACGAAGCCCGCGGCATCCCACATCTCGAACGGTCCCAGCTCACAGTTGAATCCCGCCTTCATCGCACGATCGATATCGACAATCGTGTCGGCGACTTCACCGATGCAATTGGCGGCATACGTCCACAATTCCGGAAGAATTTGCCAATAAAACCGGGCCGCTTTCTCCCGTTCCGGATTGCCCGCCAACAATGCGCGAATCCTCACCGCCGCGGACTCTCCACTCTTTGCCAGTTCCAGTTCCGGTATCTTTGGAGGCTCAGCAGGTCTGTATTCCAGCGCGCTCAAATCAAGGACAAAGCGTAGCTCCCTGCCGTCAGCACCGCGGTCCTTCTTGTAGAATCCCTGCCCTGTTTTGTCTCCGAACCACTTGCGTTCGAACATTTGCTCAAGAGCGGTGGGCAGTTGTACGTCTGCGCGCTCATCGTTCGAACTCGCGGCGAAATTCCGCGCCACGCTCACCAGCACGTCGATGCCAACCATGTCCGCAAGGCGAAATGTCCCTGTCTTCGGCCATCCGATCGCGGCGCCTGTCAGCGCATCGACTTCCTCGATGCTGAACCCGAATTCCAGCATGGTACGAAACGTATTCAGCATGGCAAAGGTGCCGATGCGATTCGCAATGAAGTTTGGCGTATCGTGGGCGCGGACAACCACCTTGCCAAGATGAGTCTGGACGAAATCTGCGATCGAGGCCACCGCCTCGGGATCCGACTCTGGCGTGGCGATGATCTCCGCCAGCCGCATGTAGCGCGGCGGGTTGAAAAAATGTGTCCCGAACCAGCGCCGTCGAAACGCCTTCGGCATGTCCCTCGCAATCGATTCCACGGGCAGGCCGCTGGTGTTGGTGGTCAGGATTGCATTGTCTCGAACGTGCGGCGCAACCCTGCGCAGCAAAGCGCGCTTGATCGCAAGATTCTCCGCCACCGCTTCCACGATCCAGTCGCATGTCCTCAGCTTCTCCAGATCGTCTTCAAAGTTTCCGACAGCGATCTGCGACGCCACCGCCGGATCGACCAGTGCCGGAGGCTTCGACTTCTTCAAATTCTCCAGCGCCCGGATGGCCAGGCGATTTCGTTCGGGTTCCCCGGGTGGCACAATATCCAGAAGCAAAACTGGAAAGCCTGCATTCGCGATGTGCGCGGCAATGCGCGAACCCATGGTTCCTGCGCCCAAAACAGCGACCCGCTGGATCGGATAGTTTGCGTCTGCGGACGGCATAGGACCTTTGTACAGCAGAGGATGGTTTCTTCAGGTGAACAGTGATAGAAAGCTCTATTTTGGCCGCTCCATATCAAACCGGTCCCGCGTTCGCGTGTAGGTGGAACCGGCCATGCGCCCAATGGCGTGGAGTTTCTCAGGATCGACGCGAAAGTTGTCCAGCAGCGATGCCCGTACATGGAAGCGCAACACCTCTCCCAGCACCAGGCTGCCCCCCAGCGGCGCGGTGCTGACGTGGATGACTTGCTGCAGACGACACTCCATCTGCACATGCGACTCGGCCACGCGCGGAGGTCGCACCAGATCGCTCGCAATCGGCGTGAGACCGGAGACCAGAAATTCATCCACCTCCGACGGCAGCTCTGCGGAGCAGGCATTCATCTGCGTCGCAAATTCTTCTGAAACGATATTCACCACAAATTCGCGCGTGGCGATGATATTTCGCAATGTATCTTTCGTGGGCTGCAAGCCGGTGTTGGCGGCGCTACGCATCATTGGGCAGAAGCAGACAATCGGCGGATGGGCACTGGCAACAGTGAAAAAACTGAACGGCGCAAGATTGCGCACGCCTTCGGCATCCATCGACGAAACGAATGCAATGGGGCGCGGAACCACGGACCCGACCAGCAGTTTGTAAATATCCAGCGGCTTCTGTTCTGAGGGATCCAGCGTTCTCATTGCGTCTGCAGCGCCAATGTCGCTCATCCAACCGGCTCCATCTTCGCGGCTTCTTTCGCGCCCCAACTGGCCCAGTAATCCGCCCACTCCACTTTCTCTCCGGCAGGCAGCACGCGGATGGGATTCAATCCGTCCAGCATCACCGCCGACTCATCCGTAAAACTTTTCGTCTTCTGATTCGCCAGTGCTTTCGGATGCGGCCCGTGGTGGATGCCGCGCGGATGCAGCGTGGCATAGCCGGGCTTCACATTGTCGCGGCTGAAAAAATCTCCATCATGATAAAAAATGAACTCATCGTAATCCGTGTTGCGATGAAAAAACGGCACTCGCAACGCGTCCGGGTCCTGTTCCAGCGGTCGCGGCAGAAAGCTGCAAACCACGGCCCCCTGCGTCACAAACGTGGTATGCGCGCTGGGCGGTAACGCGGCGCGATGACTTGAAACTGGGCGAATATCGCGCAGGTTGATCTTCCAGGCCGTCAGGTCGCCCTTCCATCCGACGACATCGATGGGATTGAACGGATAAAAGACCTTGGAATATTCATTTTCGTTTTTGATGCGAACTTCCCACTCGCGCGTGTCGTCCAGATAAGGAGACGGCTCGGGCGTCGTGATCACCGCTGGATCGTACAGCGCGTGCTGGCCCAGCAAACCCTTGTCCGGCTGCTCAAATTCAGCCTTCGATTGAAAAATGAGAAAAAAATTGTCCTCCGTTTCCGGCGCCACGCGATACGTCACAGCCCGTGGAAGATTAACGTAGTCGCCCTTCTCAAATTCCAGCGGACCAAAATCCGTTTCAATCACGCCGCTGCCGCGATGCACAAAGTACATCTCATCGCCATCCGCATTGCGAAAGTAAAACGGCATCGGCTTCGACCGTCGTGAAACAGACACAGTGATCTCGTTATTGCCGAGAAAGGCGATCGGCGCCCCTTGCGCGTCGTTCAGGTCTGTCGGCTCCAGCTTGTTCAAATCGAATAGATGCGGTCGCAGCTTGCCTTCAAAACGCGTCCAGCCCGTGGGCGCGTGCGCGTGGTACAGATGGCTCGCCTTGCCATAAAAACCCTTTCGCCCGTGCTCCTCTTCAAATGTGCCCTCGGGCAATCCAACGTGGGCCTGCATGGCGGTCTTTCCTTTATTCAGCGGATACATGGGCGACTCTCCTTTACGGAAACCCTTCATCCATTGGGATGTTACGGCCGCACTACACGATTGCGCAGCACACCGATCTTTTCAATTTCCAATTCGATCACGTCGCCGGGCTGCACCCACCGGTTCAGTTCCAGCCCGCAGCCGGTACCCACCGTGCCGGATCCCAGAATGTCGCCCGGATAAATCGTGTCATCCTGCGAAAGAAACTCTATCATCTGCTCAAACTTCCAATACATGTCGCTCGAATTTCCCCGCGACCATTCCTCTCCATTCACGCGTGCCACCATCTCCAGCGCATATGGATTGGGAATTTCATCCGTTGTCGCCACCCACGGCCCAACGCCGCTCGCCCAGTGCTTTCCCTTCGCCGGCCCCAGCCGCACTTTCATCTCACGACGTTGGATATCGCGCGCGCTAAAGTCGTTCAGAATCGTGTACCCCGCGATGTAGTCGTGCGCCTCCGCCGCCGGAATGTTGCGTCCCTCGCGGCCGATAATCGCCGCCAACTCCAATTCATAATCGAAGCGCTCGGTAAACGATGGCCACAGCACATCCTGCCCCGTGCCGATCAAATTGTGATGGCCCGTCTGATAATAGACCGGAAATTCGTACCACTCCTTCGGCATCGGTTCGCCGCGCTTCTCAAAGCCCATCTTCACATGCGCTTCGAAGGCAAAAAAATCGCGCAGCGATCGTGCATCCGGCAGCGGGGTCCGCAGACGAATCTCGTCCCAGCCATAGCGCAGCGTCTCGTCCCTTTTGCTGGTCCGCATCCCCGTCGGTAAGGAAGCAATCGCCTTCCGCGCTGCCTCCATCGAAGCAGTCCCGCCTTCCAGCAGCCCGCGCAGCGACGGCGGCACCAGCGCCTCCGCCAGCCGATCGTTTCCCAGCGCTTGCGCGGCGGCAAAATTCAAATCGATCACGCCGTCATCGTCGACGGTGCCCAGTCTGCTCTGCCATCCCAGGTGCGTGCGGACTTCAAACGTGCACAATCTCATGCCTGTCCCTAGAGGTTTCCGCGCAGTCCCTGCTCCCGCTCGATGGCCTCAAACAGCGCTTTGAAATTTCCTTTGCCGAAGCTGCGCCCGCCCTTGCGCTGGATGATTTCAAAGAAAATGGTCGGGCGGTCCTCCACGGGGCGCGTAAAAATCTGCAGCAGATATCCTTCTTCGTCGCGATCGACCAGCAGGTTCAGCCGCTTCAGGTCTTCCACTGACTCATCGATGTTCCCTACGCGGCGTTCGAGTTCTGTGTAGTACGTGTCCGGTACCCCCAAAAATTCCACGCCCTGCTCCCGCAGCTTGTTGACCGTGGTCAGGATGTCGTCGGTCGCCAGCGCCACATGCTGCGCGCCAGGACCTTGATAGAAATCCAGATACTCTTCAATCTGCGATTTTTTCGTCCTTCGGCGGGCTCATTGATCGGAAATTTCACTCGTCCATTTCCATTCGACATCACCTTCGACATCAGCGCGGAATACTCCGTCGAAATGTCCTTGTCGTCGAAGCTCTGAAACATCTCGAAGCCCATCACATCGCGGTAGAAATCGACCATCGAGTTCATTTCATTCCAGCCGACATTCCCCACTATATGGTCAATGTATTGCAGCCCCACCGGGCGCACGACAGGATCGTGAGCAACAGCTTGGAAGCCCGGCAAAAAGGTCCCATGATAGTTCTTGCGCTCCACAAAGGTATGGATGGTGTCGCCATACGTGGCGATCGAGGCCATGGAAACCGTGCCGTGCGCGTCCTCCAATACCCAGGGCTGGCGCACGCTGCGAGCGCCGCGTCGCGTCGTCTCCAGCCACGCCGAGACAGCATCGTCCACCCAGAGTGCTATGTCCCTGATTCCGTCGCCGTGCTTCGCAATGTGGTCGGCAATCGCGTTGCCCGGGCGCAGCGGAGTGGTCAACACAAAGCGCACCTTCCCTTGCTCCACCGCATAGGAAGCGCGGTCGCGCAGTCCCGTCTCCGGACCGGCGTAGGCAACCAGCTTCATGCCCAAGGCAGCGCGGTAAAAATAGGCTGCTTGCCGGGCGTTGCCCACATAGAATTCGACGTAATCGGTGCCGTTCAGCGGCAGAAAATCTTTCTTGGTGTCGGTTCTGGTTTGCAGCGATGGATGCTTGGCGGCGGCAGGCATGGAGTTCCTCCCAGACTGCGGAAAGATCTTCGCCGAACGGGCCCGTCGGCGACCTACCCACAATATACCCGCGAAGGCAGACTTGCCTAGAACTAGCGCCGACCAAGCGTCTTGCGAGGCTTGGATTCTAGCCTGCGTTGCACCCTGGCAACACAGTTGTCAAGATCGTCCGTCAGTTGATGTTCCCAGAATCTTAGAACATGTGTCCCCATTGAAATTAGGCCTTGTCTAGTCAATTCGTCTCGCTCTTGATTACGCTGTATTTTCAGGGCCCAAAACTTAGCATTGTTCTTTGGCAAATGGCCACATCTCTTGCAGCCGTGCCAAAAACAACCATCTACAAAAATTGCGAGGTGCTCTTTTTCAAAATAAATATCGGGCCTGCCCTGGATGTTCGCGGCTTGAAGCTTGAATCCAGAGACAGAATTTCGAACCAGGGCCATCGAGGGATCTCAGCATCCGGACGATCTTCTCCCGGGTCAGCGGCTTCTTCATGGCGGCGCCGTGCCCAGCGTGCGGCGGATGCCATGGAGCGCATCGGCCCCCAGCGGGTGCCGCATGGCCACGGCTGCAACCATGTTGGGAAGCCGCGCTGATTGCCGAGCGGATTCATCTCCGCCGCCACACACTGAAAATTCTGTTAAGTAATCAGTTACTTAAAATCTATCGTGGGCCGAAAAGGCGGCGTGCCTTCAAGGGCCGCGCCATGTGCGGGCTGATCTGTCCTGGAAACAGCTTTAGCCAATAATTATAGGTTCAAAGAAATATAAAGAAGAGCATTGACAACGCCAAACGCATAGGAATAGTTTTGATGCTGCCTGAGAATTCGTTTACTCAGATGCAGGAAACGCTGAACGCGATCATGCGCCGAACTTCTGAGGCGTGCAGAGCGCAGTTCCATTGCAGGGGCGGCCGTTTTTTCGACGATGGAGAAGATCAAGATGAAAAACATTTTTTTGAAGTGCTTTGGCTTGTGCGCGGTCCTTTGTGTTGTCTCTCTTTTCACCTGCAAGGCAAGGGCCCAGGGCACCACTGCGTCCATCGTGGGGCAGGTGACAGACCCAACCGGCGCGGTGATTCCGGGTGCTGCCATCACGGCGACAGAGATCAATAAGGGCATTGAGTTCACGGGACAAACGAACGCCATTGGCGACTATGTCGTATTGAATGTGACGCCGGGGACGTACAAGGTGACGGCCTCCGCGCCCGGGTTTGAAACCGGCGAGGCGAGGAATGCCAATCTTGTGATCGACCAGAAGCTGCTGCTGAATTTTAGACTCCAACCAGGCAAGGCCAACACCACGGTGGTGGTGACGCAAGCGCCGACGACGCTGCAGACGCAGAGTTCCGAAACCGGTGCAGTCATGCAGTCGCAGGAAATCCTCGACTTACCGTTGCTTGGCCGCAACTTTTACGATCTGACCCTGCTGGTTCCAGGTGTGACCCTGGGGAGCGGCAACACCAACACTTATAACCTCTCCGTGAACGGCAACCGCGAATATGGCAACTCCATCCAGATCGACGGCGTGGAGTCGACGACCAACCGCACCCAGGATGTTACGGTACAGCCCAGCGTGGATGCGGTGCAGGAGTTCAAGGTATCCACCTCCGCCTACAACGCGGAATTCGGCAGTTCGGCCGGCGGCGTAGTTTCCATCGAGACCAAGGCCGGGACCAATTCCCTGCATGGGGACGCATTTGAGTTTTTCCGTCCGAATTTCACGACCGCCCGTCCCTATGGCTTTGGGGGAGCAAAGGAACCCCCTTCGATCCTGAAGGAGCATATCTTCGGTGGTACGCTGGGCGGCCCGATCAAGCGCAATAGAGCTTTCTTCTTTGGTTCCTTCGAAGGCACGATACAACACGATGCCTACACTTCGCTCTTTCAAACCCCGCCCATCAGTCAGATAAACTTTCTTCCGAACGGCTCTATCGATCTGTCGGGGATGGTCGATCCGAATACGGGCACGGAGATTCCGATCTTCGATCCGATCGTGTCGTACGCTGCTTACGGATTTCCTAACCCGGCGCAGCAGTTTCCAGGCGACATTATTCCCGAAAATCGAGTGAGCACGGCAGGAAAAAACACGTTGCTCAATTTCTTTCCGAAGCCGAACCTGCCGGGAACAGGTTACGGATGGTTTAAGAATTTTGCAGGCTTTTCTCCAGACAGCACCAAAGTCCAGAAGTATGATGGCCGTTTCGACGATAACCTGGGCGCCCATGACCGGCTCTACGTGACCTATCACTACTATCTGCTCAATATTCTGGATACGGCGCCTTACTACGGTCATACTGTGGTCCCGAATGGAGGAGACAACGACTTTGCGAATAAAGAAGACAACGAAGCGACGGCCCTTTCCGCCACCTATGTGCACGTCTTTAGCCCGACAACCTTGGATGAGTTCCGGTTTGGGTGGTCGCGCTACGTGCAGCACCAGGACAGTCTGCTGGATGGGACCGACTATTCCACCAAGTATGGCATGGGCAATATCGCTGTGCCAGGATTCCCGGCCACCGATGCCTATCCGTACATCTACATGGGATCCGGATATTTCACAGGTGGATCCACCTATAAGCCCTATAACGTGCTCGATAATAATTTCCAGGTCACCGACAACTTTACCTGGAGTTCGATCGCGCGTCACGAGTTCAAGTTTGGCGAAGAATACCGGCGCTTGAATTCCCACCCGGACTTTTCGCTGTTTCCCACCGGCTATCAATATTTCGGCAGCTATGGGTACTCGAACACCGCGGATCCATCGTACCAAACTTACCTACCCGGTGCTTTTTTCTGGGCAGGCGGCTCCGATGTCGCCGACCTGCTGCTGGGTTTGCCCTTGGACGTCTACATGGGACTTCAACTGACACATCCGCATACGGAAAGCTGGTACCTTGGCCTCTACGCGCAGGATACCTACCGCGCCACGGACAAACTGACGCTGAACTACGGACTGCGGTATGAATACTACAACCCATATGTGGAAGCCCATAACTACGAGTCGAACTACGATTTGGCCAGCGGCGACATCCTGCTCGCAGGCCTGGGCGGCAACTCGCGTTCGCTGATCGATCCCCGCCGGAACGATTTTGCGCCACGGGTCGGGCTGGCTTATATGCTCAACGGTAAAACTGTATTGCGCGCCGGCTGGGGACTTTTCTACTCGCCGGAGAATGATGGGCGGGAAGACTTCCTGACCAAGAACGCACCCTTTGCACAGCAGTTTACTTATACGAATTCCGCCTACAACGGGCCGCCGTTTATCTATGTGGATGACACGGGCGTGCCCCGTAACACAGCCATCAATGCCCCATCCAGCGGACGTATCGACCCTTCGACGCTGCCGAATGGGAGTGGAGAAACAACCTTTTCCGTCAATCCTCATCTGAAGACGGGCGTGTCCCAGCTTTTCAATCTGGCCGTCGAACGCCAACTGAACCCGAACATGGCCCTGGACGTGGCCTACGTGGGATCGCTGGCCCACGCCTTGTCCTATGAAATCGTCGACATCAATGTGAACCCGAACGACAACACCAATAACTACGACAACCGGATCACACCCTATCTGGGCCATATTCAATATCTCAGTGACTACGGATCGTCCAGCTACAACTCCGTGCAGGTAAAACTGACCAAGCGGGAATCGCGTAATCTGAGTTTTCTGTTGTCGTACACGCTTGGACACAACCTTGACAATGGCCCTTCTCCATTCAACACTGGGGTCAACAACGACCAGCCACAGGACCCTTACAACCTGCATCCGGAATGGGCCTCGTCCGATGCGGATGTACGGAATATCTTCGTCTTCAGTGGCTTATACCGGCTGCCCATCGGGCGAGGACAGAAGCTTTTCTCCAACTGGGGCCGGACGACGAACACGCTGTTGGGCGGATGGCAGATTAACGCGATCTATACCATGGACTCTGGAACCCCGGTGAACGTGATTCGCGGGGGCAATCCCACCGGCGTATTGCCCGGACTTCGACCGGACCTGATAGGCAACCCTAAGTTGCCGCGAAGCAAGCGTTCGTTGAATGAGTGGTTCAACACTGCGGCCTTCAGCACCACGCGATTCACCTGCGATCCAACTTTGCCGAACTGCCATCCTTACGCGCCGGGGACTGCAGGGCGCAATATCGTCGTTGGACCGGGATTCATCAATCTTGATTCTTCGATCTTTAAGGAGTTTGCCCCGACGGACCGGTACCGCTTGCAGTTACGGCTGGAGATGTTCAATACGCTGAACACACCGCATTTTGGCAACCCGGATGGAAACATGAGTGACGGCCAGCTTTTTGGCGCGATCCAGTTTCAGAACGACGGTACCTCAACGCGCAACAGAATCGTCCAGATCGCCGGAAAGTTTATTTTCTAGATCGCGGGCCTTTCTGCGCCTGCCGCATGCGATTGTGCGGCAGGCGCAAAGTAAGCTCGGGGGCAGTCTTTTCATACGCCAATCCCAGTTCTAGCCAAATGCAAAACCATTCTCATCTGGAAACGCAGGTCTAAGTCATTGATACGGTCATGCAAATACATCACCCTTATCGCCACGTTGGCCATTGTGGTCAGCGGCGTTGCACAGATGCATGTATCGAACAGCCAGAGGACAGGTAGATCGTTTTATCTGGATTGCGGCAATTCCGGTGCGATAGGAAGCGGCACTTCGGCACACTCACCATGGAACCGGCTCGAGCAATTGAATGCGTCCGAGTTCGCCCCGGGTGACACCATCTATCTCAAGCGTGGGACGGTCTGCCACGGTACGCTCGCGCCCCAAGGATCGGGAGCGGAAGGCGCACCGATCCGCCTGACCGCGTATGGCGAGGGACCGCGTCCAAAGGTGATGGCTGAGGCGTCGGCCGAGGAATCACTCCGATTGTTCAACCAGCAATATTGGGACATTGATTCGCTCGACCTCGCAGGCGGCCGCACCTATGGAATTTTTATCAGCGGAAACAAAGGCATTCTGCACCATATTTACCTCGAGAATCTTGTCGTCCACGATGTGCTTGGCGGCGAGATGAAGAAGAAGGACAGCGGACTGGTGGTGATCTCGCCGGGCAGCGTGAACGGGCATTTCGACGATGTGCTGGTGGACGGCGTGACAGGATGGAACACGCATCAATGGATGGGAATCGAGCTGGGCGGGGGAGATTTAGGGTTTCCGCCCGAGAGCGCCTGGAACACTAATATGGTGGTCCGCAACTCCACCGTGCATGATGTGCAGGGGGATGGCATTGTGCTGTTCCGCGTGCACGAGGGAAAGATTGAAAACAGCGTGGCGTGGAACACCGGCATGCAGCTTACGCAAACGATCGGCACTCCAAATGCGATCTGGACTTGGATGTGTGACGACTGCACGGTCGTGGGCGATGAGGCGTATCTGACGGACAGTCCCGGAGTGGACGGCGGCGCATTCGACATCGACTATGGGAACACGAAGAACTCCGTGATCGGCAACTATGGCCACGACACGCAGGGCTACTGTATCGCCGTGTTCGGCGCGGGATTTGTGACGCGGCAAAGTACGGTGCGCGGGAACTTGTGCATCAACAACGGCCGAAGTCCGCGCATGGCAAAGTATCAGGGCGCGATATTTTTACTGTCGTGGAATGGCGGTTCCATCGATGGCCTGACCATGGAGGACAACACGGTTTACTGGAACCCGTATGAGAATGTACCTGCATTGTTGAATGACGCGAACATTCAGGCGGGAACTGCGGTGTTTCGCAATAACATAATCGACTCGACCGCGCCCTGGATGGTAGACAGCAATCCATCCCTGTCTTTTGCCCAGAACCACTACGGCTATTTCGGGGCTGGAACTCCAGAGTGGCGGTATGGTACACAACGGTTCACAAGCCTGCTCGACCTGCAAGATGGCCCGCATCAGGAGGCAGGCAGCAGTTTTGCGCGGCGGGCGTTACAACAATGGCCGTTACAGATCGTGCCCCACGGGAGCTGGTTGCTCGATTGCACGTTACCGATTTCCATCGATGCGAATGGAATCATCAGCGATGCAGCGTTGCAGCAGATTGTAGTGTTGAAAAGCCTCAGCCAACAGTATCGGGCGCGGGGATTGCGGGTGATTGTACGGATGACTTCTCCGGATGCGCAGATCTTCAAGACTCAGAGATTCCGCAATGTGGTGACCGATCTTGATCTCGATGGGATTACGATGACCCAGGCTGCTGGCAGCGAAGTGGAGCGGACCATGCTTCTGGGGCCCGATGGCAAGGCTGCCGGAAAATGGGATGAGTTTGCCAGTCCCGCAGCATTGGGCCTTGCTGTGCGCCAGCGGTTGGGCGAGCCGGCTTATTCGCAAATGGGGATGAAAGACGGGAGTGATAGCCAATGAATCGTCTGCAACGTTTGATTGCGGTGATTGCGCCCCTTGTTTTCGTGGTCGGCGTGTGCTCGGCCGCGCCGGCGCCGGATTCTTCGGCGCCGCAGAAATACTCCAGCAGCGCTCTGGGGTCGCCGACGATTGCCGAACCGATCTCCGTCTATGACAACTGGTCTTCCTATGACGAGCTTTCCGATAATGTTCCCCTCACAGAGAGTCTGGCGATGCGGGAACTCGACAACGTACTACGCCTGAAGAAATTCGGCGGTCAGTTCGATTACTACGTGATGGATGCCTTCTGGTTTGATCCCGACGGCGCCTATCGCACATGGAAGAAACCAAATTGGCCGAATGGCCCGGATGCGTGGATCAAGAAGTGCGAGGAAAATGGCATCCGCTCCGGGCTCTGGTTCAGCACGAATACGCTGGTCAAGATCAAAGCTGCGCCCCAGTGGCGTGATTCGCTCAATCAGCAGGGCACCGAGATGTCCATGTTCGAGGGCGGGTTTCTACCGGATTTCATGAACACGCTGCAGTACTGGTACGACCGGGGAATTCGCATGTTTCTGTTTGATTTCGCGGATCTGACGGCCGCTACGCCGCATGCGGAAGCAACGTTGACCAAAGAAGAAATTATCCGGCGCAACTCCGCCGCTTTGCGGGACGCGCTTGCCGCATTCCGCCGAAAGAACCCGGACGTCGTGCTTGAGGCATTCAATGGATTCGGCGGCGACATGGATTCCACATATTATTCTTTTCCTTTTAAGAATCCTGTCGATCTGCGCTGGTTGAAGGTTTTCGATGCCGTGTATTGCGGAGATCCGCGCCCAGGTGACGTACCCGAAATGAATTTTTGGCGATCGCTGGAGATCTACAGCGATCATCAGGTCCGCCGCTATCAACAGGCAGGCGTTCCACTGGAACGCATCGATTCCACCAGTTTCATGCCCGGGAAGACGAGTACCATCTATCGCCGCGCCATGCAGGAATGGAAAGGGTCGCTCATCCTGATGCTCGCGCGAGGCGGGTGGATCAATACCACGTTCGGCAACCTTGAACTGATGAGCGATCAGGACGCTCGTTGGTTTGCTCGCGTGCAGTCGCTCTATCTGCATTTCCAGTCGGAAGGCCGCATCCATACCTTCGGAGGCATCCCCGGCGAAGCGCAGACATACGGCTTTGGCGCGCTGGATGGCGATGGAAGTGTGTATGTGGTGGTGAATCCTGCCCAGGATGTGGCAAAGATCCAAATGCCGCTGCTCTCTCGCGGGCAGAAGCCGCTTGGACATGGCCGGTTACTGTTTCGGGATGCGGGATTTGTCCCGCGCCTGACCGGAGATGCGATCGAGCTTGGCCCTGGGCAGATGGCCATGGTGGGTTTCGGTAAGTATGCCGCGCCTGCGCACGATTTTGGCATCCAGCAGGACGTAGTGATTCCGCGCGCAATTCGACCTGTGCCGGTGGAGTTCAAGACGCTTGGCAAAGGCGTGATTCAGGCGACGATTCCGGCGCCATCGGGCGGCGATCTACGACTCATCATGCAGCAATATTCTCCCGATCAAAGCCTGCGCCAGACGTGGGCAGGGGGTTCGCCGAACGGAACGAATATGGGGAAGGTTTTTCTGCTGAAGGCCGAGCAGGCTGGGAAAGAACTGCCAATTCGCGAAAACTACAACCGGGTGATATGGGCCGGGCTCTCCTGGGCGGTGGGCGAAATCAGCCAGAAGGACTTGCACGCGGGCACTCCGCTGACGATTACATTCCAATCCACGGAAAAAGACCCGGTCATGCTGAAGGGCAGACTCTATCTGGTGAACTACTGAGCGGGATTACGGTCTCATAATTGCCAGAATCAACACTTGTCGCCAATCTCATTCGCTGCCGACCGTAAGACCGGGCCAGTCGTCGGTGCGAAACGGAGATGCCGGAATTCCGGAATTGTTGGTGAGGTTCCCGTCTGGACTGTCCGCCCAGTCGTAGCGAACGGCGATTGGATGCGGAACGACAGGACTGGTCACAATGACCCGGTCACCCGCAATGTGGGCCTCGACCCAATCAAATGTATGAGCTTCTCCGGCAATGGCAAAGCCTCGCAGAGGCTTGCCGCCGTGCGTGCGCAGGCCCGCAAAGACATCGCGGAAGTGAAGAACAATTTTGTTCCCCTCGATTGTCTCTAACTGATAGAGTGGGCCGGAGTAAGCCATCCGCTGACTACAGACGGTCCCTTCCGCCGCCATGTTGAGAAACTCGCGGCGCATTCAATCATTCATTTTCGGCACTCCTCCTGCATCCGTTCAGTTCGGCAACGACCATATTTGGTTCGGCTGATTGTGTCCGCAAGCCTGCATGATCAAGCTTTGCGATTGATTATCTAGATCGCCGGCCGTGAGACATTGGCCGTCGGCACCAACCAGGTTACCAACGAGTGTGTAGCTCCAGTGCTGGGACTTGCTGGCGGCACACGCCTGCATCCTCGGCTCGCCATCAGCAACGGCAAGACAGCGCCCAGCGGACTTCAAAGCACCGCTGGCCGTGACCGTCCAGGTTTCTGCTGGTACGCCGGTACAAACTCCAACGCTTCCCGGAGCGGCCAGGCAACGGCTGTAGTTTTCTATGCTTTCGCGATGACTTTCGGCTGCGATCATCGTGATCGTACCAGTGCGCGTCGGCGTGCCGCAGGAGAGTGCAGGATGAATGCGCCAGATCGCAGTATCGTGAGGAGCAACGTCGGCCTGGAGACTGGACGCTGCGGATTTATGCATCCCGCTCCAAAGATTCCACGCATCCAGACGGCATCCGGCGTTTGCAGCAAAACCGAAATCGGCAGGATGCAATTCGACCTGAATCGGTGAATCGCCACGGTTCAACACCGCAACCGCATACTCGCCGCCGCTTAGCTTCTTGAACAGGACATCCATGACTTGATTACGCCGCACTAACGTCGCCATTCGGCCCATTACATCCTGGTCGATTGCGATGATTGCCTTGTTGCCGAGAATCGTCACCGCCTCTGGGCTTAGCTTGTCGAGATCGGAACTGAGGATCAGCGGCGCCGACATCATCGACCATAAGGTCAATTGGCTGCGAGTTTCAGCCAGACTTACGCCGGCATCGCCGCCGATGATGAAATCGGCGTCATTCCAGTTACCAGGTTTCTGGAACCGGCCTAGCGGCAGGTTGTAGGCGTAGTTCCACAAAACGCTGTGAAAGCGCGGATTATCGGGGTTGTTCGTATCATAGGTGGCGATGTCGGTACCTTCGCGCCAGAGCTGCCCGTAGCCGCCCACCCAGCTCAGCACATCGTACCAATCGGGTGTCCCCTGAAAATAGGCCGGCGCCGATTCCGAGAAAACGATGGGTCTGCCCACAGCTTTCAACGCCGCACTCTGCGCCGCGTAGGCTTTGCGGTAGGTTTCGGCCTGAGTACTCCCCTTGGGCACATAGAGATTGCAGCCGTCCAGCTTCAAGTAGTCCACGCCCCACGACGCAAATAGCCGGGTGTCTTGGAGGAAGTGGTCTTTGCCGCCGCCATCTGGCACCCCGCTTCCAGCAAAGCCGCCACAGGTTGCATAGCCGGAGTCCTCATAGATGCCGAACTTCAAGCCCAGCGCATGGACGGCCTGTGCGATCGGTTTTATCCCTTGCGGAAAACGCGCCGGGTCGGCCTGCAGGTTGCCGTGTGCATCGCGATCTTTCTGCATCCAGCAATCGTCGATGGTCACCGTGTTGTAGCCGCGTGCGGCGAGGCCGCTCTTCACCAGCTCCCGGGCATTGCTGAGAATGGTCTGGGCGGTAAAGCCGCACTGGTAATGGGCCCAGTCGTTCCAGCCCATCGGCGGAGTAGCAGCCAGCAGCTTGCCGTTCGCAGGGGCGGCGGCAAAACCTGGAGCCGCCAGGCCACAGACCCAAGCCAGCAGCAAAGTCGCCAGGAATTTGGCAGCGTTGGTCTTCCGAAAGAATGGTCGATCAGGTTGATTGGTTCGTGACTCAGTCATCCTCTACTCCGTTTCGGTTGCTTGCACAAGCAATTCCACTGAAGGCGCCACCTTATCCAGCAAGACAGCGTGAGGCTGCTCCGCGGATTTCACTACTTCCAGATCATGGTTGCGTTCCTCCGCCGCGACGGCTCGATTGTTTTGGAGATTGTCCAGGGCTTGCAGACCGATCACGGCAACCTGGTTCAAACCGTGCGAAAGCGGAACCAGCTCCTGCGTGAGCGACGACTGCACCAGTAAAGGCTGGAGCCGCGCGTCGTTGTCGCGCCATAGCGTCAGCCATGCGCGCGCCTGTTGCCACTGTTCCGGTGTCGCATTACCGGCGGCAATCTGTTCGGCGATATCGTGAAACTTGCGCGCTGTCTCGCTCTCCGGATGTACCGCATCGACCAGGCGGTTCAGCGGGGTCAACATGGTATAGGGACCGCCGCCTTCGAGAGCGTAGCGCTTGTAGCCGGTTGGAGGCTGAACGATGGCGGCCAAGACCTCCAGCGAAACCGGATCGGGATCTCCGCTCATCCGCTGCAGCATGACGTTGACGTCGGCGTCGGAATTCAGCCCGTAATACTCCAATTTCATCGATAGGATCGCCAGTCTCCGGTACATGGAGGGGACATCGCGCACCTGCTGGGGCGACCAGAATCGTTCCGCAACAGCCGCCAGATACGGCCAGATTTGGCTGTTGATCGTTTCCCGCGTGACATACGCGCTCCACATGCAAGCCTCCCCGCCTAGAATGCGGGCCTTCTGTTCTGGATCCAGCGTGGCCGCTTCGTTCGCCAGCGGGTCCGCCAGGTAATAGTGCGACGTTGGAAAATCCAGGTTCAGATAGTACGGGGTCGAAAGAATTCCTCGATTCCCCTGCCGGGCCGCCTGCGCCAGCGAAGCGAGTCCGCGCCACGATTGGATGACGACATCTTTGGGCGTGCCCGGCTGCAGCACTTCGTCCCAGCCTTCCATGATCTTGTGGTGCTTGGCAATCAGCTTCTGCACTCTGGCGGTGAAATATGCCTGTAGAGCTGCGTCGGTGGCGAGGCCATGCTTGTGCATAAAGCTCTGAATTTGCGGGTTGCCGTTCCATTCCTTGCCATTACACTCATCGCCGCCGATATGAAAATAGGCGTCGGGAAAGAGTCCGGCCATTTCCCCGATAAATGCGTCCAGGAACTTGTACGTGGACTCCTTCGTGGGATCCATCGCTGCATTCAGCACGCCCATCTTGCGCGCGATATGGTACGGCCCCGGTCCGCTTGCCAGTTGCGGATAGGCGGCGAACCAGGCAGTCGTGTGACAGGGCATGTCGAACTCAGGAACCACGCGGATTCCGCGGTCCCGCGCATATTCGATCACCTGGCGAATCTGGTCCTGCGTATAGTAAAGGCCGTCCGATCCCTTTTCCTGCAGCAGAGGGAACTTCTTGCTTTCAACACGGAATCCTTGGTCGTCGGACAAATGCCAGTGAAAGACATTCAGCTTGACTGCTTCCATACCATCCAAATCGCGCTCAATGACAGGAATAGGCATAAAGTGGCGACTGACATCGATCATCAGACCCCTCCACGGAAACCGAGGCTGGTCGTCGATGGTGACTACGGCAACGCTGAATCCCTGGGGCGTCGTCCTTACCAGTTGCAAAAAGGTCTGCAGCCCATGCAGCACCCCCAGGGGGTTCGCCGCCGTCAGCCGCACTTGCGTCGGGGTAATTTCCAGGTGATAGGATTCATCCTCGCCCAATTGCTCTACCGGATCGCTCGGTCCGGCGGTTTGGATCACGAAACTTGGCTGGCTGAATTGTGCCTCACGCCATAATGGAATGCCTGTTTCCCGCGAAAGTGTGTCCAGAAATCGCTGGCGCGCGCGCACCAAACGCGGCTCCGTATAGCCTTGCAGCGTCACACCGAAACTTCCATTTATAAGGAATTGGCCTTGACCTAAAACAGCGTGTGCGGGAAGTGGCATGATCGCTAACGGGACTTGCGTCTGTGCGCGAATCTCACCGGAGCTGAAGACGCAAAAGGTAAACAAAAGGAAAGATATAGAAAGCGAAGAATAAAGCTTTCTCAAGACAACACCTCCAAGCGGAAGTCATTCGCAGGAACTTGTGTAATCAAAATATCATTGCCGTCCCGCGGATGGAATTCACAACAGTCCTGCTGCTTGTTATAGATCAGGAAACAAACGACGATGCGGCTGGGCTCAGGGATCGAATCTGGGATCAGAAGGATCGCTTCCATCGAACATCAAGCAGGACACTTTTTGGTTCATAACCTAAAAGTTGCGATTGTCGGCCCTTATCGCAAGCTGGGACCATTCGTCCCGCAAGACAATCGCGTGTTGCTTGCCCCGGATCGGGCAAATCCGGCCCGGTGTAGCCACAAGTAAGCCTTTTTTAGAGTCCTGAACCTATCGTTTCTCAAGTGGATTGAGTTCCAGTGCCGTAATGCCGGCCAGCGCAACTGCGATGAAATCCGTCGCTGATACGCGCATCTGGTCTTTGCGCACGAAGATGGCCGTCTCAATGTGGATCAAGTCGTCGGTCAGAGGTTTGAAGAGCGCGCCGGGACACTGGCTGAGAGCGGCGCAACGGCAGATTGCAGAAGCAGACGCGCGCATAAGCGTCCTAGACGCTAGGGCGAGAAATGCAGAGATGCGCCGCTTGGCCGCAATGCGCGGAACTTGCTGAACTGCGATCTCCATGAGCTCTCCCGCGCGGCTACGGCCTTCCGCCGCGCCACAAGAAGAGCTTGTCCAACTCCGATCATCCTGTCCAGACAGCCTGCCTTCCACGCTTACTTCTGAGTCATCTTGCCATCCGATGAATTGGGCGGCACTCCGCTCGTTGACAGCTCTCCCTTCCCGGCGGCATCCTGAAAGGTTTAGCCGCCGCCTGAATCGCACGCAGTGGGCGGCGCAGCGGAGGGAACTCTCGCCATGTCGACCCACTGGCAGCAACTGGGTCCCGCGCAACAAAAAAATGAGCAGCTTGTCGCCGCGCGACCCTTTCTTATCGAGCAGAACTGGGCTGTCTACACGCCGGAGCAGCACGCCACTTGGTCGGAGCTGGTGCGTCGCTGCATGCCGCAGCTGCGCCAATACGCCTGCCAGGAATATCTGGATGGATTTCAGCAGATCGGCCTGCGCGAAGACAGCATTCCAGACCTTGCCGCCGTGTCCGCCAGGCTGGAGCCGCGTACCGGCTGGAACTCCACCCCAGTCTCGGGCTATCTGCCCGCCAACGCCTTTTTTGAGATGCTCGCGGCGCGGCGTTTTCCCACCACAACCACTCTGCGCGATCGAGGCGCGCTCGAATATACGCCGGAACCGGACATCTTCCACGACGTCTTTGGCCATGTTCCCATGCATGCCCATCCCATCTTCGCCGATTTTTTGCATGAATACGGTCGCGTCTGCGGCAGCATGGCGGGCCGAACGGACGATTTGACCCGCATGGGCAGGCTGTTCTGGTTCACTGTGGAGTTTGGCGTGATCCGACAGCACGGCCGGACCAGGGTCTACGGCAGCGGATTGATTTCCTCTCACGGGGAGTGTTCCTATGTCGTGGAGCGCGGCCCCGAGATACGCGACTTCAACCTCGATCGGGTATTGGAGCACGAATTTTCCATCTCAGAAATGCAGCCGGTGCTATATGCGGTCGAATCCTTCCAGCAGATCTATGAGGCCGCGCAGGAGGCAGGCCGGCGCCTCGGCTAGAACGGTTCCAAAACAGGTTCACCCAGCGCGACAGCGCGTCCGCGCCCTTTCCGATAAGAAAAGCTGTACCGACGCTTTCCTGGCCGGGCCATGGTAGCTGTGGAACTGTTCGAAAAACATTCACAGAATCGCAACCTGTTTAGGAGACAATTAGGTGTAGCCTTGTCCGGCTTGGGAGGAATTGGGTGCCGCGAATCCACTACCAGCAACAGCTGGCGCAATTGAAAGACAAGTTGCTGGCCATGGCTGCGCTGGCGCAGCAAACCATGGATTGCGCCATGGACGGTTTTCTCAAGGCCGATACCGTCCTGCTGCACCACGTCCAGGAAAACGAAGCCGCCATCAATGCCGCCGAACGTTCCGTCGACGAGATGGCCTACGACCTGATGGCGATGGAGCAGCCCATGGCCATCGATCTGCGCTTCCTGCTGGCAGTCATCAAAATTAACGGCGATCTGGAGCGGATCGGCGACCAGTCCGCCAACATCGCCGAACGCGCCGCCGAGTTGCTGGAAATGCCGCGCGCCGAGCTCTCCGTGAACCTGCACCAGATGGGCGAACTGACCGAGCAAATGATTCGCATTGCGCTGCAATCCTTGCTCGACGGCGATGCGACCATGGCTAAGTCCGTTCTTACCATGGATAACGACCTGGATCAGATGAACCGCGAGGTCCATAAGGCGATGATTCAGGCCATTCAGCAGCACCCGGAATGGACGGAGCAGGCCCTGAACACCATCATCATTTCCCGCAATCTGGAGCGCATCGGCGACCACGCCACCAATATCGCCGAAGACGTCATTTTCTGGGTGCACGGCGCCGACGTGCGACACCAGTTGATCCTCACCACAGATTGACACCGCTCCGCTAACCACTCTCAACCTCTGCTTCGAACGTGTAAGCCGGGATTCCTTGACGCGCCCACCGCCCGGCAAATATATCTGTTAGAACAAGCATGTCGGAAGAACTTGACCGCGCCGAATCCCATGACTCCTGCAAAAAAATCCTCTTCCCCGGCAAGTATTTCCGGTTCCCGCATCCAACGCGGCTCCTGCGTCGCCTCGAAACCGATCGGACTGCAAGCGGAACTGCGCCAGACAAAATCCTTTTCCAGCGTTCATGCGGAGGCCTTCCTGAACCTGGTGCGTACATCCGAGCAGATGCAGTACGCGCTGCGCATGAAACTCAAACCCTACGGCGTCACCGAGACGCAATACAACTGCCTGCGGATTTTGCGCGGCGCCGGCGCGCACGGATTGACCTGCGCCGAGATCGGCGAACGGCTGGTCAGTCAGGACCCTGACATTACGCGACTAGTGGGACGTCTGGAGCGGCAAGGATTGGTGCGAAGAGAACGCGGCGCGAAAGATCGTCGCGTGGTCCTGACGAAAATTACTGCCGCCGGATTGGACCGGCTCAAGGATACCGATCCGGTGGTGAACAGCACAGTCCATGCGCTGCTCACCCATCTCTCTCTGGCTGACTTGCGAACCATGATCGATGTGTTGCAGCGCGCCCGCCAAACAGCCGTACCCGAATGAAAATCGATGAAAATCCTAGTTTAGGGACGTACCCGGCCCATGTTGATGTCCTGCACCGTCGCTTTGCCCGCACCGGAGCTCGCGGGCGGTTGCTTCAATAACTGATGGTGCAGGCAATACAGCGCAAGTTCCAGACGGTCCGAGACGCCAAGCTTGTCGTAAATCTTGCGCAGATAATTCTTCACAACCTGCTCGGTCGTGCCGATCTTGTAGGCGATTTCCTTGTTCCGCATCCCCTGCGTCACGCAGCCGATAATGGAAAGCTCCTTCGGCGACAGCCGCGGCTGCAGTTTTGGATTGGTCAGGTTGTTGGCCTCGGAGCGGTAGGCTTCGATGACCCAGCTGACCGACTGATTGTCGATCCAGGTTTCCCCGTCCGCGATCTTCCGAACGCAACGTATCAGCAGGTCCGGGGAGATCGACCGCGAGATGACACCGCGGACGCCGCGACGATACAGGTCGACAATGAAAGTTTCGCTGTTCTCGCTCACCTGAACGATCAACTTGGCGTTCGGGGCGCGGCGCAGCATATCGGGAATCGCTTCCGCCTGCCCGGAGATCATCCCTCCATCCAGCAAAACAATATCGGAGGGGTACCGCTCCAGCGCAGCCAGCAGTCCGGGATAGTTCTCGGCCTGCGCCACCACGCGCATATCGTCCTCAACGGCAAAAATCTTGCGGATTCCTACTCGGTAAATGGCTTGGGAGTCCGCCAGAAGGATGCGGATTCCCGAAGTCTCTTCGGTAGGTCCGAGGGAGTTTTTTTCCGGCACAACATCCAGCCCCGGCTCGGGGATTGGATCGGAGCCGGCATGCGAATTCACGTTCTTTTTCATAGCATCGGCAGAAATCACAGGCATAGGGTTTGCCTCAGGAGAGCATTTCGTAGTTATCAATGATGGTGGCAACTTCCACTTGTTCCGGGCTTTTCCGGTAGGAGCGGACCACTCGTCCACAGCAATGTACACGTACATCCCCGGGCGTTCCCAACGTAGCTGAGGGCATAATCATTTCCACCTCAATGGAACTGCCCGCATCCAGCACGCGAGAAAACGCAAGTAACAACCCGCTGGCGGAAACGTTGATGGTCTCAGCGTCTTCTTCGCCCTTGTCCGTTTGAATCTTGACCTTCATCCGGACAGGAAATCGGACTGAATTTCGCAATTCCATGACTGAACCAGAGTGGGCGTTCTTCTGAGCTGACTCATGCACGGGAGATCACTCCAACTCAATTTGTCCAGAAGCCGACAGGGCCCACTCTGCAAGTCGTTTCTGACAGTTCAGCATACATGGAGAAGTCACATTTGCCCAGTTACTTCTAAGAGTCACTTAGGTAACTGAATAGGTATTACCAAAAATAGGCAACAATCCTGCCCTGAGCAGGTGACTTCACTTGGATGAGATCAAAAAAACAGAATTGGAAATCCTTTCCCAGAAATGGTTTAAGGGTCCGGCTCCCTTTCCCAGAGGGGTCGCATATTGCAGCGCGCCCGTAACATACTCTTTCGCTGCCTGCACGGCCGCCTGCGGCCCATCCCCCAGGGCAATCCTTGCCGCCAGGGCGGAAGAGAAGGCACAGCCTGTCCCGTGGGTGGACGATGTCTCGACGCGCTTTCCCGGAAACCACCGGATTTCGTCTCCCGCCAGCAACAGATCGTCGGGCGCATCCGCATGTCCGCCAGTCACAACAACCTTCAGCGCGGCGTTTCCCCGTTCGGCACCCATCCGCTGCAGCGCACGGGCCGCATCTTCTGTTTCTGCGCGGGTTACCGGTACCTGCGTGTCCGTCAAAGCCGCCAGCTCCGCCAGATTCGGGGTAATCCAGTCGGCCCGGCCCAGCCACGCCTCACGCAACACGTCCTTACCTCCAGCATCCAGTAAGTCCTTACCAGAGCTTGACTTAAGGATCGGATCGAGCACAACCGGAATCGTCCTCCGTTGCTCCAGCCAGTCTGCGACCGCCCGGGCCACGGCAGCATTGCCAAGCATTCCCACCTTAATCGAGTCGATCCAGGCATCCTCAACCAGACAATCGAGCGTCTCAAGGACAACCCCAGCGTCCAGCACGATGACCTTGCGAACGCCTTGGGTGGACTGGACGGTAAGCGCGGTAATGCAGGCCATGCCGTAAACCCCGACGGCGGCAAACGTTTTTAGGTCTGCCAACACCCCCGCGCCGGCCGATGGATCGTAGCCGGCGATCGAAAGAACGATGGGAGGCGGAGTTTGGCGGGAATTTGGATCGGAACCGGCAGGCGAGAGCGACCTTTTCGCTCCAGCAAGGGGGCGTCGTGGAGAAGGACCTGGGTTGGACTGAGGCGACAAAGTCATTTTCCCTATAGGTATAGACCGAAGCGGGGATCTGGGCGCAGCTTTTCCGTTAAGAAAAGCTGCACTGAATTGAACTCGGAAAGTTCATAGTAATAGGGAAAATGCTCAAGGCTTTTCCTGCGGTACTTGACCGGTGCCAAGCGGTGGACTCGGGCGCCATTCATGGGTATCACAATGAGGATGAATTTGCAAGCAAATTCTTAAGTAAGTCTATTTTTTTCTTTGACTTAGCCACTGATGCAGGATAAACTTGGAGATGTTTCAATGATGAGAATTCTTAGCGACAATACGACACTGAACATGGATGCCCCGTTGTCGGCTCGCCGTATCGTTTCCATTGCGTCGGGACTGTTCCTCGGCATTACCCTCAGTCTGCATTGCATCCATCCCAACCGCGCCCCCAACTCCGTGCTGGCAGAGACATCGCCGACGACCGCGCAGCCTCGACGATCGGCGAAAGCGTCGGCAGCGCCAAAGAAGCGCGTCGATTGGCACCAGATCGGCCTAGCCTCGTGGTACGGTCCCCAGTTCCAGGGGAAAGAGACGGCCGATGGAGAAACGTTCAACATGCACGACTTGACCTGTGCCCATCGCTCCCTGCCTCTCGGCACCTGGGTGAAAGTGACCAATCTCCACACCCGTAAGTGGATCGTGGTACGGGTCAACGATCGCGGCCCGGTTCCCGATACCAGGATTGCGGACTTGTCCTCAGAAGCCGCCTATATGCTGGGAATGCGCGCTCGCGGTGTGACCCGCGTCCGCCTGGACGTGATCGATCCGAAGGCCTCGGTCGAAATTGCGCGTCTCGACAGAATCCGTACCGCCCGCCTGGCCGCGGAACAGTCTGCCATGGATGCCGGCGACTAGAGCCTTTCTCCTCAAGGTATAGAAGAAAACATGGGGCTGACGTGGCCGTTCCGTCAAAGAACGGTCACCACACGGAATTAGCTGCTCTCCTACCCTCTCAGAGTGAGGATAAATACTACCCCATCGTTTAGCTTTCGCGGTACCTTGGGCAGAAACGTCGATCAAATGGATCCAGGGACAAGGAGAAGATCAGTGGACTATACATATCTTGCGAGTCTGTATGAGGAGTTCGCGTTACCTGAGAAAGGAATCTTAAGCCACGTTCTTCTCAAGGACGACCGCGTCAACGTGACTTTGTTCGGCTTTTCCGCCAGCGAGGAACTTTCTGCGCATTCGGCCCCCACGCCAGCCATCCTCTATTTCCTGGAGGGAGAGGCGGAGGTTCAATTGGGTGAGGATACGGTGAGTGCCCGGTCAGGCTCGTTCGTCTACATGCCTCCGATGTTGCCCCACGCCATTTCCGCCAGGACTGCGCTTCGTATGCTGCTGGTGCAGATGAAGAGCCCTCCACAGTAGAACGCCCAGGCATCGCCGTGGCCTTTCACTCCAAATGAAAAAAACCATCGGACGGGCAATATGCCGTCCGATGGCTCGTTCTGCTCTATCGTGAACTGCTACCTACGGCACCAAGTATTTCAAAGCGTTGATATCGCTATATGGAAGAACCAGGTTGAACCTTGTAACAGCAGTGGGTTGATTGGTTACCTGGGTGGGCTGACCGATGAAAAGGTTTCCTTCGATCACCGCCGGTGTTGTCAGTGCCGGGCCGTTGTTAGGAGCTGGGCAACTGGCGCTGGAAGGATCGGCACAGGACACGGCTACAAATGCATTGGAACCGGAAGGATTGTTGTCAACGACAATGTTGTTGAGAAAATGCAGGTCCTGATTCGGTGGGGCATATTCGGGATCGCTGGAACCATTGTCGCGTATGTCCGCAAAGATCATTAAATTTTCGTTGCCATTAATGACTGGGACGCTATAGATGACATTTCCGACTACATAGGTGGTTCCCCCCAGAGGGAAGTCCAACTCGTAGCTTGTGTTGCCGACGTCGTCGATGATCTGGTTGTAAAGAATGTTGTTGTAGGGCGCGCGCGTTTTCACATCGTGGCCAATGTACGCATCGCGTGACACCGAATTCTTGAGGGTGAAATGCATCGTCAAGAACCCATCGAATCCGATGTACATGTTATGCGTCGAGCCCGATCCGTCCCCGTTGTCATAGAAATCGTCGTATGTAAATGTGAGGAAAGGATTCGGCGAGAACCACTGGCCAACGCCCGGACCGGAGTTGCCGCTGAGAATTCCCTGGTCGTTGTTGTGGATGTAGCAGCGGGTGATCGTGATGTTGCCGCCGTTGGGAGCTGCGTTCGTCCCGTCCTGAATGCGGATGCCGGAAGCATCGGAGTCGTTGGGGTTGACCAGAGCCCCGGCATTGCGGAGTTCCAGATTGTCGATTGTAATGTCATGACCGTTCAGAACCAGGATTCCCTTTTGCACGTAGGTCCCGTCGGTGTATGCGTTTGGCCCGGCATCGAGGATGGCGCGTCCATTGACGCCCCGGATCGTAAAGTAATTCTGATTGACCGTACAGTCGATTCTCCCATCCGAATGATGTGGGTCCGGTGGCATGATATACGGAATTCCATGGTTGGCATCCACCAGCACGGTGTCGCCATTCTGCGCAGCGTACACTGCGGTACATACCGTGGCGTATTGCCCGTTGGGACCTACCGTGAGCGTTGCTGCGCCGCCGATGGAAGTGCCAACAAACAAGAGTAGAGTTGCCATTGACGACTTCATTTGTCTCCTCCCAGGAAACAATACATCGTTGAATTGGTCGTTGGAATACAGCCAAGGACTTGGCTGGAAAGATGGTGACTGGAATATGGCATAGATCAGCGGTAACTCACGACCATCGCGCCCAGATAAAATCTAGCTCGTCGCGGTGACGTACCGCCTCCGCTAATCATTAGGCGCTCTTCGCCAATCTCTCGTCAACAGAATTAAGCCGACTCAAATTTTGAGTATTTTTAGATGCCATTTACGCTTCGATGGTTTTTCCAATTCATGGAATGAGCCAAAGACCCATCTCTGCCGGTAGCAGGAGATATCTATCCCGCCCGGCACACCGCGTTCCCGGTCCTTGACGGCTTCACAACTTTGCGGCTTTCCTTCGTCTTCTCCGAAAAATAAGAAAACCGCCAGACCGAGAACCTCCGCCGATTGCCGCTTATTTCTCCCCGTTCCACAACGATGTCAATGCCTGATTGATCCAAACGGCGGACTTAGCGTTATATGGAAGAATCACGTTGAACTGCGCATCCGCGCCGGGCTGATTGGTCACGTGCGTGGGCCGTCCGACGAACAGATTGCCCTTGATCTCCGCCGCCTTCGTCAACCGCGGTCCCGCCTTGGGAGCGGGGCAGTTCACGATGGATGCCATCGGGCACGACAGGGTCACGAAGGCATTGGACCTGGAAGGACTGTTGTCGATCACGACGTTGTTCAGAAAATGTAAATCTTCATTCGGCGGCCCATAGGCCGCACCCAGCTTATCGTTGTCGGACACGTCTCGATAGAGCATCAAATCTCCATTGGCAACCGGGTTCGTCACTGCGACTCGATACAGCAGATTGCCGACCACGTAGGTGGTGCCCCCGACAGGAAAATTCAACAGATAACTCGTCGTCCCCACGTTGTCCGTGATCTGGTTGTAGAGGATATTGTTATAGCGAGCGCGAGTTTTCACATCGTGTCCCAGATACGCGTCGCGAGATTTCGAGTATCTCAGAGTGAAGGTCAAATTGCCGCCCCAGCCAATGTACATATTGTGCGAAGGCCCCGACTCGTCGCCGTTTTTGTAAAAATCGTCGTATTCGAACAGGATGAATGGGTCCGAAGAGAACCAGTGGCCCATGCCGGGGCCTGCGTTGTCTACCAGAACGCCATCGCCATTGTCGTGGATGTAGCAGTGGCGGAGCGTGACATCGCCACCATCGGGAGCTTTCTGACCCGACCTGATCCGGACGCCGGCGGCATTGTAGGAGCTTTTGAGATTGGTGAACTTGTTGGCATTGCGGAATTCAAAATTGTCGATCACCACATCGTGGCCCTGGACTTCCCAAATCCCTCTCGCCACAGCGATTCCCGTCGCATCCAGGATGGGGCGTCCATTGACCCCGATGATTTTCAAATTGCTGTTGACGATTTGGCAGTTCCCTTCGTTGTACGGAACTTCATGATTGGCGTCCACCTGCACAATATCGCCATCGGTCAGATGCTGAAATGCGACGCATGGGCTTGGATATTGTCCAGTAGGTCCCACAGTCACTGTGGCGGCGCCGCCGATCGACGCACCCACAAACAAGAACAGAACCAGTTTCGCGGCTTTCATAGTCTCCTCCTGAAGGAGATGAAGTTTGGCGCTTCAGCTTTGCAAAACTAACTATAGAGAATTCACAGATGCCGCGGCCGAAAATTCTGCTTTTCCTTACGGCCCATTTGAGTCCAAAAAACAGACGGCCAGCAAATTTTCTGCCGGCCGGAGAACTGAAAAATAAAACCCCATCCACTTAGGGATGGGGTCTTTCGGGCCTCAACCAAATTGGTGCAGCGTTGGCTTAGAGTTTTTCGTAGAATTCGCAAGCGGAACAGGAGATATACACCCCGCCCGGTACGCCGCGTTCCCGGTCCTTGACGCGCTTCACAATGCGGGTCGGTTTCGAGCACTTGGGACAGTCGGTGCTCTTGGTGGTATCCATTTCCTTCTTACGGTCGCCCGTCTTCGCAATCTTGGCCATGTTTCCAATCTCCTTCCGCTGAACGACCCGCATCCCTGGATACTTCGCTCATGTTGACTCGCACGAATCGCTTCGGCAAGATTGCCAAAATGAATTCAAACGAACAAGCGATGAGTGGGAAAATCGGCCCTGATACGAGCCAGAGCAGTCGCGGATCACTTCCAACGTTAGTTTACACGAAGCTGCGCGTCCCCACTACCCGTCCCACATCTCCACGTGTTTACGGGCTCTCGTGGCCATCTGCCGGGCGATCTGGCTGGCTGTCGGATGTCCCCTGAGAAGAAATGGAGGATGTCGGCTCCGTCGAATCCTGCTGCCCGGGACTGGCCGCCGCACCCATCGGAACGATCTGGACCAGCCCAGCCTTGGGCGCGTCCGACGCTGGCGCCGATGCGGCAGGCGGCGGAGCCGGATGCATCGGGTTTCCGACGTTCACTGGGATGCCCGCCGGCCTCAATTCCGGCTGACCGTATTTCCATGCCAGATCGCGGGTAATCCGTACCAGGAAATACAGCCCCACCCATAACACGATCAGAGCGATCAAGCTGCCTTCTGGGCCAAACTCGCCGCCCGTCAGCCAGGTCGGCCCATCGATGTAGGTATGGATCACGCTGGAAACCTGACGGCTGCCCGCCAGCGGTTGGCCAAACAGGATGCCGATACTCGCCGTCCAGGCAAAGTGCAGCCCCCAACACAGCCACAGTGCATGGGTGCGCAGGTACGCAACCGACAACAGAACGGCTGCCACCGCGCTGATCCACACCGCGGTTGGCGTGGCGCCGGGAGTGGTTACGCGCAGTACCCCGAAAAGAATTCCGGCCAGAATCGTGGCGCTGAATGGCCCTACCGTTTCAACCAATTTTTGAAAAGGATATCCGCGGAACGCAATCTCGCCCGCCAGCGCGCCCGCCGCCAGAGTCGGAATTTGCAGGACTAGCAGACCCCACGCCCGGGGCGACCCCCAAAGTTGCACATAAAAATGACCGGCCAGTGCTTCCAGCAGAAGGACGACGGTCACCATTCCCCAGCCCAGCGCCGCGCCCAACCCAAACTCGCGTACCCCACCCGGTCTGGATGCCAATCCCATGGCTTTGGCCGGCTCGCGGCTGCGGTCCCAGGCCAGTTCCATGTATCCAAAGCCAACCACCAGCATGAAGATTTGGAAGGCATTCCGAATCAGAGGAAAGGCAGCCCCCCGGCTGAAGCCATGGGCAGCTGTATTAGCCAGGTAATAGGCAACCAGCAGCCATCCGACGGCGCCAAGAAACCGAAAAAAAGCCCGCCCGCGACCCGGACCGCGAAGTAGACTCATACACCGACTCCACTGAATGGAAGCAGTCGGCACCGGCAAACGAAATCCTTCCCACCATCGGGAAGAGCCCGCGCACCTGCCGAACCATGACCGGTTGGACAGGGAACGGAGACTCTGCGCCTAAAGCAGTTCCACGGTAGGTATACCCAGCGGGACTGGATCTTCGCGCAGCTTTTCCTTAAGAAAAGTTGCATCTCGCGATTTTGGCCGGGGCACAGGTACTGTGGAGCTGCTCTATGGGTTGTGAGCACCGTTCATCCTTCGGTAAAAAATCGCGCCATGTCGCGGAACTTTGAGATCCTGCCCCGTACCAATTCATCCGTGGCAAGCTTTTTCAGTTCGTCCAGGTGGAACTGCAGCGCCTCATCGAGAAGCTTGATCGCCAGCTCCGGATCGTTTTGCGCACCGCCGGCGGGCTCCGGCACAATCGCGTCCACACAGCCCAGCCGCAAAACATTTTCGGAGTTGGTCCGCAGCGCTTCCGCCGCCAGCGCGCGCTTGCTGGGGTCACGCCACATGATGGAAGCGCAGGCCTCGGGCGAAATCACCGAGTACACGGCGTTTTCCAGCATCAGCACCCGGTCGGCAACCGCCAGTGCCAACGCGCCGCCGGAACCGCCTTCGCCCGTGATCGTCGCAATAATCGGAACCCGCAGCCGCGCCATCTCACGCAGATTGCGAGCAATGGCTTCGGCCTGTCCCCGCTCCTCCGCGCCTAGGCCGGGGTTCGCGCCGATCAAATCGATAAACGTAAACACCGGACGGCCAAATTTCTCGGCAAACTTCATCGCCCGCAGCGCCTTGCGATAGCCTTCAGGATTCGGCATCCCGAAATTGCGCGCAACCTTCTCCTTGGTCGTGCGGCCCTTCACGTTGGCTATCACCAGCACCTGCTCGTCATGAAAACGGGCCATGCCGCACGCCATCGCCAGATCGTCGCCAAAGGAGCGATCGCCGTGGATCTCGCTAAAGTCGGTAAATAACGACTCGATAAATTCCATCGGGTACGGACGCTTCGAATGCCGCGCCAACTCCGTTCTCTGCCAGGCAACACTCAGGGTTTCGGCTGGCGTTTCTGTCGGGTTGTCTGCTGTGTTCTCTGCCATCATGGTGGAACTTCGATTCTAGTGGCCTTGAGCGTTCCCGCACAACTAAAGGATTGGATTCCAAATCCGCCCACGATGGAAGGCAATTTCCGGACATGACTGCTTTTTCCTCGCTGCTCCTCGGAAACATGCGTGGCCATTGAAGTTCAATGGTCCCCGCAACACGCAAATTCGCGACGCAACACCCCGATTCCAACCCGGAACGGGCAAGTACTACAAAGGAACCTCTCCCGGCACGGATATAGAATCAACGGACAGAGCGGATTTCCTATAGGTGTAGTTGAAGCGTTAAATCTCGGCGCGGCTCGCCCCGGCGAGCCGCTCATCGTTGAACTCCGATGGCTATCGGTAATAGGAAATCCGCTCTAGTCTTCGACTCCGTTCCTTGGAAGAGTGTTCGATGTCCCATGCCCTTCGCCCGTTTCTTCATTTCCTGTTTCACCTTGGCTATCTTGGGCCCTTCGTCCTGGGGATTCTGGACTCCTCCTTTCTCGTGCTTCCATTTGGAAACGACCTTCTGGTAGTGGGCTTAATCGCCCACCATCATGCAGGATTTCTCATTTACGTGCTTTCTGCCGCGTGCGGCTCTACCGTGGGAGTTTTCTTGCTGGCCAGTGTCGCCCGCAAATTCGGCGAGGAAGGCATCCGAAAAGTAGCAGGCAAGAAACAGTTCGATAGACTGAAGAAAAGAATTGGCGACCGTTCCGGAGTGGCCGTCGCCATTGGTTGTCTCGCTCCTCCGCCTTTTCCATTCACCATGGTCATTGCCGCTTCCAGCGCTCTCGGCTATTCCCTGTGGCGCATCGCAGTCATCAATTTTGTCTCTCGCGCCATCCGTTTCGCCTTTCTTGGAGTCTTGGCGATCAAGTTCGGCACGGCTATTTTGCGCATCGCCAAGTCTCCCGCCTTTGTTTGGAGCATGATTGTCTTCATCGCTCTGTGCCTTATCGCCAGCGCGTTTTCCATCTGGCATTGGGTCCGCTCGACGCGGTCGAACCAGCATGCATAATGCCGCGCTTTCTAAAACATCAGCCGCGCGGAAAATTGAAGCGACCGTGCGGTCAGCTGGTTCGTCACTCCCGCAAGTGGCTGTCCAAAGCCCGCGCCCGCTGTCGACCCGTTGCCATAGGTGCCGCTGTAGCCCACAAAGTTTGCATGGTTCAGCACATTGAATGCTTCCGCCCGGACCTTCATTTGAACCCGGCTGCTGCCCATCGCGAACACCCGTTCCAGAAAAGGATCGACCTCATAGATTGCTCGACCGCGACCGGTATTGCGCCCAACAACAACTCCATCGATCACAGGCCGGTCGGTGCTGGCTCCCAAATCGCCGCTATTGGTCGATCCCGTCACGTAGTTGTACGGCAGCCCGGACGCCAGCGTCGCCACCCCGCCTGCGTTGATTTTGAATAGCGTCGGATAGGCCCCGCTCAATACAAATCGATTGCGCTGATCGAAAATCGCATTCCCCTTTTCCGCTGCGCCGGTAAAGTTCGGGTCGTTTGGATTCTGACTGGGAACATCCGAATCGACATTGTCGAGGGTGTGCGACCAGGTATAACTCGCCAGCATCGCCAGGCCATTGTTGAAACGATGACTGAGATTCACATCAAGCGCATCATAGTACGCGTACCCATCGTTCACATCGCTTTGAATCACGCTATACGGCGGTTGCGGATTGCTCGCTGCGAGCGGATTGCAGGTCATCCCATGTTGCTGGTACCACTCCATCCAATAGGGTCGCGTGCAGTTCGCCGCCTGCGCGGTGCGGCTTTGCCCCTGCGCAGTGCGAACAAACGGAGCCGGTGTGTCGACATCGAGCGGTCGAACATTTCTCAGCGTGTGAGAACCCACGTAATCCAGGTTCAATACCCACTCAGAACGCAGTTCCTGCTGCATCCCAACAATCCACTGCTGGTTATACGGATTCAGCAGTTTGTCTGGATAGCCCCGCAGCGTGGAGGTCGGAAAGAATTGATTCAAATACGCGCTATTTCCCGGTCGAATATACAAGCTGCGCAACGGCACCGCGGCGCCCACCGGAAATGCCGGAAGTGGCGCAGCCTGCACGCTCGATGGAAAACCGATCTGCCCCCGAGCAGCGGTGTAGTTGAAAACTCCCGTCGGCCCCGTCAGCGCGTAATTCGCCTCAGAGTTATCGACGACCTGCGCATAATAGATGCCGTACCCCGCCTGCAGCACCGTCTTCCCTTGTCCGCGTGGATCGTACGACAACCCAATCCGCGGGGCAACGTCCGCACGTGCATCCGTAAAAGTCTGCCGCTCGTAGCGCAGACCGAAATTCAGCGTCAGGTTCGACCTGACACGAAAATCATCCTGCAAAAATAACGCCCACAGCAAGTCATTCACGGAATAGTTGGCGTTGCCATAGCTCTGTGTATAGCTCTGCACATGGTTCAGGTCGTCCAAATACGCCGTGCTTTCGCAGACATCCGGGCTTTGCGTGCATGGATAGTAGACAAACTGCCCATCATAGATCGGTCCGCCATACTCCTTGCTATTGCCCCCACTACGGGAGCGAAGAACTTCCGCTCCGTACGTCAGTTGATGTCTCCCCAGCGTCGATGCCAGGGTGTCATTCACCTCATATTGCCGGTTCAGCAGCAAGGCGGATTGCGACGTTCCGGAAGTAAATGTTCCGCCTGTCGAAATAGGAACGACGAACTGCGTTCCATCGATCACTGGATCGAATTCCGTAATCGGCGACGCCAGTTGAAACTGCAAACGCAGGTTATTCACCAGCGATGGACTTAGAACTGCCGTCTCACCCAGCTGTTGCGAATAGGTACGTTTGCGAAAGATGCGATCGACAGACGGCAGATTGTTTCCGCCGACCGTTCCGTTCGGATTGGTGTCGGAAAAGCTGTCCACATCGCTGCGCAGAAACAAATTGTTGGCACGATTGATCTGGCGGTCCAGCCGCAGGAAAACCAGCCCGGAACGATAATGCCCAACAAAATTGCCCGGCGCGATCGGCGACGTTACCGGAGAAGCCCGGTCCTGCGCACCGTATTGGCCGGAGAGAAAAAACTGCGTCTTGCTGTTTCCTCCCAGCGGCCCTCCGACGGACGCCGCTCCCTGCCGCAGCGTGTCGTTTGTGATGTCGTTTCCGCTGTTTGCCGTCGACTCGGTAAAGCCCGACAACTTTGCCTCCGGCGCGGAAGGCCGCCACAACCCCAGCAGATCTCCATGAAATTGATTGCCGCCGCTTTTCGTCACGATGTTCACAACACCGCCCATCCCAAAACCGTATGCGGCGGAAAATGCGTTCTCCAGTACCGTCATCTCCTGCACCGCTGCCAGCGGGATATTCGTGAAGATCGTCTGGCGACCCCAGGTGTCAATGCCGTTGCCGCCGTCGATTTCAAACCAGGTCTGCCTTCGTCCAGAACCATTCGTTGTAAACAGGTCCTGGTTCATGAAGGCATCTCCCTGGTTCAGCGCGGGACGATTCGCGGCATTCAGCAAGGGCAAGTAGGTAATCCTGCGGTTCAGCAGCGGCGTCTCCTGCATTTGGACAGGACCCAGCGTGTCACCCAATTGCGGCGAGTCGGTGCGGACTCCACCCACCGCGCCCGTCACTGTCACTCGAGTCTGGTTGCTTGCCAGATTCAGTTGCAAATGCAGGTCCGCAGTCGTACCGCCGACCAAAGAAAGCGCGGAAATATGCGCGTTGGCAAAGCCGGATTTCGCCGCGACCAGGGCATACGCTCCAGCGACCGGAAGTCCCGGCGCCGAAAATTCTCCGGACATGCCCGTCTCAACCGTTCGACGGAGTCCGCTCAGTGTGTTGGTAAGGGTAACCACCGCCCCGGCGACCGGATAATGGTTCGCGTCTTCCACTTGCCCTTGGACCGTAGCGGTATCCGGCGTTTGTGCGAACAACATGCCCGACACGGCACACAGAACAATACTGAGGATTGCGAGCGCTCGAATCATAAGGGTCTGTTCTTACTGGTTCACGGCGCTCGCGAGAAATCCACCATCCACCACTAGGATCTCCCCCGTGACAAAGGAGGCTGCATCGGACGCCAGGTAAATCGCCGCTCCGACCAACTCCTCCACCTTGCCAAAGCGTCTCATGGGAGTTCGCATCAGCAATTCTTTTCCGCGCTCTGTATGGTCCAATAATTCCGAGTTCAGCGGCGTGCGAAACACTCCCGGAGCGATCGCATTCACCGTGACGCCATGGCGCGCCCACTCGATGGCGAGGGATTTCGTCAGCGAAGCCACTCCGCCCTTGCTCGCGGCATACGCAGCCACTTCATAAAACGCAACAAAGCTGCTGAGCGACGCAATATTGATGATGCGGCCATACCCGCGCGCCACCATGTGACGGCCAAAAACCTGACAGGCGCGAAGCGTGCCCGTCAGGTTTGTATCCAGGATCTTCGCCCACGAAGCTTCATCCATGTCCAGCGTCGGAATGCGCTTGGTAGTACCCACGCAGTTCACCAGAATATCCACGCTGCCCAGCGCGGACGTTGTTTTTTCGAGCACTTGTTCCAGAGAACTGCGGTCGGCAACGTCAGACGTGACAACCAGCGACCGTCGCCCCAACGCTTCAATCTCCGCCGCGGTTTCCTTCACCTGCTCGGCTCGGCGCGAAGTTGCGACTACATCCGCGCCTGCTGCTGCAAGCCCTAACACAAGCGCCCGTCCTATACCGGAAGTCCCGCCCACAATGACTGCAACTTTTCCTGCTACATCCAATCCTTTGATTTTGTCGTTCGCCATTCGGTCCTCTGTCTCCAACACCAGAGTATCGCCTTCAACAAAACAATTCCCGCATCCTCAGCGAGAAAGCCGTGACCTTCCTGCTCGCCGTCCTTGACCGCGTCTCGCAGGCTTCGATGCGCCCCGCGAAGTGGATGCATCTGCCTTACTATCGGATATCTTCCAATGGCTTCGAACATTTTCCAGCGCGATGAAAGCTTTACTATGGATTGGAGGGATTTCCAAGCCATGTTGCATCCCCACAGATTGTTTCCCACCGATCCATCCGCGCGCGCCATTGCCGCCCGCCTCTATGCCGGCGTCAAAGACCTGCCGATTCTCAGTCCGCACGGCCACACGGAAGCCAAATGGTTTGCCGACGACGAGCCGTTTCCCGACCCGGCCACACTCCTCATCCAACCCGACCACTATATCTTCCGCATGCTCTACAGCCAGGGCATTCCCCTCGAACACCTGGGAATCGGCGAGCACCCCATCGCGAATCCGCGCGGCGTCTGGCACCTGTTCGCCAAGCACTACTACCTGTTTCGCGGCACGCCAACCAGACTCTGGCTGGATTATTGTTTTCGCGAACTCTTCGGCCTGAAGGTTCCCTTGTCGCCGGAAACCGCGGATGACTATTACGACGTGATGCAGGAAAAACTGGTGCAGCCGGAGTTTCGCCCGCGCGCCTTGTTTGAGCGCTTCCATATTGAAGTTCTCGCAACGACGAACTCGCCGCTGGACCCGTTGACGCACCATCTTGCGTTGCGCGAGTCGGACTGGCCGGGAAAAGTAATTCCCACGTTTCGCCCCGATCCGGTGGTGGACCCGGACTTCGACGGCTTCCGAGAGAATGTTCGGAAATTAGGTGCATCCACCGGAGAAGATACTTCCCAGTGGCTCGGCTATCTCGCCGCCTTGCGCGCGGCTCGCCAGCGTTTTCGCACCCTCGGCTGCACCGCGACCGACCACGGCCACCCCACCCCCGCTACCGCCGACTTAGACGCAGACAGCGCATTCAAGTTGTTCCGTCGCGTTCTTTCCGGCTCCTCCACCGTCGCCGATAGAGAACTGTTTCGCGCGCAAATGCTCACCGAGATGGCGCTGATGAGTCTCGACGATGGCCTGGTCATGCAGATCCATCCCGGCAGCCTGCGCAACCATAATGAGACGATCTACAAGCGCTTTGGCCGCGACATGGGCGCGGACATCCCCACCCAGACGGACTATGTTCACAACCTGCATCCGCTGCTGCAGCGGGTAGGCAACGAGTCCGACTTGACCATCATTCTCTTCACGCTGGATGAGTCCACGTATAGCCGGGAGCTGGCGCCCCTGGCGGGTCATTATCCATGTCTGAAGCTCGGTCCGCCATGGTGGTTTTACGACAGCCCGGAAGGCATGCGACACTTCCGCGAATACACCACCGAAACAGCCGGCTTTTACAATACCGTGGGATTCAACGACGACACGCGCGCGTTTCTCTCCATCCCTGCCCGCCACGATGTGGCGCGGCGCGTGGATTGCGCCTACCTCGCAACCCTGGTCGCCGACCATCGCCTGGAGGAAGACGAAGCGCAGGAGGTCGCGCTCGACCTGGCCTATCGACTGGCCAAGGCCGCCTACAAACTATAGGCCTTTGCAACGATTGGAAGACTGAAGGGAAGTTGGAGGAAGCCGCCGCTTGCGCGTCAGCACGCAATCTCCGCCAGCTTCCGCAGGCGCAGCCGCAATTGGTAGGTCTCATCCTTGTGGCAGGCCAGACATAGCGTGCGAATATTTTCCAGGTCGCATTCGCCTCCGCCTTCGCACACCGGAACTATATGGTCTGCATCCCAAAGGCTTTTCCGCTTCACCGATTTCAAGCCCCAGTAGACCAGCATCGTTTTTCGCGCGGAACCGCGAGCGCGCTTCAAGCGGCGGAATGCCTCCACCGAGTCGATCCGGCACAGGGCACAGCGACCCCGGTCGCGTGCGAAGACTTGCTCGCGCAGATAGCCGGGGTCCGTTCGTAGCCGCCACTCATGCACACACCAGTCCGAGCAAAATGTATGCCGTCGACCTTGGACCTCCAGTCCGCACCAGCGGTACAACGCCCGCCCGCTCGGGCCCTTCGGTAACTTGGCACGCACGGCACGTCCGCCGGACATCGTTCGCTGCTTGCTCATACCGCCCACTCGCTCGTCCTAGTCTCTTGGAGGCACACCAGCGCAAGCTCCAATATCTAATGGAGAAATCAGGCGCCCTCCTTTAGTTTGTAGCCGCACAATCCGGGTTGCAAGGATTTCGCAAGGCTCGTACCTGATGGATCATCAGGCGAGCGCCGCATCGAAAATACGGCGCGCATTCAGCGGCTGTCTGCGAGCACCAGGCGTCCAAAATGTTCCGGCACATGAAACGACTTGTTCATCGTCGGCTGCCAGGTCAGGGATTTTTGATCGCCCGGCGGCCCTTGCATCCGGAACAGATTGGCACGCAACACAGTCCTCGCTTGGGGAGCCTGTGGGTCGATCGCCTTGAACGGAATTTTCATGGCGCCATACCAGATCTTATGGCGACGATCGATCCGCGCCTTCACTTGAAATCCTGAATTCCACTTCCACCCATCCTCGTGATGAGGGTTGTCGAGATTGATGTCGAGATCCACCCATTCTCCCTGCGGCGAAATTTCGAACTCCTTATAGCGGCGGATATTCTGAAAATCCCAGCCGATGAAAATCTCGGCAACATCCCAATTCCAAAGCTGGTTGGTCTCGGTTGTCGTACTCGGGTTCGGCTTCAGGTGCAGCTTCTCATACGGGCAGACGTAGAGAAGATACAGGTTGTCTTTGGTCCACCGCGAGAACACCTCCGTCCGATACCCGGGAACAGGTTTTCCCCAGTTGTCGTTGACGATCGCAATTGGATCGCCCCCTTGCCAGAATGCTGACTTTGGATTCGTTTCCAGCGCGACGTCATGGGATGCGCGCACACTCGTAAAGACTCCGGGATCGGCGGCTCTCGCGGGCAGGGTACCGGCACACACAATCAGGCAAAGAAGAATTAGTTTTTTCATTGAAGAACTCCATCGTAGTGTTAGGATCGTTCCGAACCAATCGTGACATGACTTCCCTGGAATGCAGCTACCTCGCCGGCCCTTCGTCAAAATGTCGAGTGGCATCGACGGCAAGCTTCAGCAGACCTGACAGAAATTGATCTCCAGCAACTTAGCCAGCTTCTCAAGTTTCTTGGCAACGTGCCCCACGCCCACCGCACAATGATGGGCCGGCCCGTGAGCATTCCATCGTTCCAGAAAGCTTCGGGCCCCAAGGGAAAACCGATAGCGGCTGTTTGAATTTCCTATCTCGAGAATCTCTCCCGCGACACATTCGCCTTCCGCAGTCAGCAATTGAAACCCCGTCTCCGCATCTTCAACCACGGAAAGCAGCGTGACCGGGCCATTCCGCACCGACATTTCGACGGAAACTCCGCTCCCCACCTTCCCGTGATACACCTGCAGCGGCCGCACCTTTGTTTTCCCCTCCGCAATCGCAACATGCCCGGGACCATCGTGCCCCATCAACACCAGATCCTCCGCATAATCGACGGCATAAAACTCGGTGAACGATCCGCCGGCGCCAAAGCTATCCATGGTCTTCATCGCAATCGCATTCTTCACCTCATATTCCCCCGCGACGGGAATATGCCGGGCCGTTAGCATCGAAGTACCAAGAATGATGGAGCTCATCGTGTCCAGGTTGGCGGCGTCGCCCGTGCCTTCGTAATAATAGGCGAGCGAATGCAGCTCATGAATCGCAACAAATTCGTCCAGCGCCAGAGACGTGCGCGCCGCCCGCTCCAGCTCTTTCACCTCGCAGTCCGGCTGCACATCAAAATGCTCTCGGATGTCCTGGACCCTGCCTGCGATCGCTGCATCGCTGACCTTCGCACGCAATCCGCTGAGCTCATCCACCTCAAGGACTTCCAGATGACTTCCAAATGTGATGGCAATCTGTGTCGCATCCGTCATCACATCCAGCATGCCGTTGTAATAATGACCGAGCAGTCCCAGGCGATTCGAGGTCAGCGCGGCCTTCACAGCAGCTGCCGACAGCCACTGGTCAACTTCATCCCAGACTTGGTCCTCTTGCAATGTTCCTGTCACCTGATGGAATGGGACCTTGGCCCGCTTCATCAGATTGGCAATCTCCGGGGCCGGGCACGCGGAGCAATACTCCAGCCAGTGTCCCGTCATCGCCGTGCGGTCCTTCAATTGGTTGAAAGCGGAGTAGTCGATCGCGGCATCCGGCTGCAAATTCAGCAGGATTACGGGCACGCCCACGCGTTGCACCAGCGGCAGAACGATACTGCTGACCGCATAGGTTGCCACGTAGAGGAAAAGTAGATCGATGTCGGCGCTGCGAAATTGATGGGCCGCGGCGCGCGCGGACACCGGCGTGTCGATCAGGCCTAAGTCGACGAGATTGAGACCAGGCCGCCGAATCCTGGCTGCAGCCTCTTCAACATGTCCCTCCAACTTCGTTTTGAGGCCCGCGAATTGTTCCCAGTAGGCTTCGAGACCTATCCCGCACAACCCGACTCTCAGCTTTACGTTTTGCTCCATAAGTATCAGGACCTACGCCAGGTAGAAGACTTCTCGCATCATGGGGAAACGCTCCCCCGGCGCCAGTGATTCCAGCGGCTCAAAATACTGCGCCATGAATTCCTGCCAGCGTGTATTCACGGGGTCCCTCTCGATTGCGTCCCACGTCCTATCGAAATCTTCGACGCGCATCGAAAGCACAAGCAGTTCCTCACGTCGAAAAATAGAATATTCTGAAATACCCGCGCGCTTCAGCAACGCAAGCATCTCAGGCCATACTTCACGGTGCGCCCGGTCATAGGCTTCACCCGCGCCTTTCTTCAGTCGCAAACAAAACGCCACTCGTTCCATCCAGCGCACCTATTCCTTGTTCCAGCGAATCACAGTAACCGCAAACGGAGCTAACTTCAACGTAGGTCCTGAAATCTCAGCTTTGCGCGGCGGCCCTTCCCCGGTAGATTCATCCACGGTAAAACTCGCTCCCTGATTCAAACCCTGCGGAAGCGTAACTTCAATTCTGCGGTTCCTTTGATTCACCAGCAAGAGCTTTCTTCCCGTTTCGGTCTGAAAGGCCTGCACCGTCACGCCCTCGGAAGGGTCCCCCGTCGTCTCGACGATCTTGTCTCCCGGATGGAAGTTGTCCTTGATCAGCTTCAACACCCAGTAGCGAGCATTCGGCTTTCCGTTGACCCAATCAATCATCGTCACGCTTGGAAATTGCGACGGGTAGCCAACCAGTTGCGACTCCCCGATGATATCGACGCCCTGCTCGGCCAGGTTGATGTAGAGATACACATACAGCGCGCCCGCCGCATTCCAATATCCCGGCGGAATGGCCCGAACATATCCGTTCGCATCGGCGACTTGGCCATTATCGTTGGGCAGAATCACGCCGAGTTCGTCCGCATCTGTCTTCGTTGCCGGCGACAGGCGTTCGCGAATTTGATTGATAAATCGCACCGTGGTCAAAAAACGGTCGGCCTGATTGAAGAAGCTGTACTGCCAATCGTTGATAGTTTCCCCAGGCGCGGGGCTGGCATAGAAATGATAGGAAATATAATCCAGCGGGATTCCGGCGCGGTGGTTGGCGTGGTTCAGAAAATATTCAAACCAGCGCGGGTCTGCGGACGGATCGGACAACGCGAGCCCCATAAATTTCGTGTTAGGGCTAACTGCATGGATTGCGCTTACGATGGCATCGTACCGCGCGGTATATTGTTCCGGCGTGGTTTGGTGCTCGGAATCTACCTCATTCAATACTTCCCATATCGGAAAACTGTAATGATGTGTCGATGCGTGGAACTTCCCATTCTCGTCCGTAAATCCGCCGCGCGTATACCAGCTCACCAGGCGCGCGTAGTAATCGCCCAAACTTTTTCCCGTAGGGTCCACTAACTCGGTACCTTGCGTGTAGTCCCAGAAAACTTGATTTGGGTCCTTTGGATAGGTCACCGGCTTCGGCGTCTTGAACAGCCATACCGGAATCGTGCTGAAATTGATGATGGTGCTGTGTCCGGACGTGGCCGCCATGACGTCTTCCATCATGGGATCGATCAGACTGAAATTCCATGAGGTTCCTGTCGGCGTAGGCGGCTTCAGTTCCGCGACCGCTAGCCGCGGATAGGGAAGCCATGGAACATACCGAACATCGTCCGCGCCAAGTTGCTGCACCGCGCGGAATGCACCATCGTGAATCGGAGACCCCCGCTCCAGCATCGGATTCACCACCACCTGGAAGGTCGGCGTCGAACGCGAGACCAGAATGGTCTTGTTCCAGTTGACGGTAACTTTCGCCGACGGCAGCGCTGCCTGCGCCAAGCACGCGATCCCCGAGAAAAAAGCCAGGAGGATACCGACGCCGACCTTGCCTGACCAACCCCAAGGTCCACGACGCACGGCTCTCTGCAATTCAAACCCAAGCATTTTCACTCTTGTCCCTCCGGTAGATCGCGCTACTTGTGCATCGTGCCATCGACCACCACAACATCGCTGTGCAGTGGCAAATCTCTTGACGACGTTCCGACAAAAATTCCATAGTCTCCATTGCGAACTTCCCAGCGATGGAGTTCTGGATCGTAGATAGAAAATGAGCGCTGAGTCAGATGCAACGTTACTTGTTGAGTCTGGCCTGCTGTCAGTTTAACCTTGGAGAAGGCCCGCAATTGTCGCGGAGGTTCTCCGTTCTTCCTGGGCTGCTCCACGTAGACTTGAATGACCTCTGCTCCGGCCCGCTTCCCTGTGTTCGTGACCTTCAAGCTGACTTGGACCTTCCTGTCCGAATCGGCGCCACCTATCTTTTTCGGAGTAGCAGATAGGTCGCTCAATCGAAAAGTTGTGTAGGAAAGTCCAAACCCAAATGGAAATAGAGGTTGCACGTGGTTTGCGTCGTACCATCGATAGCCCACGTCCAGATCCTCGCTATAAGTCGAGGTGCCGTTGATACCCGGCCACTGTTCGCGGGTACTTGTGGGTATCTCGGTCGCGGTACCAGGAAAAGTCAGCGGCAGCTTACCCGAAGGATTGACGTCTCCATATAGGATGGCGGCAATCGCGTTTCCATCTTCCTGACCGGAGTACCATGCTTCGATCACACCGCGTACCTTGTCGATCCATGGCATCAATACCGGGCCTCCCGTATCTAGAACAACAATCGTATTGGGATTGGCGTTCGCTACATCCCGCACCAACTCGTCTTGATGGTTCGGAAGTTCCAAATCTGGCCGGTCGCGACCTTCCGAATCGTTCGTATTCACAAATACGATCGCCACCTTGGCGGAACGCGCAACCTCGGCTGCCTTCGCTAAGTCGCTTCCATCGGCATAGGACACCTGCGCGTGACCAGCCAGCCGTTTGCGAATTCCTTCCACCGGAGCAATTACGTACGGAGCTACCATCCCTGAACTGCCGCCGCCCGATGCTTTCGGTTTCAGCCCACCGGCAGCGCCAATCACTGCAATCAATTCCGTCTCGGATAGCGGAAGTATATTGTCCGCATTCTTCAGCAGAACCGTGCCCTGCTCGGCAGCTCGCAGTGCAAATGCCGCATGCGCCGGTGTACGAACATACGCATCCCATGTGCCCGTCTGTGGCTTATCGAATAATCCAAACCGGAACATCGTAACCAGAATGCGACGAACATGCTCGTCGAGAGTGGCCATAGGAACTTGGCCATTCTCAACCGCCGCCTTCAGTGGCTCGCCATAGTATTTTGCGCCCGGCATTTCCTGGTCCAGCCCGGCAATCGCAGAGGGGATCGCAGAATGCGTCGCGCCCCAATCGCTCATCACCCATCCCTGAAACTCTAACTGCTTCTTCAGCAGCGTAGTTAGCAGGTATGGGTTTTCACAGGAGTACGTACCGTTCGTCTTGACATAGGCACACATCACTGTGCCCACATGACCTTCTTCCACCGCAGCCTCGAACGGCGGCAGGTAAATCTCGTGCAGCGTTCTTCGGTCGACGACTGAATCTTCTTTGAAACGATTGTTTTCCTGGTTCATCGTCAGATACATATTTGCATTCGCAATCGGACCCTGGCTCTGGATACCTTGGATCTCTGCAATCGCCATTTGACCGTTGAAGTAAGGGTCCTCCCCGTAGCTCTCAAACGTCCTTCCCCACTCCGGGACACGCACCACATCGATCGATGGTGCCAGCGAGACATTCGTACCCTTGCGCCACTCCTCATTGCCAAGCACCTCTCCAAAGGTGTGCAGCAGCGCGGTGTCCCAGCTTGCCGCGGCGGCAATCGGCGCCGGCAGCAGGGTCACATCCTTGGCCCCGTTCCCCACCCCGGCGCGGCCGTCTGCTAACCGCAGCGCCGGAATTCCAAGCCTTGGATTGGGAGAAACATATCCCACATAGCCCGTAATTGGCCGTGGATCGACCCCATGCACCATCGTGATCTTTTCATTCAGCGTCATCGCGTGGATCAGCAGATCGGCGCGCTGCTCCGGAGTAAGGGACGTGTTCATCCACGGATGGTTCGGATGAATAGTCGACGGTGCCGCAAAACCGGGGAAGGTCCCGAAGGATAGAAGGAAAAGAAAGATGACAGGCGCGAAAATAGAGCAGTTCCACGGTAGGTATACCCAGCGGGACTGGATCCTCGCGCAGCTTTTCCTTAAGAAAAGCTGCACCTCGCGATCTTGACCGGGGCACAGGTAGCGTGGAACTGTTCTAGTTCTCTGGATTCTAAACGCAAACAGATTCAGCTTCCTATCCCGCTGCACGATGCTCCTTTACGGTCAGCCATTCAGACGCGGTTCGTAGCGGTTGACAATCAGTTGCCATTGTCGAGTCGATGGAATCAAATGTCAATTTTCGCTGAGAATTTAATTCCTAACTTCAATCGGCTACCATCATGGAGGAACTTCACTGCTGCCTTGCGCCCGGACGGAAGCGTAGTTGGCAGCGTCGCCAAGCACGGGAGAGCTTTCCTATGACAGGAATTTCCATCGATTGGACGAGCGGCGCTCTCACCGGGGCCGACGTACAAACATCCACCAAGACGCTGGGTGAAATTCGCTCCATATTTTCCGATCGCGAAGCCGCCGGCCGGATACCCGCGAATCTTGAGATCTATCGTGTTCAGGCCTACACTCCGGTGGCGGCAGGAACCGAAGGCGGCCTCTACTGGGGTCGCACCGTTCTCCGTCCCGGCAAGGTTGGCGACGAATACTTCATGACCAAAGGACATTTTCATCGCGTGCGAAATCGCGCCGAATACTATCTCACGGTCCAGGGAACCGGCGCCCTGCTGTTGATGGATGAAGCCGGTAAAACGCGCTACGAAACCATGTCCCCCGGCTCCGTCCACTACATTCCCGGCTGCACCGCGCATCGGGTCGCCAACACCGGAGAGACTCCGCTGATATTTTCCGCGTGTTGGCCCAGCGATGCCGGATACGATTACGAAACCATTGAGCGCGACGGCTTCAGCGCGCGCATGTTGCAGCAGGATGGCGGCCCCGTCCTGGTTCCCCGGTAGGAACAAGTTCGTTTTGCGTCAGCTTCACGAGTTCGCCGCAAGCTTCAACGATTCTCGAAGACCCCGCAGGTTGATTGCGATGCCCATTCTGGATGTTTCGGTAAAACCCGATCAACTCGGCTTTGAATATGGTCCCGGCGTCGTCGGTCCGGCCACAGAGTTTCGCAGCCTCGACGCCATTTGTCCCAGTCTTCTCGACCCCCGCTGCACCGGACCGGATCCGGTCTACGGCATCGCCATGGATGTCGCCCGCGCCTCCGACTTGCCCGCGCTCCGGCAGCGCATGCTTCTCTATGGCATCGTTGCCTACGCCAGCGGTCGTCTCGGGCAGGAGCCGACCCGCAGCCAGGGCCACGTCCACGCCATCGCGCCCCACAGTGGATGGTCCCCGCCGGAACTGTTCGAAATTCTCGAAGGAAGAGCCATCGTCTACGCGCAGCGGAGCACAGACGACGACCCAGGGGCCTGTGTGGCCGTGCTTGCCGGCGAAGGCGACAAAGTCGTCGTTCCCCCAGGCTGGGCCCACTGCGTCATCAACGCAGACCCCGCCAACAGGATGGTCTTCGGCGCCTGGTGCGACCGCCAGTATGGCTTCGTCTATCACGGCGTACGTGCGCACGGAGGCCTCGCCTGGTTTCCCGTGCTCGGTCCTACCGATGAAATTAGCTGGCGCGCAAATCCCACCTATCGAAGCGGCAAGCTGACCATCCATCCGGCGCGCGCGTATCCTGAATTGGATCTCGACCCTGACCGCGACATCTACTGGCAATTTGTCGACAATCCGGAGTCCCTCATGTGGGTTTCCGATCCAGCCCGCAAACAATCCGTCTGGGACGATTTCCTTCCCTAGAACCGACCGGCGCCACCTCCAAGGCAATTTCCATCGACCTGGCGAAAAGCTCTTCGATGATCTCTCACTTGACTTTTTCCCTTGACGATATGCCGCTTTATTTTACATACTGCTCAAAACTCCTCCGGAGTCGGAAACTGGCAAAGGCTTGCTGCCTGCCAGCCGTATCGACAAGGTTTCCGCCTCAAACACTGCACGCGCCCTACATAGAACAAGGTCGAAATCAGGCCGTTGGATGTTACCCGTACCCGGCAATCCTCGGGCATTGGTTATTTTTCATGGTGAAGTCTTTTGCACGCGCACTTGGGAGGACAGGGATGAAAAAGAAAATCTTGACGGCCATCTTGGCCGCAACAGCGACGGTATTTTTCCTTCTTCCACCGGCGTCGCGCGCCCAACAGGCCACAACCTCGCTGAATGGCGTCGTCACCGATCCAAGTGGCGGCGTGCTGCCAGGCGCCACCGTTACCATTACGCGCGAGGCCACCGGTCAAGTCCTCACCACCACCACCAATGCGCGCGGCGAGTATCAATTCTCCCAGTTGAATCCCGGTACATGGACTGTGACCGTCCGTGCCACCGGCTTTGCCAGGCAAAGCAAGGTGGGCAACCTCCTGGTCAGCAAGCCGGCCACCATTGCTTTCACGATGTCCATTCATGCCCTCACGCAAACCGTCAACGTGTCCGCCCAAACGGAGACCCTCAACACCTCCGACGCCACCCTCGGCAATGCCATCCCCAATCGGACCATTCAGTCGTTGCCCATGGAAGACCGCAACGTGCCGGATCTCCTCAGCCTGCAGCCGGGCGTTCTCTACCTGGGCCATTCGATCGACCCTGAAAGCGATAGCCGCACCGGCACCGTCAATGGCGTCCGTTCCGACCAGGACAATATCACCATGGATGGTCTGGACGATAATGACCAGAGGCAGGGTCTCGCCTTTACTGGCATCCTGCGCGAAACGCTGGACTCCATTGAAGAGTTTCGCGTCACCACCGGCTTGGCGAATTCCGACCAGGGCCGCGCCGCTGGAGCGCAAGTCAACCTCGTCACCAAGAGCGGCACCGACAAGTTCCACGGAGCGGCATACGAATACAACCGCAATACGGATACCGCTTCCAACGATTGGTTCAACAAGAATGCGGAGCTGTCCAGTGGGTTGCCGAATAAACCCGGTGAATATATCCGCAATACCTACGGCGCCGATGTCGGTGGCCCCATCAAGAAGCGCAAGCTCTTCTTCTTCGCCAATTATGAAGCATCGCACATTCGCGAAAATGCGCAGGTGGAGCAACAGACCCCCACCGACTCATTGAAATTGGGCAACATTATTTACACGAGCAACGGCGTGAACGTCACCCAGACTCCGGACCAACTTGCCTTGACCGACCCGCTGTGCTTTGGCAATGGGACCTGTCCCTGGGGTCAAGGGGGACTCGGAGGGGTCGATCCCAATATCCTCACCATGTTGAGTGCGTATCCAACCGCCAATGGAGCTGCGCTGGGCGATGGCCTGAACACCGGTTCCTATAGCTTCTCCTCGCCAAATCCTCAAAACCTGAACACCACCATTGCCCGTCTGGATTGGGACCCCGTACCCCATCATCAGCTTTTCTTTCGCGGCAATCTCCAGGACGACACCACCGACGACCCGGTCTGGTTCCCCGGCCAGCCGCCAGAGTATGTCGTACGAGACAACACCAAGGGCCTGGCTGCGGGCGATACCTGGGAGGTCACCAATAATCTCGTCAACGATTTTCGCTACGGTTATATCCGGCAGGGCTTTAGCCAATCCGGAACGGACTGCGGCGCCTATGTTGAGTTCTTTCGCACCTTGTCCACGCCCACCGCGGAGACCTGCTCCACCATTGTCCATGTGCCCGTGCAGAACTTTATCGACAATGTAAGCTGGACGCACGGAAACCACTCCTTGTCGTTTGGCGCAGACCTGCGCCTCATCACGAACTATTCAAGCTCCAATGCCACCTCCTACGGCTTTGCCGACGGGAACATTCAATGGCTTCAGGGAGGAGGAGCCATTGCGGACACGGGTGGGGATCTCGACCCCGGTGCATTCGGCCAACCGCCAGTCGATTCCGGCGACGCCACCCTCTACAGCCAGTATGTGGGGATGATGGTCGGTCTGGTCCCGTTTGTTCAAAATCAATACAATTTCAGCGTCCAACCCGGCGGTAAAACCGGTGTCACGAGTCCCGTGGGGGCCCCTGTCACCTTGAATTACTACTCCAAGGAATTCGAGTGGTACATCCAGGACCAATGGAAAGTGCTGCCCAACGTGACCTTGACCTTTGGTCTCCGCCAGGTGCTGCTGCAGCCTCCGTATGAAACCCATGGCCAGCAGGTCCAGCCGACGGTGGATACGCACCAGTGGTTTGTGAATCGCGTGGACGCCATGTACCAGGGCATCACCGACCAGCCCGACCTTTCCTTTGCGCCTTCCGGCAAGGCGAACGGCAAGGCTTCGTACTGGAACATGCAATACACGAACTTCGCTCCCCGCCTCGCTTTGGTCATCGCGCCAGACAACAAGACCTCCATCCGGATGGGTGCCGGCATGTACTACGACCACTTCGGCCAAGGCATTGTGGATACCTTCGCCAAGTTCGGCTCCTTCGGTTCAACCACCGCGATCACCAATCCAGCTGGCCAGTACTCGGTGGACAATGCGCCGCGTTTTACCAGCCTCACGGCGATTCCGCCGCTGCAGGGAGTCACGATCCCATCGACCATCACGTATCCTTTCACGCCGCCTAATAATGTCAATACCGGGCTCGGTATCGACTGGGGCATCGATAGCAAAATCAAGACCCCGTATACCATTGCCGCCGACTTTTCCGTTCAGCGTGACCTGCCCCATGGATTTTCCGTCGAGGCGAACTATGTCGGTACTTTCGGCCGCCACCTGCTGCAGCAGCTCGACCTGGCCGAGCCGCTGGACTTAGTAGACCCCAAATCGGGAATGGATTACTTTGAGGCAGCCAAGCTTTTGTCCCAGGCAACCTATGCCGGCCAAACCACCGTGCAGGCGAGCCCCTACTGGGAAGACCTGTTCCCGTACCTGGCATACGGGGGGAACAGCGCGACCCAGAATATCTATACCAACATCTACCAACCGAATGCCGTGGTCGGAAACGACTCCTATGCTCTGGTGCAGCTGGATGCCTATTGCGATCCCAGCGAGGGTGGCATCGGGTGCGGTCCGTATGAAGATGCGAACGGCAATGTGACGACAAGATTCTACCAGCGGCAGTTTTCCTCGCTCTATGCCTGGTCCTCCATCGGGACCAGCAGTTATAACGCCCTGCAGCTCACCGCGCGTAAAGTCACCAACGTCGGTCTTTCCTTGAACTTCAGCTATACCTATTCCAACGCGATCGATATGGGGTCGGACACGGAGCGCGCCAGCGAGTTCACAACCAACAGCTTCGGTTTCATCACCAACAGCTTCAACCCCAAGACCAACCGCGCTGTCTCGGATTATGACATCCGCCACCTGCTGACCGGAGACTTTATCTATCAGCTTCCATTTGGACGCGGCAAAAAATTTGGCGCGGACTCCAACCGGGCTGTCGATGCTCTTCTCGGCGGCTGGACCTTGTCGGGCATCACCCGTGTTTCCAGCGGTCTGCCCTTCACCGTCACCCCTCCGCTCGCCTATGCAACGAATTATCAGAACCTCACTCCTGCTGTGATCACTGGGCCTATCAAAGTTCACAAGCATTTGGTTGCCGGCGGCTTGCCGGAGGTGTTTGCCGATCCCAACGCGCTCAACAATGGCATCGCCACCGGTCATCCGCTACGCTATCCCTACCCTGGGGAGGGAGGCAGCCGCAACGCATTCCGCGGCGACGGTTATTTGGAGCAGGACGCGAGCATATCGAAGGTCTGGAGGACGTTCCGCGACCAGACCCTGCACTTTGCCTGGGAAGTGTTTAACGTGACGAATACCGCCCGCTTCGACACCAGTCCCATCAGCATTAACGGCGGTCTGAACACGGCGGTCACCAGTGGCGCCGGCTTTGGGATTTATAGCTCATCGCTCGTCCAGACACGCAAACAGCAGTTCTCCCTGCGGTACGATTTTTAGAGCAAAACCAGGGAAGATGGTTCCCGGAACCGCATCACTCCAGTTGACGCGACCACCAGGGAGCGGCGACCTTGAACAAATTTAGACAGGACATAGTATCCCTGGTTTTGTTCTAAAAGACGCTGTCACAGCGTCCGCCGGGAATCCATCCGGGTTCCCGGCATTTTTCCCCTGGCGCGTGTAACCTGGATGAAACCTCCGATGCAAAATTTCGATATGAACCGCCGCACCGTATTGAAATCGTTGGCAACTGCGGCCTTGGCCGGCGCTCTGCCTTCGTCGCTGGCGCTCGCAATTCCTGTCGGCGCAGCCAGCTCAATCAATCCGCGCTGGTACGGCTTCAATCTGCTCGAATATTTCTCCATCGATCCGGACTGGATGAAGTATTTCCCTTACAAAGATAACGGCGAATTCAAAGAAGACGACTTTCGCTGGATGAGCGGCTGGGGTTTCAATTGGGTTCGTCTGCCCATGGACTATCGCTTCTGGACCGACCCAAACGACTTAATGAAGATCGACGAGCAGAAGGTTGGGCCGATCGATCGTGCCATTCGCTTGGGACAGAAATACGGAATCCACGTCAATATTTCTCTGCATCATGCGCCCGGAGAATGCATCCTCGACGGCATGGATGCGAAGCTCACCGGCATTCACGTGACCTCCGAAAAAACCAGCGTGTATACGGATCCAGCCACGCTCGATGCCTTCGTCCATCAATGGACCTACTTTGCGAAGCGCTACCTGGGCATCTCGAATCGCGATCTCAGCTTCAATCTCGTGAACGAACCCAGTGAAAAGACGAAGCCGCTCACCCTGGGGGAAAAGGATTACGTGCGCGTCGCAAGGGTGGCCATTGCGGCAATTCGCGCCATCGATCCGCAGCGGCTCATCGTCACCGATGGCTATCCGGTCGGGACGCAACCGATTCCCGGTCTGTTCGAGACCGGAATCCTGCAAAGCGCCCATGACTATGTGCCCGCCCTGGTGACGCATTACGGCATCCCCTGGGGACCCGCGCAGGCGCAAATCGGCAAAGAGCCGGTCCCCACCTGGCCGCTGAAAAACGCGCAGGGTAAGATCATCGAGGATCGCCACACTCTCCAGACAAGGTTCCGCCCCTGGGGAGTTCTGGCGCAGCATGGAATTCCCATCCATTTTGGCGAGCTCGGCTGCGGCAATCACACGCCTCCGCCCGTCGCCTACGCCTGGTACAGCGACACCTTGGATGTCATCGGCGACCTGCATTCTGGATGGGCGCTGTGGAATTTTCGAGGTCCCATCGGCATCCTCGATACCAATCGTGCGGGCACGCGCTACAAAAGCTGGCACGGGCATCAGCTGGACCTCACGCTTCTCAACATCCTCCAAAGCAAAATGCGCGCTGCGTGAGTGTTCGATTCGAGATTGACCGGGACTCGCGCCCGCCAATCCCATGTCCGTGAAACTGGACCCGCTCATGGCTCGACAATCTTGATTTCGGGTATCCTAAAGATTCTGGATTTTTCCGCAATTTCCTCTCTAGGTACACCATGAAAGCCATTTCTCTCGATCTGGGCGGGTCGCACGTCAAGCTGGCTGTCATTGAGGATGCAACCATTCTCATGTCGCGGGAAATTTCCGTCGACTCCAGCGCCGGCATGCTTCCGCTGCTGACCGTCTTCAAAACCATCGTCTACGACATGCTCGCGAAGCTTGGCATTCCCGTGAAAGACTGCATCGGACTGGCCATGGGCTGCGCTGCGATGGTCGACCGGACCGTCGGGCGCGTGGTCTCCACCAACGGCAAATTCGAGGATGCTCCTGGAATCGATCTGGTCGCCTGGTGTCGCACGGAATTCGGCATTCCGTTCGCCGTGGAAAACGATGCGCGCATGGCCTTGTTGGGCGAATGGTATGCCGGCGCGGCCAGGGGTGTGGACGATGTTGTGATGATTACGCTTGGCACTGGCATCGGCGGAGCGGCCATGGCCGGGGGCAAACTCTACCGCACCAAACAAGTCCAGGGCGGCTGCCTCGGCGGCCACATTCCCGCGCTTTTTACCGGCAGACGATGTACCTGTGGAGGCTTTGGATGTATGGAGGCGGAGGCCTCCGGCTGGGCCTTGCCGCTAATTGCAAAGGAATGGCCCGGATTTGAACAAAGTCGTCTGGCTACGGTCGAGCGCATCGATTTTCGCTCCGTGTTTGAGTTGGCCCGCGAGGGAGACCCTGTCGCCACGGCGGTCCGGGACCGCTGCCTGCACGTGTGGGCATGCGGAACCGTGGGCCTGATCCATGCCTACGGCCCGGAAATTGTCGTCATTGGAGGTGGCGTCATGCGCAGCGGCGACGTCATCCTTCCCTACATTCAGGAATATGTGCGCAACTATTCCTGGACGCCTAGCGGAACGGTCCGCATTCTGCCGGCTGCCTTGGGCAACGACGCCGGCCTGTTGGGCGCCATCCCTCTGCTCACCGACGTATCTTCCAGCGCGGCCTCTAAGAATGGCTCGGCTTCTCTGCACGCACAAACGCTTTAATCGTCGCCAACGGCGACTTCGCTTCGCCCACCGGAGAAATACTGTACTTCCCCACCGCCGCCGGAACAATAAAGGTCTCTGCGTAGTGCACCACGAACGGCTCGAAGGCTCCCGTGGGGCTTGCAACAACGGCCTGCTCGCCCTCCACCAGGTTCAGCACGTTCAAATTTCCTTCGGTATCGTGCTCCACCGGTCCGGTAAACCAGTGCCGCCGCGTCTCGATGAACTCTGACCTGTACAGTCCCGTCGACTCCTCCCACCATCCCGGACCGCTCGCAATCGGCTCAACTCGATTCACCAGGTTCTTCCTCACCCACTCCGTGGTCCGGTCCCATTGGATATTCGCGATCCCGTAATCGAGATGAATCGGCCGCGGTTTTCCATCCAGCCCCAGCCGGTCCCAGTCCCACAGCTTGAACGTAAAGATGTACGGCGTGGCGCTGATTTCCAGCACCATCCCATTGCGTCCGGAACAATGGATCGTGCCCGCCGGAATCGAAACGTGCGAATGTTTTTGTACCGGCCAGATGTTCACATATTTCTCTGCCGGAAAGGACTGCTCGCCCGCCTGCGCCGCATGCAAATCCTGCTCCATCCGGTTGCGGTCAATGCCTTCTTTCAATCCCAGATACACCACGGCATCCGGCCCCGCATCCAGCAGGTAATAGCTTTCGTCCTGGGTGTACGACATGCCGAATTTTTCCCGAATGAACGAAGTCAGCGGATGCACCTGCAACGAAAGATTGCCTCCGCCCACGGTGTCGAGAAAATCGAAGCGTATGGGAAATTCCGCGCCAAATCGCTTTCGAACTTCCGCCCCCAGCAGCTCTTCCGGATGTTGATGCACCAGCGTCAGCGCCGGCAGCTCGACGGCCCGCGACCCAAACCCCAATCGCAGGCTGTTCTCCTCCGGAACGCAGTCGAAGCACCACGCGAAGTTCGGCGGCTCCTTCGGCAAGTCGAAATGGCGCCGCATCCACTCCCCGCCCCATGGTCCCGGATCGAAAAACGGCACCACCCGGAATGGCCGCGCACAGGTTTTTTTCAAGCCCAGCCGATACAGGTCTCCGGCAATCATTCGCGGATCTTCCGGCACATTGATGTCGAGAAAGTAGTCGATTTTGTCGAACGCTTCCAGCCGGACCCTGTCCGCCGCGCGCCAGTCGATGAAGAATGCCCGCTTATACAATTCGCGAGCGGACTCGGCTGCATTGTCCATTCCCAGGTTGCCGATCTGATGCTCCCGCTGCCGCCGCTGAATTTCCCATCGCGCCAGGTCCGCATAAATCAGCACGTCCAACCCATCCCATTCCCCTGCAACCTCCACCGCTCCCGTCCCCAGCACAACCATCAGGCCCTGGACATGGGAACGCACCTGCGCCCGCATCGACTGCAATCGGTCCGCAGCAAGAAAATCCGCAATTGTCCACGGCAGCATTCTCGCAAAGACAGGATCGTCTCCCAGGCTGGGCGCAAATTGCGCCTCCAGTTCGCTCGCGCTCTTCAACGCATCCGTCGCCCGCAGAAACGCATCCGGACGCAACCGCGACACCAACTCGCCCTCGATCTCTTCCAGGTCCACGCCGGGATAGCATTCGACCGCCAGCACCGCTCGACTGCGTCCGCTCAGGGTGGACTGAACCGTTGCGGCAATCTGCTCCCAGCCGGCAACGCAATCTTCGTCCCTCTCCGTCACCTGGACGACAGGAAATTTATCGTAGTTTGTCTTCATCGTCGATTGGGCTATGTTGGCACTTCTTCTCTACTTGGATTTTGTGGCCTTCAGGACTGCGACAGCTCCCGCCGGCAGATGTACCGTGGCCAGGGTGCGACCATTTTCTTCCGTCACGGGAACGCTCTCTCCGGTTATTGTATCGACAACCGTGTACGACCCGCGAAAGCTGACAGCGACCGTTTGCGTCTCGCCCCAGTTCGACAGCACCGCAGCCAGCCCGTCCGGCTGTACCATTCCGCGAAACATGATTTCCCGCGAACCCTGATCGAGTGAAACTTCCTCATCTCTCGCGGCAGCTACGGAAGGTCCAACGATCCATTGCTGCACCACCGGATTGAATCGCATCGCGTACGCCAGCGACACCGCCGACTCAAAATAGAACACCTGCCCTTTGCCAAACGCATGCTTCACTGCAAACGGTTGCCCATCCTTGGTGCGCAGAACGACCTCGGCCCCTTTCAGTTCCAACGGCAGCTTCCACAACTCCCCGCCCTCTTCCTTCTGCGCCGTCACCGAATAAGGATGGTCCGGCTGCACCGGATACAAGTCCGAAGCCTCGACGCCAAACAAGTCCGTCAACCCACCGGGAATCGTCGGCCGAATTTTCCCCGTCTCATACTTCCATCCGGTCAACCCATCGGCCCACAGCGTTCCGCCATGGCTTACGTAGGTCTTCAGCGCCGCAATCGCCGGATCGTCCAGCGCATACGAATACGGAATGTACAGCACATCATACTTCTGCAATTCGCCGCGCTTCAGTTGGTCGAGATCGACGAAGTCCGTAGGAATATGCGCCCGATGCAGCGCCAGATAGCAGCCCAGCAGCGACTCCTGCACTTCGCCCTCGCGATGCTGTCCTCTCCCGTCCAGGCTAATCAGGATTTCCGCCTCGCGGTTATACAGGATGGCGACCTTCGCCGGCTGCGGATGCGCTGCATTCAGCCACGGGTTGTGCTTCAGCGTGTCCGCAATCGCCTTCACCGTCGGCACTCGGACCGACGGAGTACCATCCACGCTCACCAGTCCCCACTCCCCCGCTTCCGTTCCAATATTCCGTGGACTCCACAGCCAAAAAATCACCGCTCTGCTGCCCGCGCCATAGGAGTCCCACATCCATCGCGTCAAATCGCCGGGCGTCTCCGTAAACGCAAACCGCCCTGTAAACGCGACCGGGCCGCTCTGCAGCTCCGTCACCCAAAGCGGCTTGTGCGGACGAGCCATGCTTGCTCCCGCAACCAGATCCAGCCGATACGCATACAGTTCGCCGTAATCGCTTTCCGGCGAATTGGGCTGCATGGTCCAATGCATGGAAACCCCCACGATGTCCTGGACTTTCTTTTCCTTCCACGCATCCTGCCCCGCGGCATCGCCAATCGGACGCGTCACATTGAAATGCACGGGATGGTTCGGATCGATCGCCAGCACCTGCTGCTTCACCCAGAGCAACTGGTCGATCAAGTTGTTGACGTTGAAATTTCTCCAGTCGATCACCGCGTTGTAGTCCGTCCAATAATTCTCCAGCTGTTCCGGCGTAATTGTGACGTCGGAAAATTGCTTCAGCGGCCGAAACCATACGCGATTCAAATTCCCCACGGTCCCGTACTTCGCCTGCAGCCAGTCCCCGAAGGCGTGAAACGTCGTTGGCTCCGTATCGTACTTGGCGGGCTCATTCATCAGCAGCCACACACCTTGCGCGGGATGGCTCTTATATCGGCCCACCACTTTTTTCAGATACACCGCCGCAGCCGCGCGATTCGCCGGATCGTTCAGGTTGACGCGGCTATGGTAGAACGGCGTCTTCCCCGCCCATCCCGGCGGATCTTCCGGGCACAATGTCGCCGCAATTTGAATGCCGTTTTTTTCTGCCGCGTCGTAGATCCAGTCATAATGGCTGAAGTCCCACACCCCTGGCACGCGCTCCACATCGTCCCAGATCACAAAAATTCTCGCCAGCGTCAGCCCCGTTGCGTGCATTGACGCGAATTGCTTCTCCACCGACGCCTTCGTGTCCGTGCGGTTCAAAAAGAACTCCGCGCCGATGCGCAATTGCCCCGTCAATTCCGCCAGTTTCGCCCGCCGCGCCGCGCTCATCGGCGCGGGCGTTTCCGCATGGCCCACCGCGCTGAGAAGCGCAGCCGCCATCGCCACGCAGACCCAGTACCCAAGCTTCGATAATTTTTTCTTAACCATCGCGCGGCCGCCTTTCCAGTTGCTTCCCAGCATCAATTTTTGTTCTTGGCTAACTTACCACGCTACAGCCAACAAGTCTTTCCTGCTCATGGCTATGTAAACTTAGGGGTTCAAGCCGAGCCTCATGGATCCTGACCGTCTTTGCGTGGTTCTCGTATCGACTCGAAACCCTTTGAACATCGGGGCCGCCGCCCGCGCCATGTGCAACTTCGGCTTTCATCGCTTGCGTATCGTGCATCCGTACGAACTTGCATTTCGCGAGGCCCGCTCTGCCGTGGGCGCGTCCGCCGTGCTGGTCGGCGCGGAAGAATTTTCCACCGTGGCCGACGCGGTGGCGGATTGCACCTTGGTGGTCGGCACAACCGCCGTCGGACATCGACAGCTGCACCATCCCCTCAAGGTGTTGAAGGACGGCGCGGCCTCGATTCTCCAGGAATTGAATGCCCCGCCAGACGCTCAGAATCGCGTCGCCATTCTCTTTGGGTCGGAGAAGGTCGGCTTATCGAACCAGGACCTCAGCCACTGCCATTGGTCGATGCACATCCCTACCCACACAGAGCAAAAGTCCATGAACCTTGGCCAGGCGGTTGCGGTCTGCCTGTATGAGCTCGCTCGTGAAGGGGCAGTTCCCTTTCCCTCCGCGGAAACCGCACCCGCGTCCGCGGCGGAAGTGGAGCGCGTGACCGCACTGCTGCTCGAAACATTGCAGCAGAGCGACTCCATCCGCGCCCAGTCTCTTGACTCGAAGGAAGAAAATCTCCGGCGCTTGGTGCGACGCATGCATCTGTCCACAGAAGACGCCACCACGTGGCTGGGCATGTTCCGCCAAATCCTCTGGAAGCTGCGGCAGCGAGGCTAACGAAGCCCGCCCGGGCGCATTCTGTTCCGCCAGCGCATCGCGAAATAAATCGGAACGCCTGCGGCGACAATCGCCAATCCCGGCCAGGTCGTTGTCGGACGGTACAGAAACAGCACCACCACAATGACGCTGGCGCCCGCGATATAGACCAGCGGCAGCCACGGATACCCCCACACGCGATACGGTCGGGGAGCGTCCGGGCGCGTTCTGCGCAGCCGGATCACGCCGGCAATGGTCAGGATATAAAAAATCAGCGCGGCGGAAATCACGTAGTCCAACAGGTTGCTGTACAGGTTGCCGTATTGCCGGGTGATGGGATTCCATGTGCGCGGCAAAACAAGAAACACCGTCCAGACTCCTTGAATCGCCAACCCCCAGCCCGGAACCCGCGCGCGGTTCAACCTGCCTGCTCGTTGAAAAAACAGTCCGTCATGCGCCATCGCGTAATATACGCGCGCCCCGGCCAGCGTCATCGCGTTCACCGTGCCAAAGGTCGAAACCATAATCGCGATCGCCATCAGCGCCGCGCCCGCATAGGGAAAAATACTTTGCAGCGAAGCCGTGGCAACGCGGTCCGCGGATGCATGCTGAATCGCGCTCAACGGCAGCGTCAACAAATATGCCAAATTCGCGAACAAATACAGCGCGATTACCGACGACGTCCCAACGCCCAAGGCCAGCGGCAAATTTCGCGCGGGATTTTTCACCTCTGCCGCGACAAACGTAATGTCGTGCCACGCATCGGCGGCAAACATCGATCCCGACTGCGCAATGCAGATCGCCAGAAACAATCCCAGTCCTGTCGATGCATCCATTCCCCGGGCAAACGGAACCGGATGGCGCACACTCCAGAAATGATGAAAGTTTTCCACGACCGCCGCATGATGAATCCCGATCGTGCACCCCAGCACAACCAGCGCCAGCAGCGCCCCAATCTTCGCAACGGTAAAAATGTTTTGCAGGATGCGCCCGTAATTCAGCCCCAGGCTGTTCGCGAATGTCAGCAGCGCAATAATCGCAATCGCCACCGCCTGCGTCGTCGACAGCGAAATCGAATAGTCCCCAAACACATGCTTGGGTGCAATCCAATAGTGACTTCCCGCGATGGAAGAAAACAGCACGCCGGCAAATCGCGCAAACGCAATCGCAACCGCCGCAATCGTCCCGGTCTGGATCACCGTCCACAGTGTCCACCCATAGAGAAACCCGATCAGCGGAGAAAATGCCTCCCGCAGGTACACATACATCCCGCCCGCTTCCGGCATCATCGCCGCCAGTTCGCCATACACCAGCCCCGCGGTCACGGTCAGCACACCGGTCACCGCCCAGGCCGCCAGCAACCATCCTGGACTGGCAATCAGGCGGGCCATCTCCGCCGGCACAATAAAAATGCCGGAGCCGACCATGATGCCGATCACGATCATCGACGAGTCGAACAGCCCCAGACCGCGTGTGAAATGTCGCGGTCCGGATTTCTCCTCTTCGTCGCCGCTTGGGTCAAGGGTCATGGATACTCTCTGTCGCCCGCTCTATACTCAGGCAGCGAGATCGTCTTTCCTGTTCACGTTTTGTGCGGCGATGAACCGACCGTTTCCGCTCACGACATCTGCCGCAAGAATGATCTGCCCACTTTGCGGAATTGTATCGGATGCGCGGAAGAACAGTTTTGCAAATCGCGACAAACTGCCGGAAACTTCTAACGGAGGAACCTCGTGCTCTTTTTAGGAATGGATGTTGGCACCGGCGGGACCCGCGCCGTGCTGATCGATGCTGCCGGCAAGGTCGTGGCTTCCCACGCCACCGACCATGTGCCGTTTCAGTCCGCGTTTCCCGGCTGGGCGGAACAGGACCCGGAGGACTGGTGGCGCGCCGCGCAGCAATCCATCCGCTCTGTTCTTGCAGCCGCCGCCTGTAAGCCCGCGGACATCGCAGCCATCGGCCTCACCGGCCAGATGCATGGCGCCGTGCTGCTCGACTCCGACGGAAACGTCCTTCGCCCCTCGCTCATCTGGTGCGACACCCGCAGCGCCCCCCAGTGCGAGTGGCTACACGCAACCCTCGGCCGCGAGCGCGTGATCGAGCTGACCTGCAATCCTGCCCTCCCCAACTTCACCCTGACAAAAATCCTCTGGGTCCGCGAACATGAGCCGCAAATTTTCGCGCGCATCGCCCACATCCTCTGCCCAAAGGATTATGTCCGATTTCGCCTCACCGGCGTCTACGCCATGGATGTGCAGGAGGCATCCGGCACGCTCTTGCTCGATGTCGCCCGCCGCCGCTGGTCGCAGCCCATGACCGAAGCCTCCGGCGTTTCCATGGAGTGGCTGCCGCAATTGTTCGAGTCCGCCGACATTTGCGCCACCCTCAGCGACTCCGCCGCTGCCGCGACCGGCCTCCTCGCCGGCACGCCCATCGTAGCCGGTGCAGGCGATCAAGGCGCGGGCGCGGTGGGCATGGGCATCCTCAAGCCCGGCTCCGTCAGCGCCACCATCGGCACCTCCGGCGTCGTCTTCGCCGCCACCGATCAGCCGGTCCGCGACCCGCTCGGCCGCCTCCACACCTTTTGCCACGCGGTCGCCGGACGTTGGCACGTCATGGGCGTCACCCAGGGAGCCGGCCTTTCTCTGCGCTGGTTTCGGGATGTCGTCAGCGCGGGCGCTCAAGGCGCGCCCCTCCCCTACGAGCAACTCATGACCCTCGCCGCCGATGCGCCTCCAGGCAGCGACGGCGTCTTCTGGGCGCCCTATCTCTTCGGCGAACGCACGCCGCACCTCGACCCCGATGTTCGCGCCGCCTTCGTCGGGCTCAACGCCTCCCATCGTCAGCCGCATCTGGTCCGTGCCGTGCTCGAAGGCGTGGCCTACAGCCTGCGCGACACCTTCACCTTATTTGCGGAGCTGGGCATTCCCGTGCGCGGTGTGCGTCTCGGCGGCGGCGGAGCGCGCGGCCCGCTCTGGCGGCAAATTCAGGCTGACATCTACGGTCGCGCCCTCGAACTGCTCGTCGCGGAAGAAGGCGCGGCCTATGGAGCAGCTCTGCTCGCCGGAGTAGCCGCAGGCGCATGGCCCGACATCGACACCGCCTGCGAGTCTTGCATTCGCGTGGCGGAAACCATCCAGCCCGATCCCGCCACCCGCGCCGCCTACGATCACGGCTATCAGATGTACCGCAAGCTCTACCCCGCCCTCGCCAACCTGCACAGTTGACGTAAAAAAATGAAAGTCATCCTCGGACTCGATCAAGGAACCAGCAGCTCACGTGCCGTATTGATGCGGCCCGACGGCACCGTTCTCCACACCGCGCAACGCGAGCTTCCGCAGATTTATCCTCAGCCCGGTTGGGTGGAGCAGGACCCCGAGGCTATCTGGTCCTCGCAGGCCGCCGCCGTGCGCGCGGTCCTGGCCGAAACTGCCCTCGACCCCTCCACCATTCCCTGCATCGGCATCACCAACCAGCGGGAAACCACGATCGTCTGGGAGCGAGCCACCGGCCGTCCCATCGCCAACGCGCTTGTCTGGCAGGACCGCCGCACTGCCGACGACTGCGCGCAACTCGCCGCAAGTCATCGCAACGGTCGCAACGTCGAAGCGCTTGTCTCCGAAAAAACCGGCCTCGTTCTCGACGCCTACTTCTCCGCCAGCAAAATTCGCTGGATTCTCCGCCAGGTTCCCGGCGCGCGCGCCCAGGCACAGGCCGGGCAGCTTGCCTTCGGCACCGTCGATAGCTGGCTCCTCTGGAAGCTCACCGCCGGCCGCCGCCACATCACCGATGTCTCGAATGCATCGCGCACCCTGCTGTTCAATATCCACACCCTGCAGTGGGATGACGACCTGCTCGACCTCTTCGATGTGCCGCGTTCCATGCTGCCGCAGGTGGTGGACTCCAGCGGCAACCTCGCCGTCGCCTCCGAACTGCTTCCCGGCGGCAACATCACCGGCATCGCGGGCGATCAGCAGGCAGCGCTGTTTGGCCAGATGTGTATCCGCCCGGGCATGGCGAAAAACACCTACGGCACCGGCTGCTTCCTTATGTTGCACACCGGCGCGAAACCTGTGCGGTCGCCGCACCGGCTGCTCACCACCGTCGCCTGGCGCAGAGCCGGAACCACCGAGTATGCCCTGGAAGGAAGCATCTTCGTCGCCGGGGCCGCCATCCAGTGGCTGCGCGATGGTCTCGGCATCCTCAACAGTGCCGCCGAGGTCGAGGCCCTGGCCGCATCCGTTCCCGACAGCGGCGGCGTGGTCTTCGTCCCCGCGCTCACCGGCCTCGGCGCGCCCCATTGGGACCCGCATGCACGCGGCGCTATCTTCGGCCTCACCCGAGGCGCCACCCGCGCCCACCTTGCCCGCGCGGCGCTCGAAGGCATCGCCTTCCAGGTCGCGGACATTGTGCGCGCCATGGAATCCGATACCACCGGTTCGTCCAGCGCCCTGCGCGTCCACGAACTTCGCGTCGATGGCGGAGCTTCCACCAACGATCTGCTCATGCAGATGCAGGCGGACCTGCTCGGCATTCCCATTGTGCGCTCGCAAACCGCGGAGGCAACGGCCTTGGGAGCCTGCTATCTCGCCGGCCTGGGCGCCGGTCTCTGGTCGGATGTGGAAGAGCTGGAGCGTCAATGGCGCGAATCGCGCCGCTTCGATCCGCAATCCGATCCCGAAGAACGCCGCCGCAAGCTGGCCCTTTGGCACCACGCCATCCACCGCACCCGAGGTTGCAGAGCCAAAATGAGACCTGTGCCACCCGCCAGCGGTAAGCCGGGACGTGATTACAGACCGACATCTTAGATGACGGAGTTTACGGCAACTTGGGGTGAGTTGTTCCTGCTTTCTTATGAACGAATCTCACAGCATCTCGAATTACAAAGTACAGGTTCCGCAGGTCCATACCCTCGCCAGCTTCATCGAACCCAAGAGCAAACCGGATTGGTATTCCAGGCCGGGTTGCGGGTATTTTTTCGTCAGAACTCTGCACGTTCTTGAAATGATGCGCAAGGATGTCCACCAATTTGAACTCCAGGGACTCTCTACACCACTCTTGGCGGAGCTTTGCAGGGCTGACTCGACTTTCTTCGGCGGCACGATCGACGGCGTGAAAGATCGCCACGCAAGCTATGTAAGCGTGTCGAAATGAACCACTGTTGCCCAGAAAATCGTCGAAAGTCGGGTCGACTATGACCTCAAGATACCGGGCAAGCGTCTTCATATCACATAGGGTAGAACAACGCCCGCATCACAATAACAGCGAAAATGCTTTAAACCGCACTGCTCCGTCTGGTTGACTACCTGGCTGCTCTGGATTAGAGTTGCAGCCTCGGAAAGAATTTTTTTCTGGTGTCCCGGGCCTCTTTGTTGGAGACAGCAGGATCTCTGTTGCCAGGAGAATCACAAGGGAGGATTGGGCACCAGACCGCCCGCCAGGCCAAAATGATGGCGACTCGCAAAATCACGATCATGGCGCTCATAGCGGGTATCGTTCTTGGTGCCGCGGCCACAGAGGGCTTTAACGTCTATCGCCAGTCCCACGACAGCCAAATTTCCCAAGAACGAAGCCGGATTTTCCAAGAACGAGCGCGCTGCAAGACCGTTGCTGACGCCTATGTCAAGGAGAACAGTACCGATTTCAAGGAGAATCCTACCGCTCAGAGCGGGGTCACTGTGACACTGGACGAGGTAGATTACAGCCCTGCCCGAAATAGCTGTGTCGCTGAATTGGAAACGGTCTACTTTGCTCCACGAGTCACAACTGAATTTGAAAGCGTGCGCGACCTGCTTTCGGGAGAGACTCTGTTCTCCGTGAACAGCAGGGATGAAGACCTTGATGCGCTCCAGCCTATATTCCTCCCGCGCGTATGGGATTACGTGATGAACAATGCCTCTAAGCCCCTTGAGCTAGAAAAGGAGTGGGCTGACATGGAGTCGAAATCTCCACCCAAATCGGCACCCCCTTCCGGGCGGTAGAATCGCCGGGGTGCCCCAAGTCTCGTTTCTGAGACCTGGGATTTTCCCCCAATCATGCAGTCTTCGCTTCTACCGCGTATCGCCGGCCGTGCTTCCGCCCGATTTCTTCGCGCGAGCTTCTTCCACCGCTGCCTGCGCTGCCGCCAGACGTGCCGTCAGCAAGCGGAACGGGGAGCAGGAAACGTAGTTCAGCCCGATCCTGTGGCAGAACTTCACCGACTCCGGTTCGCCTCCATGCTCGCCGCAAATCCCCACCTTCAGGTTGGACCGCGCACTGCGCCCCTTGGCGGTGGCGATCTTTACCAGCTCGCCCACCCCTTCCTGATCCAGCACAGCGAATGGATCCTGCTTGAAGATTCCCTGCCCAATGTAGGCGGGCAGAAACTGGTTGATGTCGTCGCGAGAGATGCCGAAGGTCGTCTGCGTCAGGTCATTGGTCCCGAAGCTGAAGAACTCCGCCTCCTTCGCAATCTGGTCGGCCACCAGCGCAGCACGCGGCAGCTCGATCATCGTCCCCACCAGAAAGTCCACGGTTACGCTCTTCTCTTCAAACACCTGCTTGGCCACACGACGAATGATCGCCGCCTGGTTTTTCATCTCTTCGATGGTGCTGATCAGCGGGACCATCACCTCCACGTGCACTTCTTTTCCCTGCTTCTTGATGCTCACCGCCGCCTCAAAAATGGCGCGGGCCTGCATCTCGGTGACCTCCGGATAGGCGATTCCCAGGCGGCAACCGCGCAGTCCCAGCATGGGATTGGTCTCGTGCAGTTCTTCCACGCGGCCGAGCAGCTTGCGCAGCTCCTTCAATTTTGGAGAGCGCGGTTTCGTGATCTCCAGCCGCGCAATCTGCACCAGCAGATCTTCCCGCTTGGGCAAAAACTCATGCAGCGGCGGATCCAGCAACCGGACCGTGACCGGCAGGCCCGCCATCGCTTTGAAGAGTCCCAGAAAGTCCGCCCGCTGCATGGGCAGCAATTTCTTCAGCGCGGCCTGACGTTCCTTCAGGTTGTCCGCCAGGATCATTGCCTGCATATGCGGTAGCCGGTCTTCGGCAAAGAACATGTGCTCGGTCCGGCACAGGCCAATGCCTTCCGCTCCAAACAGAATGGCCTGCTTGGCGTCGCGCGGAATGTCCGCGTTGGCGCGCACCCGCAGCTTGCGCAGCGGATCCACCCACGACATGAACCGCACCAGGACCGGATCGTCCGGCGAGGCGGGCAAAATGCCCAGCTTCCCGAAAATCACGCGGCCGGTCGTGCCATCCATGGATATCCAGTCGCCCTGCTTCAGGACTTTTCCCTTGACCCGCATCTCCAGGTTCTTCTCGCTCACGTTGATGTCGCCGGCTCCTGCCACGCAACACTTGCCCATACCGCGCGTGACTACGGCCGCATGCGATGTCATGCCGCCGCGCGCCGTCAGAATGCCCGCCGCAACCTCCATGCCCGCGATGTCTTCCGGAGTCGTTTCCGAACGCACCAGGATTACCGACTTCATGCTTCCGTTTTGTGCGAACTTGACCGCATCCTCGGCGCTGAAAACAATCTGGCCCACCGCCGCGCCCGGCGAAGCAGGCAGACCGGTTGCCAGTACCTCAATCTTCTTGCCCTTCTCGTCCAGCCGCGGAACAAGGAAGTCGTACAGCTGGTTCGGTTCAACGCGGAAGATGGCTTCCTTTTCGGTGATCAGCTTCTCATCGACCATGTCGATCGCGATATGCACCGCGGCCAGGCCGGTCCGCTTGGCATTGCGCGTCTGCAACATGTACAGCTTGCCGTCTTGAATGGTGAATTCAAAATCCTGCACATCGCGATAGTGCTTCTCCATCTTGCTGGTCAGGGTCTGCAGTTGGTGGTAGACGTCGGGCATCTGCCGTTGCAGTTCGCTGATCGGCTCCGGCGTACGAATTCCGGAAACGACATCCTCGCCCTGCGCGTTCAGCAGGTACTCGCCGAAAAATTTACGCTCGCCCGTGGCTGGATTGCGCGTGAAACCCACGCCCGTGCCGCTGGTATCTCCCAGGTTGCCGAATACCATGGCCTGGACGTTCACTGCGGTGCCCAGCATGTCGTCAATCTGGTTGATGCGGCGATAGGTCTTGGCGCGGTTGTTGTTCCATGAACGGAACACCGCGTCGCGCGCCATCACCAGTTGGGTATGTGGGTCCTGCGGAAAGTCCATCTTCACGTGCTTGCGGATCAGCTTCTTATATCCCGCGATCACCTCCTGCAGCGCCGCCGCATTCAGGTCCGTGTCCAGCTTGGCGCCCTTCTTCTTCTTGATCCCGTCGAACACCTCTTCGAAAAACGGCTTGTTGATGTCCAGCACCACGTCGCCAAACATCTGGATCAGGCGGCGATAAGAGTCGTAGGCGAAGCGGGGGTTGTTGGTGTTCCTTTTGAGCGCTTCCACCGACGTGTCGTTCAATCCCAGGTTCAGAATGGTGTCCATCATGCCCGGCATGGAAAACTTTGCGCCCGACCGCACCGAGACCAGCAGCGGATTTTCTCCCTGGCCCAGCTTCTGGCCCTGTAGCTTCTCCAGCCGCTCTAGCGCGGCATCCATCTGGATATCGACCTGCGGACTCAGCCCGCCTTTCATATATTCCCGGCACGCATCCGTCTGGATGGTGAAGCCCGGAGGCACTGGCAGGCCGACGTTGGTCATCTCGGCCAGGCCCGCGCCCTTGCCGCCCAACATGTCCTTCATGCTGCCGTTGCCTTCCGCCGACCCGCCGCCAAAGAAATACACGTATTGGATCTTCGCCGGTTTCGGGCTTGGCGCCCCGTTCTTGCCGTTTGCAATTGCATTCTTCGGAAAATCTAAGGTACTCACACTCATCGGAAATCCTCGCTCCTGTTTCTTCCGCGGACCGCACCGTGTGCGCTCCGGCAATCTCCACTCAGTTCAGGACCGGCAGATGCCCGCCCCCGTTTTTCCTTATTCCAAAAACAAACGCCGGCTGGAAAGCCGGCGTTCTAAAATTACGACTGAAAATTGCGGACAAAGCCGCCTGACATACTTCCGGATAGGACCGGTTGAAGGTCTTTCGGTACTGTCATCGTGCATCTCTCTTGATCAATGTCTCAGGATTCGCTTTCAGTATGTTCTCATGCCACCGTGGTCATCGTTTGTGTTCGCCGTCACATAGAAGGTTCCGGGCGCGCACAAATGACTGCTTAAGGCCGCTTGCGGAAACGCGGAAGCTGAACTGGACTCCTTATTTTATGCTTTCAGAAGTCCGATGGAAAAGTGCCGCCCCCTGCCGCCCCTCGGACCGGCTGTTCCACGCGGGATTTTCTCTGTTGACGTACTTTTTCCGGTGGTATGCGCGCGCTCCCCCGGTGGGACCAAAACGGTCATCGCGGACAAAACTACGCCACCGATTTGAAATTTATTTTCGCAGCCGAAAATCTCGCCGGAAAACTCGTTGCTAAGGCAACTACTTTGCCAATCTGGTTGCTAAGGCAACTACTTTTGCGGGCCTCCGAAATCCCGCCCACATCCCGGCAAAAGGGTCGCGCGAATGGTCCGATGGAATACCATGGCCCTAGGGTTGCAGCCGTTTTCTCCGGAGCCGGAAAGCATGACGAAAGAAGTCATCACCATCTCAAAAGAAGACTATTTGAAGGCCATTCTTGAGGCCGAGTCCGAAGGCCAGACGGTCATCTCTTCCACGCTCGCCCACTGGCTTTCCGTTTCCCCGCCGGCCGTCACCATGGCGTTGAAGCGCCTGAAGCGCGATGGATACGTGGAAGTGAAGCCGGACGGCATCGTTCGTCTGACGCCGAAGGGAAAAGAGACCGCCTACCACACCGCTCGGCGCCATCATCTGATCGAACGGATGCTGTCGGAAATGTTCGGCATGGACTGGTATCGCGTGCATGATGAAGCGGAGCGGCTGGAACATGCCGTTTCGCCTGCCTTTGAAGCCAAGCTGATCGAAAAGCTTGGAGAAAAAGGCACCTGTCCCCACGGCAATTCCATCCTGCCGGAAAGTCCGGAGCAGTTACGGAAACGCGGGCTTGTCCCGCTATTCGACGCCATAGAAAAGGCGCGCTACACGGTTTCCTGCCTGCATGAACGAGACCCCAAACTGCTGATTTTCCTTCACCATTCGGGCATCGGCCCCAATGCGCGGGTGCAGCTTCGAGCGCGCAATTACGATGAAACGGTGACCATCCAAACGCCGTCCGGGACCATCACACTAGGGAGACCCGCCGCGGAAAAAGTCTGGGTCAAGCGACAAAAACATTAAGCGGCCATTAATCTTTCCGCTTAACCTGCGTTAACTGTCTGTGGCATACTGCGGTAAGAGGCCCCATCCGCCCGCATGCCCGATCTCCAATCCCAAATTGAGCTGGAAACGAAGCCGCGGCGGCCTTCCCTGCCCGACGTATTTTCCAGCGTGCGGGTGTCGACTTCTCCGCAACTATGGCGGCGCGCGCTTGGATTTATCGGTCCTGGGTTTCTGATCTCTGTGGGCTATATGGATCCGGGCAACTGGGCCACGGACCTGGCCGCCGGCTCGCGCTACGGGTACAAGCTGCTGTTCGCCATCATGGTCTCGAATTTGCTGGCCATTCTGCTGCAGGGGCTGTCGATCAAGCTGGGCGTGGCGACCGAGCAGGACCTGGCCCAGGCCTGCCGGGAACACTACAGCAAACCGGTCACCATTGGACTTTGGATTTTTGCCGAGATTGCCATTGCCGCTTGCGACCTGGCAGAGGTGATCGGCTCGGCCATCGCGCTGAAGCTTCTTTTCGGCATTCCGCTTCTCGTCGGTGTGCTGATCACCAGTTTTGATGTGCTGTTGATTCTACTGCTGCAAAACCGAGGGTTCCGCTATTTCGAAGCTTTCGTCATGGTCCTGATCGCCACCATCGGGGTGATGTTTGCCGTCGAGATTTTTTTCTCGCACCCGCAATGGAGTTCCATCGCATGGAACCTATTTGTTCCTTCGCGCCAGATTCTGGGCGACCCGACCATGCTCTACATCGCCATTGGAATTCTTGGCGCGACGGTGATGCCGCATAACCTCTATCTGCATTCGTCGATTGTGCAGACACGGGATTATCCGCGCACGTCGAAAGGCAAGCACGAGGCCATCTGGCTGGCGAACCTGGATTCCGCCATTGCCCTGACCCTGGCGTTGTTTGTGAATGCCGCCATCCTGATCGTTGCGGCCGCAGTCTTTCATCGCAGCGGCCACGATGAGGTTGCGGAAATCGGCGAAGCCTATAAGCTGCTGACGCCGCTGCTAGGCGTCGTGGGCGCCAGCACCATGTTCGCTATTGCGCTGCTGGCTTCCGGGCAAAACTCAACCCTGACTGGAACGCTTGCAGGCCAAGTGGTGATGGAAGGCTTTCTGCACCTGAGCCTGCCTGCCTGGCAGCGGCGATTACTGACTCGGCTGCTCGCCATTGTTCCTACTGTAATTGTGACCGCATTGTGGGGCATGTCCGGCACGGCGCGATTGCTTCTGTTGAGCCAGGTAATTTTGAGCATGCAATTGAGCTTTGCCGTTTTCCCCCTGGTCGCATTCACAAGCGACCGCAACAAAATGGGTGAGTTCGTCAATCGACCCTGGCTGCGCGTTCTGGGATGGGTCTCCGCCATCTTCATCGCGGCATTGAACGGATGGCTGCTGATACAAGTCTTTCGCGGACATTAGGCCTGTGACCGCGTGATTTCGTATGGGAGGACTGGAGAATCCCGGACTTCATCCGCCGCGGCGGACGAGACCCGGGACACCCGCAGATCAACTCTACCGCGCCGAATGACGTGAACCAGACGCCGGAGCTGAAGCAAATTGCTCCAGGACGTTCACGGGGATGGATTGCCGCTTCTTCAGCAGAGCCCTCCATGGATCGTGGCGCAGCCGCGATTTCCATTCTGAAAATTCCGCGACCAGGAACCGTGGCGGCTTGGGCGCGTCCAGTTCCTTCCATTCCAGGGGCACGGCGACGGGCGCACCATGACGCGCGCGAGGAGAGAACGGGGCAATCGAAGTAGCGCCACGTTCGTTGCGCAAATAATCGATGAAGATTTTTCCGGCACGCTCCGCCTTGGTCATCTTTGTCAAATAGAGGCGCTTGTTCTCCGCCTCCATTTGGCTTGCAAATGCCAGCGCGAACTCTTTGATGACAGGCCAATCATGCTCGGGCTCGATGGGCGCGACGACGTGCAGACCTTTCCCTCCTGTCGTTTTCAGGAAGCTTTCCAGTTTGCATTGCTTGAGTCGGGAGCGAACTTCCTGCGCGCTCTCGGCAAGCGTTTCCCAACCGATGGCTTCATCCGGATCGAGATCGAACACCAGCCGGTCAGGTTTCTCGATATCGCTATTGCTGGAGCCCCAGGGATGGATTTCAAGCACGCCCATCTGGGCCAGGCCCGCCAGGCCGAGAGGAGTCGAAATGGTGAGATAGGATTCCACCGCGCCGCTACCGCGCTCACGTATCTCGATGCCATCAATGCCGTCCGGCAAATTTTCCGTGACATGTTTTTGGAAGAAGCACGGCTTCGTGCTCCCCTGCGGGCAACGAACGATACTGAACGGTCGATTGGCAATGTGCGGCAACATGTGTTCCCGCACGGCCCAGAAATAGTCGGCCAGCTCGCGTTTCGTCAGTTTGGATTCTGAGTCGACCTGCTTATCTGGATGGGTCAGGGAAATCGGAAATGTTTCGTCGGAGCTGGTGGATGTTTGCGGATGCCTTTTCGCGGCGGTAGAGCGCGTAGCGACCCGGGTGGCGCGATGGTTTCGCGATGCGGGATTCGCGACGCCAGGTTTCCTCCGCATGGCTTTTCGCACATCCGGGTCTGTGTTTTTCATAGCAGCATCCATCCAGGGAAATCTGACTTTGCCTAGAGCTGGTTGCATAAATCCAATTTTTGGAATTCTGAAACATCCCTCAGGGGCTAAAGCCCTGGAAAAGTGTGGCGTTTTGCGGCACGGCTAAAGCCATGCCCTGATACAAAACATTTATGCAGCCAGCTCTAGACCCATATAGAGCATTTTCCCTATTACTGTAAACTTTCCAGGTTCAGTTTGAGAACAGCTTTTCTTAACGGAAAAGCTGCGTGGACGATTCCGGGAGAGGGTTTGCGAAGCGAGCGATTGCAATCCGTCTCACAGCTTGAGATGCGGAAGTCTCGCGACGAGACGCTTGCTCTCAACCCTGGAGCCAGACCCTGACGCAGATTCGGGTCGCCGGAAAGTGCGGTCCTGCTGGGATGGCGAGAAGGAGAACTCCGCCCCATTGCCACGAAACGGGCCGGCAGCCCCTAGGCGAAGCTCAGTCGACAAATGCGGCGCAGGCGGTCGCCTCATCCGGGTGCAGGCTGGTGTATTTGTTCAGGCCCACCATGGTGAAGACCTTTTGAAAATGGGGTGAAAGGCCAAAACTCTGCACCGAGCGATCGACCTTATTGGCTGCCATCAGCAGTTCAATAATCAGCGCAATGCCGCTGGAGTTCATGTATTCCATCCTGGAGAAGTCGAAGACCAGCTTACGGGTTGCCAGCGGCACTTCCTTGTAGGCGCCGAAGACGACATCGCGAGAAGTGCTGGTGATATCGCCGGTAAAACGCAGCACGGCAACGGGGCTTCCGTCGGGTGATCTCACCTCATCCACATAGGCGCGGGTGTTCAGTTGCGGTTGCATGGCCATCTCCCTATCTCACTCCTCTTCCTTGTCCAGACGGATCATCAAGCGCACGCAGTTTCCACCGTGCGGCGTCTGGGTCCATTCTGCCTCATCCACCAGGGCCTGCATCAGGAACATGCCCATGCCGCGCGCCTGTTCTTCGCCGTGCATCTTACGGTCGATGTCGGGCGGACGGATTTTCTTATGAAGCCCCGAACCGGAGTCCAGGATTTTGACTTCCAATTTTCCGTCTTCCATGGATAGAACGATTCCGATACTGAGCCGTTCATCGAAGCGGTTGCCATGTTCGATGGCGTTGATGCAAGCCTCGGCGACAGCCGTCTTCAAGTCGTCAATGCGGTCGTCGGGAAACCCCATCAGCCGGGCAACGCCTGCAGCGGTCTGCATCGCAACCTTCTCAAATCCTAATTTGGAAGGAAGCCTCAACTCAACCGCGGATGCTATTTCTTGCACCATATCCACCTCCTAGGAGCCGTCCTTCCTTTTTTCTTGCGCAATTCGAAGCCTTCCAGCAGATTCCTCAATCCGCTATTGCAGCCGCAGCAACGCCAGCGCCGTGCGATCGTCGGTGAGTTCCATTTCTCCATCGAAGGATTCCACTGCGGACCAGACGCTGTCGAGCAATTGTTCTGCCTGTGTACCACGCCAGCTACGGAGTTCATCCACCAGGCGTTCGGGTCCAAACTCTTCTTCCCCGCGAAAGACCTCCGTCAATCCATCCGTGTACAGCAACAATCGGCTATTTTGTTCCAGATGATACCGCGTCGAACCGTAGGTCATGCCAGCCAGCATGCCGACGGGCGTTCCGCTGGCGCCGATCTCCTGGAGGGTTTTGCCATGCAGCAAGAAGCCCGGATTATGTCCCGCATTGACGACCTCCAGGATATTTTCCTGGGGGTGGAGCTGGGCAAAGATGGCAGTCACATAGCGGCGGCGGGTTTCCGCACCGTCGGCCTGCTGGACGTCGTTCAGTTTCGCCGCCATCTGCTCCAGCGGGAGGCCGGAGGCGGCCATGGCGCGAAACGCGGAACGGAACGAGGTGCCCACCAGGGCGGAAGCCAGTCCTTTGCCGGCGACATCGGCGACCACCATCATCCATCCTCCCGAGGGCAGGGGCAGGATATCCAGATAATCTCCGCCCACTTCATAACAGGTCTGGGAACGGGCGGCGATGCTGTATCCGGGGATGGCCGGCATGGATTGCGGCAACAGGCTGCGCTGAATTTCGCGCGCCGAGGCAAGGTCCTGCTGCACCCTTTCGAGATCGAGCGTGCGTTCATGGTAGCGAGCGTTCTCAATGGCGACGGCGGCCTGGGTGGCCAGATTTTCCAGGAAGTCCTGCTCATATAAGGACAGCGGGGCGCAATCGCGGGTGAGAACGATCATTTCAGTCAGGAGGGCCCCGCCGCGGTCGAGCAAGGGAAAGCGAAAGCAACCGCGCTTGGGGTCGGAGGTGGGCGGATGGAGAAGAAAGCGGGGCTGAATCTCTCCGTAGGAGAATGGAAACGCGGTAAAGAAAGCGCCGGCCATTTCCAGCTCGCGGACGCTCAACTCCAGAACGGAGCGGAGCACGCTGTCGAGCTCGATGGTGCCGTGGATCTTATGGCTTGCCTCCAGCAGCGCCTGCAGGCGGGCGATCTGCTGCTGCAGGTGGAGGGTGCTTTCGGGTTCCATTCCAGCTCCTTCTGCTGCGCCGCCGAATGCAGGCAGAAATCTACGGAGGACTCGGACGTCGGCGTCCTCGGGATGGCAAATGACTCTATGAACAGCAAGATACATGAAGGACGAGGATGCAGCTAAGCGAATTCGGCGGGGATAGGTCGGGTCGATATCGGGGACCCGCTGGACGACGAAAAACCGGGGTCCCATCTCAATGGGGACGGGCAGAAGGCGGCGCTGGGGTCGATCCAGCGGGTCCGAGTTCTTTCCGATTCGCGGCGAGATTGGAGTGATATTCTCGTGGAATGTTGCGAGGCGCGAAGACGGCGGTACTTGCTTTTCTTCTTGCCGGGGCTGGTTTCGCCCAGCAACCCGCAAAGCCGCAAACGGCCGTTGCAATAGCTCCGCCGGTGCTGACGGTGGATGGGTTGGGGCAGGGCGCAGTCGCATTGGGCGGGCTGTGGGAATTCCGCACGGGCGACAATCTCGAATGGGCGTCGCCGTCGTTCGACGACTCCGGGTGGGAACCGATCCAGGTTTCCAGCCCGTGGGGCAGTCAAAACCACCCAGGATATACGGGCTACGCCTGGTATCGACGCCACGTGCAGATCCATACCCTCGGCGGAAGCAAGTCGAAGTTCGCCCTGCTGATGCCGCCGGTCGACGACGCATACGAAATCTATTGGAACGGAACATTGATCGGACGCTCGGGAACGCTGCCTCCGCGACCGCATTGGTACTACACTCCTCCGTCTCGCGCCTTCGCGCTGCCTGCCGCTGAGTCGGGAACGATTGCCGTTCGGGTCTGGAAGTCTCCACTGCTCTTCGTTGACCCGGCCTCACTGGGTGGCATATACGGGCCGCCGCTGCTGGGCGATACCGATACAATTGCAGCGCAGTTGGCGGCGGCGAACGCCCAAACGATGCGGCAGAACTTATACGATTACACCCTGGACATCTTATACGGGTTCGTCATGCTGCTGAGTTTGCTGTTGTGGAGCCGGAACCGCAAAGTCAAACTCTTTCTGTGGCTTGCCGTCTTTACGGCGACGCCGGTGCTGCTCTCCGTGATTCGGGGGGTGCTGCAACTCCCGATTTCCTATGGGCTGGGCAGAGGGTTGAACCAACCGATTTACGCGCTGAACCACATTTCCCTATGGTTTCTGCTGCTCTATTTGCTGCGGCTGGACGGCAACCGGACGCTCGCCCGCTGGACCCGTGCACTGGCGATCGTCACCGTGGCCGCTGGAGTTCTGGATGGCGCGCTGGCGTTTTTCTGGGGCAACGCGGGAGCCGGGATGCTGCACCTGGATGCGGTCCTGACAACGCTGATTTTGGTGGTCGAAGTGTTTCCGTTCGTCATCCTTGCGATCGGCATTCGGCAGCGGCTGGAGCCTTCGCGCTGGTGGCTGGCGATTAGCGCCTTTGTCTCCCAGATGATCGATACCGTGGCCGACGCCAGCGCCGCGGGGCAACGGTTCACGCACTGGACCTTGTACGACAAGGTCAATACCCCGCTCTTTGCTGTTTTTGGCGTGCGCTTCACGGCTGCCGACCTGGCCGGGATCGGGTTGTTCCTTTCCATCCTGTATGCCGTGTATCGGTACAACGTGGAACAGCAGGCGCGCCAGAGCGCGCTGGAGCAGGAGATGCAAAGCGCCCGCGAGATCCAGCGGGTGCTGATTCCCGACACGCTGCCCTCGCTGGAAGGGTTTGCCATGTCGAGCGCGTACCAACCCGCGCTGGAGGTGGGCGGGGACTTCTTCCAGATCATTCGTGAGGACGAAGGGTCGACGATCGTAGCGCTGGGGGATGTGAGCGGCAAAGGATTGAAGGCTGCGATGAGCGTATCTCTGATCGTGGGCGTTCTGCGTTCGCTGTCCGGTGCAAACTCGTCCCCGGTCGAAATGCTGCAGAGCCTGAACCGCTGTTTGTGCGGGCGGCTGCAGGGCGGCTTCGTCACGGCTGTGGTTTTACGACTTTTGCCAAACGGGACGGTGATGCTGGCAAATGCCGGACATCTGCCGCCATTTCTGAACCAGCGAGAGCTTGAGATCGAAGGCTCCCTGCCGCTTGGGCTGGTGCCCTCGGCAGAGTACAGCCAGGTCCAGATACGGCTCCATCCTGGAGACCAACTCAGCCTCTATACAGATGGATTGGTGGAGGCGCGTAACTCGACCGGAGAAATCTACGGATTTGAGCGGTTGCACGCCCTGTTTGCGTCCCGACCATCGGCGCAGCAGGCCACCCAGGCGGCGGTCGCCTTCGGCCAGGAAGACGACATCACAGTGCTGACGCTGACGCGACTGGCAGCGGGCGAGCAGTCGACGACGTCGCTGACGGCCCCATTCCTGGAACCCACCGCAGCCGAGGCGTAATCCTGAACAGACCACGGGAACGGCGCCCGCCGCAGCCATCAGGGCGGAGCGGCTGTTCCGTACAAAGGCGGCCACTCCGCTGCGTCGAAACTACTTGACTGCAACTGTAATTGTTACAGAAGCGCTTCCCGAGGAATAATTGGCGCTCCCGCTGTAGGTCGCGGTGATGGTGCGGCTGCCGTTCGCGAGCGACGATGCGGACACCGTCGTAGCGGCCGTTCCGGCAGCGCTGACCGGCACCGTGGCCAACAATTTGTTGCCATTGTAGAAGGCGACTGTACCGAGTTGGTTGGGCGGTCCCGCGCTCCAGGATTGAATTGCCACACTGAAAGTTACATTTCCTCCGGTGACATACCAACTGGAAGGCGTCAGTTGCAGAATGACCGGGGCCTTGGTGACAGTGAAATACACGGTGCTGGATTTCGCGGCCGCATAATTCGTCTGGGCTGCATATCCCATCACCACCGTGTGGGTCCCAGTCTGCGGCTGCGGGATGGAGAACTGGGCCACGCCATATTGCAGCGGCAAGGTCACCGCTGCCCCGCCATCGTACTGATACGTGACAACCCCTTGCGGAGGCCCGGCGGCGGAGCTGGTGTAGATGCCGCAATAGTAATTTGCTCCGTAGGAGAAGTTCGAGTTCCAGCAGGACGTACTGAGCTGGACCGGAACAGGGTTTACGGTAAGCGTCACCGGGGCGGACGTGCCGGCAGCATTGAACGCATCTCCGGAGTACGCGGCACTGAGCGGATGGACGCCCACATTCAGTCCCTGAATGTAGAGATAGGCAGCGCCATTCCCTTGCAGGGTGGACGCTTGAAGGAGTGTTGCGCCGTCATAAAGATGAACCGTTCCGGTAGGAACATGGCCATTGGTCGGAGCGACCTGGATGACGACGTTCGTACCCAGCGGATAGGTGACGGTCGACTGGCTGAGCGTGACCTTAATCGAGGAGTCGTACGCGGTCACACCATAGCCAACCTGGGCCGAGGACTTGTTGCCGGCGGCATCGATAGCCGTGACGGTGAAGGTCTTATTGCCGGGCGTCGAGGTGTCGACGGGGCTGGTGAGAGGGCCTGTACTCAGCGGGGCCGACTCGGCCGAGTACGTGGAACTGCCGCAGGTCACAATGCCGGAGCGATCGTCGGTGCAGCTGTAGGAGGCTGTAACCGGCTGTCCCACGATGTAGCTGCCGCTTGAGGGAGAAAGCGTCGGTCCCGAATTCACAACGGGAGGCACGGTATCCACATTGATTGGGACCGTGTAGAAGGAGGTCGACCAACTACCCGTGCCATCCTTGGTGAAGTCGAGCTCCTCCGCTCCTGCACAATCCTGGGCGTAGTAGTACAGCAGGTAGTTGCCGTCGGCAGCCACGGAGACTGGCTGGACCGGCGGCGTGAAGGCCGGCGGTGTGCCGCCGGGAGGGATGGTCGTCGGGCACGAAACAGGGTTTGGAATCGGGGTACCAGTGGAACCAGACGCGCCTGGAGTCGGCACACTGCCCACTGGGGAGATGCCGTAGGTGATGCTCTGGATGGGCGCAGCAGCGAACGTGGATACACCGGGCAATTGCGCCTCGGTGAGGCCGCTCAGGACGGGCGGCTGACTGGAGAACGTGACGTTCGGCGTCTGCGTGTTGACCCAGCCTCCGGGCTGCTGGCCCGCGACAGTGACTGTGGTCAGGGGTTCAGGAACTCCCGCCACCGGAATGAAGGTGGAATTGGGGTGCGAAGTCTTGCCGCTGGTGGCATATACGCCAGGGCCACTGAAGCTTGTAAGCAGATTTTGCGGACACGGGAGATTCTGCAATCCGGACGCCGGATCGAAGGCGCACGGGCCGCCGTCCCAGGGTTCGCTGGCCATCAGGAAACCGATCCCTTCGTGAAACGTGGGGCCGTTGTTGGGAGTTTGGATGTCCGGCAGCGTGAAGCTGGGGCCATCGAAAATATCCTGAAACAATTCATTCGGCATGGATGAAATTGGGCACTGAGCGCCGCTTTCAGTCGCACCAGTACCCACCGCGCATTCCAGCGTAAACAGCTTGCAGGCCGGCAGGCCGTTGAGCAACTCCCCGGTATGAATAAGACAACTGGATGTGGAGAACGACGTATTCGGGACATACACCGATTGGAATGTGGTGGGATCGATCGGCTGATCTTCGGTGCCTGGAATGGTTCCGTCCTGGATCGTCAAGGTGCCGGCTGCTTCAGCTTCAGAGAGGTCGTAGGTGAACTGGACCTGCTGATTTGTCGTGGGGTTGAAGATAAAATTTTGCGTCAACTGCTGGGAAGTCGGATTCGTCTGCGAAATGGGATTCCCGGTGATGTTCGCCGGACCTGTCACGCCGCCCTGGGTGCAATTGGTATTCAAGTACAGTGAGGAGCTGGCAAGATAGCCGCCTCCGTCCACCAGACTAATCGTGATCTGATTCGATCCCGGCGCAAGGCTGGCGTGAATGTCGAGGGGCGCAACGCCGCCCGTACTGACGAGAGTATCGGGGTCCTGGCCCGTCAGCTGGCCGCTACCCGCAGGACCTTGATAGGTGGAGGTGAAGCAGTTCTGCGACGGCCCATTGCTGGTGGAATCGACCGTTCCTCCGATACAGATATTCACCGGCCCCGTAATCGAAGGGGAGCTGGTACTGAGCTGAATGTTGTTATCCACCAGAACGTTTCCGCCGTTCGCCGATGCAATCACCCCGGTGGGAGAGGCCGGGCAGGTCAGATTCAGGGTGGTGCTATTGAAGGTATTCGGGGCGTCATAGGACGTGCCAGCGACGGAAGCTCGCACGTTGACGGGACCAAAGAGCTGAATGGAATTCTGGGCGGATAGCGCCGGAACAATCAAAGCCATGCATGCGACGATGGGGCCAAAACAGAGGAACGACGACTGCTTCATATGGGCGCTGCTCCTTGTGGATGCCGGTGAATCGCGAGGGGGGCGCGACTCGCTGCTGCGGCGAATCTCGAACGTGGTTTCTGCGTTTCCAGGAAATGGGCACTGTCACTGGAACCAGGAGGGGAGCCTGGCCATGTCTTGACAACGCACCAGCAAAGGCGAATTCATCGTAGCGTGGGGCTGAACCCGTGTCAACGGAAAGTTGGGCCGTGATGTGATGGGTCGCACACCTGTTGGTGCGTTCTGTCACGGCCTCGGGTAGCCCAGGGGCCTCTAATGGAGACTGATAGGATGACAGGCCGCCGGAGTGGCGGGAATTGCGGCGCTCGAGCTGCGAAGCAATGGGAACGCGGGTCCAACGGCAACGAGGTGAAGCATGGCAGTCCAGGCGCGCGGAAAAGTGACGATCGATGTCGAAGAATGCAAGGGATGCGGGCTCTGCGTAGAATCCTGTCCGCCGAAATGCCTGGAACTGGCGCCGGAATTGAATGCGTATGGGGCCCATCCGGCACGCTGGAACGGCCAGGTCTGCACGGGCTGCGGGATCTGCTTCTATTGTTGTCCCGAGCCGGGCGCGATCACCGTCTACCGCGTCCAAGCCAAAGCGAAAACAGGGGATCCGGAGGGCGCACATGCGGCAGCTCTGTAAAGGAAACGTGGCGCTGGTGAAGGGTGCGATCCTCGCCGGATGCCGAGGATATTACGGCTATCCGATCACGCCGGCCAGCGAAATTGCCGAGGCCGCGGCGCTCTACTTTCCGCAGGTGGGGGGAACATTTCTGCAGGCGGAAAGCGAAACCGCCGCCATCAATATGGTGTATGGGGCAGCGGCGACTGGGCTTCGCGTCATGTCCGGCTCTTCCGGGCCAGGGCTGAGCCTGATGCAGGAAGGCATGTCGTACCTGGCCGGCGCGGAACTGCCATGCGTGATCGTGGATGTGATGCGCGGAGGGCCGGGGCTGGGAAACATCGCGCCGGAACAGAGCGACTATTTCGCGATGGTGAAGGGCGGAGGCCATGGCAACTACCGCAACCTGGTGCTGGCACCGGCATCGGTGCAGGAGATGGCGGACCTGACCATTCTGGCGTTCGAACTGGCCGACAAATACCGGAATCCAGCCGTGGTGCTGGCCGATGGTTTTATCGGGCAGATGATGGAGCCGCTCGACCTGGAATATCGTGAGATTCCCCAGCCGGAAAAGCCGTGGGCGGTAAAGGGCACGCGAGAAACACGCGGCAATCTGATCACTTCGATTTATCTGGAGCCCGATGTGCTGGAAGACCACCAGCGCAAACTGGAAGCCAAGTATCTGCGCGCGCAAGAAGCAGAACCGCGCAGCGAGGCGAGCGATACCGAGGACGCAGAGATCCTGCTGGTCGGATACGGAATTGTGGCCCGGGTCCTGCGTTCCACCGTCGAAGCGCTGCGCAGGCAAGGCGTGAAAGCGGGCTTGTTTCGCCCCATCACTCTGTGGCCCTATCCTGCGAAGGCCCTGGCGGAAGCGGCGGCGAATGTGGAGAAGGTCCTAGTGGTCGAGCTGAGCAACGGACAAATGGTGGAAGACGTGCGACTGGCGCTGAACGGCGAGGTCCCGGTGGAGTTCTACGGCCGCGGGGGCGGCAATGTGCCTTCCGTGAAAGAACTTCAGGAACAAGTGTTGAGCCGCATGGGCGCAGCCGTTTGAGTTTTGGCGGCGAGGCGGAGCGGGTTCAAAGAGGGCGAGAAGATGGCAAACGAGAGCGGCATCGGAATCACGGATCTCAGGGCCACGGCCGAAGTCGCAGCGAACCTCGCCCGGCAGGCCGACGGCGAGGAATACGAAGTCGTCCGCTCGAAATCCGCCGTATTTTACGACCAGTACGATCGCAAACCGGAGGGGAAGAAGCAGACCCACTACTGCTCCGGCTGCGGGCACGGTCTGGTCCACAAGCTGATCGCCGAAGCTTTGCAGGACTTAGGCTTGCAGGACCAAACCATTTTCGTCAGTCCGGTGGGCTGTTCCGTCTTCGCGTATTACTACCTTGACGTAGGCAACATACAGGTAGCGCACGGCCGCGCGCCGGCTTCGGCTTCCGCGATCAAGCGAAGCTGCCCGGGTCGAATCGTAATTTCCTATCAAGGAGATGGCGACCTGGCGGCCATTGGGATGGGGGAGATTGTGCATGCCGCGAACCGCGGCGAAAAGATCACCGTCTTCTTTGTGAACAACGGGATCTACGGCATGACCGGCGGGCAAATGGCGCCGACCACCCTGATCGGGCAGAAAAGCACGACGTCTCCGTGGGGACGACGGCCATCGAATGAAGGCTACCCGCTGCACATGGCGGAGCTTCTGGCCACGCTGGAAGCGCCGGCCTATATTGAGCGCGTTGCGCTTTCCGATGGCAAAAACATCATGAAAACACGGCGGGCGATTCGCAAAGCGCTGGAAGCGCAGCGCGATGGCATAGGCTTTTCGTTTGTCGAAATTCTGTCGCCGTGCCCGACGATCTGGGGCAAAGATCCGGTCGCAGCCAGACGTTGGATCGCCGACAAGATCATTCCCGTGTTCCCGCTGAACGTGTTTCGCGACCATCGCCCGGAACCGCCCGCGGTCGAGGAGAACGCACCGCCGCAACGGTCGGTCGCCGACGTTCTGGGAATCGCGGCGAAAGACGAAGCGCATGGCGTGGTCAAGTCGGAACTCACCCATCCCTTTCAGGACGTGCAGATCAAGATCGCGGGCCAGGGCGGACAAGGGGTGCTGCTGCTGGGTCAGCTCCTGATCGAAATGGGGATGCGCGAAGGACTGGAAGTGAGCTGGCTGCCATCGTATGGGCCGGAAATGCGTTCCGGCAGCGCGCATTGCCATGTATGTCTGTCGCAGGAGCAGATCGGGTCGCCCCTGGTATCGCATCCCAATGTGCTGGTAGCCATGAATGAAGTCTCGCTGCGGAAGTTTGCCCACCAGATCGTGCCTGGCGGCGTGATTGTGTATAACGGCGCCAGTGTTCCCGCGGACTTTGCCGCTCCCGACGCACAGGTGGTCACGATACCAGCCTCGGAGATTGCGGACAAACTCGGCTCAACCAAAGTGGCCAACATTGTGATGATGGGCGCGCTGCTGGAGGAGACGGAGTGCCTGGCTGCGGGGACCGCCTGGAGTGTGCTGCAAGACAAGGTAAAGAGACTCGACCTGCTGGAACTCGACCGCAAGGCCTTGACCGCAGGCCGTCTGTTTGTCGATGAGCATGCACACATCGGCGCGCTCGATCAGCCAGACGGCTTCGCTTAGAGCGGCGTGGCGTTCCCGGCTGTTCACTTCGCGGCAGCGGAGAGTTGAGCGTCGTTGGACCGCAGCCGGAACTGGGCAAATTCGCCGGTTTCATCGAAGGAACCCAGCCCAACCTGACCGCACGCGAACGTGTGGTCGATCACAGAAAATCTTGGTTGCGTTTCCTTGTCCAGAAACACCTGGATAGAGCCGGTGCGGACGTTGCGCACGATGCGCACGTTGTGCCAGGAACGATCCGGCAGCGCCGGCGCGGCATCCAAACCGGCGATGCGATAGCGGGGTCCGCCATTAACAATAAAGATGCCATTATGGACGGAGATTTGCGTGCCAGAATTCTCAGAGAGATGGACATAGTAGAAGTGGAGCGTGTCCACATAATTGAAAACGATAATCATGGAATGGCCGATGCGGCGCACCTTGACGTCGAGGGTAAAGCTGCCCACTTTGACGCCTTTCAACCGCGCGAATTGTACCGGGCGACGAGGAACTTCCGGGTCGCGAGGCCGCTTCATGTGGAGGTAATGGAGATTGCCCTGCTGGAGAATCTCCCAGTCCTGGGGGAACGGCATCTCCCAGGCCTTCAGGCTGCCGGCGTTGAAGTTGTGTCGGATGGAAATGCTGGCGTTGCCGCACTGCGATATCGCGAATTCGCCGGCCGCAGAGAATACAAACAGACAGACTGCAGCAAGAAATACGACTGCGGTACGGATGTTTCGTGACTTGTTCATTGGATCGCCTCGCCTCATAAAGCCCCCGGTAAACTCCACGCATACACGACACATTCACTTCCTTCAAGATAGTGGAAAAACTTCTTCGGCGATATGGATGCAGCGGACTCCTTAGACCTTTTCACCGCACTCCTCTCTGCCGACGGTCATTGACTGGCGTATCGGGCCCACGCTAGTCCGAGTGCGATGCGCAGACGAGATTTTGTCAAAGTAATTGTGGCTGTTCCAGTCACCGCAGTCCCGATGTTCGGGCAAACCGCCGCCGCTGCTTCGGCAGAGAAAACGTCCGCCTCACAGTCTTCTTCCACCGCAGCATCTCCCCCGAAACCTGGGACCGCACCCAGGCATGTCGCACAGTGGGAAAGTTTCGGCTTTCGGAGCCCGACGCTTCCGGCCACTGTTCCGGACGCAGTTGCACGGACGGAGCAGCATTACTTCAACGCCGGGGAGATGGCGACGCTACGGAAACCTGGCGACATCTTGCTGCCTCCGCTCAACGGCAATCCGAGATCGACGCAGGCGTGCGCTGGAGTTCCTTGACTTTCCGATGAGCGTCTCGCCGGCCGAACGGCAGCAGATGTATCGGTCGGGGGTGGACCGGTCGCGATTCCGCAGGCTGCATTCTGCATGCAGTGGCACCAGACCATGGGCACCGAGAAGCCGGGCGTGCAGAAGCTGGCGATCTATGCGAAATCGAATGCGACGATTCCGTAGGTGCGAATTTACGAACTGCCTTCTTTTGTGAGCTTCAGCCATAAAACTCATCTGGCACACGGAGTCACGTGCCAACAATGCCACGGACAGGTCGCGGACCAGGTACAGGTCTATAAGGCGATGGATATTTCGATGGCCACATGCATTGCCTGCCACCGCGCCAAGCAGGCCAGCACGGATTGCGATACTTGTCATATGCTGGAGCAGTAATGCGTGAGAGAAGAACCCGAGAACGCAAGCTGTTTTCTGCGAAACGAATTTGAATCCAAGCAATAAGGAGATGCCGTGAGTCCCTTGACTAGATTGCTTTCTATGGCTGCGATCGTTTGCCTGTTGTCTGCCGCAGCCCATGCGCAAAACGAAGGCGCGACTCTGTTCCAGTCCAACTGCCTGATGTGCCATGGCGCCGACGGGAAGGGCAACACGCCGACCGGCCAGGCATTGAAAGTAGCGAACCTTCACGATCCGGCGGTGGTGAAGATGAGCGACGCAGAGCTGGCCAACGTGATCAGCAAAGGGAAAAACAACATGCCGGCGTTCGGTGCGCGACTGACGTCGCCACAGATCGAAAATCTGGTTGCTTACATTCGAGTGCTGCAAAAGAAATAACGATTTGCGGAATAGGTCCGCGCTTTCACCAACCGAAAAGAAAAGGTGGATGGCGATGAGTTCAAGAAGAGATTTCCTGAAAACTGGTACTGCAGCTCTGCTCTCCGGTTCGACTTTGTTCCGTAGCTCCGCCCTGCATGCAGAGGACAGCATGAAATACCTCAACTTGCCGCTGGGGATACAGCTTTACTCCGTTCGGGACCAGCTGCCCACGGACTACGAAGGCACGTTGAAACAGATTGCGGCCCTTGGGTACAAGCAAGTGGAAGCGGCTGGGTTTTACAACCACAGCGCGAGCGGTGTGAAACAAGCGATGCGGCAAGCGGGCCTGAATTGCGTGAGCGCGCATTACTCCTACAACGATCTTCACGATCAGGTCGATCAGATTGTGGCATTCATGAAGGAGATTGGAGCCCGGTACATTATCTGTTCATACCCAGGTCACCTGCCGTCCTCGCAAGGGAAAGCGAAACACCATGGCGGCCAGGGTCCTACATTCACGCTGGAAGAGTGGCGATGGAATGCCGGCCAATTCAACCAGATCGGGAAGAAGGTGCATGCCGCGGGGTTGAAATTCGGCTATCACAACCACACGATGGAATTTCACGAGGAAGACGGGGTCGTGCCGTACGACGAGCTGATGCGGCTGACAGATCCTGAGTACGTCACGATGGAAATGGATTTGGGATGGGTCGTCGTGGGCGGCGGAAATCCCGTCGAATTGCTGCATCGCTATGCAACGCGCATTTCCATGCTGCACGTGAAGGACTTCAAGCCCTTTACGATACCGGCATCCATCGATAATCCTCCGCCTTCCACCGCACTGGGCCAGGGAACCATCGACTATCGCCCGATCTTTGCAGCGGCGGCGCGGACCGGACATATTCAACACTGCTTTGTCGAGCAGGAGGAGTACAACATGCCCGTCATGCAGGAACTGAAAATTGACGCGGAGTATATGCGCAAACTGCACGCGTGAGGCGGGACCGGAGAATTCCAGGTCTGTCTCCGCCGCGGGCGGCCGCGCAAACAGACCTGGGACGCCCGCTGCAGACACGGCAACAAGCAGTCAGAGAACTAGATATGCGGCGCCCAGCCTTTCTCGTATTCTCTTCCCCACATTTTCATGGCCTGAGGATCGTTCTGGATTTTCCCATCGCTGGTATCGAGATGTAACTCCCGGTTTACTTCCCAGGCAATGTTGGATAGTTGCAGCATGGTGACGGCAACATTTCCCACAGAGACGGGAGCGTGCAGTTTCGCTCCGGTGCGAATTCCGGCGATGAAGTTTGCAAAGTGCGCATCGGTCATGGAATCGCGACCGATCAGATCGGCGGAGGACGCTTCCTTGCCGACCTTGAATTCGCTGGTTTTATTTCCATCGAGATCGTAGATTTCATAACCGCCGCGATCAACCAGCACCGTTCCCGTTGTGCCCATGATGGTCGAGCCGCGATCGCGGTTGTAGAATTTCATACCCTGGCAGCTCTTGCCCTCCCAGTCAATCATCTTGTCGGGATATTCAAAGCTGGTGACGAGCGTGTCGTAAAACTGCCAGTCATCCTTGAACTGGTATCTTCCGCCGGATGAGGTGACGCGCCGCGGATAGTCGACACCGAGAGCCCAGCGACATACATCCACCTCGTGGGTTCCATTGTTGAGGGCTTCACCGGTGCCGTAGATTCTGAACCAATGCCAGTTGTACGGCTGCACATTGCTTTTATAGGGCCGACGCGGCGCCGGACCCTGCCACAGGTCCCAGTCGAGCTGCGGCGGGACGGGAACTATTTTCCCAAAGCCAATCGACTTTCTGACATTGCTATACCAGGCTTTCGCATAGTAAGGCCTGCCAATGAGACCGTTGTGAATCTTGTCGACAATTTCAATGGTGTAATCCGACGAACGCTGCTGTGTCCCCATCTGCACCAGCTTGCCGTACTTGCGCTGCGCCTCGACCAGCAGCGCGCCTTCGGCGGGATTGTGGCTGCATGGCTTTTCCACGTAGACATGCTTGCCCGCCTGCAGGCCGGCAATGGCCATGGGAGTATGCCAGTGGTCGGGCGTGGCAATCGTAATGGCGTCGACATCTTTCTGGGCGAGAATTTCGCGGAAGTCCCTGTTCGATGCGGCGGAATAGCCCATCACCTGCTGAACACTGGCGGAGAACTTCTTGAGCGTGTTGCTGTCGACATCGCAGACATGGGTGATGCGGACAGCATGGCTGTTGGCTTTGAGCGCGGAAAGATGTGCATTCCCGCGTCCATGCAGACCGATCACGGCAAAATTCAATCGATCGTTCGAGCCGAGGATCCGCGCGTAGCTCTTTGCGGTTGATCCTACAGCCAGGCCAGCCGCTCCTACCGCAACCGTGTCAAGAAATTCCCGTCGAGTAACCATTCCTCTCCTTTGGACACTCCATCGTGCCTATTTTCAGCTTGAGATAAGGGACCGAAACGAACAAGGCCGCCGGGTTCCGCGGCGATTTCTTCGGCAACCGAGACGACCCAAAAGATGTTTTCTACACGCTCGAATATTTCTGACAGAGAGAGCGTATGCTTGCCACCAGCTTCGGCACTCCAGTGTCGGAATCGGGCCCCTCATACTCGGCCGACATGTACCCCTTGAAACCCGCTTGCGCGAAGAGTCGCCAGACACGATCCAGATCGACGGGACTCTTGTCATACTCAAAACGGTCGCGAATGTGCGTGTTGGTGGCGTAAGGAATGCATGCCGCAATTTGCGCATAGACGTCCTGGGTGGCGGTGGGGATGAAATTGGTCACGTCGAGGTTGATGCCGGCGTATGGGGAGTTCACCCGATGCATGATTTCCAGGCAGACGTCAGCGCTTTGCGATACGCCCTCGTGATCCTCCAGACCCAGCATGATGCCTTTTTGCCCGGAATACTCCGAGGCCGTCTTCATCGTCTCCACGACCCAGTCGATCCCTTGTTGCAGGGTGGCACCGGGAGGCAACGGGCCGGCGAAAATTCTGAGATGGGACGCTCCCAGGCGATCGGTGACGTCCACCCACTTCTTGATTTCGTTCAGGCTGTCAGCGCGCTTGGCTGCTGTGGCCTGGACCATGCTGACGCCGCAAGCGGAGCCGGAAAACGGTACGGCATTCTTGTAGGCCAGGTGGCGAAGGCCATCGAGATATTCCGGATCCGTGGACTTGAGGTAATACGCGGTCATATCGACGCCGTCCAGGCGCAGGTCGACAGCCTTGCGGATGAAGTCCTCCAGCGTCATCGTTCCTTGCCGCAAGGCATGGTCGTAGGAATAGGCGCAGCAGCCGGAAAACAGCCGCGGCATTTTCGAACGGTCGACATCGTCATCCGCAGGTGCTGCCATCGCCGCGGGCGATCCGAGCCATTGCGCGCCTGCACCTGCCAGCGCACCGAGCCCTACAGTCTTCAAGAACTTTCGACGAGGTATTTCAGGATGCATAGCACCTCCGGCGATATATAATCGGTTGAATTTTCTTTCCTGGTTCCGACTGCATGGTGTTGGCCGAGATCTCGCAGCGCAAGTATTGTGGCGAGGAACATTATAATCCGCAGCTGTACAGCCTGGACGAGGATGGGGAGCAATCCGTACACAAAGGAGAGTGGCCAAGTGGAAGAAGAGGGAAAGAAAATCAATCGTCGCGACTTTATCGGGCAGGTCGGTATGGGAGTTGCAGCCCTAGGGACTCTTTCCGGCACGCGGGTCTTCGGAGCAAACCGCCGGATACTCGGCGCGAACGACAGGATCCGCATCGGTATCATCGGCGCGGGAGACCGCGGACAACAGGACTTAAAAAGCGCATTGAAGCAGCCGAATGTCGAGTGCGTTGCGGTTGCCGATGTTTACTCTCGCCGGCGTGAGCAGGTGAAGAGTTTCGTTCCGAATGTCGCGATGTACGACGACCCGATGCGTCTGCTGGACCGCAATGACATTGACGCGGTGATCCAGGCCACTCCGCAGCATCTGCATGCAAAGTATTTTCTGGCCACGCTGGCCTCGGGAAAAGATCTCTATTCTGAAAAGACGATGGCGTGGGACATTCCCGAGGTAACGGCGTGTCGAGCGGCCGCCAAAGCGTCCAAGCAGGTTGTGCAGATCGGAATGCAGGATGAAAGCTCAGGCGAGTTGGCAGATGGCAGAAAGTGGATTCAAGAAGGGCTGCCGGGAAAAATCACCATGGTCGAGTCGTGGATGAGCCGCAATTCCCCGCGGGGACAGGGACAGTGGGTCCGCCCGGTGTCGAGCGATTGCAATCCCGCGCATGTGAATTGGGACCTATTTCTCTCCGGGCGTCCGAAGTTTCCGTTTGACGGCTACAAATTTATCAATTGGCGACTCTATTGGGAATTCTCCGGCGGCAACATTACAGAAAACATGGTCCACCAGATTGGATGGATCATCACAGCCATGAATCTGGAATTGCCGAAAGCGGCCACCATGATGGGCGGCGTGTATTCCGTGAAAGACGGACGGCAGGTACCGGACACGATCAACGTTTCGTTCGAGTATCCCAATGATTTGCTTGTGGTGTGGCAATCCACGTTCAGCAATGAACGTTACGGCCTGGGAGAACGCTTCCTGGGGAGCAACGGGACGGTCGAGCACGTGAGCGGTTCGAACGCCATGGAGACCGGCGACCATCCTACGAATGATCCGAACTGGGACGAAGAGAATGCGCCGGGACCGATCAATTTTTATCCCGAGAAGATCAACAACCCGAATGGGGTCCGGCTGCAAGGGCACAATCCTGGCGTCAACCACATGGCGAATTGGATGGAATGCATCCGCGATCGCAAGCAGCCGAATGGAACGGTTGAAATCGGCTACTTATCGGCGGTCGCATGCCACATGGCAAACCTGGCGTACAAACAGAAGCGGCGAATCACGCTGGAAGAAGCGATGGCGGCAAAGCCAGAGGCATGGATGTAAAGGCGACGGCGCAATTTCCATTGGGTACGTTGCGCCGTTGCGAATTTGATTCATTTGGCGAATGCGCGGTCGGTTCCATTCACCTGGAGCTGGCCGCTCAGCACGATATCAGCCGACGACTTGCCGATCATGACGTCGAAGGTGCCCGGCACCACGGTCCAGTGCATATCGCGATCAAGCAGCATCAGATCGTCTGGCGTGAGTTTCATGGTCACGGTCTTGGTCTCACCGGGATTGAGCGACACTCGCTGAAAGCCACGAAGACTCTTGACTGGAATCGCAACCGGCGTGTAGCGCTCATGCAGGTAGAGTTGGACCGTTTCCACTCCTGGCTGCTTGCCCACATTGGTTACGTCGACGTTCACCTCCGTGTTTCCCGATGGATCGATTTGCGCCGGGCGAATCTGCAGATTGCTGTATTTGAATTGGGTGTAGCTGAGGCCGTAACCGAACGGGTAGAGAGGCGTGCCTGGCATGTCCGCGTAGCCGCCGTCATGACTCCAGGCTTGCTGGATCCAATATTCTTTGGACGGCTTGTAGTTGTAGTAGGCGGGCAGCTGGCCGGAGCTGCGCGGAATGGTAATCGCCAGGCGTCCAGTGGGGTTGTAGTCGCCGAATAGAACATCGGCAACTGCCTCACCGCCGCGTTCTCCCGGCTCCCAAGCCTCGACGATAGCGGGAATGTGAGCTGCCTCCCAGGGGATGGAGAGCGGTCTGCCGTTGATCAGCACCAGAACAACCGGAGTGCCGGTGGCCTGAATGGCCTTGACCAGATGTTCCTGTGCGCCGGTCAGGCCCAGGCTGGCCACATCATAGGCTTCTCCATCGGTCGGCGGGACATCGCCTTTTCCGGCGTTGTTGGGGTGCTCGCCGACCACGAGAACGGCGACGCTGGCATGTCGAGCTGCCTCAATCGCCTTGGCGAAATCCTTTTTCCCGCCGATTACCTCACAGCCCTTCACGTACTCCACTCGCGTTGCAGGTGAGATTGCTTGCTTGATTCCATCGAGCACGGTGATGACCTTCTGGGGCACCTCGGAGGGTGAGTAATCGCCCAACTGATTCCATCGATCATCCGCATTCGGGCCGATGACCGCGATGGACTTGAGGTCCTTTTTCAGCGGAAGCACATTATTTTCATTCTTTAATAGAACAATGCTTTCCCGGGCGGCCCGCAGCGCGAGCTGCTGATGTTCCTGGGAATGAACCACGCGCTCGGCCTGGGCCAGGTCGGCGTACGGGTGATCGAAAAGCCCCAGGCGAAATTTCAGTTCAAGGACCCGTCGTACCGCGCGATCGATCAGCGCCTCGGACACTTTTCCCTCTTCGACATTTTCGATGAGCGGTCCCATATAGGCGGGCTCGTACGTGATGTCCATGTCGACACCGGCCCAGAGCGCCAGCGCGCCGGCCTCTTTCTGGTTCGGAACAATATGCTCATAGATGAGACTGTCGAAGCCGTCGCCTTCACTTTCGACAATTCCCTTGAAGCCCAGCTCCTGACGGAGAATTTGCGTATTCCATTTTTCCGATGCGTGTTCCGGAACATCGTCAATCTCCGGGTATCCGGCCATCACGCCCAAGGCGCCGGCTTTGAAGGCTGCAATCCAGGGCGGCAGGAAGTTCTCTCGGATGTAGCGCTCGGACGACTCGATGGCTCCGCGCTCCATGCCGCTGACCGGTTCGCTCTGTGTTGGAAAATCGGTCATCAATGTGACAACTTTATCCGGCGCATCGAGATTCGATCCTTGCGCGCCCTCGACAATATTGGTTGCAATCCGCGAATCGAGATACGGGTCTTCGGTGTAGCCCTCCATATTGCGCCCCATGCGGGGGTCGCGATCGGTTTCCAGCACCAGAGTGGAGAGAACATGGATGCCGGTGGACCTTGCCTCCTGCGCGGCTGCCGCGTAAATCGCACGCACCAGAGGCATGTCAAAGGTGCTGCCGATCGAAAGACCTTCCGGGAAAACGGTCGCTCCGGGGAACATGACTCCGTGGGTTCCCTCCTCGTCCTGAAGCAGAGGAATTTTCAGCCGCGTTTGCGTGGTCGCGATTTTTTGCAGCTCATTGAAATACTTCACCTGCTGCGGAAGATCGTTTAGCCGGATCTGATCTGCCAGAGTGAAGAAGCCGGCGCCGGGACCGATTTCATTGGTATAGGTTCCGGCGGCAAACTTCTTGACTGCCTCCATCTTTTCCGGAATCGTCTTCCCCAGCGCATCGACGTAGACACAAGGAAGGTTCAACTGTCCCACTTTTTCTTTCAGGGTCATGCGCCGCATCAGGTCATCGACGCGCGCGCGGATCGGCTGTTTCGCATCGAGGTAGATCGGCGTCGAAGCGCTGGGTTGCGCCGCCATCGTCCGACAGCCAGGAAGCGCAACCAGCAGCAACAGTGCCAGCGTATTGAGGGCTCCGCGAAACTGTCTCGAGGCGCCGCGCCAGCCTTTTACTATCCGCGTCCGGACTTTGAACTCCAACAACCGGCCGAAGCTAAGATTCTTCTGGGTCGCCATGGCAATCACAATCTCCTTCACTTAACTCGCTGATCACGAAGTCTGAAACCTGACGCCTCTGGCAACGGAACATACGCTCCGACGATTGAGTGCCACGATTTCTCAGAAATGGAACTTGAGCGCCACTTGTCCAATGCGAGGATCGTTGGCGTTGGTGACCACGCCAAAGCTTCCGCCGTTGATCAAGCCACTCGGCGTAGCAAATTGTGCGTGGTTGAAAATGTTAAAGAACTCTAAGCGGAACTCGAGTGACTTCGATCCGGTGAAATGTATGTCCTTGGCCAGCGCCATATCCCAGTTGTCGATACCCGGTCCACTAAAGAAGCGGCGCTTCGCATTCCCAAATTGCCCGAGGTTTTCCAAGCTAAAGAGAGAAGTGTTGAAATAGGTGCCGCCTTTTCGCGGATTGGTCTGGAGAAGAAGTTGGCCAGGGGTAAAGTTGGGCTCATCCGCGTTGCCTGTCGGACCTACGGAATCGTTCCCAATCAGAGAACGGTCGTCATTTTCCGCAATCGTTACGGGAAAGCCAGTAGAGAAGCGAGTGATTCCTGACAGAACCCAACCCTTCGTCAACCAGCTGGGGTGGCTGAAAAGCTTCTCGAACGGCAATTGGTACGAGTAGCTGGCAACGAAATTCTGGGTAACGTTGAAAGCAGACAGCGCCCACTCCAAGCCGGGATCGAAAGGCATTACCTGCTCCGTAACCGCCGAGGAATCATCCATTGACTTGCTATATGTGTAAGCCACCAGTATTGATGTCCGGCCGCCGCTATATTGCAAGCTGCTTTCCAAGGCATTGTAAGAAGAGCCACCCATGGTGCGGTACCAGCCGGTACTTCCAAAATTGATGCCACCCGACGGACCCAATTGCTGGCGGGCCTGGATCACTTGGCCGGATGTGGTGGTAAACACACCGGTCTCCGCAAAGGGACCACAAACGTTGCTTCCGGGAGCTACTTCACTTGGCTGGCTCAGACCCAAACACACGGACGGAGTGGCGGGATTCGCTTCATCGATGACCATATTGTGGCGGCCCGCTGTTCCTACATAACTCACAGTCAGAACCGTATTCGCCGCCAGCTGACGCTGAACAGATAGCATCCAGATCTCAGCATAGGGAGTGACGTTCTTGTAGTAATACGTTGGGGAACTGCTGATCGGCTCGTACTGCGCCCAGTTAACATTTGGATCCGGGTTAGACGGGGAGGCATTCGCAACGACGGATGGGACCGGAAAACGCTGGCCTTCGGGATTGCCGGTGTAGACATCCACAAACGGCGTGGCAAACGTCGCAGGAGTGGGATTTACCCAGTACAAACCGTATGGGGCGTCCCCGTTGCCATTTGCATTGATATAGTCTTCAAGATCACTGTAGAACATGCCGAAGGAGGCCCGAATGCTCGACTTGCCGTAAGCGCCCGTCAGCTTCTCTAACCACCCGCCCTTTGGATCCGGGGAGTATGCCAACCCCACTCTCGGAGCGATATTACCGTATTGGACCGGGGCTACTGTTCTAGAGATCGCCGTGTCGCCGGCGACCAGCCAACCCTGTGGTGCAGTCGGGAACACCACGGATTGCTGCCCAGGTACAAGCGCTTCCATGCGGTTATATTTCTCCCACCAGGGCGTCGAAACATCCCACCGCAAGCCATAGTTAATGGTCAGACTCCGCGCCGCCCGCCAGCTATCTTGAGCGAAAAGACCGTAATACCGGGCGCGATTGTATAGAGGAAATTGGACTCCCTGATTGTATGTAGTGGCAGTGCCGAGAAGAAAATCGCCGAAATCGAGCCCGGTTTCAGAGCCGCCGTCGAAACCGAAGATACCGTTGTTGCCGTAATAAGTTTGCATATTGATTTGGCTGAGCGAAAAAATACCCCCAAACTTCAGGTTGTGATTCCTCACAATCCAGGAATAATTGTCTTGCACCTGGTAGGTGTTTTCCCACAGACCCTCTAAACCAGCAGGACCGCCGATGGAAAAATTGTTGAAACCAATTGGGATTAGAGTTTTGTACTGCGCATTTTGTGGGCATATCCCAAGCGTAGTGCAACCAACGGTAAAGCCAATCCCTCCGAGATCAACCGGAGGGCCTGTCGGAGTATTGGCAAACGAAGCATTGCGTGTGTAACCCAATCGGAACTCATTCACGCTGGAAGCGCCAAGGGACTTTGTATCGTTAATTGTGAATAGCTGGGCAAGGCCAGAGGTCGCACCGCCGAACAGACCGAAGGTGTCTCCGGCGAAAGGGTTTGTGAGCGAGTACTTGTCAATAAAGTAGTAGTTGGACAACAAGCCCAGGCGCGTATTGGCATCGACGCGGAAGCCGGCTTTATCGTCCTGCAACGGTGCGCTGGCCACACCCGAATAGGCTCCCGTGGGGAAATTCGCCGAGGCCGGCACATTGGGCAGCGGAATATATTGAAACAGGTTCGCGACCGGCGCCGACCATACGCTCTGCGGAATGACGGCATTTGGAAAGACACAGGTTGCGCTCGTGCAACCACTTGTGTAAAACGGTTCACCCACACTAACGGGATATCCTAATCCTTGGGTAAGCGTATCGGCAACCGCCGGGCCTATCACTGTACCCGTGAGCGAGCTCGATTGATCCGCTAGATTGCCCTCTCGGTCTGCCGCCGATGGAACAGGTACAAGTCCAGTGCTTTCGCCAATGCTCTGGCGTGTTCCCTGGTAGTCTGCGAAAAAAAACAACTTGTCGCGAACGATGGGCCCCCCAAAGGTTCCGCCGAATTGGTTCTGGTGATAATCGCCGCGCGTGGGACTGTAGTAGTTGCGTGCATCAAGGTTAGTATTCCGCAGAAATTCAAAGGCATCGCCATGAAACTGGTTCGTGCCGGATTTGGTGATGACATTGACCAAGCCTCCACTGTAGTGACCATATTCGGCGTCATAGTTGCTGGTGATGATCCGAAACTCCGCAATGGAATCGACATTGGGGATGATGGCTGTGCCATTTGCCATCTGTTCTTGAACATTGCCCCCGTTCACCATAAAACCATTGGAACTGCCTCGTGCGCCACTTATCGACAGAGTGCCATCATTCAGGCCGCCAGATGGGGGCGCGTTGCTGTAACTATTTACTCCGTTCGTGCTTTCGTTCGATTGTGGGACTACTCCGGGCTGAAGCGCAAGTAAATCGGTATAGGAACGTCCATTCAAGGGAAGGCTCGTCATCGATGTGCTGCCAATCACGTCGCCCAGCTGAGTACTGATCATGTCGACTTGAATGGCATTAGCGGAGACTTGGATATGCTGGCTTACCGCTCCGACATGAAGCACGGCATCAACACGCAGCGCGCTATTCACATTCAGCACAATTCCCGTCTCTTGCAGTTCGGAGAATCCCGGGGCATCTATTTGGATGGTGTAATGCCCGATGGACAGGTCAGGAAAAGAGTAAGAGCCATCTTGGTTTGTCTTTGTAGTGGTCTTGATACCGGTGTCGACGTTCAAAGCTACGACCGTAGCTCCAGAGATGACGCTTCCGGTCGTGTCTGTTACCGTTCCAACCACGCTGCCGGTAACGCTTGCAAAAGCAACAGTCGCTCCAAAGAAGATGCTGCACATCAAGATCAAAGCTCTCTTCATTGCGTCCCCCGTAAGTTGCCCAATGCTACGTTTCTTCCCCAAAGCCCCACTGCTTGTTCGGCGAGTGCTTGCGTCCGTTCATCGGATCGCTATTCATTCGGAAAAATTTGCCTCTTGTCGAATATCCTCGATTTATTTTCATCTATATTTCAGACATGAAATAATTTAAACAAAGTAATGCAGCGAAACTACGCCGATTGATTCCCTGCTGTCAAGGAAATTGTTCAAGGTAGATTTCTTGAAAGGTGGCGTCACGAGAGGCTCTTTAGCGATTTGGCCACAAGCGATTGGGGCGGCATTGCCTAAGGATCTTGGCGATCCCGCTTTTCCGCCATACTCACGCCTAATTTCAGAACTGTAGCTGCCAGCGTGGCGGTGAGTTTCATTTGAGATGCACCGCGAGTAGTCGAGGGCATGTATGGCCCGGACTACTCGCTCACACGCGATCCCTGCTGAATACTTTGAAGACCTTCCATACTCAAAAAAAGGAGGGATGAGCATTTGTCCCCCCGCATCGGGAACGCACGTCGGTCGCCTGCCTGCAACAGTTCAAACGCCGGATTCGTATCTCGGGTACCTCGCGAAGCACCGACTGATCGGGAGAGTCGGCTGCCCCAGCGTCCGTTTCCGGCTCGGTCCATTTCCTATCCTCTCGTGCGTACCCAGGTTCGGCTTCGATTCGATTCTTGTACGGCTTGGAGAATCCGTTGTGTGTCGAGAGCGTCTTCAAAATTGGGATGGAACTCGACGCCCGCGGCGACTGCGCGCAAGAAATCCGCGAGCGTCGCAATAAACGTATGTTCGTATCCGATCATGTGTCCCGGAGGCCAGAAATCGTCCACATAGGGATGGCCTGGACCCGTAACCATGATGTCGTGAGTGCCTTGCACCGGCACGCCATCACTCAGGTCGAAAAATCTGAGACGATTCATTTTCTCCAGATTGAATTCGATAGAGCCCTTCGAGCCATTGATCTCAAAGCAATTGCGGTTGAGATTCCCGGTTGCGAAACGCGTCGCCTCAAAAGTTCCGATGCTGCCATTGGAAAACTGGGCCATCACTGTGACCGCATCATCAACCTGCCGCCCTGGCGCAAATGTATGCACGTGAGAGCACAACTCGCTGATCGGTCCGTTTAGCCAGGTTGCGAGATCAATGGAGTGGGACAGCAAGTCGCCCATAACTCCAGAGCCTGCTTCTTGGGGATCGAATCTCCACGCTTGCGGATTTCCCGGATTTCTCCCCCAGCTCTGCAGATACACTGCCCGGTAGTGATATGTCTCGCCCGTTTTCCCCTGCTCAATCAGCTGCCGGGCAAGAGCGATTGCCGGGACCCTTCGATAGTTAAACCACACTAGTGTGGGCACATTCCTTGCTGCCGCCACCATGCGCATTGCTTCAGCAACGGAATTGGCGAGCGGCTTCTCACACAGAACCATCTTTCCCGCCTTTGCGGCGGCGACGGCTATTGGCTCGTGCAGGTAGTTCGGTGTGCAGATATCGACAATGTCGATGTCCTTTCTATTCACTATTTCTTCCCAACTGCTCGCAGTCTCTTCCCAGCCCCACTGGTGGGCCATGCGGTCCAAGTTCGTCTGGTTACGTCCGCATATAGTTTTCAGCTTGAGATTGAAGGAAGAATCAAAGAAGTGTGTTGCCTGGTGAAATGCGTTGGAATGCGCTCTCCCCATGAAGCCGTAGCCGACCATCGCTACATTCAACGTCCTCGACTGACCCATACGTGCCCCCTTTGCCGATCGTCAGCGTTGTGCCTGGAACTCAGTCGCTAAAGCTGGTCAGTACCTTGTCGAAGGCGTGGATGATGTCTTGTTCATCGTGTTCGGTCAAACAGGATGGAATGGCCAGCAGAATGGTTCGCTCGAACAGGCTGTCGGCAACCGGGCAGGTCCCCTTTCGATACTCGGTTTGCGAGTTTCTGTTTTCGGCAAGTGACCATGGGGAGTTTCGTTTGTCGACGCCGGTCTTATGCACCAGGCTTGGGATGTTGTAGTAAATGTGGAGCCCCCACTGCGTCATGACGATGTCGTTCACGCCCTGGGCCAGTGTGACGATCCCCTCGGCGCGCAAGGCGCGGTTGATCTGTTGGGCAGTCTCCGGCGACTGGAATGTCGTGAGCAGAAAGCATCCCGTATCGCCGTCCGGATCGACAATCCTGCGGTGACGAATTTCAGATTGTTGCCCGAGCGCTGTGCGAATCCGGTATTTGCTATCGTGCATGTGCGAAATGACCGTTGGCAGCTTTTTCAGCTGCACTCTCAGGATCGAAGCCCGTATCTCATCCATCCGGTAGCCGCGCCCCCAGAGACACAGTTCCAGGTTGTCGAACAACGCCCGCCCATCGGAGCCGCGGGCATAGCCGGTATCGTGGCAGGCCACGGCACGGTTGTAGAGCCGCTCATCGTTCGTGACCAGGCATCCCCCTTCTCCGCTGGTCATGTTCTTATTCATTTGAAAACTGAAGATGGCCATATCGCCGAAGGTCCCCACCTTCTTGCCATCCACGCTGCCACCCGCGCATTGCGCGCAGTCTTCCAGCAGAAACAGCCCATGGCTCTTGGTTACTTTCTGGATGGCTGCAATATCCGCTGGCGCTCCGCTCATATGAACGGCGATTACACCCGTGGTTCGTGGCGTGATCGCTGCCTCCACGGCGGCCGGATCCAGACAGAATGTGTCGTCGATATCCGCCAGCACTGGGATGGCGCCAAGATTGACGACGGCTGCCACTACGGAAACCCACATATAGGCTGGGATAACAATTTCCTGACCCGGCCCGACACCGAGCGCAGCCAGAGCGGTAATTAATGCGCCGGTACCGCTATTGACTGCAAGACAGTGGGCAACGCCCAGAAAGGCGGCGAATTCGGTCTCGAATGCCTGCACTTCCCCCTGCAGATCAATCCCGTAATAGCGAAAAGGAGAACGGCTCCGCAAAACTCGCAGCGCAGCGTTGACCTCTTCTTCATCCATATGGTGGATTCCAGGAAACTCCAGGGGGAGCGCCTTGCTGCGCACAGGCATTCCCCCGTCGATCGCCAGTTTTTCCTTTTCCGGCGACACGGTTTTCTGACTGGGTTCTGTTTTCATGGTGTGCAACTCCAATTTCCTGGAGACTTTCGCTGAAGATAGGCTTGCAAAGATATTTCTCATTGTCAACTAAACAGCGAACATATTCACGATTATTCCTCAATATATTTCATCCACGGAAATAAATTATTTGTTTCCAACGTCGAAATAATGTTAGAAAATGAACAGAACACAGACGGAAGAAACAATAAAATTATATCTATGAAAGACATGCAAGCTCGGATTCCTGAGACGTCGGACAAGTTGGAGCAGCGAGAACTTGCCATCCTCCATCTGATTCATTCCGGAGTGAATAACTCCCGTCTCGAGTTGGCCCGGCAAGCCGATCTCAGCCCAGCCTCGATCACCGCCATCGTTCAGCGTCTCATGATGAAAGGACTCGTCGTCGAATCCGAGCCGACCCGCTCCCATCTCGGGCGCAGGCCCGTTCCGCTTGAGATCCGCAAGGATGCCGCCTATCTGGTCGGGGTCGATCTCGGTTCCTTCTACCTGCGTATCGTCATCACCGACATCAACGGAAATATTCTCGATAAGTTTCAGACCCGAACCGAAATGCAGCAAGGGCGCGAGCGGGTCCTGGAAAAGACCTTCCAATCCATCCGCCAGACAATCGAACATTCCGCCGTGTCTCCAACCGCGATTAAGGGAATCGGCATTGCCCATTCCGGAGTCATCGATAGCGACGCCGGTCTTGTCCTTTCCTATCCCCGCCCTGGGCAAATGGCGGAGTGGAAAAATGTCCCCCTCAGAGAGATTTTTCACAAAGAGTTCCAAGTCCCCTGCCTGCTCGAAGACGGTGTTCGTACCACAACGACTGCGGAAAAATGCTTCGGCCTGGGTAGAGATCTGAATGACTTTCTCTATATCGATGTCGGCATGGGAATCGGTGCCGGGATTTTTCTCGACGGCAAACTCTATCGCGGCGCGGGTGGCAGAGCGGGCGAGTTCGGCCACATTACCGTCGATGAGAATGGCCCTCTGTGTTCCTGCGGAAATAACGGATGCCTGGAAACGGTGGCCTCCTGTGCCGCGATTATCCAGGCCGTGCGGGCCGCCATTGAGCAGGGCATCGATTCGAAGATACGAGACCTTGCCGCCGGAGATTTGGATAAGATCGGCATCGAGTTGATCGCCCAGGCAGCGGCGGAGAACGACAGCCTCGCCTTCCGGGTCTTGCAGAAAGCAGCTTCCTATATTGCCATCGGGCTGGCGGATCTGGTCAATCTTCTCAATCCTCGAGTCATGATCTTCGGAGGCGCGCTGTTTCGTGCCGTGCCGCAACTTCTCTCCGACCCATTGCGCCGCATCATCAAACAGCGGTCCCTGGAAAAATCCGCCAACGAAGTCGATCTTCAGGTCTCTTCGCTAGGCGGCGAAGCCTGCGCCCTCGGAGCCTCGCGATTGATTGCGGAAAAAATTCTCGACGATCTCTACCTCGGCTGGCGCGCGGAT
>JBKQVW010000168.1:0-8090 GCA_052142955.1 Acidobacteriaceae bacterium | reverse complement strand
CGCCGAAGTCCAACTTGAAGAAGATGCTCCCGCGTGTTCCGAACTTCCATTTTCTCCCTCTTCGTCAATTCTGACATTCGATAGACCGACCAGTCTATTCGATTCAGATTTCGCACAGAAGATTCCCTTGTTGGCACAGAGTTCATGCCAAAGCTCTAGCGACGCTGGAGATGCGGCTTTCCGAGTCGATTGGTGAGGAAAGGTCTTGCGCTGACAGGCGAGTCGTGTGCCCTCCGCCTTTTGGACCGACATCTCTGCCCTGACAGAAAGATCAATCCCGAAAGAGGATAGGTCCTCAGTCGGCAAGCGTTCGCCGATCCGTCGTCGGAGAAATCGAAGAAATGGGCTCCCCATTACGCGGGCGAGTCCAGGACAGCACGGAATCATCCGGTTTCCCCTCGGCAAATGCTCCGTTGGCCTTACAATTCCTCGGATCTGCAGGCTCCGCTCAAGCAACGGCACACGATCCGTCTCCGTGAGCATCGTCAACCTGACTCCGTTTCATCTGGAATCGGAAGTAAATACCGGACGATCTCAAATTCACCGCTCTCTTCCGCGCCGAGATAAACCTCAATCACCTCATTGACGAGGTGATCCACTGTTCCGATTTGATCGAGAACTGCCGTGAAAAGTTCGATTTCGACCTCGCCAGTTATTTTGCCCGTACCGTTGATGCAGATCAGACCAGCGTGAATCGGAACATTCGCGTACTGCCCGCTGGAACCTGGCTGGTCGACCGGTCCGCGAAAATCGACGCTGTTTCTCGTGACAAACGTCCAGTCTTGCTCAACGATCAGGACTCTGAGTTGCCAGTCCTTCCAGCCTGCCTTGCCCAACCAGCTCACATGGGAGCTGGAGTGGAAACCCCGATCGCGCGCCAACTGCGCAAGGTCGGGGCTCAGGCATTCATCGATCAAGAATTTCAGCACTCTTCACGCTCCAGCACGAGTGTTGCGAAGCCGCATCTTTGTGACTGAAATTCTGGTCGCGCCGGGAATGGAAAGCCGCCGAGGCCGGCCGCGCTGCGGAGCTGCTTTGGCGTAAATCGATGCGAGCTCGACCTGCGATGCGTTGAGGCTCGGATAGGACCTGAGAATTCGCTCCATGGGAACTCCCGCATCCAACTGCGCGGCGACATCGTGCACGGGAACGCGTGTGCCCTGAATCACCGGCGTTCCGCTCAGGATTTCGGGATCTTCGACGACCATCTGGCGCGCTTCTGTGAGACTGCGCAGACGGCCGTCGACCTCCTTCCAGAGATCAGAGAAACGGATCGTCAGATTCTGATCGCCCACCGTGCAGTCTTTCCACTCGTCCCAGGTCGAGCAGCGGATCCTGGCGTTGCGGATCGTTTCCAGGCGGGCGTTCGCGGTCAGCCAATTTGCCGTCTCGAAATAGAAGGCAATGAGGAGACAAGCATCCGACCGGAAGGTCCGGATAGGCGTGGTGTCGTAGAGATCCTCGGGCAGGATTTTTTCGTCGATCATCCGGTTGATCTGCGGGATCGAGACTCCGGCCGCTATGGCCGCTTCCGTTGTTGTCAGATGTTCCATCCGGGCATCCATGGGGCGCCTCCACCTTCCAACATGATAATCCATCTGAGGCGCCAGATCAATTATTGCAGCTTTGTAGGGAGGTTCCATTTTCAGTTCTCGAATCGAGGCTTCTGAATTTCTTAGGGGCTGATGCCGATTCCTCCACGATCAGGTAGTGAGAACCGGGACTTGGTTGAAAAACTTGGTCCAGAATTTGGTCCAATTGCGTGCCGAAAAGGCTCCGATTACTCCTTTGGCTCCTCTCTACTCCGTTGAAAACATTACTACTCCATCGTTTAGTACTCGCCTGTTAACCGAAGGGTTGTAGGTTCGAGTCCTACCTGAGGAGCCAATTCCCACCAATACTCTATATAAGCGCACCGTTTGCGCCTTCATGACAGGTTACGGCCGCTGCTTATGGCCTCGGCGAAATCACTTTCCTAGATGACTTTACAAGGAGAATCGCTGGGATCATCCTCGGATTCCGTGATCTCGGTTTTCCTGTGGAGCAAGGTGGTGGGTCACGTCTCCTGGAGCGGGATCGGTGCAACCCGACCCTCGGCAATCGCGCTCGTGTTAATAGTCAACGACGTCCCGGTCTCGATTTGGTTTCTACTTCGCTCCAGCGTCGCATGCGGTGCAGAGTTCCCCAATTATTCCCTTGCCCTCTGCGACCGTAAAGATGCGATCAACAGCAGGGAGCTTGATACTTTCTTTCGCGCCTGACGGCCAGTGAATCTCCGCCGTTCCGGCGTCGGGCGCGTCTCCTAGGCCGAAGTGGACACGCATGTCGTTCGAAGAAAGATAGCTGCCGCCACTCAAAACGTCCTCGCGCTGGCGGATTCCGTCAGCGTTGAGGTACACAGTCGCTCCTACCGCATCGCGTGGGCTCTTGGGTCCCCCGATCAGCTTCAGTTCGACCCAGTGGTGGCGATCGGAGTTTACGTTGCGCAGCAGCACCGGGACTCCGTCCATATTGTTGATGATTACGTCGATCTTGCCATCATTGAAGATATCGCCGAACGCTGCACCGCGACCCACCATTAACTCCGCGAGGCCGGTACCCTCCACTGCCGGGACCGGTTCGAATTTGCCGTTTTTCAGGTTTCGATAGAGCAGCGGGCGCTGGGCATAGCTTTGACCCCAATCCGGATGCTGATCCGCCTGCGGATAAACATGACCGTTGATGATGAGCAGATCCTTCCAGCCGTCATTGTCGTAATCGAGGAATCCATCTCCGAACCCGACAAACGGTATGCTTGGCTGCGCGATTCCGGACTGATAGCTGACATCGTCGAAGTGACCGGTTCCATCATTCCAAAAGAGCACATCGTAATCGTCGGCAAAGGTCGTATTCACGACCGACAGATGCCCGTTGTTCTCATAGTCTCCAACGGCGATACCCATATTGGCGACTTCTCGCCCGTCCCCATTCAGCGCATAGCCGTTCAGATAAGCGTCGTCTTCGAATGTTCCATTGCCCTTGTTGATGTAAAGATAGTTTGGTGTGGAGTCATTGGCCACCAGCAGGTCCGGCTTGCCGTCGTTGTTGACGTCTGCGAACAGGGCACCGAGCCCGTAATAGCCATTAGGATCGTCGACGCCAAGTTTCTTGCTCACGTCGGTAAAGCTGCCGTCGCCATTGTTATGAAACAAATGGTCATGCTCGCCAGTTAGCCCACGCGGCCCGCACATCGTGGGCACGCCTCGAAATTGGCAGACCAAAGAGCCAGGCTTCCCGCCGGATTGGGCTAGATTGGCGAGATCGAGTTGCAGGTAGCCGGCAACAAACAGGTCCAAGCGGCCGTCGCCGTCGTAATCGCCGAATGTTGCACCGGTTGACCATGTTCCGAGCCCGACGCCTGCGTGCTCGGCAACATCGGTAAAGGTCCCGTCGTGATTGTTGTGGTAGAGCCGGTTCTCTCCGTAGTTGGTTACGTAGATATCGGGCCAGCCGTCGTTATCGTAGTCCGCGACCGCGCAACCGAATCCCCAACGGTCGTTTGCGACGCCGGCTTTTTGCGTTACGTCGGTGAAAGTGCCGTCGTGGTTGTTGTGAAATAGGGCAGCGTGCGGAGGAGTAGCCTTGCCAGCGAGCGCCTCGTAAGTCGAGCCATTCACAAGATAAATATCGAGCCAGCCATCGTTGTCATAATCCAGGAGGCAGACGCCTGGTCCCTTGGCCTCAACGATCAACCGCTTTTCTGGAGTGCCGGCCGTATGATGCCACTTTGTCAGGCCGGCTGCTGCCGCGACATCCTGGAATACGATTGGGCCGCTCGTGACGAATCCGCCGGCAGTGATGGGACGGTGCTGATCATCGAAGATGGCTTCATGAGGACCCGCCGTTGCCATCCCGCCCTGGGATTGTTGCGCAGGTTTTTCGGTGTTTTCCGTGCCCGATTGTGAGGCCGCATTGGCCGCAGATGGCATTTCTTGAGCGGATATTCCGGACGCCGACAGGAAAGCTAGAGCGACAGCAAGAAGAAGGCTCCGATGAAAACTCTCGAACACTCTTACTGCAGGAAAGCGCATTGTCTTCGATTCCATGGGTTCGCGGTTTCTACTCTTGACGCAGTCCAACGAAGCACTGAGAGGGCACAAGGTACATCTCAGGTTTGGTGACGAGCTCGGCGAACGCTTGCAGAAGGAGCTCAATGTCGATGGTGCGAGCGATTCCCCTAATTTGTCAGCTGGATCGGATTGCGCCCGATCAGGTAATGTGCGGCATTTGAAAGTTTTGTTTTTTGTGTTCCCGGCATCTCGGCCAACCTGATTATACGCTGCACGATAAAGCGAAAGTTAGCGGTTCCTTTCGGGCAATTCGTGCATTTCAAGAGGGCGATTGTCGGTTCGAACAGATTCGAGATTGGCAGGTTCGCGATTTCTTCCTACGCCAAAGAAGGAAGGCTGTAGGCGGTTCCGGGCCAACATTCGTGGAGAATTCACGCATCGAAATGAGGCGACGCATCGGCCCATAGAGACGTAATGCTCTGGCAAGCGCGGTACTGTATTCCAACAAATTGGTGAGGACAAACTCCACATTTCGTTGGAGAACGCACTCGAACAGTACCGTACTGTACCTTGCCAATAACCATAAAGTTAGCGCTTACTCTTCGGGTGCTTGAAAAGGGTGTGTCCGTGGGGGTCTGTTAGCGGAGGGTCACCCGATCAATCGATCTGCGGAGGCCCTGGTCTTTCCTCGAGGACCTTGGCCAATCAAATGCGAAGCCAGCAATTAAGAATTTTAGGAGGCAAAATGACCAAGTTACGGTTCGTAGTTTTGGTGATGTTGACGATCGCCATCGGAGTGACGTGCCTTTCGAAAATCCATGCGCAAGGCAAAAGCATAACGGCCTCGCTGTCGGGGACAGTGACCGACCCTTCCGGGGCCAGGGTGCCCAAAGCGACTTTAAAACTCACCGACGCAGACCTTGGAATCGTCCGGCTTGATACGGCCGGCGCGGAGGGAGACTTCACCTTCGCCCTGCTTCCGTCGGGCACCTATGTTCTCGAGGTGAGCGCGCCGGGATTCAGGACGACCCGGCAAAACGGAATCGTTCTCGCTCAGGGAGACACGGTGACCATGTCGGTGAGCTTGACCATCGGCGCCACCGAGCAAGTCACCGTCAACACGACGGGGCCGCTGCTTCAAACAGAGGACGCGAGCATGAGCACCGAGCTCACGAACCAGCAGATTCAGGAGCTTCCGCTGAACCTCCGGAACGACCTCTCCTTTGTGACATTGGACTCTGCCGTGAATACACAGGGCTACCGGCAGTTATTGGCATCGGGCGGCAGCGAAGATACCGCGGACCAGGATTATTCGTTCCTGAATTTCGGTGGCGGTTATTTCGGCACCAACCTGTTCCTTCTGGAGGGCGGATACGACGTAGCCCAAGGCTGGGGAGGAAGCCAGTATGTGCCCGCTCCAGAGGACACGGACCAAGTCAAGGTAACCAGCTACTCATTCTCAGCCGAATACGGATTCAGCACCGGCAATGCGATCAGCATCACGACTAAGGCCGGAACCAGCAGCTATCATTTCCTGGCCGACGAATACCTGCGCAACCAGGACTTGGACGCCAATCTTTATTTCAACAAGCTCGCCCACGAGCCCAGGGTTGACGATCACCGGAACCAGTTCGGAATCGCCGGCGGCGGGCCGTTGTATATCCCGGGCATCTATAAACAGCGGGACAAAACCTTCTTTTTCGCCAACTATGAAGGCCTGCGGCTCAACGGCGGTCTCACCTTTGGCGCCAATGTGCCCACCACTGCCGAGTTGGGTGGTGACTTCTCATCGGAACTGACTTCCACTCAGGTCGGAACCGATGCGCTGTGCCGGCCGATCTACCAAGGGGCGATCTACAACCCTTATACCTCCAGATCGGTCACGGCTACCTGCGCCACAGCCAATAACACTGTCGGGCAAGCCGTTGAGATCCGCGACCCGTATTCTGGAAACAAAATACCCACAACCGGCGTGGGCGCAATCGACGCACTGGCGAATAAATTCGCCACTGGAAATTATTGGCCGGCGCCAAAGAGCCCGGGCGGCGGCTACAACTTCAACACCGTGGTGAGTGCGCCGACCTCCTCCAACGAGTGGGGAATCCGCATTGACGAAAACATCAATGCAAATAACAAGATCTACGGGCAATACTCGAATAAGCACGAAGCAAAAGTCCAAACAGGGGCCTTTTACGGAAACGATATTGCGGGGCCCTACGTAGATGACCCGAACAACCGCTTGTTTGGGGTTCTGGGCTATTCTCACATCTTTACGCCAACTCTTGTCCTCTCCACCGACTTGTTCTTCACTCGCTTTGCCGCGGGGAACATCGTCCAGGGCTATCCGTTCAAACCTTCCTCGCTGGGGCTGCCTGGGACTCTCGATTCCTGGACTCCGCAGTTTCCACAAATTTCATTTGGAAACACTTTTAGTGGCCAGGGATCCTATGCTCCCCTGGGAGCGACGCAAAACTCCGGCGAAGCCACGTTCCCCGAGAATAATGCCAGCCTGAACGCCGACCTGAACAAGAGCTACAAAGCTCATTCCATTTCGGTCGGGTACCTGGGCATTTGGCAAACCACAGACGGCGGCAGGTTGACCCCAACTGTATTGAATTTCTCGGTTGCCATGACGGCAGGTCCCGACCCGTCGAACCCGGCGACAACAACAAACGGAGACGGGCTTGCATCCTTCCTGGCGGGCGCCGGCAACTCCGGGATCGGCTCGGGTGGCTCCACTGGCTACACCGCGTTTGCGGCGACGACCAATTACCTGCACGGGATGTACGTGCAGGATGACTGGAAAGCCAACCGGAAGTTGACGTTGAACCTCGGCTTCCGCTATGAAATCCAAATGCCGGCAACTGCACGGCATAACCAACAGGCGTATTTCGATTTCAACGCCCTCAACCCGATCAGCGCGGCGACGGGGATTCCAGTTTATGGAGCACTCGTCTACAACAATCCGGGGAACCGCGGTCTCTATGAAAAGAACCTGGTCGACCTGGAGCCCCGCCTTGGCTTTGCGTACGCCATCTTCCCGAAGTTGGTGATGCGCGGCGGCTTCGGTTTGTATTATGCGAGAAACTGGTATGGCGGCTCCGGACCGGACCCGGGATACTCGACCTCAACGGCATGGACTTCTTCGCCCGACGGGATCACGGTGACGACGCCCCTTGTGCAGGCATTCCAAACGGGACTTGTGCCAGTGACGGGGAACGCATTGGGAAGCCTGACGAGCGTCGGACAGAGCCCCAGCGCGGTGAATCCATTCCGTCCCGATCCTCGAACCAAGGAGTTCAGCTTTGGGTTCCAATATGCTTTCACGAACAACGACGTGCTGGATGTCGCCTACGTCGGGGGCCGTGGAACGCGCATTACCCTCGGCGGCATGAACTACGGCCAACTGAATCCAAAATATCTTTCCATGGGGTCGGCGCTGAATGCCTCGGCGGGCACCAATCCGTATGCCGTCGCGTTGAAGTCCCTTGGACTTACTGCTATGGCTTGCCCGTGGACTGTGGCGCAATCCCTGGAGCCCTATCCGGAGTACTGCGGAGGAGTCTCAGCCACAGACGAGCCGGTTGGAACCAACAACTACAATGCCTTGCAGGCAAATTTCAAACATCGTTTCGGGGCAGGCCTGGTCTTCACAGCCTCCTACACCTACTCGAAGTTCCTGTCCGATGTGGCAGGACCGGAGGAATGGGGATCGGTCAACGGCGATACCGGTGGCTCTGGCATCCGCAATTACTACGACCTGAAAGCCGATTGGACGGTCGATGGCGAGGATATTCCTAACTCCCTGGTCTTGAACTATGTGTATGAATTGCCGTTCGGCCAGGGCAAGAGGTTTGGCAGCGGCATGAACAAGGTCGAGGATGCAATCGTGGGCGGCTGGCAGGTGAATGGAATTACTACCGTCCAGAGCGGTTTCCCGATGTCGATCGGCCCCAACGGGAACAGCTCAACCGTCTTTGGCGGCAGTCAACATGCAGACCTGACAGGGCAGCCTTTCAGGACTGGTACCTGCGGCAAGGG
>JBKQVW010000167.1:0-22018 GCA_052142955.1 Acidobacteriaceae bacterium | reverse complement strand
CTGCTTCAGCCCTTTCTTCTTCAGCAATTCAGAAAGGCGCTCAGACTTTTCAATGGAGGTTGTACCGACCAGCACAGGCTGACCCTTTTCGTGGAGCTTCTGAATTTCGTCGGCTACCGCGAAGTACTTTTCTTTCTCGGTGCGGAAAACTACGTCTGGATTCTCCAGCCGCAGCATCTGCTTATTGGTCGGAATAACGATGACATCAAGCTTATAAATATTGTCGAATTCCGTCGCTTCCGTTTCCGCCGTACCGGTCATGCCCGAAAGCTTCTTAAACATGCGGAAATAATTCTGGAACGTAATCGTCGCCAGCGTCTGGTCTTCGCGCCGAATGTTCACGCCTTCTTTGGCTTCAATCGACTGGTGCAGTCCATCCGACCAGCGGCGCCCCGGCATCAGGCGGCCTGTGAACTCGTCGACGATGATGATTTCACCGTCCTTCACCACGTAATTCACGTCCCGCTTATACAGCGCGTGCGCCTTGATGGCCGTTTCCACGTAATGCTTCAGGTCCCAGTTTTCCGGATCGGCAATACTCTCAATTCCAAGCAGGCCTTCAATCTTCACCCAGCCTTCGTCCGTGACTCCAATGGTGCGATGCTTCTCATCGACCACATAATCGCCGGTCAGAATCTTCTGTTCCAGCGAGTCGGTCTCCTCGCCCATTTCCAACTGCGGAACAATCCGCGTCACGCGCGCATATTTATCGGTTGTCTGATCGGTGGGGCCGCTGATAATCAGCGGGGTCCGCGCTTCGTCGATCAGAATGGAATCCACTTCATCCACGATGGCGTAATACGGAAACCGCTGCACGCACTCCGACAGCTCAAACTTCATGTTGTCGCGCAGATAGTCGAAGCCGAATTCGTTGTTGGTTCCGTAGGTGATGTCCGCGGCATAGGCGGCGCGACGCTGTTCGTCGTCCAGGTCGTGCACGATCACGCCGACGGAAAGACCCAGATAGTTGTGGATCTTGCCCATCCACTCAGCATCGCGTTTGGCCAGGTAGTCGTTGACGGTTACAACATGCACGCCATGGCCCGCCAGCGCGTTCAAATAACAGGGCAGCGTGGCCACCAGCGTCTTGCCTTCACCGGTCTTCATCTCGGCGATGTTGCCTTGATGCAGCACCATTCCGCCGATCAGCTGCACATCGAAGTGCCGCATGGCGACGACGCGACGTCCCGCCTCGCGCACCAGCGCAAAGGCCTCGGGCAGGATCTGCTTCAGCACATCCTGTTCTGCCTGGTAGCGTTCCTCAGCATCCTTGATGTCCGCGATGTGGGCCGCAATGCGAGCGCGAAATTCGTCCGTCTTGGCGCGCATCTGTTCGTCCGAAAGCTGGTGCATCTCCGGCTCCAGGGCATTGATGTCCTTGACCATGGGCAACATGCGCTTCACGGTGCGCTCGTTGCTGGTACCGAAGACTTTCGTTAATGCATCGCCAAGCTGTATCACGGAAAAAATCCAACCTTTGCCTTGCAGTGTGTTTCGCTGTTGCCTGTTCGCCGCCGCTCCATGCCTGAAATCCGGCGTATACAGTGAATTGTAAGCGGTTGGAACAGCGGAAGGTACGCGCCTATCGTGGGCGACTCACAGGGATGGCCACTCCTCTATTGTAATGGTCAGCCAGCGCCGTCGCCAGTGTCGGGCCTGGGCGCCAAATCTCAGGCTTTCGCTCCCAGTCTCACGCTTTCGCCCTAGGGTGCGTTCGGTCATACACGGCCGCCACTTGCCCGGAGGTCAGATGCGTATACCGCTGCGTGGTCGAAAGCCGGGCATGACCCAGGATCTCCTGAATAGCCCGCAGGTCGGCGCCGTCCTCCAGCATGTGCGTCCCAAAGGCGTGGCGCAACGTATGCGGATGCACATCCGCGGCAAGACCATGGGAGAGCGCCAGTTGTTTCACGATGCGTCCCACGCTGCGCGTCGTCAGACGGCCATTGCCGCGCAGGCGCACATTCAGCAGCAGCGCCTCCGAGGGCCGCTTCGCATCCGCCAGCTTCTGCGCCCGCAACGGCAGATAGGCGCGGATCGCCATCGCCGCCGCGTCGCCCAGCGGCACGTACCGCTCCTTGCGGCCCTTGCCGCGCACCAGCAGGCATTCATTGCCCCATTGGATGTCTTCCAGATTCAGTCCGACCAATTCCGCGTTCCGAATGCCGCACCCGTACAGCAGTTCCAGAATGACGCGGTCTCGCTCCGGCCACGCCGTTTCCGCATCCGCATCGTTCAACACCTGGTTCAACTGCTCGGCGCCCGGCACCCGCGGCAGATGTTTCGGCAGCTTGGGCGTGGAGACCAGGCGCGCGGGGTTCTGTTCAATGTGCCCGGTCCTCGCCAGCCATCCAAACCAGGAACGAATGGCCGCCAGCGCGCGCGCCACCGATGGCTTGGACAGGTTCTTCTCGTACAGGGTCCCCAGGTATTCCCGAATCACGGGATGTTCAATCTGCGAAGGTACAACGCCGCTGCTGCAACGCTTGCCGAGAAACGCGGCAAAGGAATGCAGTTCTCTCTGGTAGGCGCGGACCGTGTGCTCGGACGAGGCCCGCTCCACCGTAAGCATAGCCATGTATTCCGAAATCAGCCGCAGAATTTCCGGGGCCCTCGCGGACTCTTCGGCAGGATCGATGACAATTTGCATTTCAGCTTTCATTGAATTTCTGGACCCCTATCCTCACCGGAACCTGGTCGGTGGCCCATTCAAGCCCACTGTTGGCTTGAGTGGGGAAGTGACCCGCTCCGCGAGGATGGTGCGCTCGATGCACCGCCTTCAACCTGCCCAGTGCCAGATGGGTATAAATCTGCGTGGTGGCAATATCGGCGTGCCCCAGCAGGGTTTGCACCGTGCGCAGGTCGGCGCCGTGCTCCACCATGTGGGTGGCGCAACTGTGGCGCAGCATGTGCGGGCTGGCCCGATGGTTGACATGCTTCACCATGGCCCATACCGTCTGCCGCGTCAGCGGCTGCCCGCGCTGCGACAGAAATACCTGCCGCACATTCGATTGGCGAAGCAGCCGCGCGCGCCCATCGTCCAAATACTCCGTCAACGCCTGGATCGCGGGTTGGCCCAGCGGCACAATGCGCTCTTTGTCTCCTTTGCCGCGCACCAGCATTTGCCCCTGCTCCAGGGAGATGTCTTCCACCGCAAGTCCCACCAACTCCGACACACGCACCCCCCCGCCGTACAAAAGCTCCAGCATGGCCCTGTCGCGCAGGGATTGCGGCGTACAGTCTTCCGTCTTGGTTCCGGCAGCGCCGTGCCCGGTCTGGTCGAGCATCGTCACGACCTCAGCTTCCGACAGAGACTTGGGAAGCACCTTCCAGCCGGCGGGTGTTTCCAGGTGAATCGTCGGATCGTGGGCGATGCGTTTGTCCAGCAGCAGCCAGCGATAGAGCCCGCGGAGACAGGAAAGTTTGCGAGCGCGCGATCGTGCCTCCACCTGATGCGCCTGCAGATGGGCGATGAACCCTGCCAGGTCTTCGTGTTTTGCGGAGGCGAGAAAACCGTTCGTCTGCTCCAGGTATTCCGCACATTGCAAAAGATCGCGGCGATAGGCTTCGCAGGTCAGCGGACGAAGCCCCTTCTCGACACGAAGATACGTCAGATAACCCTGAATCAGATTCAGATTGTTCAGATTCAGATTGTTCCCATCAAGATTGTGATGGCTCTCCACGCTCTGCCTCGCCCTGAAGAAATTATCGGACACCGGACCCGGCATCCAGAAACTCTTTGCGATGGAATCAACTTTGCCAGCCCTGCAAGATTACAAGCTGGTTACAATGCTGGCGCAGTTTGCGCCGATGCTGCATCATAGAGTGGAAGGCCCAATCACAGCGGAAAATCATTCGGTCTTCGTAGATTTCCTGTTTCTATTTTTTCGATAAGGTCGATCGTTTTGGCGCAAGAACTGATATCTCCGAAAATCTCCACTCTCTCTCCCTCTGAATTTTTCCGTCGCATGGAGGTCATCCAACCTGCCGTCGCCGTTTTCGACTGCGATGGCACTCTCTGGTCCGGCGATGCCGGTGTCGGGTTTATGCAATGGTCCATGGAATCCGGACTGCTCTCTCGCGAGGCCTGCAACTGGATGGATGCACGCTATCGAGCCTATCTCCGCGGTGAAGTTTCCGAGCTCGCCATTTGCGGCGAGATGGTCCAGATCTACCGCGACCTGCGCGAAACGGAACTGCGCCAGGCTGCGCACACATTTTTCGACTCGATAACGCGTCCGAACATCTTTCCGGAAATGAGCGAGGTTTGTCGTCTCCTGCAGGAACGCGGGACCACGGTATGGGCCGTCAGTTCCACCAACAGCTGGTTGATTGAAGACGCCATGCAGCACTTCGGCATTCCCGCCGAGCGCGTGCTGGCAGCCCGCGTGCGCGTCACCAACGGACTGGTCACGGAAGAACTGCTCGATATCCCGACGGATGAAGGCAAAGTACAATCCCTGGCGCGCCAGGGCATCCTGCAACCGGACGCGGTCTTCGGCAATTCCATCCACGATGCCGCCATGCTCGCCATCGCGAAGCATCCGTTTGTCGTCAACCCCACAGCCGAATTGACTGAGATTGCAGCGACCCAGGGTTGGCCGATCTTCCAGCCCGGCCCTGCCCATGCCGCGTGAAATTCCTCGCGGCGCGACTCCTTCCCCGCTCCGCATTGCGTCTCTTCAGCCCAGCATCACGCTCACGCTCGAACGGCTTGGCTGCCTCGACCATCTCGTGGCCTGCACTCGCTATTGCATCGAGGCTGTACCGGAGCTGGCCTCGCGCAACCTGACGATTGTCGCTGACTCCTGGTCTTCCACCATGGAGGAACTGCTGGCCGTGCAGCCGAATCTGGTGATTGCATCCGTCCCGTATCGCATGGAATCGCTGGCGGCGATTCTGCGATCCGGCTGTCCAGTGTTGACGCTCGCGCCCCATTCGCTGGCAGATATTCTCGCGGATATTCGCCTGTTGGCGTCGATCGTCCATGCTGCCGAACAAGGGGAAGCTCTGGTTGCGGAAATCCTGTCGAGCATCGAGGGCGTCCGCGCGCAAGCGGCAAGCTGCGCCATCCGTCCGCGCGTGTACTGCGAGGAATGGGGCAAGCCGCTCATCCACTCGCAGCCATGGGTAAAGGAGTTGGTGGAGGCCGCTGGCGGCGAGTTCGTCGGTGACGCAGGCAAAACCACCACGGCCGAGGCCGTCGTGGCCAGCGACCCGGACGTTTTGGTCTTCGCCTGGTGCGGCGCTGGAGATCGTGTGCCGCTGGCTCGCGTTATGGAACAACGTGGCTGGCAAGCTCTGCGCGCGGTCGCCGAGGGCCGCGTGTACTGTATTCCCGACGAGTTCCTCAACACGCCCGCCCACCCCTTGCTCGACGGTCTGGCGTGTCTCGCAGCCGCGATACATCCAAATTTCTTTCCCGCGCATCCGCGTCTGATTTCGCTGGCGCATTCGCAGAAGTGGCCGCAAATCACTATCCTAAAGAAGTGATGGAACCGCAAGTCGAAGTTGATAGCCAGCCCCAGCCGGAAAAGCCCCGCATGCGCGCGGTGGTCGCGGCGCTGATTTTGCGGGACAAGGAAGTGTTCATCTGCCAGCGCAAAGCCGGCACTGCCATGGGCCTGCGGTGGGAGTTTCCAGGTGGAAAAATTGAGCCTGGCGAAACCCCGGAGCAGGCGCTGCGCCGCGAGTTGGAAGAAGAGCTTGGGATCGAAGCCAACATCGGCCCCTTTATCGCCGAGGTGCGGCACAATTACCGCAATGGCGGCTCGATCCATCTACGGTTTTTCGCCGTCCATCACTTCCAAGGCGAAATGCGGAATCGCGTGTTTCAGGACATGCGCTGGGCACAACTGCGTGACCTGCCCGCCTACAATTTTCTCGCCGCCGACCGCAAATTCATTCGCGACCTAGCCCAGGGAAAAATTCTTTAGACCGCTCCATCCGATTGCTCACGCGTCGGCCCCCTTCGCTGCCGACGCAGGCTAGAGCATTTCCCCTGTGGGTATGGACCGAAGCGGGAATGTCTGCGCAGCTTTTCCGTTAAGAAAAGCTGCTCTTAACTGGACCTGGAAAGTTCACAGTAATAGGGAAAATGCTCTAGCCCCCTGGCATGAACATCATGGTCACCGACAGCGCGATCACAATCATGGCCGTCCCCCAGGCAATCCAGTTGAACCAGCGATTGTTCGTGTGCTCGCCCATCAACTCCGTCTTGTTGATCAGCACCAGCATGAAAATCATCACAACCGGCAGCAGAACTCCGTTGAGCACCTGAGAAAGAATCGTCACCTTTACCAGCGGAAAGTGGGGCCACAGGACAACTCCAGCCCCCGCGGCGATCAGCAAGGAATACAGCCAGTAAAATGCGGGCGCCTCGCGGAAGCTTTTGTCCAGCCCCGATTCAAACCCCATGCCCTCGCAAACGGTATAGGCAGTCGACAACGGCAGAATGGACGCCGCAAATAACGACGCGTTGAACAATCCTGCTGCAAACAAAATAAATGCGTATTGGCCGGCCAGCGGCTTCATGGCTTCGGCTGCATCCGAGGGCACCTGGATCGCGCCCATGCCGTGCACGTACAGCGTCGCCGCGCACGCCACAATGATGAACCAGGCAACGATGTCGGTAAAGAAAGACCCGACAATCACGTCCCATTGCGAGGCCCCCAACTGCTTCACGCCGATTCCCTTCTCCACCACGGAAGACTGCAGATAGAACTGCATCCAGGGCGCGATCGTGGCGCCGATCACACCTACCGTCATATAGACGTACGACGAACTGTGCCACGCGGCGCGAGCCGGCAGCTTCACCGTGGACAGCACCGCGATATGCCAGTCGGGCCTGGCCAGCACTCCAGCGCCGATGTATGCAATGTAAAACGCGGATGCCAGCAAAAATATCTTTTCCACGCCCTTGTAGTCGCCCTTGACCACCAGCAGCCACACCAGCACGGCGCAGATGGGAACAGAAAGATATTTGCTAATGTGAAACAACTGCATACTCCCGGCAATCCCGGAAAACTCCGCGATGACATTGCCGAAATTCACAATCACCAGCAGGATCATCATGATGAACGTGATGCGAAGACCGAATTCCTCGCGAATCAGATCGCTCAATCCCTTGCCCGTCACCGCGCCCATCCGCGCGCACATCTCCTGCACCACGACCAGCGCCAGCGTGACCGGAATCATGGTCCACAACAGCGTGTACCCGAACTGCGCGCCTGCCTGCGAATAGGTGAAGATACCGCCCGCGTCGTTGTCGACGTTGGCCGTGATAATGCCCGGTCCAAGCACCGCTAGAAACAAAACGAATTGGGTCTTCCAGCGTTGCTTCATGCAGGTCTCCGGATGCTTCAGGGTACACGATTCTTGTGAATGTCCGCACCTGCCCGTCAGGTCGATCGACCCTTTTCCTGCCTGTCGTCCATCTGGTTGCGCATCTCCGCGATCAGTTCCAGGAAGCGTTTCCCGCGTGTAGTCGATGTCGCATCTTCCGCCGCATGCGCGTTCGCGCGGATATGCTCATGCACTCGAGAGAAAAACAACACCATCCCATCGGGATTCGCTGCCAAAGCAGCTTGCAACAAGACTCCACCAAGAATCTGCGTATCGGACAAATCGGCATCGACTGCATTGGACCACCGGCGACACAGTTCAGCATCCTGTTCGAAAAGATCGCACATCGTGCTCCCCGCTCCGGAAATGGCGCGGTGATAAATCACAAATGCGCCGGGAAAATCTGCCTTTTCCTCCAGCACCGGCCACTCGAACTGCAGCACCTTGCAGCAATCGCGATGTCTCTGCCACAGTTCGTTGAGCTGCGCGCGCCCCGTCCCCACGCCAAACATGCCGATGCGACCTTGCTGCCGCATCGCTTGAAGAAATGGCGGCAGATCGGAGCCATCCAAATCGCCCGCCGTCGCTTCATGCAACAGCCACACGTCGATGCGATCGATTCCTAATTCCCGCCGGCTGCGCTCCAGCAAACGTTCCGCTTCCTCCGCAGAAAAGCGCGCCCGCTGCTTCAATCCCGCCGCAGCCGCTGCAACTCGCGTACGCACTGCGGGAAGCCGTCGCACCACCGGCCGCACAACACTGCGCACCACTCCAAGCAGGCCCGCACCCGGCGGCGGCAGGATGCCATATTTTGTGGCGACGGTGACCTGCTCTCGTTTTCCGCGTAAAAATTTTCCCAGGCATCGCTCCGCCTGGCCATGGCCGTAGGCGGGCGCCACGTCGAAGTGGCGAATGCCCGCGTCGAACGCCGTCTCCAGCAGCTTGAGCGATGCGCGCTCGCTCAGACCGCCCATCAGGCCGGAGCCGCCAAATCCAAGCCGCGTCGTTGCGCGGTCGCTGCCGGGCAGTCGAATCCTCTCAAGCATCGGCCCGGACCTGCGCATCCCCCTGGAAGGTGGCGCTGGAAACAGTCGCCGGAACATCGCTGGCTGCCTGACGAGCTGCCAGATGATCGGCCAGACGAATCGCCAGCGCCAGCAGCGTATGCACCGGGTTCGCAAATCCGGAGGTCGGATAGACGGAAGCGCTGCACACGTACGCATTGCGCACGCCGTACAACTTCAAATCGCTATCGACGACTCCGTCAGCCGCCGCAGCGGCCATGCGCGTACCGCCCATCCAGTGGTAGCTATCGTCGAATGTCACATTGCGAAAGCCGTCCTCCAGCGCCAACTCGGGTTGCGGCACCACCGTGGCCAGTCCCGCGGCTTCCAGCGCTCGCTGCACCATCGCGGTAAAGCGCTGGATGGTCTTCCATTCCAGCAGCGACACCTGCCAATCCAGGCGGCTGCGGAACATCCCCAGGGCATCGCGCTCCGGAGATAGCGTGATTCGACTCGCCGACAGAGGTTCCTGCTCGCAATGCACGCGCAGCCAATACGTCACGTCTTTCGGCCAATACGCGCGATGGCTGACATAAAAGCTGTACGCCAGTTGCAGCAGGATTGGCAGCCGACGCAGCGCCGGAAGCGTGTCGCGCAAGCCGATGGCAGACCAGTTTCCGCGCAGCAGGTTCCGCGCTGCCGACTTCATCTGGCGCACATCCTGTTCCACGTTGCCCAGGCTGATGAAAGAGATCGCTCCGGCGATATTCAGCATTTCTTCCTGCCGCTGTCGCTCCGGCGTGACCCGCAGCTTGGGCTGATATTTTCTTCGTTTGAGATATACGTTGGGAAAGACTTGTTCCATCCGCTTGCGATCGACCGCCACCAGCCTGGCGGAGTTATAGTCGATGTGGCTTTGCACATGCCGCCCGAGCCAGTCGTTTCGCTGCCACGGGGCCATGCGGCCCTGCTCCAGGGGCTGCAGGAGCAAGCCAACGGTCTCGATCGTTCCCAGGCAAAGAACATAGAGCGGCGCCCGGAAAACATGTTCGTTGCCGCGCAAACTCCGACAGCGGACACCGGTGACCGCATCCCTTGCATCATCGAGCAAGATCTCGCAAACGGTCGCATGCAGCACCACGCAGAGATTCGGCGATGCCAGCGTGTCGCGGTACAGGCGGGCAAAGTTCGGCTCCGGACACCACCGGGTAAAGTACGGGACCAGATCGTCGTCGAGTTTCGGCGGAGCTGAATCCATCTGCTTCCACACCTCTTCATCGGTCTGCAACACAGGCACCAGCCCCTCCGCTTCGAGAGCGCGCTTGTAGTAAGGATCGAGGACAGACTTGGATATCGGCCAGCCGCCGCCGGGAATTCCGGGCCGAACCTCAAAATCCTGCTCCTGCATCTCCTGAATCTGTCCGCCCCAGCGGATTGTGGTTCCTCCCAACGCGCGAAACCGTCCCGGATGGACCGCCTTCAGCGGCTGCCCCGTCCTTTCGCTGCGGTTCAACTGCTGGATCGCTTCCTCCTCTTTGCTGCCCCCGCTTTCCAACAACAAGACTCGCTTGCCCTGACCCGCCAATTCCGCAGCCAGCACAATGCCCGCGGCCCCAGCGCCGACAACACACACGTCCGCGGCAAAGGACGGCGGCGTTCGTTCGCGTTCGAGGTCGAGAATCATCTTGGCTCGCTGCGTCTTCCGCGAATCTCCGGCAACAGTTCCTCCACCACGTCAAGCACCTTGGACAGCTGCGTGTCGTTGTCGTATCCGCACGTCACCGCCCGACGCCGTCCCGCGGCGGCAATGCGCGCTCGTGCCGGTTCGTCGTCCAGGTAGCGGCGAATCTTTTCCGCGCACTCCTCAATGTCGGAGAAAAACACCGCCTCTTCGTTTTCCCGAAACCGCTCGCTGTGTCCGGCGGATCGTTCCGCCAGCAAAAATCCTCCGCAGGCGGCGATTTCAAAACTCTTGTGCGCGTATTCGTCCTGATTGCCGTGGGTCAGGAAGCTCAGGTTGATTTTCGATCGCCAGATACCTTCGCGATACGCCGCGTCGTACAGTTCGTCCGGTTGCGGATAGAGCGCGGCCAGCGCAGCCGCATCCAGTTTGCGCTTCCAGATGCGTGGGCCGGAGATCACAACCGGCAAATCGTACTTGCGCCAAAGATCGGTCAGGAACCGCGCCCGTTCGTCATACGGCGTTCCAATAAACGAAACCTGCCGTGTACGGTCTTTGTCCGACCAACCTGCGGGCGGAGGAAAATGTACGCTGGGCTCGAACGCCGTCTGCACTTTGACCGCGGCCCGCGCATCGCGGGCGAGATATTCCGCGACGCTGACATCCCGCTGCTGCACGTGCAGGTCGTATTCCGGAATCGTGCGCACGTACAGCCGAAATCCCGGATCGCGCCGCGGACCAAAGGGATTGTCGATCATGTAGTCGATCGTCGCAATGCCCATGGCCCGCAATTGGCGCAGCGTGGCAGCGCGAATAAACAGCGGCTTGTCGAACCAGACCGCATCGACGCGATGTTCCCGCGCCAGGCGCAGCACATCCTCATTCATCCGCGTCACGACGCGGCCGACTTGCAATCGATAGCGGACCCGCGCCAGGATGGGATGACCATGCGCTTCATACTGCCGGATGTCGACCGGAAAGACTCTGTTTCCCAGCCTCTCCAGACTGCGCTGCCGATACAGCCCATACCAGCCGTAGTTCATCGGCGCGATGTAGAGAATCCGCAGCCCTGTGGGCGCTTGCTGCGATGTGGGCTGGCTGTCCATGCTGGTTTGCTTGTTTGCTTACGCCTGCTGCCGCATAAAGGAAATCACCTGGTCCACATTCACCACGCCCGCCAGCTTGTTTTGCTCGTCCACTACCGGCAACGCATGCAGGTTGTACCGATCGAACAGTTCCGCCACCTGTTTGTCGCGCATGTCGGCGGAACAGCTGACGAAATGGGATTCTCTGAGCACCGCGAGTTTTGTCTCCGACAGGGCCAGCAACAATCGAGCGAGAGGGACCACGCCGGTCAGCGCGCCTGCTTCGTTGACCAGATAAATTTCTGTCACCGTCTCCGGATCGTCGTCGAAATTGCGCAGCGCATCCACTGCCTGGGCCACGGTCGCATCCGGAGACATGGCAATGTAGTTGGTGGTCATGCGGCCGGCGGCGGAATGCTCGCTGAATTCCAGCAGCTCTTTGACTTCCTCGCGTTCCTCCGGTTCCATTTCTTCCAGGATCGCTTCCGACCGCTCCTTACGCAGCTCGCCCAATAGATCGGCCGCGGCGCTGGGATCCATCTCCTCCATGATGTCGGCAGCGCGTTCGGAATCCATGGATTCCAGCATCTGCTTCTGCAGCTTCGGCTCCACTTCTTCCAGCGCCTCCGCGGCCACTTCTTCATCCAGCTGGTTGAAGATGGCTTCCCGCTGCACCGGCGCCAGGTCTTCCAGGATGTCGGCCAGGTCGGAAGGATGGAATTGCGCCAGCCGCTCATGAGAAATCTTGAGGCGCACGCGACGCGCCGGGTCGACCTCAATCAGGTCCACAAAGTCCCATGGGATGGCGTTGAACGGAATCCGCGCCGTGATGCGCTCGATCGCTTTCTTGGTGGCAAGCCCCTTCAGCAGACGCCGGATGGCGCCCCGCGTTCCCACCTCCACCTCGATGGCGCGCATCTCGCCGCCCGCTTCCTGCGGATACCATAACAACGAGACGTCGTTGACGCGGACGACTTTTCTCCCATGCGCATCGATGATCTGCTGGTCCATTAAGTCCCGGTCCAGCAGCAACAGCGGCTCTCCCATATTGAAGGGTCTGGGATGGGCATCTCCGCGCAGCCTCAACTCTCCGCCGGGCGTCTGCTCCAAACCCGCCGGCGAGACCGCCTGCAGCTCATCTTTCGCGCCCCAGACCAATTCCGTGACCAGCGATGCGCGGACGCCGGGAGTGACCGCAACCTCGCGTAATCGCCCCAGCGAGTGACCGGCCGCGTCCAGAATAGGACTGCCGAGCAGTAGAGAGAGATGGATCAGGGTCGGCTCTTTTGCCTGCGCCCCATCCTTATGGTTTCTTCTGGTCTCTTCGGTCTGCATTGCCTGCACTCTCTTGTTTTCGATTGTGAATCGACCTGTCTTGTCGTCGCGATCCAGCGGTCGTCCGGATTTTTCTTTGAAGAAAGACCGCGGCGAGATGGACCCGCTCTGCCCCGGCAAAAGCAGTTCCTTTGCCCGCATGGACAGTCTACTCAACTCGGAGGAAAGCGAGAGCAGATTCTTTGCCGGCTGCCGCGGGAACCTCGAGCGGGGTTCCGCGATGCCAAACCTGGCGTGCCATTGCGTGACCGCGCCCCATGGCGGAGAACGAGAAAACCTTCCAAAATCGCCCTCCGTCAACGGCGCTCAGAAAAAGACTTCCTTGACACTGGGGCAAACATGCAAGCAAACTGCCCCTGTGGAGAGTTTCTGCCGGTCCTTGGCGACAACGACCGCAATCGAAGACCGAACGGACAATTCAAGCGGGCCGGGGCGTGTGGTGGATTCCATGGTTAGTCGATTCAGTTACACTTTGGACTCATCGCTGGACAGCGTGAACAAAGTGGAAGAAGCGGCGGAACAACTGGCCCGCAAGTCGGGACTGGATGACGACCAGACCTTCCAGATCGCTATGGCGGTGCGCGAAGCCGCGGTCAACGCCGTGCTCCATGGAAATGCCTACGATCCGGGAAAAAAGATTACGGCCTCGTTTGAGAACAATGGTTCGTCTTTGATCATTCGCATCAGCGACCAGGGAAACGGTCTCGACCCTGCCAAACTTCCGGACCCATTGGCCCCGGAAAACCTGCTCAACGGCTCCGGCCGCGGAATTTTCCTCATCCGATCGTTTATGGACGAGGTACACTTCAAACTACTGCACCCCGGCACCGAGCTAACACTTATCAAGCATTTGGATTCAACCCGGAAAAGCGCCTAAGGAGGACTATCACTGTGAGCATGAAGATCAGTACCCGCCAGGTGGATGGAGTCACCATTCTCGATCTGAGCGGTCGCATTACACTCGGCGAAGGCAGCGTGCAACTGCGCAATGCGGTTCGTGAATTGTTGGGCAAGGGATCGAAAGATATCCTGCTCAACCTGGCCGACGTCAACTACATCGATAGCTCCGGCATTGGAGAGTTGGTAAGCGCCTTTACGGCAACGCGGAACCAGGGCGGCGAGCTGAAGCTGTTGAAGCTCACGAAAAAAGTCCACGACCTTCTCCAGATCACCAAGCTCTACACTGTGTTTGACATTAAAGACGATGAGGCCCAGGCCATCGCTTCTTTTACCCACGCGTAACTGTTTCGTCCGCCATCTTAGAAAAACGGCTGGTCGCCGCGGCGGCCAGCCGTTTTTGCTCTGTTTCGGAACAGATCGCGCTACTTGCCGGAAAATTTCACCGTGGGCACCTGTTGCGACGCGGGAGTGCCCTCAAAGTATGCATTGTTCCTGTGGTAGCCGGCGATCCCGGCCCAGATGCTGTTGGGAAACAGGCCGATAAACGTGTTGTAGTCCTGCAGCGCTTGGTTATATCGGCGGCGCTCGACGGCAATGCGATTTTCCGTGCCTGCCAGCTCATCCTGCAATTGCAGAAAGTTCTGGTTCGAGCGCAATTGCGGGTAGGCCTCCGAAATCATCAACAAATGACCAAGCGCATTGTCCAGTTGGCCATTGGCCGCGATCTTCGATTGCGGATCGTGCGCGCCCAGCAGTGCGGCCCGGGCATTGGCAATGTCGCTGAACACTGTCGTTTCGTGCGAGGCGAATCCCTGCACCGTCGCCACCAGGTTGGGAATCAAGTCTGCCCGCCGCTGCATGACCACCTCAACCTGCGACCAGGTTTGCTTGACTTGCTCATTCTTGGCCACCATTTGGTTGCGGGCGGAAATATAGCTGCCAAACACCAGCAGCCCCACCACAACAAAAATCCCGATCACTGCCAGAACGATCATCCCAGTTCGTTTCATCTCAATTGTTCTCCCGTAATCTTTGCTTTTTTGATTCAGCCTTCAAATATCCGATCGGGTGCCCCATCCTCGCCGCGTTGTTTGCGGCTCAAGAAAAACCAGGGAAGATGGTTCCCGGAGCCACATCCCTCCAGTGGACGTGACCACCAGGGAGCGGCGACCTTGAAAAAAACTAGATAGGACATAGTATCCCTGGTTTTGCTCTAGGGTGGGAAACAAGAATCCTATTCCGCGGCGCGACCGTCACCAACTGCCGGAAGCGCCGCCGCCGCCAGAACTGCCCCCGCCGAAACCGCCAAATCCGCCTCCGCCCCCACCGTCTCCGCCGCCGCCGAAACCGCCTCCGCGACCGCCGCCCAACATGTTGCCCAGGAACATTCCCAGCAGAAATCCGGCCCAGCCGTTCGGTCCCGATCGCAACAGAGAAATGAAGACGAAAATCGCGAAGATCGCCAGCAGAATGTCCTTCACCGCGCTGCGAGGATTGGGCTGCGGCGCGGGACCCAGATTTTCGACAGGCGCCGTCAGCGTAACCCCGGCATCCTTGGCAATGACGCTGGCGACATCCTGCGTGGCCAGCGTGATCGCCGCATCGTAGTTTCCTTCCCGCAGGTAGGGCACCATCTCGCGGCCAATGCTCCCAACCTTGCCGTCGGGCAGAATGCCTTCCAGTCCGTAACCGACTTCAAAACGATAATGATGATCGTCGGTGGCGATCAGAAAAAGCAAGCCGCGGTCCGTCCCCTTCTGGCCTACCTTCCATTTCTCTTCCAGGCGCACCGCAAAATCGTCGATCGTATCGTCGCCTGTCGTATGAATCGTGACCACCGCGATCTGGGCGTGGGCTTGCTGGTCGACCTCGGTGCAGAGCGTCTCCAGATGACTTCGGGTTTCCGGGGACAAGACTCCGGCAAAGTCGTTGACATAGCCCGTCGGCTTCAGGTCGTTGACGCTCTCGGCTCGTGCGTTCAGAACCAGCAGAGGAAGGACCGCGAGCAACAGCAGCGACCGGATACCCCAGCGGGGACGTATAGATCGCCGTCCGGTACCGGTCTCCATCCCGGGCTGGATGCGACGGGAAGGGCCGTCAGCGGACGAATTCCGCCTTCCATCCGGCCCGTGCCGCCCTAGAAAATCTTTCGATAGCATACTGCCCCTGATTGTACGGCCTGACCGCTGAATTTTGCCGCTCCCGACAGGCCGGGTCAGCCAGGGCCTTGGCCGCCGATGCTATCTACTGGATCTTGAAACCCGCTTCCTTGGTCAGGTCCGCAATCTGCTTTTCGCGTTCGTTGGACATCGTCCGCACGCGTATTCCCACTTCGCTCATCTTCGGCAAATTCATCATCGCCTCAGCGCTGTGCGCGGCCTGCTGGTCATTCTTGACATAGGCATCCATCTGGACCAGATACATTTGATCGAACGGCTTGCCGGTCATTTTCTTCATCTGCTTTTCGGCCTTGCGCGTCTCGCTGGGCACCACTTCAGCGTCGAACATTTCGCCATTCGGATTGGGAATGACGAGCTGATTCGAAAGCCCGTGATTCTCCGTGATCACCTGCTGAGCAAATTTCTTCACGTCCTCGTTGTCGCTGTTCTTCAACGCCATTTTGCTGAGGCGCGTTTCCACATCGAAATTTCTGCGCAGGTTGTCAAACGTGTTGCGTTGGATCATTTGTTGGCTGTTTTCCGGCGCCATGGACCCGTTCGGCTGCATTCCGTCCGGGGACATATTGTTGTTCATGTTGTTATTCGTATTGTTATTCGGCGTCCCGCCCATCGGTGCGCCGCCATGCATTTGTGCCAGGACTGCCGGCGTCATCGTCAGCAGCAACAACGCTGGCGCCAACAATCCCGCTTTGAGAAAATTGAAATTGTTTTTCTGCTTCATCTTGCTACCCTCCCATGGTTCGACGCACATCGTACGTTAGCTGCTTTCCCTCGCAAAAGTCTATCAAAATTAGATGGCTTCCCGGCTCCAGATGGCGAATTGAATCTCAGCCTGTTTTCGTGCCGAAGATCATCGGCAACGCGTACAAGATTGCAAGTAGAACGAAGAAAACCCCGAGAATGCGAAAAATGCCTGTCATGATCTTAGTATTTCTCGCCCTCGATTCCGGAGTTGGCGGAAGATAGGCGTTGGGATCGCGTTCCCGAAGACGACCGGTCCACGCGTTGTAACGAATCGACAGCGGCACGGCCCAGGAAATCAGGGCCAGCCCGATGGCTGCATACGCGATACTTACAATCAAGTTCATGCTGCCGCTCCTCGCACCCTCACCCCCTGGGACCCCATCGAATTGCGCCACAGCTCGCTCGGAATAGTTTCCTGACAGAATCCCATTCCAGAAAGTGCGTACCGCCTGGCGGCCCGCTGAAAGAAAACCGGCCACGCGGGAACATCGGCATCCTACACAGGTTGCCAATCTACAGGTACAGTGAAATTGCGTATGCGCCATTGTAGCTTCTCATGGGGCGGGGACCACCGTTGACAACAGGCTCACCAGTACTGGAAGCGATGAATCTCACCCGCACTCTCGACCAGGCGAGTGGTCCTAAATCCCTGGTGCGTCACGTCAGCTTCCGGCTGGATCAAGGGCAGGTTCTGGCCGTCCTCGGGCCCAGCGGGGCCGGAAAAAGCACCCTCCTCCGCATGTTGAACCGGCTGGATGAACCCAGCGGCGGCGCCGTGCTTGTCCGCGGGGAAGATACCTGCGCCATGGACCCAAGACAACTGCGGCGTCGTGTCGGCATGGTAATGCAGCAGGCGTACCTGTTTCCAGGCACCGCCGCCATGAACGTGCGCTACGGACCCGCGCAGCATGGAATTGCGCTCGAGCAATCGCAAGTGGCGGAACTGGTTCGCCAGGTCGGGATGGCTGGGTACGAGGATCGCGATGTCGCCACTCTTTCCGGCGGCGAGGCCCAGCGGATTTCAATTGCGCGCGCGCTGGCGAACCAACCCGAGGTGCTGCTGCTGGATGAGCCGACCTCGGCCCTCGACGACGCTTCCAAGCAGGACATTGAGCATCTGCTCGCCCGTCTCGTCCGCGAACGGAACATGACCTGTGTGTGGGTGACGCATGATGTTGCCCAGGCCGCTCGCGTGGCCGATCTGGTGCTGAAACTGGAGGCCGGCGAAGCCGTGGGATTTGGATCGCCGCAGGAGCTGCTGCATGCTTAGGCTGTTCTTTCACACCCAAGTGTCGTTAGGCCTGGCGCAGGCGGCCGCTGTGGCCGTGCTCGCGATCCTGGTGGCGCAGTTCGCCGCCCGGCGCGGGGCCAAAATCGGCCGGGAAATCCCGCTTGTCCTGCTGCGGGGGCTGGTCCAGATTCTGCTGGTCGGCCTGTTGATCGCCGCCTTGTTGCACGGTCCCTGGTGGACTGGGATTCCAGTGCTGGCAGCCATGATCTTCATCGCCGCGACCATTGTTCGCAGGCGCGTTCCGGAGCTGCCAGGCGCCTATAGCCTGTCTCTGCTCTGCATGTGTGCTGGCGCCGGCGGCGTCCTTACCGTAATGACCCTGCTGGGCATTGTCGAGCCAAGAATCATCATCCTGATTCCGGTGGGCAGCATGGTGATCGCCCAGAACATGAACATCCAATCGCTTTTTCTCAATCGCTTTCTTGGCGAAGTCCGGTCCCATCGTGGGGAAATCGAGTCCGCGTTGGCGCTTGGCGCAACGCCGGAACACGCCGCCGAGTCCTACTTGCGCGCCTCCTTCCATGCCAGCCTGATTCCCGCCACCGACAATCTGCGTTCGCTCGGGATCGTCTGGATTCCAGGCATGATGGCGGGCATGGTGTTGTCCGGCACGTCGCCCATCTATGCGGCCCTGTATCAGTTTGTGATCCTAGGGATGATTTTTACCGCGGGCGGAGTCAGCTGCATGACAGCCGCCTATCTGGTTCCGCGAAAGATCTTCACCCCGCAGCAGCAATTGCAGCGGCTGACTGCACCAGATTCGCGGCAATAACCAGGGGAACCGGGAGGGCCCGTTCGGTAAGCCATTTTTGCCCTGTTTCCGGTGCAAAAAGGCGCAGTCTCAATTGGTTGCCTTAGCAACCAATTGAGACGTTTTTGGGCCGATTCGTTGCTAAGGCAACTAATTTCCCGGTGAAGCTTTTTAAGCCCGTCTTCCCCGCTGGGTCCTGTTCCGTCCGTCGTGAAGGACGAACCCGGGGAGCGCCCAGAAAATTCGATCACTGGGTCGCGGCGGCGGCCGGTAACGGCGGCAAACCCACGGCTTCCGGTGGGGGCAAGGTATGCGTCTCGTACCACTGGTCTTGCGCTTCAGAAAAGCGAACGCCACGCTGAATCCATAGCTGCATGGCGAGTTCGTATTGTGCGGAGACATTGTCCAGCCAGTAGGGGCGATTTTCCTTGAGCCAGGCCTCGCGATAGAGATCGCGCGTCAGTCCATAGCCGTCGCGCAAGTCCTGACACCGGCCATTGTTCGAGGAGATGTCATACAAGCCCGCGCCAAGGTGTTTGTTATTCGCCGGATCGTTCTGCTCTCGATACGCGCTGTCGTAGGCCTCCAGCATCTCCTGCGCGGCCTCGAATTTGTATCCTAGAAAATCCATCCGCCGCGCGCCCATCTCCATCGCGTCGAGGGCGTCTTCTTCGCGCAACGGTCCGGCAGCACGGGCCTGCTCCATCAGGATGATGGCCTGCTCGGCCTGTTCCCGTAGGGTCTGCACCACCGGCAACAGCTTGGCGGAAACCTGCTGTCCTTCTTTGCTCCAGGGATCCATCCAGAAGAGATGGTCGGTGGAATCGTCGATGCCGGCATCGTCCAGAATTTTCTGTGCCGCCATCAAGTCGATCTGCGCCTGATTGATCTTGCCGGTTGGATCGCCGTGGAAGACCTGGCCGTAGCTGTCCTGAAATTGCGGAATGCTGCTCGTGCCCGGCTGCCATCCTGCCGCCGCTCCGAACAGGATCCCGTACCAATCCTGATTGAACAATCCTTCGCCATCGTCATTCCACACCGTATTCAGCACGCCGGTGGAACCCAGCCGCTGGCCGTCGCGCACAAATTCCTGGATATTCAGCAAGCCGGAATTGTTGTCCGGATAGACCCGGCTCCAATTGCTTATGCCGGGGGCGACCCAGGTTTGCAGTCCAGCATTGGTGAAGGGCAGCAGCCATTTGTCGTAGCCCTCCGGCTCCGGGCTGTACACCCACGCAATGGCGATCATGTCTTTGGGCAGCGTTTTCACCTGCTCCGGGTCGTTCATGGCGATGTCGCCCCAGAAAAGAAGCTGTTTGTGCAGGGGTTCGAGCGCCTGGTGAATCTGGATCAGGAAGTCCATGTAGACCTTGCCCAATCCTTCTTTTTCCACCTCGGATTTGGTTTGTCCCTTGCCCAGATCGAAGGTCTCATCGGCGCCGATATGCATGAAGGGGCCGGGGAACATGGCCGCGATTTCTTTGAACCACTGCTGGATCAGTTGGATCGATCCCGGCTGCACCGGCGCCAGAACGCTGCCGTGGGGAGTCTCGGCCAGCTTGGAATACTTGTCGAACGTCAGTACGTGGTGGAGATGACCGAAGGCCTCCTGCTCCGGAACAATGGTGACGTGGTACTGCTGGGCGTAGCGCACCAGCTGCTCCGCATCGGAACGCGTCATCGCTCCGCCGGGAGGCGCAGGCAACGGATTCGACGCATAAGCCAGGGTATTTTCAAAATACGGCGAATAGAGATTGACCTTGTACTCGGAAAATACCTTGACCTGATGCTCCTGGAATGCGAGCGTGGGCACCGGTCCGCGGGAAAGATCGTCATCCACGCCGCGGTACTTCATGGCCGGCCAGTCGCGAATCAACACGCCTTGCAGGTACGGCTTGGAGTCGAGCCCGGGGCGGCCGCGAGCCACCAACTGCTTGATCGTCTGCGCTCCGTAGTAAAGGCCCGCGCTCGTCGCCGCGATGTCGTAACATTTGTTTCCGTCCGTCAGCAGTACGTAGCCTTCGTCCTGCATGGCGGGAGTGAAGTCGACATGCTCGCGCGCCAGAATGTCTTTCGCCTTGCTTGTGTCTTGCCGCAGGAGAATGATTTTCACCTGCCCCCGTTGTCCTTCCCGTGCATCGATGCCGCGGTCCTTCAGCGTATCGACCAGATCCTTCACTGCAAACATATCTTCGGCAGCATGACTGGAGGTGGAAACGCCGACCCCATGATTGAGCAGGAGCAGCGCTCGTTGGTGGACTTCGCGGGGCATCGGGATAAGAGCCAGCGAGTTGGGAGCAGTTGCAGAAGAGCCGACTGCGCTGGCAGCGGAGGCCGCGGTTCCGGACTGGGTTCCGGGTTGGGCCCAGGCACAGGTTGCAAGCAGAAACGCGCACACGCCCGCCGCGAGCACGAACCGGGCGGAGGAGCGAAAACGGTTCAGGACAGAATCAAGGATGATTTTTTTCACTTTATGAGCATACAACCAGACAGGATTCGCGCCATGCTAATGCTTCCTTTCCGGTTCAATAATCGGGCCAATCCTTACCTGTTCCGCGATAAGCTGCTCGAACTGATCGAGACGCCCGCCCTCGAATACCAAAAACTCATTGGGGCACTGGATGCAGCGTAGGTGCTTTACTATAGGGCTGGATGGCCAGCAGAAATTGATTGCGCGTCAAAGCTACCGTGCTTTCTATATCGTCCATAGCATCACCAAATCCCGATTCAGTTAGCCCATTTATTACAACAGCCTTTGTGATGGTTATGCTTTCTATATCATTCGGGTCTTTGCCTAGGAAAAAATAACTCAGTTTCCGGCTTAATATTCCGTTCTGGGTTTGCTCTACTACGCCCGCAGCTTGTGCTGTTGTTAATTTTTCAAGAATAGCCCGATGCTCTGGTGCTATGGATAAACTGGCTTGTAATTGGAGATATCCTGGCCTATTCCTTATATCCCTATAGACAAGCATTTCACTTCCGTTAGGCATGCTTATCCTATAGGCAAAATCCATATTTTGAGACGGCGGTGGGACTGCTTCACTACCATAGCCGAAAGATGCGACCCATTTCTTAACGTTATCTTCGATGTTTGAAGAATTTGTGATGGGAGTTGAAAATATGGCGCGTCCGGTGATCGCAAAAATTAGAAGTGCGATGCAAGCAGCACCTCCTAATCCATAACCAACAACGGGTGCCCAGTCATCTTTATATTTTCGCAGGAGGGCAAGCATTAACCCTCCCACAACAACTAAAATCTCAGAAACCCAATTGACCACAAGGTCATGAAAAAACGGCCCCATAGCGTTCTCCGATGAGCCGATTGTTTCAGAGGTATAAACCTTGCGTCACGTAAATAATCAAGGTTCCCTGCTCGGGGGCAAAAAAAGACGCTTCCCCGATGCAGCCAGAGAAGCGCCTTTGCAAGTTCAGCGGAGCTTTTTTTACGCAGTTAACGGCATCTTGACCCGGAATCGTTCCATGGTGATCTTCAACGCGCGTTCAATCCGGCGCAGATCGCCTCGTTCTTCTGGAGCTTGAAAGGTGGAGGCGACGCCGCTTTTCGAGGCGCGGCCAGTGCGGCCGACGCGATGGACAAAGTCCTCCGCCATTTTCGGCATGTCGTAGTTCACAACATGGGCGATGTGGGCCACATCAATGCCGCGGGCCGCGACATCGGTGGCAACCAGCACGCGATGCTGCC
>JBKQVW010000166.1:0-11381 GCA_052142955.1 Acidobacteriaceae bacterium | reverse complement strand
GGACCGCAAAAATTCATCCTCACGCTGGAGTGGTATTACGCCTGGCAGGGATGTTCCGTCTCGCCCCACTGCGATGCCCGGCGCAAACTTGCGACACATATTTTTTACTTCAACACAGAAGACGATTGGGATACGAGTTGGGGAGGCCAGATCCTGATGCTGGACGACGAAGGCCGCTTCAAGCCGCATTCCGCTCCGAGTTTCGACGACCTGAAAGTGGCCGCTGCCCTGGTGCCGCGCGGCAATGAGAGCCTCCTTTTTCAGAGAACAGAACACTCCTGGCATGGCGTGCGGCCGCTCCAGTGCCCATCCAGCAGCTTGCGAAAACTATTTATCGTCACTGTCAATGTGCCTACATTCCAGGTGTGGTGGCGGCGTGTACGCGGCAAAGATCCCGACGGATATCGCATCAAGGCAGCATGAACTTTAGAGTCCGAATCAAAGGAAGCGGTCCTTATGTCTCCAACAGAAACGATCCTTGCACTAGAACAAACGCACACTCCGGTCTCCAAAAAAGCCATCACCGAACCACGGGTACTGAACGAGGCCTACGAATATGCACAGCCCTCGTCTTTCTCGCGCGGTCTGCGGCTGGACATTAAAGGTGTCACTATTCTGATGATTTCCGGCACCGCCAGCATCGACGAACATGGCAAAACCGTCCATGTAGGGGATTTTCGAGGCCAAATGGCGAGAACGCTGCATAACATTACCGGCCTGCTGGCGGCCGAAGGCGCCACCTGGAAGGATGTCGTCCGGACAAGCTGCTATCTGCGCGACATCGAGCGGGACTACGACGAGTTCAATCGGATACGTACCCAGTTCTTTCGGGAACAAGGGCTCGATCCTTTGCCGGCCTCGACCGGGATTCAGGCGATCCTATGCCGCCCCGACCTGCTCATCGAGATTGAGGCGATGGCCATGTTCGAGACCGAGCGCGGCGTCAAGTAACCCGCTGCGGTCATGCGAATTCCGACCAGCTACTCAGCGAACTTCACCGATACGACAGGATGGCGCGGTCCAGATCGGCGAGCAGATCTTCTTCATCCTCAATCCCAACGGAAATCCGCACCAGGTCTTTCGGCAGATCGCGTTGTGCCAGCAATTCCGCCGGAACGCTGGCGTGGGACATATTTCCCGGCAGACTGATGGAGGAGTTGACGCTTCCGAAACTGACCGTGATGCGGAACATCTCCGTTTTCTCCGCAATGGCTTTCGACAGTGCGACGGAACCTGTCGTGAAGCTCAGCACTGCCCCAGCGCCGCGCGCCTGGGAACGTTGCAGTTCATAGCCGCGGTCGTCTTTTAGGCCCGGATAACATACGCGCTGGATTGCTTTATGGTTGGTCAGGTATTCAGCAATCGTCTGCGCGTTGCGTTGCTGGCAATCCAACCGCAGCTTCAACGTCTTCATGCCACGCAGCAGCAAATAGCAATCGAACGGCGCCAGCGCGTTGCCTTCCGCATTCTGCACAAAATAGACTTGCTCCGCGAGTGTCTTGTCCTTCACGACAATAGTCCCGGCCGTCACATCATGGTGGCCGCCCAGAAATTTTGTCCCCGAGTGCAACACGACGTCCGCTCCAAGATCAAGCGGGTTTTGCAAATACGGCGACATGGTGCTGTTGTCGACGCAGAGCAGCGCTCCGTGCGCATGGGCCATCGCGGCGACCTTGCGCAAATCGACCACGCGCAGCAAAGGGTTGGTCGGCGACTCAACATAAATCAATTTTGTCTTTAGAGTGATCTGCTGTTCGAAATTCTTCAGATCGCATGCGTCTGCGTAGCGCGCTGTGATGCCGGTACGGTTCAGCACTTTGGTAAACAGGCGGCAGGTACCGCCATATAAATCGTTGTCGGCAAGAATCTCATCGCCATGCTGCAATAACTTGGTCGCCGTGGCAATGGCGGCCATGCCGCTGGAGAAAGCGTAGCCGTGCGTTCCGTTTTCGAGCGAGGCAATCTGCTTTTCGACCACCGCACGAGTTGGATTGCCGCTGCGCGAATAATCGTATTCGCCAAACTGGTCCGCAAATTCCTGTGCAAAGGTCGCGGTCTGGTAGATCGGAGTGGAAATCGGCCGAAAGCGATCTCCCGGCGCGGGATCAAAACTTACCAGACGGCTAGCGAGCTTCATGGCCGACCTCTTTCGCTTGGGGATCGCATCCCGCCGCGGCAAATGCCTGTTTCAGATCGCGGATGATGTCTTCCGGTGCTTCCAATCCAACCGAGAGTCGAACCAGGCCATCCGTGATGCCAAGACTGCGCCGCAATTCCGGATCAAGGTCCGCATGGGTTGTCGAAGACGGATGCGTAATCAGAGTTTCCAGTCCTCCCAGGCTTTCCGCGCGCGAACAGAGCTGCACATTGTTCAACATGCGGATGGTTGCGTCGTATCCAGCCTTCAACTCGAATGCAATCATTCCGCCGGGCGCGCCCTGCTGTTTTTCTGCCAAAGCCTTTTGCGGGCACGAAGCGAGTCCCGAAAAGTAAACCCGCTCAACCGCTGGATTGTCTTCAAGCCATTGTGCGATCACCTGTGCGTTCTCGCAATGCAGCTTCATCCGGACGGGCAGCGTTTTCATCCCCTGCAATGTGAGCCATGCTTCGAACGGAGCCTGCGTCGTCCCGATGGTTTTGCGGATCAATCGGAACCGTTCCAGCAGCTTCTCATCGTGCGTGGCTAAAGAGCCGCCGACGGTTGCATTGTGGCCGTCGATATATTTCGTCGTCGATAGCAGGGAAATGTTCGCCCCCAGTTGCAGGACATTCTGCAGAATCGGAGTCAGAAACGTATTGTCGACCGCCAGCAAAATCGAATGGCGTTTTGTAATCTCTGCGACCGCCGCAATGTCGGTCAGCTTCAGCGTCGGATTGCCCGGCGTCTCAAGGAAGACGATGCGGGTTGTGGGAGTGATGGCAGCTTCGACGTTGGCTGGATCTGAGGTGTCCACGAACGATGCGGTAATGCCAAGATGGTCCAGCACTTCACGAAACAGGCGCATGGTGCCGCCGTAGACAACGTCGGTCAACACCACGTGATCGCCCGCTTTCAGCACCGACAAAAAAAGCGTGGTGACCGCGGCCATGCCAGTCCGAAAACACACCGCCGGCGGTGTGCCTTCCAGCGCTCCGATCGCTTTTTCCAGCGCATCCACGGTTGGGTTGGACACGCGCGAGTAACTAAACCCCTTGTCAACGCCCACGGCATCGTGAACAAACGTACTGGTCTGATAGAGAGGAAACAGGACCGAGCTGGCGTGGGAATCCAGCGATCGTCCGCCATGAATCGCGACTGTAGAAATGTTCAAATCTGATGAGCTCAAAACACAATCTCCATTCGGGATAACGCAATGGTTCCTGGGGAGAAACGGGTCGTGGCGGGAACTCCCCAGGCGGCTGCCAGAATGAAGATTGAGCGGGATAACTCAGACTTCTGAAGCTGGCTTGCGACCGCCTGGGGCGCGCATGGCCATATACATTCGAGAAGGTTGAATCATCATCACTCGGCAGAGCTCCACTACCAAAGAAGTTGCTAAATTGTAGCATAGGAGCCATGCGATTCCGGCGGCCAAACCGGCCCAGGGACCGGAAGAATTGCAGGGGGAAAATGCTGCTCAAGATTGTTCATGTCGGACATCCGGTACTGCGGCAGCCGCCGCGCGCGCTCGCACCCAAAGACATTCGCAGCCCCGTGATTCAGAGCTTGATCGAGCAGATGCGGGAGACACTGCGCGATGCGCCCGGCGTGGGTTTGGCAGCGCCACAAATCGGGGAATCCCTGCAGCTGGCGGTAATAGAAGACAGAGCTGAGTATCACAAAATATGGACGGGGGCTGAACTAAAAGAGAGGCAACGAGTACCCATCGGCTTCCACGTCCTCATCAATCCGCGAATTGAATTCCTGTCGCCTCCACAGGTTTCCTTCTTTGAAGGCTGCCTGAGTTTGCCGGGATTTATGGCGGAGGTTCCCCGGTCGCGCTCGGTTCGCGTCGCTTGCCTTGATCACCAGGCCAAGCCTCGCGTCATCGAGGCAGAGGGATGGTATGCACGCATTCTTCAACACGAGATTGATCATTTGAATGGAAAGCTCTACATCGATCGCATGCAGAGCCAGACCTTCTCGACGCTGGAAAACTACCAGCGGCACTGGAAAAACCGTGCGTCTGACCACTGAAAAATTCAAAGCGTCATCGAGTGATTCAGCACTGAGCGAAAAACTAGCCTGCGTGAAATAAAAGTCTGCGCAATTTGACAGCGTTTTGGTTCAAGTTCTATCCTCCTTTCAAGAAGTTGCCTTACCGCTGGTTAGCCCGTACGCATGACCAAGTTCGCTCCATCCCGCCACTCGATGTGCTGCTGTTGCTGCAGCTGTGTGCGGGCGTGTCCATGAGCGAATCGAACTAAACACAAGTTTCGAGCATCCATGGAGACCCACCCGCTGCCAACTGGCCGGGTGGGTTTCTGATTTTTGCGCCACCTAATACTTCACCAATCCAATGGAGAATTCCCGAAGGAGATCGAAAATGTCACTCCGCATCAACGACGTCGCGCCCGATTTTACTGCTGAAACCACCCAGGGAACCATCCGCTTTCATGAGTGGATCGGCGACAACTGGGCCGTTCTTTTCTCACACCCGAAAGATTTCACTCCCGTCTGCACCACTGAGCTGGGAGCCGTGGCTGCGCTGGAAAACCAGTTCGCCCGTCGCGGCGCCAAAGTTATCGGCCTCAGTGTCGATCCCGTCAGTAACCACAGCAAATGGGCTGCGGACATCCAGGACGTAGGCGGACATGCGGTGAACTATCCCATCATCGGTGACACCGACCTGACCGTCGCGAAGCTCTACGACATGCTACCCGCCGATGCTGGCGAATCCTGCGAAGGCCGAACACCTGCGAATAACGCGCCGGTGCGCACCGTCTTCGTCATCGGACCCGACAAGCGCATCAAGCTGACGCTGGCTTATCCTATGACGACCGGCCGCAACTTCGACGAGATCCTCCGCGTCCTCGACTCCATGCAACTGACAGCAAAGCACAGGGTCGCGACGCCTGCGAACTGGAAACAGGGTGACGATGTCATCCTGGGGGGCAGTATTTCGAACGAAGAAGCGGAAAAGTTATTTCCCGGCTACAAAACGGTGAAGCCTTACCTGCGCACCGCCGCCCAGCCGAACTAGGAGCTTTCTGTCAGATTCCTGCCGCGCCACACACTGGGCGCATTTCGCAGGGATCAACCAAGAGCACCGGTGGTGAAGTGGCTAACGCGCTGGTCTGCAAAACCAGTATTCGCGGGTTCGATTCCCGCCCGGTGCTCCAAAAAGAATCCGCGATCCATGTCTCAGGACTGCGACGACCTGGCCAGTTGACTGCCGGTGTATGTGTTTCCCCTTTTGTGTTCCTCGCCGAATTCGGCGGGGAACACGCAGCGGATTTCCCGTAATCGCCCGAATAGCCATTGCCTTGAGAAGTGTTCGAGGTTAGCCTGTGTCGGAGGGCCAACGCATGCGCTTCCAGTCACGCTCATTTATTTTGCCTGTTTTGCTGGGCATCATCCTCTTCCCCGGCAAATCGCCGACTGCCAGTGGCGCATCCCGTCCCACCCAACCGCAGTTGCATGGCGCTTACCGCTTTAAACGGGCAAATTGGATCTACGTACACCTCCAGGGAACGCCGCATCAGATCGGCTTTGAAAACGGATACCTGCTGGCGCCGGAAATCGAGGATGGTTTCCACGCGATTCGCCTGGAAGACACGCACAGCACGCACCGGAGCTGGAAATTCTATCGGGCAACGGCGAAGAATGTTTACTGGCCTCATATTGAAGCCCAGTATCGCGAAGAACTGCAAGGTATCGCCGACGGAGCGAAGGCCCACGGCATTACCGACATCGACCTCTGGGACGTGGTTGCGATCAACGGCTTCAATGAGACCGACGAATACTATGTGCCGTATCTGGAAAAACAGAAGCATCAAACAGTCGACGCAAGTCTGCAACCGCGCGGCCGTTGCAGCGCTTTTGTCGCCACAGGCGATTGGACGCGCGATCATAAGCCGGTCATCGCCCACAGCCTTTGGAGCACATTTCTGGAGGGAGAGCGATGGCGCATCCTGTACGACATTGTTCCGCAACATGGCTATCGCATTCTGATGGATGGCTGGCCCGGCAAGATCGACAGCGGCGATGATTTTGGCATCAACTCCGCCGGCATCTCGATTACCGAGACAACGATCACCGGCTTTCATGGTTTCGATCCCAACGCGGTCCCGGAGTTTGTGCGCGCGCGCAAAGCGATGCAGTATGCGGCCAGCATCGACGACTTTGAACGCATCATGGTGACCGGAAATAACGGCGGCTATGCGAATGACTGGCTGATCGCCGATAACCGCACCGGAGAAGTGGCACGCCTCGAGCTTGGATTGAAGATCCATCGCCTCTGGCGCACAAAAAATGGCTATTTTGTGGGATCGAACTTTCCCAGCGATCCGACCCTCACCAAGGAAGAAACCACCTTCGATCCGAACGATGCCGGCAACACCGCCAACGCACGCCACAAGCGCTGGGACCAGTTGATGGCGCAATACAAAGGAAAGATCGATGCCACCCTGGCACAAAAGTTTTTGGCCGATCATTTCGACGCGTACACCGGCAAATGGGGTCCCGATGAACGCACTCTTTGCGGCCACGTCGATGTCTCCCCACGCGGAGTCCCGGAGTGGGGAGATCCGCCCTTCGATCCCGAAGGAGCCACCAATGCCAAGGCGGCGGACAGCTCGATGGTTAGCAAGATGTCCTTTGTCGCGCGCATCGGACGGCCCTGCGGACAGGACTTCCTGGCGGCGCCTTTCCTGGCGAAACATCCCCAATTCGCATGGCAAAAACCTGCTCTCAAGGATATGAAAGGCAATCCCTGGGCATTGTTTCGAGCCAATGATCACGTCTCTTCGTCGGCAGTGACAACAGCGTCGAAGAATTGAGCTGGTCGTTCTAAGATGGAGTCTTCCTCATGCCCTCCATTTGCTGATCACCGCGATTAGAGAACCCCTGCGGCGCTAGAGAGTAAAGACTGCAATATCGTCGACTCCTTGATGGCAGAGACTGCGCCGCAAATGCCGGAACTACACTGAAGCAAGCCGCCATCTTCGCCATTATTCCTATGACTGTGTCTTCGCGTCCCATCAAACTCCTTGGCCTGCTTGCGATTGGTATGGCTTGGACTTTGTTGGCTCAGGTGAATACGGGCGAACTTCGCGTCACCGTCACCGATCCGGCGGGCCTTGTGCCCAACGTCCCAGTCACCATTACCAGCGAGGGAACGCACTATCGCAACATTCTTACCACCAATCAATCGGGTGCCATCGATTGCAAGGGAATTCCCTTTGGCCTCTATTCCGTGCAGGTAGAAAGACCGGGATTTGCGCCGGCCTCCATCACCGCCGATGTGCATTCCGCCATACCCGTCAAACGCACACTGCGCCTTGGAATCGCACCGGTCACCACTGTCGTCAAGGTCCGCGCGCCGAACACTTTGATCGACCCCTATATGCCGTCCTCGGTCATGCAGATCGGTGCGCAGCAAATCCAGGACCGGGTCGCGTCGCTACCCGGTCGATCGGTGCAGAATCTAGTGAATTCACAACCTGGCTGGCTCTACGAGGGCAATGCCGTCCTGCATCCTCGCGGCTCCGAGTATCAAACTCAATTTGTGATCGACGGCATCCCGCTCACTGACAACCGTTCACCCAGCTTCGGACCTGAGATCGAAGCGAATGATCTCGCTTCGCTCAGCATCTTCACCGCCGGCTTTCCCGCCGAGTACGGTCGCAAGATGGGTGGCGTGGTCGAAATCAATACCATCCGCGACACCAATCCAGGATTGCACGGCCAAGTGGTGCTTTCGGGCGGCAGCTATGCCACCGAATCGTCCTTCGCGGATCTGCAGGACCTCCGTGGCAAAAATACTTTTGAAGCCAGCGCGTCGGGCAGCATGACCAGCCATTATCTCAACCCCGTTGTCCCGGAAAATTACACCAACACCGGCACCACCGGCGACTTCGCCGGTCGCTATGAACGCGATTTTTCCGCTGCGGACCGCCTCAGCCTTGGTCTCCGCCATGAATTGTCACGCTTTCTGGTTCCCAACGAGCTGGTACAGCAGCAGGCGGGCCAGCGCCAGGACGGCGACAACTTCGAAACCATGGGCACCGTTCACTACCAGCACACTTTTTCGCCCAATAGTCTTGGCACTCTGGCTGGCATGGTACGCGACAACTCCAACGACCTTACTTCGAACGCGGAGTCGACGCCCATCATTGTGTTTCAGCACAACCATTTTCGCGAAGGCTACTTCAAGGGAACATTTTCGCTGCACCACGACAATCAGGAGATCAAGGCCGGCGTCGAGTTCGACAACATCTTTCTCGACGAGAATTTCCATTACGTCATCACCGATCCGTCGCAGTTCGATCCGGATACCCCCCCAAGCCTCAGCTTTCTTGCCAGCCGTCCTGACCTGGAGCAGGCTGCCTTCATCGAAGATCTTGTCCACATTGACAGGTGGACCGTCAGCGCCGGCCTTCGCTATGACCACTATCAGCTTCTTCTCAATCAGAATGCCTTCAGCCCACGGCTCTCCGTCGGCCGCTACTTTCCTTCGGCGAACCTGATGCTGCATGCCTCCTACGACCGCGTTTTTCAGACGCCGTCCTTTGAGAACATCCTGATTTCCAGTTCGCCGCAGATCGATGCCCTCAGCGATCAGTTCCTGCGTCTTCCGGTGCAACCCTCGCGCAGAAACTATTATGAAGGCGGCTTGTCGAAGGCACTCCTCTCTCGCATGCGGCTCGACCTGAATGTATACCGGCGCGACGTGAACAATTTTGCGGACGACGATCAGCTGCTGAACACGGGCATCAGCTATCCCATCGCGTTCGACCATGCCATCATCTATGGCGCAGAAGGAAAATTTGACCTGATTCGTCTCGGCAATTTCAGCGGCTTTGTCAGCTATTCCTACATGGTCGGCAACGTCTGGCTTCCAGTCACCGGAGGTCTTTTTCTCGGCCCGGACGCCGGCAACGCCGCCAGCCAGCTCTCCGGCCACTTTCCCGATTCGCAGGACCAGCGCAATACGCTGCGAACGCGCTTCCGCGATCAGTTGGCGCCACGCTTCTGGGTGGCTGCGGGAGCGTCCTTCAACTCCGGCTTGCCCTTTGACTACACCGGCACCGAGGCGGAAGCGATCGCGCAATACGGTCTGCAGGTTGTGGACCGTCTCAACTTTGCCCGAGGGCGTATTCGTCCAGTGCTCCTGGTGAATGCTACTGCCGCTGCCGAACTCTACAAGAACCAGCGGATGACGGTCGATCTGCAGGCAGATGGAACAAACTTGACGAACCGTTTGGATGTTATTGATTTCGGCGGCCTATTCTCCGGCAATGCCATCGGACCCGCGCGCAGCTTCGCGCTCCGTCTCAACACAACCTTTTGAGGTTGTTTCGCGAAGATCGAGCTGGATCACCCCGGAAACAAGCGCTCCTGACATGATCGCTCTGCATGCGAATCGATTCCATTGCTGCTTCGATCGCTATACGGAATCAGTTTTTTCCGCACCGATGCTTGACGAGCGGCCCGATTGCGTGCCCGTGGATGGTTGGTACGCGATTCCTTTTCAACCGCAGTCGCGGACATTTCCGTTACAGACTTTCCACCCTGATAGGTGACCACCCGCCCGGAAATTGCTGACGAACGTTTTCCAGGAACGACAATATCGACAAGGTTCATCGGATCCGCCGCAGCCACGACAATTGTTTCCGCAGCGACCGGCTCGGCCTTGCGCATCCTGGCCATGCGCAGAGACTCAACCGCTTCCGGCAATGCATACTGCTCCCCGCTGAACCCACTCACAAATCGTCCACCGCGCACTTCGCCGCGTGCTTCCAGCCGCCGCAAAACTCCCAGTAATTCCCGCCATCTAGGCATCGTCGTCTCTCGTTTCAGCAGGTCGCGAAACATAACCCCATAACGGCGCAGAAGTACCCAGGCCGACGACTCCATGGCTTCATCATTCATTCGTGCCTGTTGGGTTGTAGCTGCGTGGATGGTTGCCGCTGTGCGCAACAGATACCAGCGTCCCGCTGCACTGCGAAGCCTTTTCTTCGGATTTTTCGATCGCTGCACATACGCAGCCGACTTGCGCCGAGCATCCATGATCGCGCGCAACTGGTCGAAGCCATCCGCGGCGGCCAGGCCCGCTGCCGTCAACTCCCAAAGCGCATGTTCGACCTGCTCCATGGTCAGGTCGGTCGTTCGCTGCAGTTCTTCCACGAAACATGCTCCGCGATCCTCTAGCCGGGTACGAACTTGTTGCGCCTCGCTACTCAACGATTGGCGCAGTTTTGCTTCGTCGACTGCCTGGTTCTCCAGCACCGCGTCCAGCCAGACTGCCGTTTCCCGAACATAAAACGTGATCGGCGACATGCCTGTGGGCACCACTCTGCGCGGAGCCCCGCTCTCGGCCGCGGACCATGCCGGGTGCGGCGAAACACGTCCCCAGCCGACCACTCCAGAAAGACACAATTGATCCAGCCAGCGAGGATCGTACCCGGCGACACGACGCGCCAGCAAAGACTGTTCCCACTCAACCGCCGGCGCTTCAAACCCTTCCAACTGGGTGAGCGCCTGCAAAACACCCTGCTCACCGCTCAGTTGCGATTGCGGAGCCACATGCTGCCAACCCAGCACCCACTGCATATAGACCGCTGGCGACGCAGCCTCAATTTGTTTTCGCAGACTGCCGATCGTGCGTCGATGTATCCGTTGCAGCAGGCGACGTTCACACCATTCAATGTCGAGATCCGCCACAGTCGACGCCGCCGCTTGTTCAAACGTCCCACGCAGGATGATCCCCTGCATCTCCAGTTCCAACAGCTTTTGCAAGATATCCGCGGCGGGGATACCAAGCAACGATGCAAGGGAATTTGCCGTGACGGGGCCAAGAATCTGCAGCCATCCCTGCACCGGCTTCATCACAGCAATACCTTGTGGAACTGTAGTTGTTACATTTTCATCTTCGGGCTGGAGCGATGCAATCTCCGCAAGGTTTTCAGCAGCGACCCAAGAACATTTCCCTCCAACCTTCAAGATTTTTGCGCGCCCGTTGCGCTCGAGCCGCTCCAGTAGAGATGTCCAGTGGTACGTGCCTGATTGCTGTAACACCGCCACGGGCAACGCCATCACATGGAGCAGCAGATCGTGCATGTCGTGCTCGTCCCGCAGATCCGGCCAGCACTCCTCACGAACAGCGGCAATCGCGGCTGGGTCGAGCCGTCCCGCATCTCCCTGCATGCTGGCGGGCAACGCACGGCGCATGGATACG
>JBKQVW010000165.1:0-10793 GCA_052142955.1 Acidobacteriaceae bacterium | reverse complement strand
AGAGTCCCCAGCAACAGCCATAACCGCGGAACTTGCGCCATCCGGGAGACCGGTTATATAAATCTTGTAAGCATCGTGGGCTGCTTGATACCAAGCGGCACGAATGGTCAGTGGATTGGGAGTGGGTCCATTCGTCCCATAATTCATATACTGCGCCCAATACTTCGGGAAAGTTAAGCTGGGATAGCAGGCGGTATCGCATCCCAAAAGCAAATGCAGGCTGCCATTGTACGGTTTGACTCCGGCATTATTCATGCTATTCCAATTGGCGTGGTAAAGACTAAAGCAGGCGTAAATGCCGATCCATTTAAGGCCGTTGGTTCCAGCGCCGCCAAGATTCATTTCAGACATCCGCAAGTATTGGCCGCCCCCGCCTGGGCCTTGTTAGGCGGCGTGGTAATACCGGCCCTGATGGTGATCGCGCTGCTTGCGATCCCTTACATTGACAGGAACCCAAGCCGCCTTCCCAGGGACCGGAAATGGGCGATTTGGGTGTTCACATTTTTCGTCGTCGTCAACATCATTCTTATCATTGTGGGAACTTTCTTCCGCGGACCGGGCTGGGCGTGGGTGCCACCTTGGGTACACGTTGTTGCGAGGCCAGAATAATGGAGCGCAGACTACAGCAACTCTTCTTCGCACTCAGTCTCCTGGCGCTGGCGCTCATCCTGGCGGCCGAATGGCAGGCCAGTACGCCATCTTGGAAGACCTATCAACGAAAGTATCTGCAACTTGAGGCGCAGGAAGAACCAAACGCCGCAAGCAAGGCCGCCGTTCTGGCCACGCCGCTTGCGATCAACCAGGTGATCCTCCCCGGCTTGCAGCGCGTGGACCGCTGCACCACGTGCCATCTGGGCGTGGAAGACCCAACCATGAAGGATGCACCAGAGCCGTTCCGCTATCATGCGGGTCTGGGACCGCACGTTCCCTCCAAGTTCGGCTGCACCATCTGCCATGGCGGCCAGGGACTAGCCACCGACATGAAGGATGCCCACGGCAACGTGGCCTTCTGGCAAGATCCGCTGCTGCCCGCGGACTACGTCCGCGCTTCCTGCGGCCGGTGCCATAAAGAGGGTGATGTACCCGGCGTGCCGGAATTGACCGAGGGACGGCATCTTTTCGAAACCGAGGGCTGCCACGGTTGCCATAAGTTGAACGGAGTGGGCGGAAGCATTGGCCCCGATCTTACGGAAGAAGGCGCGAATCACAGGTCCCCGGAATGGCTCGAACACCACTTCCTAGCGCCCAACTCGGTCTCGCCCGGCTCGGCGATGCCGAATTTCCACTTCACCGGGGAGCAGGCGCGCGCTCTTACTTATTTCATGCTTTCGCTCACCAATCAAGACATGGGGAGCTACTATTCCAGCGTGCGGCTGATCCCCAGTCCTGAATATGGCCGGCAACTGTTTGTCGAAAAGGACTGCATTGTCTGTCATGCCATTGGGGGAGTTGGGGCCAAGACCGCACCCGATCTGCTCGACGTGACCAAGCGGCACTCAGCCGAATGGCTCGACGAACAACTGGTAAATCCCGAGCTTGTGTACCCAGGAAGTTCCATGCCGGAATACGATCTTGAGAGCAATGCTCGCAAGGCGCTCGTTGCTTTCCTTGCATCCGCCACTCCGGAGAATGCGCAGGAGATCCTGGCACGCAAGGGCCATCCATTGACTCCGGAAGACGCCGCGATCGAAGCCGGCAAACAGGACTTCGCGCGGTTCGGATGCGCGGGCTGCCACGGCACGGAATTGCAAGGCGGCGTGCCCAACCCCAACGCCCAAGGCGAACAGGTGCCTTCGCTGCTGCATGTCTCCGACGACTACACCAAAGACGAAGTCATCGCGATCATCCGCGATGGAAAGGTGCCTCCCCTGGACAATCCAAAAGGGCTGACCCCGCCGTTGTACATGCCGGCATGGAAGAGTGTCCTGAGTGACGAGGACATCAACCGCATCGCGGACTTCCTCTGGTCGAAACAGGAAAAGAATGAGAGCTGGTAGCAGGCTTGTCCTTAGTTGTATGTTTTTCGTAAACCGGAGTGTCTATCTTCGGCAATTCTATTCCGTTTCTAATCGTCGAGAAGCTGCGCGAAATCGACCGGATGATGGGCCCCGGTAATTTGTCCAAATCCGGTGTCCGACACGGTGCTACCCGGATTCATAAAATTGACATTGTTGAAGATGTTGAACGCCTCGAACCGGAACTGCAAAAAGAACCGAGTCGCCAGCGGAATGTTTTTCAACAGAGCAAAATTCGTGTCGAACAGCCCCGGGCCGCGGAGGACATTTTTGCCAGTATTTCCAAATGTTCCTACCGCATTGACTGTAAAAAGAGAAGTATTGAAATATTCATTCACCAGTTGGCTGTGCGACCGGTTGGGATTAAGCACCGCCTGACTCAGTTTCGTGCCCGTGAAATCCGCGCGGTCTGCCCCGACGCCGGAAAAGGAATTATCCACTCCGCTATAAACTGTGAAAGGGGTTCCGCTCTGCCAACTCACGATTGCACTGGCCGTCCAGCCGTTTGTGAATTTAGTCTGCCAGCCATTTCCTTTTAGTCCGGGCAATTGGTAAATCGGCGAGAAATTGAATATTCGGGCCACATCACCCGGCGACGGACCGTAGTCGAAAGTCTGGTCGAACGGTTCGGTGTTGATGTAGGTCGACGAGCCGATGGGGCCATAATCATCCAAGCTCTTCGACCAAGTGAAATTGGCATCAAGTAACAGACCATAACTGAATTGTTTCCGTACGCTCGTCTGCAATCCGTTGTAGCTTGAATGCACAGTGGAAGCGACCAAATCGACGTTAGAGAACGCAGGATTCATCCGCCTTTGCTGCGTGTTTCCTTCTGTAGAGTTTCCCGGAATGTAGATAGCTGGGTTGAGCTCCTGCTGTCCTTCTTCTACATCGCCTGTTCCCGAAAGATCCATCCCTATGTTGCCAACATACCTGTTTCCAAGTCTCCCTGTTGGGAGTTATGAAATGACTGTGGAGATGCCTAACTTCGGCATGCCTGATGGTGGACTCACGGATAGCAGCTTTGGTCAAATTACTTCTGCCGACGACCCCCGTATCCTCCAAATGGGATTGAAAGCTGTTTTTTAGGGAATTCTTTAGTTCCTGCTTTCAGCGTACGTGCCAGATTTGGCGTGTCATGGTGGAGTCCAGAACGAGCGCGCACGCGATGTGGGATGTGAAGTATCACGTAGTGTGGATAACGAAGTATAGGTATAAGGTGCTGCGAGGTGAAGTAGCCGAGTGTGCGGGGAGCCGTGTCGCCAGTCTCCCGGGGCCCATGCAGAAGGAGGCTTCTCTGCTGTCTCGGCTCGCCGGATGGCGCGGTCGCAGCAACAAATGCTTAACACAATGTCTCTTGACTCAATGGAGGAATCGGTGATCGCTGACTGGATCAGGCAAATCAAGCTGGGGTATGCGGTGAGATTGACTTCGCTTCTGCTGCTTGCTGGTAGCGCTGCTGTGGTGGTCGCGGCGCAATCTTCCGGCGGAGAGCATGCTTTGCAGGTCAAGGTGAACCCGGCAGACGGCAAGTATAGCATCGCGATGTCCGTTTCCAGCGCCGTTGCCTTGCGTGCCGGAGCAGGCGTTGAGGTGGATGGACGCTGGCTCCATGCAGCCGATTATCCCCGGCATGCGGTAGAACATTCGCAGGTTGAGGGGGATCTTGGGCAAGCGATAGATTGGCAGGTAACTTACTCGGGAATCAGTGGGCAGCCAGACTTGATTTATCACCTCCGCGCTTACTCGGGTGAACCTTTCGGAGACATTCAGGTCACAATGCGGAACACAACAGAAAAGACCATTCACATCGAGAACATTCGTTTGCTAGATGCAACGGAAGGATCGATTCTCGATTTGGGAGGACCGGCCGCCGATGATCGAGTGCTCTCCGATAGCTTCAGCGAGGACCGCCCAGCCATCACCATCCGCAATCTTGCCGATGCCGAACAGCAGATGCACCGTGCTGTGGGGAGCCAGCTTATCTACAACCGGCAGAGCCACCAGAGCCTGTTTTTTGGCGCGCTAACTTCAGACCGGTTCCTCACTATTTTGCGGCTTCACCTCGCGGCATCTTCCGGAAGCTCGCCTCATCTTGCTGCTTACGAGGTTGACTCAACGGGAACAACTGAGCTCACGAAGCAAAACTCGCTCCAGCACTCCCCTGCAGAGGACCAGGTGGAACTCAGCCTTCCGGTCCAGCCCGGGGCAGATCTCTCCTCGGAGCGTGTGCTCTTCAGCTTGTCCACGGATTATCACCGGCAGCTGGAAGTCTATGGTTCGCTGATTCGGCAGATCCATCATGCAAGAACTTCGGCGCCCCCATTGATGGGATGGTGGAGCTGGACGGCATACTACTTCGGGTTAAATGAAGGTGCAGCCCTGACCAATGCCGAATGGGAAGCGGAGCATCTGAAATCATTCGGCTATAACATCTTCCACATTGATGGCGCGGGCTACCAATACGCAAAGGGAGAATACACCACTCCGAACGCGAGTCTCTTCCCGCATGGGCTGGCAAGCGTCTATTACAAGGTGCATGGGCTGGGGCTGGTTCCCGCTATCTGGACTGCGCCGTTTGAAGTTTCGGTGCGGTCATGGGTGTATCAGAACCATCCGGACTGGCTGGTAAAAAACGCGCAGGGGCATCCGATCCATGCGGGCACTGTCGTGGATGGCAAAGATCCATTGTTCATACTGGACACTACGAATCCAGGCGCTCAGGAGTACGTGCGGCAGACGTATTCCACGCTGGTTAACGTCTGGGGCATCCGCTATATCAAGATGGATTTCATGGACGACAGCGCCCTTGAGGGCTATTACTACAAGCCGGATACAACGGCGCTGGAAGCGCAGCGGATCGGGCTACAGATCATCCGGGACACTGTGGGGAATAACGTCTATTTAGACAAAGACGGCAGCCCCATGCTAAATCCCGTGGGGTATGTCGATTACGGCCGGACATCTCAGGACACCGGGCATACCTTCGATGCCAGCAAAGAAGCGGCCTCCGGGATTGCCGCGCGAGATTACATGAACCGCAATTTCTTTGTGGCCGACCCCGATGCCTTTACGGTTTCAAAGCAGACCGTGGACGACCAGTCCTGGCACGGCGGTAAGCGTCCGCTAACGTTGGATGAAGCGCAAGTCTCGATCGCTCTTGCGGCGGTCTCTGGCGGTATGTATGAAATCGGGGACGATCTGCCCACCCTAGGATCTGAGCCTGAACGCCTGGCGCTGATCGAGAATCAGGACCTGATGGATATGGTTCGTCTGGGACAGGCATCTGTTCCCCTTGACCTGATGAATTTCGCAGACGAAGATGGACAACCGAGCATCTTCTTTCTGAAGGAGGATACCCGGCAAAGCGTACTGACGGTCTTCAACTGGACTGGCAAGGAGAGAAATCGCTCCTTCGATCTCACAACTGCCGGGCTGGCTGCAACAGGTCAGTACACAATCACCGATATCCTGGACAAGCAGGAGATTCCCTTTTCGTCACCGGGAGTGCTGGCCTTTTCTCAGCCGCCTCATTCCGTGCGCGTGCTGAAAATTGTTGACGCAAATATTCCCGCAGTGGCTCCAGCAATGACGGCGGACCACCCTTCCGCCGGGGATGCAGGAGGCACGCTGACATTCACGGCCCACAGCAGGGGCGGCGACCCGGTGCTCTCCTATCGCTGGGATTTCGGGGACGGCGTGACGCTGGAAGGCAGGGAGGTGACTCATGCTTATACGGAGCCGGGAGAATACACCGTGCATCTGACAGCTACTGGTCTGAACGGGCTAAGCGCGGAAGATCATTTTCATCTGCGCATTTCCGGTTATATTCCGACGGTCTTTGATCCTCAAAGGTTCAAACGCTACGAACCGGCAAATTGAAACGTTCCTCCGGCCTGCGTTTCAGCGGAAGCGGGGCGTAAGTCAAAGGAATGCAATTCATTCATTCAACAGTTCGCGACGGAGCGTAACGTTTCGGCATGGGAGCGGTACAGAGCCATTGATAGTTACGGGAAATCGTCCTTGGAAGGCGACGTCTGCCGGAGATCTTTCCGAAGCAATAAAATTTCGGACTGCTCATTCTCAGGCTACTGACTTTTTTGTCTACTGTTTTCTTGACATTGTGGGCACTTAGAGTCCAAAGGGAACTAAATTTGGAAATAAATAGAAATAAAACTCATGTATTTGAGTTTCCGGAGGGCGTAGACGAGGAGGAGAGCTTATCGGAACCTATTATTGCATTGGCCGATGTATCTGTTCCTCGGACTCATTCTTGTTTTCGGGTCGACGATGCCTGCGTGGGTTCGGTACACGACGGCGCAGCTCAGTGGGATTGCTCGTCATCCATCAAATGCAGTGATGGCGGGAGTGAACCGTTATTGTTCAGGATGCTGGGACGGGATATTCCAAGACCACCAAGACTGGGCCTGCCGGGGCAATATCTCTTTCCTAGCTTGCCCGTAAGCACCTGGCAGATCACGGTTCCAATGACCCGGATATACCCAGTATGGAGGCGTCACAGAAAATGGGAAATTACGTACGGTAAGGAGAATTAAATATTGGTAACAAAACCGCTTACCGCGACGCTCCACCTGTATTGCCTGCCTTGCTGCGGAGCGTCTATGGCGCTGTCGCGCGCTGCGCCGTTTTACCGGATAACTTTCACACAGACCTTGCCGCCGCGATCTGCTCGGACGACATCCGTAAGGCCTATGAAGCCATGCGACCCCATGTCCGCTTCGGACTTAACCAGGTTGCGGAGCACTTCGCCAGCTTTGAGCATAACAACGCGTGGCGTTTCAGAAGTGCCAGCACCGAAACCGATCCTCCCTAAGGACTTCATCCCATGAACCGCAGAGATTTCATCAAACTAGCCGGCGCGGCGGGCGTTGCAGCCGCCACCGAACAGCCAGTTCCCGCATTCGAACGCACTACCGATACGCAACCGCGTCAGGCGATCGTGATACTGGGAGAGTCCGTCCGCTATGACATGCTGAACTGCTACCGGAAGACCGGCCTGAGAACGCCGAATCTCGACCGCATCGCCGCGCACGGCATCCGGTTCGACAAAGCCTACAATTGCCAGCCCGTGTGCGCTCCGGCGCGGTCCGCCATCTGGACCGGGCTGTTTCCGCATACGAACGGCGTGTGGGGAAACAGCATGCCGCTGGGGGAAACAACCCATACCCTGGGGCAGCATTTGCATGATCGGGGCGTGCATTGCGCCTTCATCGGCAAATGGCACTGCGATGGTTTTGACTACTTTGGCACCGGGCGTCCCGCGCCTGGCTGGGACCCTGCGTACTGGTACGACATGCGCGACTATTTGATGGAGTTGTCCCCGGCAAACCGGATGCGATAGCGCAAATCCAGCACCGGCAACGATCCAACCTGGACCGCCGATATGTGCTACGGGCACCGCTGCGCCAACCGTGCCATCGATTTTCTCTCCAAGCACAAGGGCGAGGACTATCTGCTGGTGCTGGCATTCGACGAGCCGCACGGACCCTCTCTTTGCCCCAAGGAATATTCCGACAGCTATCGAGGGTTCATTTTCCCGAGTGATCCCAACGTGGACGATCCACTGACCACGAAGCCAGCCGAGCAGAGAATCTGGGCGGAGAGCCTGGGCTCGCTGCACCGTGAGCAGCCGCCGATTGAGGCGCATCAATTCTTCGGCTCGCATACGTTCGTCGATCATGAAATCGGGCGAGTGCTGGACGAAATGGAATCGAGCGCGCCGAATGCCATGATCCTCTATACCGCCGATCATGGCGTGTTTCTCGAATCGCATCGTCTGCACGACAAAGGTCCGGCCATGTACGACGAGATCACCCGGATTCCGTTCCTCGTCCAGTGGCCGGGAGTCGCACCGGCGGGCGCGGTGTGTCCTCATCTGATCTCCCAAATCGACGTCAGCGGGACCGTGATGGAGTACTTCGGCCACGATGTCCCGAAGACGATGGAAGGCACAACCATGCTGGCGACGTTCCGCAACCCCGCCATTGCTCCCCATACAGAAGTCTTCCTGGAATGGGGGCGATACGAAGTGGACCACGACGGCTACGGCGCGTTCCAGCCTATCCGCTGCGTTTGCGACGGCCGTTACAAACTGGCCATCAATCTCATGACCACCGACGAGCTCTACGATCTACAGACTGACCCGTCCGAACTGGTTAACCTGATTGACTCGGAGCAGCACGCAGCCATCCGCAACGACCTGCATGACCGCCTGCTGAACTGGATGAACGTCTCCCGCGATCCTTTTCGCGGCTATTACTGGGGACGCCGCGCGTGGAGACCAGACTTCCCTGTCACCTGGGCCAACGCTGGATGTGCCCGTCAACGTGAGGATGATGGTTACCTTCCCCGCGAATTGGTTTACGAAACCGGTCTCACGATGACTGCCGCAACGCGCCCGGATGATTAACGCAGCGGAAGCCTATGTTGTAAGCGTTCTGAGTTCCCCTCTTGACCTGACCGGGGTGTCATCTCTTGAAGTGTCCACTTCTTTTTTTGGTGGACAAGTGTTGAGTGTGCCTAAGCGGCCTGGGAGGATTGGGCCTGTAGAGGAGCGGCGAGCGACGCGACTTCAGGCACCATTACGCTGCTCGGTTCTGCGGTCACAGTCACCGAAAGAAGCTCAGTTCGCGGTTGCTTGGCTGCCCATGAGGCCCCGTTCCAGTACTCATACCGCCACTGGAATACCCGGTTCGCGTTGACTCCGTGCTCACGCGCCTCTCGCGCGATCGATGCGCCCGGTACAAGCGTCGCCTCTACGATGCGTCGCTTCTCCTCTGCTGTGCGATAAACCCGCTTCGGAGAACCACCCACCGTGCCAACTTCGATCGTCTCGTTCACAAAACCATCGTCGCCCAGAAGGAGGGGTCTGTCTACACGGCCAGATCCGGACGCTTACGTTTGCCTTCGAGTGCACCCGCGAGATACCGTTCAGGAATGGCTTGCCGCGTCCAAATGGCAGAGCATAGACGTAGCTGGCTTGGAATACTTGTGGAATATCGAAGATGGAGAGGCTTCGTTCCAACCAGGGTTTGTTGGGATCCTGCAGGCTGAGAAAACTTCCCATCCAGGTTACGTTATCGTCGTCCAACGATGCGTCGTCGATCGATTTCGACCATACATAGGTCCACAGGAACTGTGGCCCATTGGAGTAGTTCTTTTGTGCTGTAATCTGCAGGCCGTTATACATGGAATCGGCAATCGGCGGAACGTCCGACCAGACGGAAGTAAACTGAGGACAGGGAAGGTTGAGTTGAAATTGCTGCACCGTCGGGCTGGAGAGGACACTGTTGGGATCTGTAATGTAACCAGCCAACGGATTCGGCACCTAGTTTTGCAGCGCCGTAATCTGATCCAGAGAATAATTCTCGACCGCCGGCGGCAGGATATCGAGCTGGTTGGCGCCGCCGAAATAGATGTGGGTGCCGTCCGGTGTCACAAGCGGTTATTTGAAGGAGGCAGTTCGCACGACATCCTGGGATTGCCCCAGGCGTCGGTTGCACTCTGCCGCCACTCTCGAACAGGCACTCAAGGAGAGCCTGGGAATGCAATTGTCGGGTGATTTTATCGCCTTTCAGGATCTGCTCAAGGAATCACGCAAGTGGAATATTTTCGACCAGACAATGGAGGCTGTGGCACGTGATGTTGCTAACGCTGGCGACGAAGTGATGCACGAAAAGCCCCCTGACTTAATTGATTGCCGCCGAGCGAGTTCTTACGGAAGTCAGAGGGTTGCTCCAGCATATCTACGCAGTTGAGGGTGGATTCTAGTGCAGTCGCGCAAAAACTGCGCGATTCAGGCACGGGACATGCGGGCGAAAGGATGCAAGCAGGAATAATCGTCGATTAGGCCCCTGCGCACCGCCCCTCCCGAAGAGTGAGCTTTGTATCGCCGTCGGGTACGATGCCGCGTCATCTTCAGACGCTGTCGAGTTGAGAACCAATCTGCCAGAAATACATGTCCACGAGCTTCATGAGTGGGTACCGCATTCCGCTGGTACGTGTGATGCTAAATTGCGCCTCTCGAAGTTCACGGAGATTATTCCGGCAGAAGTCCAGAACTTGCTGAACAAAGTTTTGTGCGTTTTTGGCGTTCAGGTATGAATATCTGAAGCCGTCGCCCTTGAATCCTTTAATGAAATACCGGTCGCAAGCGGGCAGGCACCCAAAGACCCCAAGAATAATCTTTGTCACGAGTGTGTCTGAAGCTCCATTAGCACCGGCAAATGGCTTGTATGCATCTCGCACGGCGCCGATAGCCTCAAGAATGATAGGCACAATCTCTGAATCGTTGTTGCTCGCGCCAAATTCTCGCTCCCACAGAACAGATAACTGCGGCGTAACGAGTTGGTCAATGACTCCCCGATGGATGGTGTACGCGTACCGAGGAAGGAAGCTCGATCCGCGATACATACCCCAACTTGCCAAGTAGAAGCTGAGTTAAAGCGCCGCGTGATCTCGATCTACTGCAATTGCTTCTCGCGTCGATCCGTGAAAATAGCGATAGCAGTACTCCCATGACCGCTCATTGTCATACTCTCCGGTCACTTTACCGTAGTAACTCTGAATAGTTTCTTTAATTGGCACAGCACATTCACCTAAATCGTCCAACCCATTATTATGAAGCAAAGCCGCGGAAGGGCAGCACCTTGCCGCCACGTTGCGTCTGTTCCAGAAAATCTGCCCAGTCTTGCATCATCCTAGTGCGCGGTTCCAAGTACGGCGCATGGTTGTATGCGGCGCTCACAGCGTTGCGTG
>JBKQVW010000164.1:0-53915 GCA_052142955.1 Acidobacteriaceae bacterium | reverse complement strand
CGCTATGTCCGATGGGCGCAAGAATTGCCGGGAAGGGAGGCTTGCCCGTTGTGGGCACATAAAGATTCGCCGTCACATAAATTTGTGGCATGCTTTCAAAGATGAGTTTCTCGATGCGATATCCATTTCGTTCCAGCGTGCCGGTGATGCGGGGGTTCAGAGGTGTTTCTTCTGGACGTCCCCCCAGAAGCTGCCAAAGCTGGGAGCGCACTGTTTCGGTGCGAGTCTCCACCTGTTGCTTCGATTGAATCCGCCCCAACAAGGCCCGCCTGGACTCTCTGGCCTGGTTCATGTTTCTTGTGGTCGAATCGGGCCAGTCGTTCCAGAACTCTCTGTGCGATCGTGGAAATTGATCTTCTCGAACCAAGCCACTCGGCATGATTTCACACAAGCCCGGCCCTTGAAGTCCAAGTACGGACGCGGCAGCAACGGTCATATTGGTAGCTAAGAACGTTCGGCGAGTTATCATGCGGGGTCGGTCTCCAATTCTCCATTGCAAAGGCCACTGGAAAAGTTACTGGCGGATTCTCGATTCGATCTGGAAATCTGTGTTTTTACCCAAGGAGAATTCACCGTCTGATCGCGTTGGGCCAAGACCAACGTCGTCACGCCTAGCTTATGCGTAGTTCGCACCATACCCAAGCTTTTCAGGCCCGATAAATTCTGTTCCGATAGCGCTGCCAGGTGCCTTGTCGCTCAAACCGTCAATTGTTGTTCAGCGGAACAGTCTTCCGAACACTTGAAATCGCGCGATCGCAAGCCAAGGTCCAACCTTCTAGCCGCGAGATCCGAATGAGTTGGGTGGCGGTGGCAGCAGATCCGTCGAGTGCAGGAAACTGCCGACGCGTCCGCTCCAGTTTGGCCATCAATCACTACGCGGCGGGGGAGGCAGTCAGTGGATTCGATACAGTCTCTTGTTCTCCGGGCGGCAGCAGGCGCGTCGAATTCAGGATGAACGTCAGTTCGGACGCACCATAAGTGAATGCCCACCATCATGAGTCTGCCAAATGCGAACGTCGCGGACGCATTGGGGCGTCTGCCGGGCGTCACCCTGCGGCGCAACGAGGAACAAGGTCGGTATGTGCGGATTCGCGGCACGGAACCTCGACTGAGCAACACCACCATGGATGGCGTGATCGTTCCCGGCCCGATCCGCCGTACCCATAAACTGAAGCAGATGCCCGCCACTCGCCACCGCGAGGACAGAGTTACATTCGTGGCTTCGCGGCACGTTCCGATGTGTCCGAAAATGGACACCGATTTTCGATAATGGACAGTGTCGATGTAGCCGGCATCCCTCCAGTCTTCGTAAATCACTGAAAGCAAGCCGTTCTTATGTCGTTTGATGTTGCTTGGTTTGGCTGGCTGCTTGCAACGTCTTGCGGTAATGGACATCGCACGGCCCGATCTGAAAAGGCAAAAAATCCGCCGCCAAATTCTCTGGTCCACGGCTGGACTGGTTCTGCTGGCTGGAATCACCGTATTTGTGATGCGGCTGAAACCGGCTGCTCCCACAGTGGACCGGAGCACAATCTGGCCTGACACGGTAAAACGCGGCAACATGATCCGCCAGGTGCGCGGCTTGGGAACGCTGGTGCCGCGCGAGGACCGCATTCGCTCGATTCCCGCAGAGACCGATGGCACAGTGGTTCGCATCTTCCAGCTGCCTGGCGCCATGGTCCATCCGGACACGATCATCCTGCAATTGACGAATCCGGAGCTGTTGCAGGAAGCCCAGGACGCGGCGCTGCAACTGAACGAAGCCGAAGCCGATTATCACAACACCCAGGTCTCGCTGGAAAGCAGCCTGATGGACCGGCGCGCCACCGCCGCCGACATCAACGCGCAATACCAGCAGGCGCAACTGCAGGCGCGGACGGACAAGGCCTTGTACAAACTTGGCGTCATCAGCGGCCTTACCTACAGCGATTCGCAAGGCAAGGCTGATGCGTTGACCACGCGCGAGGAGTTGGAGAAGCAGGAAATTTCGATCAACCAGAAAGCCCTCGAGACGCAACTCGCCGTGCAGAAGGCGAAGGTGGAACAGGCGCGTGCGCTGGCACAGTTGAAACAACGCGAGGTCGATGCGCTGAACGTGCGCGCGGGCATTGACGGGGTACTGGTGCAGATGCCACTGCAGATGGGCCAACATGTTCCGGTAGGCACGGAGCTGGCCCAGATCATTCAGCCTGACCAGTTAAAGGCGCAGTTGCAGATCCCGGAAACGCAGGCGCACGATGTGCAGATCGGTCAGCCTGCCGAAATCGACACGCATAATGGAGTCGTTCCAGGCACGGTCACGCGAATTAATCCGGCAGTGGTGAACGGAACCGTTACGGTGGACGTACGACTGGATGGTCCGCTGCCGCAAGGGGCGCGTCCCGACCTGAGCGTGGATGGAACCATCGACCTGCAGCGGCTGAACGATGTGTTGTACGTGGGCCGTCCGGCGTTTGGAAATGAAAACTCCACGATCAGTCTTTTTAAGCTGGACCCGGATGGGAAATATGCCACGCGCGTGTCGGTGAAAGTTGGCCGCGCATCGGTGAATGAAATTCAAATCCTGAGCGGGTTGAAAGCAGGAGACACCGTGATCCTTTCCGACATGTCGCGCTGGGACAATGTGGACCGCATCCGTCTCGATTAGAAGCTGCCCAGAACCTTTGCTTCGAAGATTGCGTAGAAGTGTAGAGAAATACATCCTGCAGTTCATTCGATTTTACGAGAGGACCCAACCACATGGCCGATGCCGAGCAATCGCTGATCCACATTGAAGGGCTCACCAAGGTTTTCTACACCGACGAGATTGAAACGCACGCGCTGTCGGGTATTCACCTGAATATTGACCGCGGGGAATATGTCGCCATTTCCGGTCCTTCGGGCTGCGGCAAATCGACGCTGCTCTCCATCCTCGGTCTGCTGGACACACCCAGCGGCGGCAGCTACCTGTTGAACACGCGTCCGGTGGAAAACCTCAGCTTCGCCGAGCGATCGCGCATTCGCAATCAGGAGATTGGCTTCATCTTTCAAAGTTTCAATCTGATCGGCGACCTGACGGTCTATGAGAATGTCGAGCTGCCGCTCACGTATCGCTCCGGCATGGCGGCGGCGGAGCGCAAGCGGCGCGTGAATGAGTCGTTGGGACGCGTGGGAATGGCGCACCGTCTGCGGCATTATCCTTCGCAGCTTTCTGGCGGTCAGCAGCAACGTGTCGCCGTGGCCCGTGCACTGGCCGGATCGCCCTCCATCCTTTTGGCGGATGAGCCGACCGGAAATCTTGACTCGCACAATGGCGAAGCGGTGATGGAGCTGCTGAAAGAGCTGCACAAAGACGGCGCGACGATCTGCATGGTCACGCACGATCCGCGTTTCGCCAAGCTGGCCGAGCGGGAAGTGCATTTGTTCGACGGCCAGGTAGTTTCTGAAGAGGACCTACGCAAAAAGCTGGCAGAAGAAAGTGAATTGCTGCAATGACCGCCCTCTGGAACGATCTTCGTTACGCAATGCGGCAGCTACGCAAATCGCCGGGTTTTGTTCTGACTGCCGTCCTGACACTGGCGCTCGGCGTGGGCGTCAACACGGCCATCTTCAGCGTGGTGAATGCATTGATGCTGCGCCCGCTGCCGTATCCGCAGCCGGAGAGACTCGGCGCGCTGATTACCCATTGGAAATCCGCAGGGGGTGTGGAGGACGACGACAGCGCCGATGGCGAGACGTATGAGATGGTGCGCGACCAAGTCCCGGCAGTGACGGTGGCTGCGGAAGGCATGGAAAGCGGCGTCAATCTGCAGGCGGGGTCAAGCGTGCAGTATGTGCAGCAGTTGCGCGTATCGTCAAAATATTTCGAGGTGCTGGGAATCCTGCCGCGAATGGGCCGCAGTTTCACCGCACAAGAAGACCGTCCGCATGGCCCGGATGTGGTTGTCCTGAGTAACGCGCTGTGGCGGAACACATTTCACTCCGATCCACATATTCTTGGCCGCGCCATTTTGCTGAAGGGTTCGCCCTATACGGTGGTCGGGGTACTGGCGGGTGGCGCGCATTCGCCGGAGAACGAAGGGGTGACACGGCCTCCGGATGTCTGGACGCCATTACGGCCCAGCACGACAGGTGAAGGCGGCGGAACAAATTATGGAGTGCTGCTGCGGCTGAAGCCCGGAAGCACCTGGGCGCAGGCCGATGCGCAGTTGGGCCGGATAAGACCGGCGTCTCTGGTCCGCGAAGCAGCCGCGAACGCTGGGGTGTCCTTTCACCTCAAAGGCCTGCCGCTGCAACAGAGCGAGGCCGAGCCGCTGCGTCCGGCTGTATTGGGGCTGATGATTGCCGTTGGCTTCATTCTGCTGATTGCGTGCGCGAATCTGGCCGGTCTAGGACTGGTACGGGTGCAGCGCCGCAAAGGAGAAATGGCGACACGCATGGCACTGGGGGCGACGAGGTGGCAACTCGTGCGCCAGTTGTGGACCGAGAACATGGTGCTGGCGCTGCTGGGCGGCGCGGCTGGCTTGGGCGTTGCCGACGGCGGCCTGGTGCTTCTGACGAATCTGCTGCCGACGGGGCTGCTGCCGATAAATAACTTCGGCCTGGATGGTAGGGTGTTGTTGTTTACACTGGCGGTTTCGCTGGCGGCGAGCGTGCTGTTCGGGATGCTTCCAGCGCTGGAACTGCGCCGGGTTGATCTGCGGATGGCGATGGCTGCCGGTGCGAACCCGGCGCTGGCCCATGCGGGAAGCCGTACCGCGCGTACGCTGCTAATTGCCGGAGAGATTGCGCTGACCGTGGTGCTGGTCGCGGCCTCCGGCCTGCTGATTCGCTCGCTGATCTATCTGGAGACATTGCCGCCGGGCTTCGATGCCACCAATGTGATGACCGGCAAAGTTTCGCTGGATGAGGCGCGCTATCACAACACTGCGGCCTTCCAGCATTTGCTGTCCACGAGTTTGGAAGCAATGCGGAACATCCCCGGTGTCGAGAACGCTGCGGTAGGTCTTAGTCTTCCCTATGAACGGGGATTGAATGACGACGTCACAATTGCGGACGGAATAAATGTCGGGAAGGAATTTATCACCGATGAGGTGTATGTCACTCCGGAGTATTTCGATGTTCTACGGATGCATCTGCTAGCCGGTAGAGAGTTTACGGGCAGCGATACGGCCCAGAGCCAGCCCGTCGCCATCGTGAATGAAGCCTTCGCCCGCGAGTATTTTGAACAAACCCATCCTGTTGGCCGATACTTGCGGGGTGGTGACAGCGGGCACCACGGCATGGTCGTGGTAGGCATGGTTGCGGACGTTGTCCAGATGCCCGGCTTTAATAGAAATGCGCCGCTAGCCAGCGAGCCGACGCTGTATGTGCCTGCCACGCAGATCAACCAGGAATTTATCGCCATGGTGCACGTGTGGTTCCAGCCAAGCTGGATCGTGCGGATGCGCGGGCCAATTGCAGGAATTACCGGAGCGATGCAGAAGGCACTGGCAGAGGCCGACCCATCCCTGCCATTTGCCGGCTTCTACGGCATGACGGAGCTGGAACAAGATGCGTTAGGCATGCAGCGCATTGAGGTAATGCTGCTGGGTGTGATGGCCGGGCTGGCACTGCTGCTCTCCGCGATCGGCGTCTATGGATTGATCGCCAATCTTGTCGTGCAGCGTACACGCGAGATCGGTATTCGCCTGGCGTTGGGATCGTCGATGCGGCAGGCGATGCTGGAGATTGGCTCGGCTGGCGTGTACGCCACTGTGCTGGGTTTGTGCGTCGGCATCGCCGCATCGTTGCTGGCGCTGCACGCGCTGAAGAGTTTCATTTACGGCATCCGCGCGAACGATCCGGTCACGTTGGCGGGAACGGCTGCGGTGCTGGGCGTGGTCGCAATCGCTGCGACATTTCTGCCGATGCGACGCATCGTACGCATCGATCCGGCAAAGATTCTACGGGAAGAGTAGGACCATCGAATGACCTCACTGCTGAACGATCTTCGCTACGCTTTGCGCCAGCTGCGCAAGTCGCCCGGATTCACAGTGACCGCGGCGCTGACGCTGGCGCTCGGCATCGGCGCGACCACCGCGATCTTCTCGGTCGTCGAAGGAGTTTTGCTGCGTCCGCTGCCCTTCCGCGATCCCGGCCGGCTGATTGTTCTCGGCGATCATCTGCAGGGAGTTCAGGACTTTAGTCAAGGCCAGCCGGTCGTGACCGCGCCTGAGACCATAACGTACTCGCGAGACACCAGAGCATTCAGCAGCCTGGGCGGCTACACGACAACTGGATATGAACTTTCCGGCAGCGTGCAGCCAGTCGACATCAACGCAGCGCGTCTCGGCGCCGGAGTCTTTCCTACCCTCGGCGTCCAACCCCTGATGGGCCGGTTCTTCACGCGGTCGGAAGACGAAGACAGCCAGCAAGTCGCGGTCCTTAGCTATGCCACATGGAAAAGCCGTTTCCATGCCGATCCCAACGTCCTCGGCAAAAAAATTCTTCTGGACCGCAAACCCTACATTGTCATCGGCGTCATGCCGCGCAATTTTGAGTTTCCATTATTGCCCGGCCATCTGAACCGCAGCGAACTCTGGGTACCCCTAAGTCTCACTCATGAAGAATTGACACAGGGAGTCTCGTCCTGGAATTTCCAGATGGTTGCGCGCCTGAAACCAGGAATGACGGCTGCTCAGGCGCAAGCGGACGCAAACCGCGTTGCAGGCGAAATCATGCGCGGCTATCCCGCATATTTGGCAAGCTTGCACATCAGCGCGGTGGTCCAGCCGTTGCGGTCCTTGACTGTTTCCCAGGCCCGTCCGCTCATACGCATCCTGTTCCTGGCGGTATTCGTGGTCCTGCTGATCGCATGCGCCAATCTGGCAGGGCTTTTACTGGTGCGCGCCATTCGGCGACGCCGGGAAACTGCTGTCCGTCTGGCACTCGGGTCAAGCGCAGGAACGCTGATGCGGCAAGCGATTCTAGAGAGTCTGGTGCTGAGTGGCTCCGGCGGGCTACTGGGTATTGTGCTGGCTGGAATCGCCATACGCGTCTCCATCAGCCTTTTACCGGAAACGCTGCCCCGCATCAACGATATCCGCTTGAACTGGGTTGTGGTCGTCTTTGCTTTGCTACTCGCGCTCGGCACCGGCGTCCTTTGCGGCCTGGCGCCTGCCTTCGCTGCCTTGCGCACCAACATGAATGAGGCGCTCAAAGAAGGCGGTCGCACCGGAAGCGCTGGAGGCGGACTTGTGCGGCTTCGCTCCATCCTCGTAGTCTCTGAAATTGCCGTTGCCCTGATATTGCTCATCGCTTCCGGTCTGCTGTTGCGCAGCTTTCAGAAGATGCGAGACGTCGATCTTGGGTTCCAGCCCAGCCACGTCTTGATCGCCACGTACAACTTGCCCCAAAAGCAATATGCTACCCAAGTCTCCGTCGATACCTTCAACCATGTTCTTCTGTTGCACTTGCAGCAGCTTCCCGGAGCGCAGTCGGTTGGGTTGACTGCGTCGCTCCCGATGTCAGGCGGCCAAAGCAACGACGGATTTGTTGCCGACGGATATGTGCCGCCCAAGGGTGAGAATCTGAATCTTGCCGCTGTTTCTCAAATAATCGGAGACTATTTTCGCGCCTTGGACATTCCTCTGCTGCGTGGCCGTTTCTTTACCGAGGCGGACAACCGCCAGGCTCCTCTGGTTGTCATCGTGAACCGAAAGCTGGCGGAACATTACTGGCCAGGCCAGGACCCTATCGGTAAGCGGATACGGATTGGGACACAGAAATTAAAAACCCCTTGGATGACCATCGTTGGCGAAATTGGCGATGTAAAACTCGATTCGCCGGATGGAGATACTCACGAGCAGTATTACCAGCCGGTCGACCAAGGAGACGTATCTCTGGGTGAGTTGGCCTCGCCAAAGTTCCTATTTGGAAACGGGATGTCGGTTGCCCTGCGCACTTCGCTGCCGCCCGAGCAGATGGAAAATTCCCTGCGTTCCGTCTTCCACTCCCTCGACCCGCAACTTGCCATTACGCAAGTACAGACCATGGAGCAGGCCGTCTCCGATACAGAGGCCCCACGCCGGTTCAACACGACTGTCATCACGGCCTTCGGAGTGATCGCATTGCTGCTCGCGATCCTCGGCATCTATAGCGTGGTTGCATTCTCCGTTGCGCTGCGGACCCAGGAAATGGCGATTCGCCTGGCTTTAGGATCCTCTCGTTCCGGTATCTGGCGGTTGATTTTATTTTCTGGAGCAAGACTCGCGCTGATCGGGTGCGGTATCGGGCTGGCAGGCGCCATTGCCGCGTCGCAACTTCTGCGCTCCCTATTATTTCAGGTGAATCCATTCGATCCGCTTGTGCTGATCAGCGCAGCTGCCGTCATTCTGATGCTGTCGCTGGCGGCATCCGCGCTGCCGGCGCAGCGGGCCGCGTCCGTAGACCCGATGCATGCCCTACGAGACGAATAGAGGAGGAAAAGTTATGTCGAATCTATGGGCCGATCTTCGATTCGCCTGGAGGCAGTTGCGCAAAGCTCCAGGATTCACCGTAACGGCCGTGCTGACCCTGGCTCTTGGGATTGGCATCAGCGCTGCCATGTTTACCGTGGTCGATGGCGTTTTATTACGGCCGCTGCCCGTGCCCCATTCGTCACAGATTGTTGTCCTGGGCGAAGCGAACAATTCCGGCGACATCGGCAGTTCTTCGCTTCCGAATTTGCGCGATTGGCGCGCGCACGCCAAGTCATTTCAAGACATCGCCTGGTATACGCAGAAGTTTTTCGATCTGAAGAAAGCCGACGGCAGCGCACAGTTTTCCATCAACATACAAACCAGCCCCAATTTCTTCTCCATGCTGCAGGCCCGGCCGTTACTGGGCAGAACATTCCTTCCGCAGGCGGGCAGCGCCGGAAATCAGGGAGCGGTGGTTCTCAGCTACTTTGTCTGGAACAACAATTTCCATGCAGACAAAAACATCGTCGGCAAGACGATTCAACTTGGTACCGATCTCTATACCATGATCGGGGTGATGCCCCGCCAGTTTTACATCCCCATCAATGACGATGGGCCGGTGGTGTGGACGGTGCTAGGGCACACTCCGGACATGGAACAACGCGGCAATGGATTTTTGAACGGCATCGGACGCCTGCGCCCCGGTGCGACCGTTGCCTCTGCCAGGGCCGAACTGAGTGGCATCCAGGCAAACATCGCCAGGCAGTTTACAGATCAGCATCTGCCAAAGAACGTTGCCGTGAAGAATTACCTTGAAGTGCTCATTGGCTCTGTCCGATCGGCTTTGCTCACGTTACAGGGCGCGGTGTTGATGGTCTGGCTGATCGCCTGCGCAAACATTGCGGGCTTGATGTTGACCCGCATGGCGGCTCGGCGGCGAGAGATTGCGATTCGCGCCGCGCTGGGTGCTACCAGAGGGCGCATCGTACGCCAGTTCTTGACAGAAAGCTTGCTGCTGGGTATCGCCGGCGGAGCATTTGGCCTGGGCATTGCCTACGCATGCCTCGCATTGTTGCGTCATTCCATCCATGCCCATTTGAATCGATCGGGCGACATTGCGCTGAACTGGCATGTCATTCTGCTGCTGATCCTGCTTTCCATCGTGTCGGCGGTCATCTTTGGCACCACTCCCGCGTTCCAGGCTGCATCGGCTGACCCACTGGAGGCGCTCCATGAGAGCTCACGGGGAGCGGGCGCCGGCGTGAAGCAACTGCGCCTGCGCAATGCGCTGATTGTGGGCGAATTGGCGTTATCGCTGGTGCTGTTGGTTTCCGCCGGATTGCTGCTGCGCACGCTGTACGCGCTGCATCACCTTCCTGTCGGCTTCAATCCCCAGCACCTTGTGGTTGCCCAGTTTTTCTCCAGAAGCGGTTTTACACCATCTGCGGCACAAAGCACGGGCACGGACATTCGCAATGTTTTCTACAACCCTTTACTGGAACAGGTGCGACGACTTCCCGGCGTGCAATCCGCTGCATTGGTGACGGTCACGCCGCTGACCAACAATGTGCATGTGGCCACCACGTTTAGCGTCATCGGTGATCCCGGGGCCAATGCGGCCAACCGCTCGGTGGATCTGCATGCCGTAACGCCGGGAGTCTATCGCACGCTGCAAATTCGCCTGGTGCAGGGCCGCGTATTCAACCAGGGAGACCGCATCGGAACAAGCGCCGTCGTTGTTGTCAACGAAGCGTTTGCCCATCAATACCTGGGTGCGCAGCCGATTGGGAAAAGACTCAATCTGGATACAGACGCTACGGCAAAGAGCATTTTTCAGAACGTCAACGTAGTGGGCATCGTCGCAAATACGCCCACCGCGCTTGGCCAGCCCGCCTCTCCGGAAGTGGACGTCGACCTGAACCAAATTCCGCTCCGTGACGATTTCTATCCGATATTTTCACTGGCCATGGAACTGGTGGTGCGCACGGGGCAGAAGCCGGAGGTAATTGTCCCCACGATCAGCCGAATTTTCTCCCAGAGAAACGCGGAATTTATTGTGAATGACATACAAACCATGCCACAACATATCGATGATCTGCTTGGCAGTCAGAGTCTGGCGGCGCGACTGCTGTGGATCTTTGCGATTGCCGCTGTTCTGATTGCCGCGGCGGGCCTTTATGGCCTACTGAGTTACATCGTCACCCAGCGCACACGCGAGATCGGCGTGCGCCTCGCTCTGGGTGCGCAGCGGGAGGATGTTCTGCGCATGATATTGCGCCAGGCCAGCCGAGTCCTGGGTGCGGGAGTTTCCCTGGGGGTTCTGGCAGCATACTTCACGACGAAAATTGTGCGCAGTTTCCTCTACGGCATCGCGCAGCACGACATGCTGACGATCGTTGCAGTGTCCATTCTGCTGGTGGGCGTTGGGCTAGTGGCCAGTTATATTCCGGCACGCCGGGCCGCGAAGATCGAACCGGCCGAGGCGTTACGGGCCGAGTAACCATCTTCCGGGCGCGCAACGAAATGCGTCGGACGATCGGGCATCTTCAGACAAGCAACAGATTTTTATAAGTGAGACGAGAATGATTCAACTAAAAAGTATCGACCGCAGTTACAAATTGGGAGCTGGGCAGTTATGGGTGCTGCGGCGGATCAACCTGGACATTCATCCGGGTGAATTTGTCACCATCATGGGTCCGTCGGGATCGGGGAAGTCTTCGCTCCTGAATATCCTTGGCCTGCTGGATGACGATTGGCAAGGGGAATACTGGTTTGGCGAGCAGCCCGTTCACAAAATGAACCGTAAGCAGCGTGCGGACCTCTCCCGACGCAGCATGGGCATGGTTTTCCAGAGCTATCATCTGCTGGACGATCTAACGGTCGCCGAGAATATCGACCTGCCCTTGTCCTACAAGAACATTCCTTCTTCTGAGCGGCAGGGGATGGTGGCCGATGTGCTGGATCGTTTCCGCATGGTGGCCAAGAAGGACCTGTTTCCATCCCAGCTTTCCGGCGGCCAGCAACAGCTGGTGGGCATCGCACGCGCGGTCATCCACAATCCGGCGCTACTGTTGGCCGATGAGCCGACCGGCAACCTGCATTCCGTCCAGGCCAAAGAGATCATGGAGCTGTTTTGGGCGCTCAACCAACAGGGAACGACGATTGTTCAGGTCACACATTCCGATCTGAATGCTACCTATGGGACACGCACCGTCGAGCTGTACGACGGCTGGATGATTTCTGACTCTGCACGCCCCGAGTTACAGCAGACAGGAGACGGAAGAGCTTGATGAAAATTAGGACATCTCGGAGAGCCTTTCTCATCGCGTACACAGTCGTGGGCGTATTCGTAACCGCAACGGTTGCATACTCGCAACAGACACCTACCGCGGCGCCGCATCTGCGTCTTGATATTCCGCATTCCTATACACTCTGGGGACCGTATACTCCTTCCCATGTGCCTCCGCCGGATCTTGGAAACTCTGCGGATATTGACTCTCTGATCCATGATGGAAAGCTATATCTCTCGCTGCAGGATGCGATTGCGCTAGGCCTGGAGAACAATCTGGATATTGCCATCGCGCGGTACAATCTGCCGATCGCCGGCACGGATTTGCAGCGTGCGGACGCAGGCGGCTCGATTCGAGGTGTGAACACCGGCGTCATACAGAACACGCCAGGCGCCGGGGTCGGTGGCATAGGCGCGGCGGCCGGAGCCGGAGCCGGGGGCACCTCGGGAGGCGCGGGGGGCGCGGGTGCGGGCGCAGCAGGACTGGTGGAGAACACCCTCGGAACAGGTACGCAAATCTCCTCATATGATCCGCTCATCCAGGGCAGCGTCGGTGCGGATAGTCAGACGCTCCCCGTCGTCAACCAACAGATCTATGGGGTGCCGTCCCTGCAGACCCATACGACGACTGGCGATTTTACCTACACCCAGGCATTCTCGCCGGGCACCAGAATGGAGTTTGATTTTTTTAATCAGCGGCAGACTGTCAACAGTCCTTTTTTTAATCTGTCGCCATCGCTTTCCTCCAATTACAGATTTGAGCTCACGCAACCCTTGCTGGCGGGCTTTGGATTCTTTCCCAATAAGCGGTATATGTACATTGCCAAGAACAACGAGAAGATATCGACCCTTGCCTTCAAGGCGCAGTTGATTGCCACGGTGACCCAAATCGAAAATATCTACTGGGATCTGTTCAATGCCTACCAGGATGAGCAGGTGCAAGAACGCTCGCTCCTATTTGCGCAGCAAACATACGACAACGGTAAGAAACAGCTCGCTCTGCAAGCCATCCCAGAGATGGAAGTCTTGCGCGATGAGGCAGAAGTAGCCAAACGAGACCAGGATGTCACAGTCGCAAAAACCAATCTGCAACTGCAAGAGTTACTGATGAAAAACGCGATCACCAAGAACCTTGACGATAGTTTTCTGGTGGCCATGCCAGTGATTCCGACTGCCCAAATGCACATGGAGAACGATCTGACGGAAACCAACATGAACGATCTGGTGGCAGAAGCTTTACAAAGCCGTCCCGACCTGGCCGAATCGCAATTGGACCTCCGAAACCGCGAGATCACCCGAAAAACCGCGCGCAACGCGCTTTTGCCCACGGTGAACCTGGTTGCATACATTGCCGGAAGCGGCCTCGGCGGTCCGTTGAATACAAACTATGGCATGGGCTATGCTCCGGGATCCTTGCCCCCAAACACAACCACGCTGCCGTCGAATTTTGGCGGGGCGCTGCAAAATACGTTCAACAATAGTTCCCCAGAATATTATGTAGGAGGCCAGATTTCGATCCCCATTCGAAATCGCGTTGCCAAAGCCGATCAGTACCGAGCCGAACTGGAATATCGCCAGGCGCAGATACTGCAACAGGAGCAGCGCAAGCAGATCCTGATCGAAGTGGAAAATGCACAGTACGCGTTTGAACAGAGCCGCGCCCGGGTAGATTCCGCCCGCAAAGCACGCGATCTGGCCCAAAAGACCTTCGGCATTATGCAGCAGGAGCAGAAGCTAGGCGCGGGTTCGACCTTTCAAACTCTTTCCGCGCAGCACGATCTGGCCCTTGCGGAATCGGACTTGGTCGCGGCCATGACGGCCTATGAAAAAGCGCGTGTCGAACTGGACCGCGCGATCGGTGCGACCCTGGAACGAAATCACATTTCCGTTGCAGATGCGGAAACCGGAGAGGCGCGTGAGCCATGAAGAACCTGGGCGCAATCGCGTTACTCTAATCGAGGAGCTGCCATGGCGGAACAACCCGTGCTTCTCGATCAAAACCAAGCGGATACCAGCGCGTTGCCAAGGGTGCTTGCGGCCGATGACCAACCGCAAATTCTCGAGGCGCTGTCATTATTGCTTGAGCCAGCGGGCTTCCACGTGGATGCTGTCGGTTCTCCGGAATCGGCGCTGCAGGCGCTTCGCAATCAATCCTACGATGCCTTGTTGATGGATTTGAACTACTCCCGCGATACCACCTCCGGCCATGAAGGACTGGAGCTGCTGCGGCAAGTGTTGGAAATCGATTCGCAGCTTCCGGTCATTGTGATGACAGCCTGGGCCAGCGTGGACCTAGCGGTAGAGGCGATGCGACGAGGCGCGCGCGATTTTGTTGCGAAGCCATGGGAAAATACGCGGTTGTTGACTGTGGTGCAAACTCAGGTCATACTCTACCGGGCAATGCGCCGCGCACAGCTGCTGGAGGCAGAAAACCAGTTGCTGCGGGCGACGGGCAGGCCGGAGATGATCGCCGGATCGGCGGCCATGCAACCCATTCTGGATGCGATCGCGCGGGTTGGGCCGTCGGACGCGAACGTTTTGATTACCGGCGAACACGGCACCGGGAAAGAGATTGTGGCACACACTCTGCACGCATTATCTACGCGAGCGGAGCAGCCATGGATTGCCGTCAATACCGGAGCGCTCTCTGAGGGTGTATTCGAAAGCGAGCTTTTCGGTCACGTGAAAGGAGCATTCACCGATGCGCGGGTGGACCGCATCGGGCGCTTTGAACTCGCGGACAAAGGAACTCTGTTTCTGGATGAAATTGCCAATGTTCCCATTCGTCAGCAGGCAAAACTCTTGCGCGTGCTAGAGGCGGGAGAACTGGAACGAGTCGGCTCCTCGCGCACACGAAAGGTCAACGTTCGTGTGCTTTCTGCAACCAATACAGACCTGGCCCAGGAGTCCGAGGAAGGCCGGTTTCGTCCGGATTTATTGTTTCGTCTGAACACGGTAGAGATTCATCTGCCTCCGCTCCGCGAGCGGTTGGAAGACATTCCGGTATTGGCGGCGCATTTTCTTGCACGTTATGCTGCGCGCTATCGTAAATCCATTGAAGGCCTCGACCCGGCGGCGTTGCAGTCGCTGCTCGACCACTCCTGGCCAGGCAATGTGCGCGAGCTGGAACACACCATGGAACGTGCCGTGCTGATGAGCCGCGGCAATCGTATCCTGGCCGCGGATCTGAACCTTCAATCCGTTCGCGGCCCCAACTCCATCGATGAAATGAGTCTGGAAGCGGTGGAGAATATCTTGATCCGCAAAGCCCTGGCGCGACACTCTCACAATGTAAGCCAGGCTGCTGAGGCGCTCGGCCTCAGCCGAGGCGCACTCTATCGGCGCATGGAAAAGTATGGTATCTAGCGCGGCAAAGCGGGCACGCTCTTCCGCTTCTGGATGGTCACGTCCCGCCATCGGATTCAGGATCCCTCGTCTTCGTTTTGAGGTTCGCCTGGTCGCGCTTCTTCTTCTTCTCGCCGTCCCGACCCTTATCCTCGCTTCTTTTGCCTTGTATATGTGGCATGCGTCGCTATTGATCTGGATTTGTTTTCTGTCCGCGCTTCTCATTCTCTTGGCCTTTCTGAGTTCGGCGGTTTTTCGCCATATTGTCCGGCCACTACAAACGCTTTCCAATGTGGTGGCGGCTTTGCGCGAAAACGAATACTCTTTTCGCGCCCGTGAGATCGGCCAGGGAGATGCTCTGGGCGATCTCGCCACGCAGATCAATGAGCTGGCTGGCGATCTTCGCATACGCCGGCATCGCGAATCGGAGACGTTTGCTCTTCTGGAGCGCGTTGTTGAGAGCATGGATCTTCCCGTATTCGCGTTCAACGCGGCGGCGGATTTGCAATTGACCAACCCGGCAGCCCGAAAAATGCTCCATCTGCCCGCAGACGCCATGCTGCATCGAAGCGCAAGCTCGTTGGGGCTCACGGACATACTCGACTGCCCGGATAACAGCATCGTGCCATTGACCCTGCACGGACGGGAAGGCCGATGGATGGTGCGGCGCAGCAGGTTTTATCAAAATGGAATGCCCCACACGCTCCTGCTGCTTTCCGATGTGAGCGGCGTGCTGCGGGAGCAGGAGCGTCAGGCATGGCAGCGCCTGATTCGTGTGCTGGCTCACGAAGTGAATAATTCTCTCACGCCGATCAAATCGATTGCCGGCAGTCTCCGCTCGCGGATGATGCGCCTCCACATCACGCAGGCAGCGGACGCGACGAACCCTATTGAGTCCACGAAACAGGCTGTCAATCCAGCGGATATGGAGCACGGGCTTGCCATCATCGAAGAGCGCGCGGAGTCGTTGAATCACTTTCTCCAGGCGTACAGCCAGCTTGCCAAACTTCCCCCGCCGGTAAAGGCTACCTTCGTTGCTGCTCCACTGCTGGAACGTGTCTGTCATCTGGAGACCCGGCTGAAGGCAACTCTCCATGTTTCCGAGGGAACGGAAATTTACGCCGATGCCGCCCAACTAGAGCAAGCGCTCATCAATGTCATACGCAATGCCGTGGACGCGGCGATGCAAGCGCATGATGACAAAGCAGCCGCGCATGTCGCTGTGCTTTGCAGGCGCCAGTCCGACAGCGTCGTCATTCGCGTCGAAGATAACGGGACGGGATTGGCGAACCCAGCCAATCTTTTTGTTCCTCTATATACAACCAAGCCCGGGGGAATGGGCGTTGGGTTGATCCTCGCGCTCCAGATTATCGAGGCACACGGAGGCACGCTGACCTTGGCCAACCGGGACGATGCGCAGGGTTGTCGCGCGGAGATTCGGTTGCCGATTGCCTCTGATGTCGCGACCCATGCCGATTCTTCCAGCTGAGAAGATCTTCGTGTAGGCCTACGATCGCTGCAATTTCTCTACTCCGCTCGCAGCCCTGCAGGGGATCTTCCGAGGCCGCTCGACGCGCAGGAGCATAGGAGGCTGTCACGACGACAAGAAATAAAAATACACCATCTGCAAAAAACTCCGCGGCCTGTGTAAGACGTCGTTGAATCAGAGTATGAGGCTCATTTCAGTTTCCGGCACCGCACAGCGTTGATTGCAGGAGTCGAACGTTGCCACATCTCTCCCACGCAGCCAATTTCGCCCTCCCAGTGCGTGCCCAACCAATCCGCTGCAAACTGTGCAATTCATCGATGGGAAGGGTGCCTAGGAAGCATACGATGGAACATGTGATGGATAAACTTTTCTTCGCATGCCTGTTGTTCGTCGCTACCGCAGCCTGTAGCGGTGCCGTTGACAAGCCTCCCGCTGTTGCGCCGCAGGACACTCCGGTAAGCACCCCTGTCAGCGGCGCTTTTTCCGGTCCTGAACTACGCCAATTCACTGCGCTTGCACCTATCGATAGTCACACCCACGTCTTCGAGAGGTCTCCGGCATTCTATGCGATGCTCAAGAAACTCAATCTGCATATTTTGGACATTCTTGTGGACGATGACACGATCCCCGAATATGCGGATTTTGCCAAGCAAGCGAAGGATGCCTGGGCGGTTGTGGATGGAAGCAATGGCAGAGTCGCGCTGTGCACGACGTTTGACGCCTACAAATTCAGCCGGCCTGATTTTTCCGCGGAGGCGATTCGCAAACTGAATCGGGATTTCGCTCGCGGAGCCATCGCGGTCAAGTTCTATAAGGTTGTCGGCATGGAAATCAAGGACGCCAAGGGCAACTACGTCATGCCGGACAATCCTGTGTTTGAGCCGATCTTCAAGGACATCGCCGCACACGACAAAACGTTGATCGCGCATCTTGCGGACCCGGACTCGGCATTTGAAGCGCCCAATCCCGCCGCCCCGGATTACGAATATCTCATGCAGAATCCCAAGCTTTATATGTATGGAAAGGCCGGTGCTCCAACCAAGGCGGAAATCCTGGAGGCGCGCGATCATATCCTGGAGAAAAATCGGAATCTGCGCATGGTGGGGGCCCATCTCGGCAGCATGGAATCGGACCTCAACCAACTTGGCCGTCATCTCGACCGGTATCCCGACTTCGCGGTCGATCTGGCTGCCAGGATGGCGTACTTCGAGATGCAGCCACGCGCGAAAATGATCGCCTTCATCACCAAATATCAGGACAAGTTGATTTACGGAACAGACAACGAGTTCTATCCGGCGGCTCAGAATACTCCCAAGGACTTGGAGGATACCTACGCGAATGACTGGAGGTATCTGGCCACCAACGATATCATCCTGTACAGAAAGAAACGAGTGCAGGGACTCGATCTGCCGCCATCTGTTCTTCGTAAGATTTATCACGACAATGCGGTGAAATGGTTTCCCGGCATTCTCGGCAAATCCCAGTAAGAACGGTTAAGAACCGATGCCGCGTTACGCCTCAAAAGTGAGTGTTAGTCTTCTTCCGCGAGCCAATTTTGCAGGAGTTCGCCTGTTTTTTCGCGGACAATCGTACTGCATTGTAGCAGACCGGCAGCAGCCGGCGACCGTCACGCAAAATCATTGTGATGTAAATGTTGGCGCGGAGCAACTGGTTGTGCTGGAAGCTTGGCGGTGAAATTCCTCTGCGTCATGAATGCTTGTGGCCAGCAGAATTCGGATTCTGCTGTCTCACGCGTTCGTGCTGGAGCGCTTCTCCGTTAGACTAGACAACCCGCGACAGGCCCAAGGTCAAAAGAAGCGCGAAGATGGAAATGATCGTCTCACAGACGGTCCATGTTTTGAAGGTGTCCGCCACGCTCATATTGAAGTATTCCTTGACCAGCCAAAAGCCGCCATCGTTGACATGGGAGAACACAAGCGATCCCGCCCCGGTCGCAATGGCCAGCAACTCCGGTTGGGCTCCATGCACATGCAACGCGATCGGCGCAATAATTCCGGCTGCCGTCGTCATCGCGACCGTGGCCGATCCCGTGGCGACGCGCACCGCCGCGGCCACCAGCCAGGCCAGCAGAAGAAGGGAAATATGGGCACGGAGCGCCACACTCACAATGGCCATGGCGGTGCCACTGTCCTGCAGGATTCTGCCAAAGCCGCCGCCCGCTCCTATCAATAGGGTAATGGTGGCCGTCGGCGCCAGACATTCGTTGGTAAATTTCAGGATGGTGTCGCGGCTGAACCCGCGCATCTTCCCCAGCGTAATGAAACTGATCAATACGCCGATCAACAGCGCGATATCGGCGCCACCAATCAACTGAAGAATCTGATTGGCCAGGGTACCCTGGCCCGCGAGCGTATCGGCCCAACTGCCGATCATCATCAAGACCACCGGAAGCAGGACCGTGGCCATGGTCAGGGTGAAGCTGGGCAATTTGCTGGTTGGGTCTCGATCGAGAAATTCCGCGGCCATGGGATTCTCTGGGGCCAGATGGATGTGCGGCGCAATCAATTTCGCATAGAGCGGTCCGGCCAGAATCGCCGTTGGAATTCCAACGATCAGCGCATAAAAAACGGTCTTGCCGACATCCGCATGATACGCGGCGACCGCCAGCAATGCGGCTGGATGCGGAGGAACCAGTCCATGCACGACCGACAGCCCGGCCACCATGGGCAGACCTACCAGAATCATCGAGGTGCGGGTGCGCTTGGCAATCGTAAACGCAATCGGAATTAAAAGAACAAAGCCAACTTCAAAAAAGACTGGCAAGCCGACCACGAAGCCAATGACGACCATGGCCCAGTGCACGCGCTTTTCGCCGAAGAATCGGATCAATGTATGGGCGACTTGGTCCGCGCCGCCCGACTCCGCCATCATCTTGCCGAGCATCGTTCCCAGCCCGATCACCACGGCGATATGACCCAGCGTGCCGCCCACCCCTGCTTCGAAGGAGTGGACGATGGTCTGCATCGGCATGCCCGTCACCATCGCCAACGCGATCGAGACCGACATCAATGCAATAAAAGGGTTTGCTTTATAGCGCGCGATCAGGACGATCAGCACGATGACCGAACAGAGCGCGGAAATTAAAAGAAATGTTCCGTGGCTGGAGACAGGAAGAGTATGCATGGTTGTTCGCTTTTACAGAAAATGACAAGTACACAGCATTTGCCGGGAATGGCCGTGCTGCATCAGTTTGCGGATGGTTTATAGGCGACGCAATCAATCTCCACCTTACAATCGACGACCATGCTGGAGACGACACAGGAACGAGCTGGAGGGTTCTTGCCGAAATACTCTTGAAATACGCGATTGAATGCCGAAAAGTCTCGCGGATCGTCGAGCCACACGCCACAGCGCACCACATCCTCTGCGCCATAGCCCGCTTCCTGCAAGATCGCGAATAGGTTTTGCATGGCCTGATGGCTTTGCTGAACAATGTTGCCTTCGACGATGGCACCATTCTTCATCGGCACCTGTCCAGAAACATACAGCCATCCATCTGCCTCAACCGCCCGCGCAAAGGGCAAATGCTGACCGCCGATTCCCGTGCCACCTTCTACGCCGTAGCGCTTCATTCGAATGTGTCCTCCGTGAAGTGACGTACACAATGGTTTCAATGTAGATTAGTGCGTGCCTGGTTGGGGCTGCCGTCGCAAAAAACGTCCTGCCCGCTGCCCTGTGGGAGTTTGATTGCGATAGGAAAGAACGCCGTTGACCCAGACCGCCTCAATCCCTGCGGAGGGGCGCACGGGATCGTCAAAGGTGGCGACATCGCGCACAGTCGCCGGATCGAACAACACCAGGTCGGCAGAATGTCCCTCACGCACCCAGCCGCGGTCCGCCAAGCCAAATCGTTGCGCCGGCAACGAGGTCATTTTGCGGACCGCTTCGCCAAGCGAAAATAGGTCCTGCTCCCGGCAATAGCGACCGAGCACGCGCGGAAACGTGCCCCAGAGGCGCGGGTGCGGCCGAGGATCGTTGGGCAGGCCGTCGGAGCCGATCATCGTGCCGGGATGCCGCAGGATGGCCTGCATGTCCTCTTCCGCGATGCTGTGATAAATTGCGCCCGCCGGCTGCAAGCGCCGCGCCGCGTCAATCTGCTGCACGCCCCAGGCGGCGGCAATTTCCGCCAAAGTTTGTCCGGCCTTTTCCGGATGCGCCTTCGACCATGTGATCTGGATTTTCACGCGCTCATCCACCTGTCGCAGGTCCAGCGTGCTGGAGCCGGCGGCATAGGGATAGCAGTCGCAGCCGATCGGTTGATTCCGCCTTGCCTGGTCCAGCCATTGCAGGACTTCCGCACTTCGTCCCCAGTTCGCGATGCCCGCACATTTCAGATGCGAAATCACGACAGGAACGCTGGCGTGTCTCCCAATCCGGACCGCCTCGTCCATCGCTTGCAAAATTGTCTCCGCTTCGCTGCGCAGGTGCGTGGCGTAGATTGCGCCTGTGGCCGCCAACAACTCGGCCAACGCCATCACTTCTTCTGTGGAGGCAGAGTATGCGGAAAGGTACGCGAGCCCGGTGCTCAAGCCCACTGCCCCGTTGTCCAGCGCTTCTTGCAGTTGGTCCCGCATGGTCTGGATCTCTGCCCTCGTCGCTGCCCGGTCGAGCCGGTCCATGTGGTTGTTGCGAAGCGCCGTATGACCTACCAGCGCGGCAACATTCACGGCGGGTTGCGCCGCTGCAATGGCCTGCACGTAGGCGGCGAAGGTGGGGTAGCGAAAGGCCTCCGCGTCTCCCAGCAGGTTCATCGGATCGGGCGGCTCGCCGCGCAGTTGCACCGGCGCCGCGCTGATGCCGCAGTTGCCAACCACCACGGTCGTCACCCCCTGCGATAGTTTCGGGACCATCTCGGGCGCGCGGATGACACTGGTGTCGTCGTGGGTATGCACATCGATGAAACCCGGGGCCAGCACTTTCCCCTCGCCATCCACAATGTTTTCTGCTTGGAAAGTGTGCAGATTGCCGATTCCAACGATGCGTTCCTGGCCGACGGCGACATCTGCAATCTCAGGCGATCTCCCACTGCCGTCTGCGACCAGAACGTTCCGGATTAAGGTGGTGAAGTTCAGCATCTATGCTCTCTGCCGGGCGAGGAACGCATCCATCTCAGGGACGAAATCGATGCGAGTGGTGCTCATTCCCACTAATCTTCAAAGCTTATATCATTTGAGATGCACAGAGGGGATCCCATGGGAGAGCACACAGACGCCAAGACAGCGAATTTCAAGATCGACCCGCCGGAGATGACCATCGGGCCTTTCAATAAGGGCTTGGGCACGATGAACCAGGCGATGACACTGCCCCAGATCGTCGCGCGGCGATGGAATCTGCTGCGGGAAGACCTGAGTCTTCCTACTGCGGTCTTATATGAGGATAAATTGGCGCATAACCTTGCATGGATGGAGCAATTCATCCATGCGTACGGCGCGAAACTCGCTCCCCACGGAAAAACCACCATGGCGCCCCAACTCTTCGCGCGCCAGCTGCGGACGGGGGCTTGGGGCATCACGCTGGCCACCGCGCACCAAACGCACGTGGCCTATGAACACGGCGTCCGCCGGGTTGTGATGGCCAATCAGTTGGTGGGAAAACAGAATATGGAAATCATCGCGCGTCTGCTGCGGGATGAGGGATTTGAATTCTATTGTCTGCTGGATTCGGTGCGGCAGGCAGACCAGCTTGGGGAGTTTTTCTCTGCACGTAAGCAGAGACTGAATGTCCTGATCGAGCTGGGAGTGGAGGGTGGGCGCACTGGCGTGCGCAACCAGCAGGAACTCGATAGGCTCCTGGATTCGCTCCAGCGTTGGCGCGATCACATCGCTGTCTGCGGCATTGAGCTGTACGAGGGTGTTCTCGAAGAAGAAGCCGAGATTCGGAAATTTCTACTCCGCGCCGTGGACGTGGCGGCGAAGCTGGCAGAGGGAAACCGTTTGGATCGTAAGCCCGCAATCCTTTCCGGCGCCGGCTCCGCATGGTACGACGTTGTGGCGGAAGTGTTCTCCGCGGCCGACATCGGATACCCAGTCGAAATCGTTCTGCGGCCCGGCTGCTATCTCATCCATGATGTCGGTGTCTATCGGGAGGCGCAGAAGCGGATTCAAGCAAGAAATCCGATTGCGCGGAAGATGCACTCCGGGCTGTTACCGGCGTTGCAGCTTTGGGCCTACGTGCAGTCCATCCCAGAAAAAGAGAAAGCGATCCTGACGCTGGGCAAACGCGATGCAGCTTTCGACGCCGGCTTGCCGACTCCAGCGCTGCAATACCGGCCAGGAGAAATCGCGCCGCGCTCCTGTCCGGCCGACTGGAAACTCTTCTGCATGATGGACCAGCACGCGTATATGAAAATTTCCGAGGGCGACGATGTCCGGGTGGGAGACATGGTTGGACTGGACATCTCGCACCCTTGCTTGACCTTCGACAAATGGCGTTATCTGCCGGTGCTGGATTCCAATTACCAGGTCATCGATATCGTGCAGACATTTTTTTAGCGTCCGACGATTTCGGTGGCGATGGAAGAAGTGCGCAAAGAATTTCTAAGGATCGACTTGTGATCGAATCGCAAACCCTTGCGGCCGCAATGGCATCCCTAGCCACGGGCCAGACGACCAGCCGCGAGCTGGTAGAGAAAAGCCTTGCAACGGCAGCGGACCCGTCCGGGGAAGGGGCACGCGCATTCACCCGAATCTATACGGATTCGGCGCTGCAGACGGCGGATGCGATCGATCAGCAGCGTCATCTGTCCAGCGCGTCGAATCGCCCCCTTCTCGGGCTGCCAATCTCCATCAAGGACCTCTTCGACGTTGCCGGTGAGCCGACCCCGGCGGGATCGATCGTCCTCGCGGATGCGCCGCCTGCCGCAAGGGATGCGGCGGTCGTTACCCGCCTGCGAGCTGCGGGCGCCGTCCTGGTTGGGCGAACCAACATGACAGAATTCGCCTTCTCCGGGTTAGGAATCAACCCGCACTACGGCACACCGCGCAATCTATATGACCGAGCCCATGGGCGCATTCCCGGCGGCTCATCCTCTGGCGCAGCCATCTCTGTTACCGATGGCATGGCCGCGGCGGCAATCGGCACCGATACAGGTGGCTCGCTGCGCATCCCTGCGGCACTCTGCGGTCTGACGGGATTTAAGCCAACAGCGCGCCGAGTACCGCTGGAGGGTGTACTGCCTCTCTCTGGCAGCCTGGATTCGGTTGGCTCGATTGCTCCCACCGTCGCCTGCTGCGCGCGAATGGACGCAGTGCTTGCCGGCGATCCCCCAACTCCGCTGGACAGCTGCGACATTGCGGGTCTGCGCGTAGGCATTCTGCAGGGCTACGTGCTCGACGGGTTGGATGCCGATGTGGCGCGTCGCTTGGAAGCGGTGTTGGCCATTCTTTTCAAGGCCGGCGCATCGTTGAAAGAGATTCATTTCTCCGCGCTCGCTGAAATTCCAGAATGGTTTGCGAAAGGAGGACTCGCCGCCTTCGAATCGTATGCCTGGCACCGCCGCCTCATCCAACAGCACGGCGAACTCTACGATCCCCGCGTTTTGGTGCGTATCCTGCGCGGGCGAGAGATGTCCCCGGCTGACTACCTCGACCTTGGGAAGACACGCCGCCGTCTGATTTCCGAAGCGGAGCTCGTCTTTGCGGACTCGGATGTCTGGCTGATGCCAACCGTGCCGCGAGTCGCTCCCTTGATCTCCCCGCTGGTATCCAACGACGCAGCGTATTTTGATGCAAACGCAGCGATGCTTCGGAATCCGAGCGTTTTCAATTTTCTGGACGGCTGCGCGCTAACGCTCCCGTGTCATCTCCCCGGTGAAGCGCCTGTCGGCGTCATGCTTGCGGCGCCGGGTGGCCAGGACCGTAAACTGCTGCGCATGGGTCTGGCGATCGAGACCGCTCTTGCCAAAGCCGGATGTGCCACTCTGCACACCCCGCTCCAGTAATCCCTTGCCGTACCGCTAACTTGGCCAGGTCGCGCGAAGTGAAAGCATTTTTCACTTTCGGCGCAGGCCGAAGCAGCGATCGCAGCGCGGCTTTTCCGTTAAGAAAAGCTGCACGGAACAGCATTCAAAACAACAGAATAAAGGTGAGCACGCCCTAAAGCGTGCGCTTGAACAGCGGCGTCGCGATCAACAATGTCGCGATGCCAAATCCAAACAGGAATAATAGATCCATCCAGATCGCGTCGAAGCCGCCGTCTTTCAGCAGAACGGCTTTCAAGCCATGGACCACATAGGTAAAAGGGTCGACAACGGCAATAGCCCGCAGCCACGATGGAAATCCTTTCACCGGCGAGATGGCACCGCTGGGAAAAAACAGAAGAGTGTTCAAAACTCCAAACATCGCCCGCGGCACCAGCGGATCTTCCACCCGCACCATCATCAGAAACATCATGCCGTTGAATGCAACCGAGGCGGAAATGATCAGCAGCAAGAGCAGCAGGTCTTTCTCCGGATGAAAAATGGAGCCCAGTCCGGCAAGCAGGGAGCCGATCACCGTAAGAGAGATGCCGGACAACACGGCCTTGATGGTTCCGGCCAGGTTCAGCCCCAGGACCAGTTCCAGCTTTGTGATCGGCGTAACAAGATAGCCTTCGTGGACTCCCCGCGCTTTGTCGTCGATGTACAGCATGCCCCCGCCGATCATCACGGCGACATACATGGCCAGCGCGATGGAGCCGGCGAGCAGGTACTTCATGTATTCCACATAGGGATACAGTTCCACAATCTCCAGCGCGATTTGTTGCACCACCTGGGGTTGGATCGCCGGCGCATTTAACGCGTCGACCAGCGACTGCATTTCCGCTTCGATGCCGCCGCTCGTCGTCAGGTCGGTATTGTCCACCACCAGGCCAATTCGCGGGGAATCCCCAGCCAGCACACGCCGCGAATACTGCGCCGGGATAATCACCGCGGCATCCAGTTTTCCCGTGCGCACATCCTCACGCGCCTTCTGTTCATCGGGGTATTCGGTAGTGGTAAAGGTCCGGATATTCGCCGCAACGGCGTTGAACACCTCGTGAACCTTGAGCGCCTGGGAGCCGTGATCGTAATCGACGACGCCGACCTTGGCGCCTACAATCTTGCCGCCAAATGCGTTGCCCAGGATGACCAGTTGTACCAGCGGCAACGCCATCGATACCATCATTAAGGTCGGCGAGCGAAAAAACTTCCGCATCTCTCGCTCTACAATTGCCATCAGGCGCGTCATGTCTGCATCCCCGGGCGCGGCGGCATCACGAACCCGTGCGCCTTCACCTGTTCATCGCGAAGCTGTCGCCCCGTGTAATGAACAAAGACGTCATCGAGCGTGGTGTTTTGAACGCTCAGCGACTTGAGGCTTCCGCCGCTTTGGGTTGCCATTTCTACCAGCTGCGTGGTGGTCAGCGAGCCGTCGGACGTAAGCAGTCGGTACATGCCTGCGCTCTGCGATTCCACGGAAGTGACGCCCGATAATTTCTTCAATCGAGATGGCCACTCGCTGGATTCTTCGGCGAATTGCGCTTCCACCACGTTCGTTCCCGGAACGCTGGCTTTCAGCGCCATCGGAGTATCCAGCGCGACCAGCTTTCCGTGATCGACGATCGCGATGCGGTCGCACAGACGGTCCGCTTCGTCCATATAGTGCGTGGTCAGCAGCATGGTCAGGTTGCGCGTGCTTTTCAGGTGATTCAACATCTCCCAAACGGCGACGCGAGAGACAGGGTCCAGTCCCGTTGTCGGCTCATCGAGGAAGAAGATGCGAGGATTGTGGACCAGGCCTCGCGCAATTTCCAGTCGTCGCCGCATCCCTCCGGAAAGCGTTTTCGTTTGCGCATCGCGCCATTTCACCAGGTCGACTGCTTCCAGCAGATCGTTGATATTGCGCTCGCGTTCCGCCCTCGGGACTTCGTAGAGCTTGGCGTAAATAGAAAGATTTTCTTCCACGGTCAAATCGATGTCGCTGGTAAGCGCCTGCGGAATCACGCCAATGGCTCGCCGGACCGCATCGGAATCGCGCGAAACATCGTGTCCGGCGACCACGGCCCGCCCGCTGGTCGCGGGAGTCAAAGTGGTCATCATCCGGATCAGCGTGCTTTTGCCGGCCCCGTTGGGGCCTAGCAGTCCAAAAATTTCACCATCGTCCACCTGGAACGTGATGCCGTCGACCGCTGTGAAATCGCCGTAGCGCTTCACAATGTTTTCGACAGAGATCGCCGCCTTGGACTCGCCAGCGTTCACTGTTTCACCAGCTTGCTCTTCGGGATATAGACTTCGGCCAGCATTCCAGGCACATATCGCATGCCGGGATTGTCGATCAGCAGTTTCAGGCGAACCGTCTCAATGTCGCGCTTGCGCCGGCTCACGTCGCGCTGTGTGGCAAAGTCCGCCTCCGCCGACTTCGCGATCACTTTGCCCTGTAATGTCGCTCCGCTCGGCATCACCACGCGCAGCATGTCTCCCAACTGCACGGAATCCGCCTCTGTCTCCGGCAACGGCGCATAGACCCAGGTTTGTGTCAGGTCTGTGATGGTCACGATCGGCGTTCCTGCCGCAACCACTTCCCCCTGCCGTGCCGCTCGCACATTCACCATGCCTGCAATCGGCGAAACGATCCGCGAATATCCCAGCTCCACCTGTGCCTGGTCCAGCAGCGCTTGCGCATTTTCCATCTCGCTGCGTGTTGCCGCCACTGCTTTTGCCTGGGCCTCTGCCTGGATCGTGTTCGCCTTTGCCACTTTCAGCGATGCCTGCGCGGCTGCCACGTTCTGCTTCGCCGCATTCACCGCAGCCTGCGCGGCATGCAAAGACGTCACAGCTTCATCCCGGGATTGCTTGCTCATCACTCCTTGTGCCGCCAGGGCAACGGTGCGCGAAGTGTCGGCGTATTGGTGCTGTTCCTGTGCCTGGGCTTGCGCCAGGTTCGCTCGCATGGCACGCAGCTGCGCTTCCGCGTTGATGACCTGGCTGGAGGTGCTGGCTTTTATCTGATGTTCGGTATCGCTCGCTTGCTGCACCATGTACTTCTCGCTGATGGCCGTTGCCTCGGCCGCATTGCGCGCGGCCGCCAGGTCGTTGCTCTGGATCGTGGCGATCAGTTCTCCGGCATGCACCTGGTCGCCTTCGTCCACCGTAAGCGTCTGGATCCGTCCGGGAATGCGCGAGCTGATGACCACCTCATTGGCATCCACCGTACCGATCAGCTGCAGATCTCCGGACCGGTTCGTCGTAAAAAAATACCAGCCCAGCGAGAAGAGGAACAGCACTCCCAGCAAGATAAAAATCCGGTTGCGGGCGTTCATAAAGTTTTTCTCCGAACATGAAAGTTCTCAATCCGCGCCTGTACATCCTTCACCGGGGGCATGGGCATGTCTCGAAGAATTCGATCGGCCAGTCTTGCGCCGGCTGCTCGATCGGTAAACAAGGCCATGCCGAGAAACTGCACAGCGGCCTTCCGGCGCGCCTTCAGGGCCTTCGGGTCGAAGGGTTTCAGGGGGAGTGCCAATTCCATCATGGGAGCGCTAAGGAAATAAAAAACATTCGCGCCGAACATCGAGTACACCACTTGCAGCCAGTCCACCGGGCAAAGTTCACCCGTCCGTATTCCGTCCTCTGTTGCCTCACGCAGTTTTTCTATCATAGGCTGGAAGGCCGTTCTGAAAAGAATCGGCAGCGATCCGCTCTTGCCGCTGCGAAAACGGACCATCTCCTGCTGCATCAGGCTTTGAAATTCCCGCTGCGTCAGGATGCGATCGAAGTGATTCAGTGCAGAGCGCAGCAGGCGCTCTCCCGCCGAGTATTTGGGGTCGAACTCCGCCAGCGCATTCTCTACCACGCTGGCTGAAACTGCTTCCACAGCCGCCGTATACAAGCCTTGCTTGCTCTTGTAGTAGTAGTAGAGCAGCGCCTTATTCACCTTGGCTGCCTCAGCGATGTGATCGGTCCGCGCCCCGGAAAGACCATGCGTGCTGAATTCCTGCACAGCAGCACGAAGGATTTTTTTCTGCGTCCGGTCGGCGCGGCCATCTTTCGCCCGAATTGTGAGTTTGGACGTCATTGATTAACTGGTTAGTTAAAACTATAGCAGGCACCTCACAATTGTGCGCAGGATAAGGGGGCGATCCATGGATTGGAGGAATTCGGAGCGCCCGCTGAAAAACAAGCTGCCTGCAGCAGGCCGAGGGCCCAATCGGGCGACACTGAGCCGTGGCTTCGCATCCATTTCCCTATGGTTCGCATACTCAAGTCCGGCGAATCCAGGTTGCATGCACGCAGGAAGAATTCGACCTTCGGAAATCGCTAATTTCGCACAGAAAAAAATAGTTGCCTTAGCAACCAAGTGGCCCAAAATGGTCATCGTTGATTGCTAAGGCAACTAATTATGATCGACCCTGACCGGCGGGCAAGGATTCTTGGTTTTCACCGGCCGGGGTGCGAATGCCGCCGCCGGAATTTCCGGAAAGACCTGAAGAAACGAGTAGAGAGCGGACAGCAAACTTGGATGAGAGTTCATCAAGCTTGGCGATGAGAGAACCCGACAATTCTGCCGGCCATCGAAGGCTGAAATCGCCGATCATCCGACAAGAAACGGACCTTTGCTTTCAGTTGTTATCCTGACTGCCGGCGGCCGCGGCTTTCAGCCTTAGGAGGCGCGACCGACTCGCGAATCCGCAATTCAGTTTCGAGTACACGATGCAGTCCAGGGCCAGCTCGTACCTCGGCTAAATTCACACGATCCAACAACATCTGCACCGCCGTTGCGCCCATCTGGTAGCCGGGCTGGTGCACGGAGGCCAAAGGGGGGACCATCAGTTCGGTTACATCCAAGTCGTCGAATCCAATCACCGAAACGTCCTGCGGGCAACGCAAGTTCAACTCACGAATCGCAAGCAACGCCCCCATCGCCATCAAATCGTTCTGCGCGAAGATGGCAGTCGGGCGGCTTCGAACACGCAGCAACTCAAGCGATTCGGCGTAACCACCGACCCGATCGAAGGTGCTTTTTCGCAAGTATTCATCGTGGAACGGAAGGGCTGCGACCTTCAATGCCCGCTTATATCCCGCGAGACGCTCCTGCGCGTTGGTCAGGTGCAGCGGACCAGTGATGCATGCAATTCTGCGGTGTCCTAACTGAATGAGATATTGCACTGCGCGCAGAGCTCCGTCTTCGTTCGAAACCGTGATCGAATCTCCCTTCCACTGGCGCGGGGTGCGGTCAAGAAACACGACAGCCGCTCCTGAGCGGCGGAAAGATTCGACCTCTTCGCTCAATTTGCCGAAGCTGGCCGGAATGATGATGAGACCGGCCGGCAGGTAGGTGCGCAACTGGTGCAGATGCTCCAGCTCCTTTGCATGATTGTTGTCAGTGTTGCAAAGGATCAGCCGGTATCCGTTTGCAAACGCCATATCTTCGGCGCCGCGAACGACTGCAGGGAAAAATGGATTGGTAACGTCGGGGATGACCATGCCGATCATGTTGGTCTTGTCGCGGCGCAGACCCCGAGCGAGCGCGCTGGGCTGGTAACGGAGAGCGTCGACGGCATTCAGCACGCGGCGGCGAAGGGGTTCGCGCACCCGGGCAGAATTGTTGATGACATGCGAGACAGTGCCGAGCGAAACGCCCGCCATCTGCGCGATCTGTTTCATGTTTGCCATAGACGTTTAGAGAACTTCACAGAACGGTAAACCCGATTGTATCGCATATCTCATCCGGAAATGAAACGCTTCAAACGATTCAATTAAAGAGAATCAAGTGCGACCGGCACCTCCGCAGTCCGGTCAGGAAGCGATCAATTATGGATAAAGAAAGAATTTTATCCTATTTTCTGGGCGATTTGCTTCACGGCCGACTAACGTACAACTGAAATCTTGAAACACGGCGATGAAAGACTGTTGACAATCGATGCCCGATAGTACTAGCATCCGCTCCGGAATTTGAAAGCTTCCAAAGACGTTGTCAAACTGATTTCTCTTTGAGGAGATTCCGAATGTCGCGGGCATTTCATGTCGCAATTCCCACCTTTTTGCTTCTGTTGATCGCAACGGTTTCAGCCTGGGCGCAGTTTGCCCAGCGCGGTGGAATTGAGGGAACTGTCTTCGACCCGTCCGGCGCGGTGGTTCCCGGGGCACAAATTACATTACGCGATATTGCGCAGAACCAGAGCCGTGAAATGAAGACGGACGCTATGGGCCATTTCGAATTCGACAACCTTACGGCCGGGCAATATCAACTGACGGCGGTCATGCAGGGGTTCCAGACGGATGTGTCCAATCCGGTCGCGGTGAACATCGGCGGAGTTAGCCACTACGATTTCAAGTTGCACGCAGGCGCCGTGCAGCAGTCGGTCACCGTATCGGGCGAGACGCGCGGTCTGGAGACCGACAGGATCAGCCTGGACACCGACATCAGCTCGCGGCAGCTTTCCGATTTGCCCCTGAACGGACGCAACTTCACCTCCATCACCGCCCTGGCGCCGGGAGTGTCCACCTATCCGCAACCGAACATTAACCCTGGTGGGACCTACTCTGTGGGCGCGATGTTCACCATGGGCGGAACGCAAATTACGGCCGGCGGCGCGGCCGAACAATGCAGGCAGGTTCAGCGATATTTACGTGATCAGACCGAACTTGAATTCCTTTTACAACGCGCTGATCGTGCAGTACCAGCATCAGTTCAGCAAGGGACTCCAGTTTATGAGCAACTACACCTGGGGCAAGACGGTTTTCGATTATCCTTGGGTCAACACCCTGGGGAATAATGGGACCTCAGGAGGTGGCGTGAGTGGGTTTCAATATCGGAACGTATACGATCGCGGCGAATCGAACCAATCCCATCGCCATCGCTTTGTCTATAGCTGGATATGGGGCCCAGTCTATGGGACGACCTGGCCGGGATGGGCGAAGGAGCTGCTGACCGGTTGGCGTATCAGCGGGATCGGAACGATGGAGTCGGGGGATGCACTTACAGTGCAGAATGGCGGTCCCACCCTTCCCTGCCCCACCAATGATGCCGGCACCAGCCGCTGTCCCACCGGCTACGGTTCCAGCGCACAGGACGGCGCTGGATTTGACGAGCTGAATGTCTCTGGCAATCCGAACATAGGTCATTTCCAGAAGACGCTGTTCCGCCAATTCGATACGTCGAAGTTTTCTGTGCCGCCCATGAATGTTCGGGGAAACTCGGGGCTTGGAACTGTACGGGGTCCGGGCCAGAACAATTTGGATCTCTCGCTCGCCAAGACATTCCCTATTTTTCAAGCTCTTCATCTAGAGTTCCGGGCCGATGCATTCAATGCCCTGAACCACACACAGTGGACGGGCGTAAATACGACCTACCCTAGCGGAAGTGTGCAGTATCCTTTTGGACAGGTGAATGGAGCAAGAGAGGCCCGCATCGGCCAGTTGGGAGCGAAGTTGGTATTCTAACCCTGGTTTCAACGGACATGTGCGCAGCCACTCCATTGGGGGCTTCTTCCATGCAGAATGAAGAGGGCGCCACTTGAACGCGTTCCTGTAGCCGTCGCGCGGAAGGCCATCGAACCATCTGGCCGGCCGCGTTTCTTCCAAACTCTGTAGGAGTCCTTGTGTATCAGCCAGAGACGTACGCGATTGCTCTTTTCTTCATGGTTGTCAGCATGCTTTGCTGGGGATCGTGGGCGAATACGGTCAAGCTATGCCCGACGTACAGGTTTCAGTTGTTCTACTGGGACTATGTACTCGGCTTGCTGGTCGGGGTGTTGGTCTGGGGATGGACGCTTGGTTCCACTGGAGAAATAGGGCGGCGATTTTTGGCAGATGTGTTAGGCGCCGGCAAGGTCAGTGTGATCGATGCGATTCTTGGCGGAATCATCTTCAATATCGCCAATCTGCTGCTGGTGGCGGCGATTGAGATTGCCGGGCTCGCGGTGGCCTTTCCGGTTGCGATTGGCCTGGCGCTGATCGTAGGGGCGGTCGGCAGCTACATTCTGTCGCCAACGGGAAACCCGGTACTGTTGTTCGGCGGGATCGCGTTGGTTGTGGCTGCCATTGTGTGCGATGCTCTTGCCTACCGAATGCGAGAGCGGGAACACCGTGCCATGAGCCGGCGCGGCCTGATCATCAGCCTGGTGTCGGGTGTGTTGATGGGCAGTTTCTATCCTTTGGTATCGCATGCGATGAGCCTGCCGCATGCCCCCGGGCCCTATGCCACGTCGTTCTATTTTGTTGTCGGTGCTGCCCTGTGCGCGCTGGTCTTCAACTCTCTGCTGATGCGCAAACCGCTTGACGGACAACCTCCCGTCGGCATCGCCGGGTATTTTCAGGCGCCGTTGCGCTGGCATGTGTGTGGCATCGTTGGCGGAGGCATCTGGTGCACGGGTACGGTATTTAACTTTGTCGCCTCCCGCGCGCATATTGTGGGTCCGGCGGTTTCTTATTCCATCGGCCAGGGAGCCACGATGATTTCGGCCGGTTGGGGCGTCTTTGTCTGGAAGGAGTTTGCCGGCGTTCCGTATCAGTCCAAGAAGTTGCTGGCTCTCATGTTTGTTCTGTTTATTGTGGGGTTATGTGCAATCGCCTTCGCTCCCATCGTTCGAACTCATTGACGACCGCAGGTAAGGTTGAAATGGACACAGTAATCCTTCAACCGCAGCCAGCGGAGGTCGAAATTCGTCTAGGTATTTGGAACCGGATTGCAGGCATAGCATAGGTAGATAGCCAAACTACTGGAGATCGTATGAACCGTATTCGCACGAAAATACTTACTGTGACCGCCATGCTGCTTGTAACGGCGATGCTTTCCGTTCTTGGAAGCGCCCAGGACACGCAGAACAGGCCGAAGGGCCAGCAGATCCCGGTTCCGGACTGTCTGACTTACACGTTTGGCGAATACAATCCGTGTCCTGCAGGCACGCATGCAGCGTGGTTGAAGGATGTGAGGCATTGGCGCGCGGAGCGCCTCATTCGCATTGGCTATGATGGCGCACGCTACAGCCTACCCGCGTTGCAGTGGACGCAGTCCAGTTTTATTCAGCCGCAGATGATGGTGCAGGACCGCTATCTGTACGATCCGGTCTCGGGCAAGTACACGGTCGATCGTTATCTGGACGATTTACAGAAACGATATGGCGGAATCGACGCTGTGCTGGTCTGGTCCACCTATCCGAATATGGGGATCGATGACCGCGACCAGCTAGATATGGTCCGTTCCATGCCCGGCGGCGTCGCCGGTGTTCAGCAGATGGTCGCGGATTTCCATCGTCGCGGGGTGCGGGTACTGTTTCCGATGATGATGTGGGACCAGGGGACCCGCGATCCGGGAATGCCCTGGCCGCAGGCGATTGCAGAGTTTATGAAGCAGCTGAATGCCGACGGCGTCAATGGAGACACGCAGGATGGGGTGCCGCTGGCGTTTTCGCTGGCTGCGGAGAAAGTCGGGCATCCGCTGGCGTTTGAGCCGGAGGGTTCCCCCTCCGATGAAGCTCTGGCATGGAATGTGATGACGTGGGGCCAATACCGGTTTCCGTTTGCTCCGGAGATTGATCGCTTCAAGTGGCTGGAGACTCGCCACATGGTGAACATCTCCCACCGCTGGAACCGCAACAAGACGGACGATCTTCAGTTTGCGTTTTTCAACGGAATCGGCTGGGAAAGCTGGGAAAATATCTGGGGCATCTGGAACGGGATTACCCCGCGCGACGGCGAGGCGACGCGGCGCATGGCCACCGTCGAACGTGGCGTCGCTCCGTTTCTGGTAAGCGCAGGGTGGGAACCGCTGTACCCGACAACGTTCTACGGAATCTTCGCCAGCCGGTGGCCGCTGGGGGACAAGACCGTGTGGACCATTGTGAATCGAAATGAATACGATGTGACCGGACGGCAGATGTCCGTTCCGGCCAAAGACGGCATGCGCTACTTCGATCTGTACCACGGGGTTGAGCTGAAACCGGACCGCGAAGGCAGCAACGATGTTCTGTCCTTTGCCATTGAGGCGCATGGGTTTGGCGCAGTGCTGGCGACGCCGGGCGAGCCCGATGCGGCGATGCAACTGCTGATGGTGCGCATGAAGGCGATGACGACGAGACCGCTTTCGAGTTATTCCTCGGAATGGAAGACGCTGCCGCAACAACTGGTTGCAATCCCTGCGACCAAGCCGGCAGCCAGCGCCCCCGGAGGAATGACCTGGATTCCCGCAGCCGACTATGTTTTCAAAGTGCATGGCATTGAGATCGAAGGCGGAGACGATATCGGGGTGGACGTGCAGTATTCATGGGAGGACATGCCACGGCGTTTCCACGAACACAAGATGCACATCGATGCGTTCTACATCGACAAATATCCTGTGACCAACGCGGAGTTCAAGAAATTCCTCGACGCATCGCACTATGAGCCGAAAGACAAGCTGGATTTTCTGCGCGACTGGAAAAACGGTACCTATCCCGACGGGTGGGGCAACAAGCCTGTCACGTGGGTTTCGCTGGAAGATGCCAGGGCCTACGCAAAATGGGCGGGCAAGCGACTGCCGCATGAGTGGGAATGGCAGTACGCAGTGCAGGGAACGGATGGGCGCATCTATCCCTGGGGTAACGAATGGAATGCTGCCGCCGTGCCAACGCCCGACACCGGACGGACCATGGCAAGTGCCGCTGACGTGAATGCGCATCCAGCCGGCGCCAGCCCGTTCGGGGTGATGGATATGATAGGAAATGTGTGGCAATGGACCGATGAATACGTGGACGAGCATACGCGAGCAGGAATTTTGCGCGGCGGAAGTCATTACCAGCCGCAAGGGTCGATCTGGTATTTTCCGCAGGCCTACCGCAACGATGAACACGGCAAGCTGTTGTTGATGGCGCCCAGCTACGATCGTTCCGGGGCGGTGGGATTTCGCTGCGTGGTGGACGCGCAATAGAGGAGAACGCCCGTCGAGTACTCAGAATCGTTTCGTCCTCCAGTGGTCGCTTCTTCTGTAATTGCCCCCAAGCGTAGGTTCTGGCATGGACTATTCTGGACGTCATGGAAAACAAGCTAACTCTGCATTCCATTTTTACAGCGAGATGCTTGATTGCTCTCTCTTTTGTTTTGGTCGTCGCGGTTTCGTATGCCGCTCCGAAGATTCCCGATTCTGCGTGGCAGGTGGGGACGCTCCGCAGCGCGACCAGCGATACCCACTCCCACTTGGTGGGCATGTACAACAACGGTCATGGCATGGTGGGGGAGCACATTCGTATCATCTGGCATTACACAATTGACGGCGGCCAGTACATCTATGAAGCGGAGAGGACAACCAGACGCCATGGCAAGCCACTGAACGTCACAATTAACGGTCCGGTGAAGTTCGCCGTCGTGGGAACGGATCTGTACCTGCGCGATGACGCGGGTAAGGTTCACAAGCTGGCTATTGTCACAAAGACCTTGAAGACGGATGTCGGCCAAAGATAGAAAAGCTAGGATGCCAGCCAGCGGCGATTGCATTTCACTCCGTGCCGTTGACTTGACAGCGTTGGGCGTCTTGATTGTCAATCAGATTGGCCTGTTGGAGGTTTCATGCCACTACCGCTAACTTCGCGCGAGATAGAGGAACTCTATGGGACATTGGCTCGTGTGCTGCACGATCTTCCTGCTACCCAGATGAGGGTTGTTGCCGGAGATGCCGGGTGGGACAGAGGACAGATACCAGATGGCCTTGATGAAACGGGGAAATTTACCAGGCGTCCGCTGATTGACAGCGCAATAGACGGGCAGTGGGCGCAGTGGGATGAAACAACTAAAGCTCACCGTGTGCGCCGCTTAGGTCAAGCTCTCATTGACAATCTGCATCCAAAAGGGATGGCGCACCAGGTGGACGATGCAATCCGGCACTGCGGATTTAATTTTGTAAATGGAGATTTTGTACCTGTAGACGCCACTGGTCGTGTACCAGACTGATGTGCCATGGAACTGCGGAGTAGGGAGCCCCCTAGCCCCTTGCTATGATTCAAGCGATCACTTCCAAGAGGCCGGCAATGCCTTGGACATCAAACTCGAAGCTGCCAGTGCCCGACGATGACGCCACAATTTGGCGCTACATGGACCTACCTAAGTTCCTAAGCCTTATCGAACAAAAGGCTCTCTACTTCGCGCTTTCGGTGCAGCTCGAAGACGCCTGGGAAGCACGAGTCCACGGCGCAGACTACAATGCCCTAGTTGAGGTTCTCGGTGCTGAGCGGGCCGACTGGCTTAAAGCCGGGACCGAGCGAGTCTTTCGCATCGCAGCGCTCAACTGCTGGTACTGCGGTAAGGAAGAGTCAGTAGCGATGTGGACGCTTTACACACACACTGTATACGGGGTGGCTATCCGAAGTAACGTCGGGCGTCTCAAGAGAGCTCTGCAGGTGTCGCCCGCGACAGTCCAGCTTGGGCTTGTACAATACCGCGATCTCGCGGACAGCTCCACCACGCCTCTCGATGTTCAATGCGTTCCCCCGCTAATCTTCCTGTTTCAAAAGCGGCTCTGTTACCAACACGAGTCTGAGCTCCGTGCATACACCCTTGTCGCGCCCACGCGCACATCGGCGGGAAAGTACCAGCCTCCGGACAGCGGAGTCTTAGTGGACGTTAGCCTGACCGATCTCATTGAATCCGTGCGACTCGGCCCGAAGTTTTCACCATGGGCGCAAAAGCTGATCGAGGCGGCCTTTGAACGTGCTGGAATCAATCCGCCGATCGAGCCGTCCTCAGCGTTTGCGCCCCCGGCGGGTGGCCCAAGTCTCCAAGAAGAAAAATGAGCCAACTGGGTGCCCCATGTCTGGATTTTCAGACATGGGATTTTCCGCCTCTACGCCTTGATGTTCCCAGATGGAAATCGTTCCATCCCACATCTCAAAATCGAGATGTGGGCACCCCAATGGGCTTATCACAGACCTGGGATTACATATTGGTGTGGCCGTGGCGCATTTCTTCATTGAAGGCCGGCTTGGTGATCGCCAGCGCTTTCTCGAGAAGGGCATGGTAATGGTCGGCCCGCTGCAGCAGCAAGGGTGTGGCTGCGGCAAATTGTGGATCGACGCCTAAGGTCACAAATCCTTCGCCAGCCAATAAGGTTGCTAAGCGCAGCAGTTGGTCCGGACTGGTATTCAGGTACTGAGCGTCTCTCGGGTCAGCGATCCAGACCGGCTGGCTGCCGCCCAGCACTCCGGAGAGCCAGTAGAGCTTGAGCGCCAGGAAGTCGGTGCGCGCCTCCTCGTCGGTGTCGGTAAAGACAAACTTTTTTTGCCAGCGACTGTAGTAGCGTGTGGTGACGGGTACCGGTTGACGGTTCCCACTCTTAATCATCTCCATTTGACCCTGATCGAGCGTTTTGCGCACGGCGTTGTAGATAAATGTTTCCGCATACGGCTGCTCGGGCGCAAGGACAATATCCGCAAAAGTGACGGTCATGCTGGCGGCAATCTTGGCATGGAGCGGGCTGGCAGTGCCGTCTTCCAGGTGCGCAACCCCATGGACGACGTAAGTATCGGAGCCGGAAGTGGAGCGATGAAACGGCCAGCGAAAATCGGCGAAGCGGATTGGCAATCCGGCCAGCGTGACATAGCAATCGGGTCGCGGATTCCGCAGGCGCAGCGCGGCTTCGCGCAGGTAACCGGTCAATTCCGGCAACAGAGAAGGCTGATTGAGGTCAAAAACGTTGCTCAATTCCAATTGCAGGGTGCGGTCAGCGGCGGTATCCGGATGGAGGCTGAAGGTAAAACATGTGGTGGGCGCTCCGTGGAAATCCGACCCTGCGCGAGTTGATACTACTACCAGGCCCGCAGTTTTTGCCGCGGCTTCAGTCGCGGCCGCACGAGGAAGGTGTATCGAATCGGTTGAACTTTCTGTCATATGTTTGTCTATGTATCTCATGTCTAGTTTACTAGGATACAAGTGATTTTTGTTTCTCCAGGAGTTTGGATGATATTGCGCACACTTTGCCATGGAAACTATCGTCACTTCGCCCTTGCGGGTTTCATTTTCGGATGGACGCTCTGTTCCATCCCCGGCTTGAGTCAGAACACGCTGCCTGCCTCGCAGCAAGCCAAGGTGGATGCAATCGTGCAGCAGGTGCTGGAGCAGACAGGGGTGCCGAGCGCGTCCGTCGGAATCGTCACGGATGGAACGATTGCCTACCTGAAGGCCTACGGCAAGGCCGAACTGTATCCGCCGGTAGAGGCCACGCCGCAGATGCGCTACAGCATCGGCTCGATCAGCAAGCAATTCACGGTGACTGCCATCCTGATGCTGCAGCAAGAAGGCAAGTTGACGCTCGATGACACGGTCTCGAAGTGGCTGCCCGATTTGACGCGGGCCAACGAGGTGACGCTGCGCGAGATCCTGTCGCACACTTCGGGCTATCAGGACTATTACGCGGAGGACTACTCCCTGCCGCCGATGAAGGTCCCAACCGCGCCGGATGCCATCCTGGGCAAGTGGGGCAAGAAGCCGCTTGACTTCGACCCAGGCACCGAATGGCAATACAGCAACACGAACTACGTGATTGCGGGCAAAATTGTTGAAATGGTCAGCGGAATGCCGTTGATGAAATTTTTGCAGCAGAATATTTTCTCGCCGCTCCATATGACCCGCGTAATGGATTCCGACATGCACGAGCTGGAGCCGACGGATGCGCACGGCTATATTCGGTATGCGCTGGGGCCGCTGCGCCTGGCGCCGCAGGATGGGCCGGGTTGGGTGTTTGGCGGCGGCGAGCTGGCCATGCCGGTCCGCGATCTGTTGTTGTGGGACATCAGCCTGATGGACCAATCGCTATTACAGCCGGCGTCGTATCGGCAGATGTTCACCAGTGTGAAACTGAAAAACGGCGAGGACACGCATTATGGTCTGGGGGAAGAGATCTTGACACGCGATGGCCACCTGATTATTTCGCACAGCGGTGAAGTTTCCGGATTTACCAGCGAAAACATGGTGCTGCCGCAGGACAAAGTTGCGGTTGCGGTGCTGACCAACGAAGAGGCAGCGGACGCAGCCACCGCCATCGCAAGCAAAGTGGTTGCCATGCTGGTGAATCTGCCGGCAAACGAGTCCAAGCAGAGCGAGGAGCAGGCGCGGCGGATTTTCCTGGGGTTGCAGCAGGGCAAAATCGACCGGGCGTTGTTCACTGCCAACTGCAATGCATATTTCGATGCTCAAACGCTGGGCGATTTTGAATCCAGCCTGAAGCCGTTGGGCGCGCCGATCGAATTTCGCCAGATCGACAAGGAACTGCGCGGCGGGATGACCTTCCGCGTGTACGATGTCGTGCTGCCAACCAAAGACCTGTCGCTGACGACCTATCAGATGCCGGACGGAAAGATTGAGCAGTTTATCGTGACCCCCGCGGAGTAGTTCGGCGGGGGTAGCTTGGCTTAGAACCGCAGTAGGTAGGTCATTTTGAGATAGATGGTTTTGCCATCATTCATCAACGAGGAGTAGGTAGGCGGCAGGATGGGATCGTTCGGGTTGCACTGCCCGTTTGGCTGGCGAGTGCAGAGGGCGCGGTCCAGATTGGCAAAGTTCCCGATATAGCCGAAGTAGATGGCCGTACCCGGATGGGGCAGATAGGTGAACAGGGCATCCGCAAAAAGGCTTTTTGAGTTTGTCGCACTGGTATATTGCGGGTTGGGCAGGGTGGAAATGTATTGCCCGATCAAATTGAACGAAACCGCTTTGGTGAACTGATAGTTCCAACGCGAGATCAATTCGTGGTTGTCGTAGACGACGGCGCCATTCGACGGATTGGTGAAGTGCGTATAGACGTAGCTATTGTCCAGGTCGATCGATCCGATGGGCTTGACTTCCAGGTTCAGGTTGGGGGAAGTTACGTTGACCGGATCGGGACCGCTATTGCCGGGGGGAGAATAGTTGATGACTTTCCCCGTATAAACTCCCCCACCGACAGCAAAGTAGGGCAGCGGGGAACTGTAGAAGTTCACCCCGCCGGTTTGGTTGTGGTACTCCACGTTATGGGGTAAGACAGAGTAGTCGATAGGACGCAAACGGTCCTGGCCGAACTCAACGTTGGCTGACACGGAAGTCCGGTACTTGAAGTTCACGCCGTAGGACGGATTGATGTAGAAATCGAGAGGCAACCCGGTGTGGTCCCAGATACGCTCGGCGTAAATGCTGGGGCCGTGGGAAAGGACCCAGCCGCTTTTTGGTCGAAACGTGTAGCCGTAATGGCCATTCGGCTCGCGCACATCGGGACGCCGGAAGAACCCTGTGTCGGTCACGTATCCGGCGGATGTGTCGTCATAGCCAATCCACCAGTTCTGATGCAGGTCGGAGTAACTCAGCTCCTGCGAATAGACCTGGCCGCTGCAAGTGAGGCTGAGGTTTTCGCAGGTTTGTTCTCCTGGGGTGTCGTTGCTGAGATTTTGCGTTGCCGACGAGATGATCTGGCCGGTCAACGTCCAACGATTCTTCAAGCGGGAGCGATAATCCAGGCCTCCGGCACGGTTGAATGAGCCTAAGTACTCCCGGTCGGCATAAATGATGCCTACGTCCGATAACGAGCCGATATCGCGATTGACGCGCCCGACATAAAAATGGGCGCGTGTGCCAAACTCCGGATTGCCTGGAATGACATCCTGGCCCGGGCTGCGATCATCCACGCCCAGGACGCCCAGCGCCCAGGGCCCAAGCTTTCCGGTCAGCCGGACGCCATACTGCGGCAACACAATACTGTTGGTGTAGTAGAGGTTGACCGGAGTCATGAAATAGCTGCTGTTTTCGATGAAAAACGGTCGAACCTCAGGAAAGTATGGAGGAAAGCGCTGATTCGGCGTGGCAGGATTGTTGATCCCGACCTGGCTGAAATCAGGGTTGACGGTCACATCCAGCACGAGACTGTTGCGCAGGATAAACTTTGCGTCCAGGCCGGCATAGGCCTGCAGATGTTTGTGCTGGAAATAGGGATTGTTCGGATCGATGACATTCAACTGACGCAGATTGCGGGCGAGTACGTAGGGTTCAAATTGCCAGTTTTGACCATGCGCAACGTTCATAAAGCCGTCCGCCGCGATGTCCTGCGTCAGGCGTCCAGCCACATTATGGGTGTCCCGGGGCCAGAAGACAGATTCATTATCGTGCGATATGTTGCGCTCCAGGATGATGCCCCAGGTCCGCATCTGGTTCGGAGCAGCTTTGGCAAAGTACAAGCTCGCAAACGGAATTCGCATCAACACGACATATCCAAACCGGGTGCGCTTGCCCCACGTGTCCCACACTGTGTCAAAGGAATAGTCATAGCCGTTCTGCTCGCTGTAGAGAGCATCGGCTTGAATGCCCAGGGGATTGGCCTGGAAGATGAATGCCCGGCGTTGATCGTGGAACGTGTCCAAGTAGATTTCGACGTTATCATCGTCACCCAAAGAGTCTCGGGCGAGCATGTGCGCGCGGATGAGTTTCGGCGTGTTGTCGTGGCAGACGAAGGCGGCGTAGAAGTATTTGTGGGTATAGCCAAGGTAGGCCACCGTCGGCTCGGTGGAAGGCTTGCCGTCGTCCGGATAGCGTTCAACGAAATGGCTGACGCGGAGCATTTCCCGCGCGGCGGGAGAAGAGGGAGGCGATTCCAGGAAATCGCCAAGTTTTGGCGCCGCATCGAGCGCCGGGACGATGACGTGTGCGGGATGGCGCACAAATCCATGCGCAAAAAGAGTCAGCGACGGCCCAGGCGCCGAGGGCAAAGAAGAAGACGCCAGGGCGTCTGAATCCCTCCCGGTGGCGGCAAACGCGCTGGTACAAAGGCACCCGAGAATCACCGCGAGAGCCAAAATCGGCCGATTCCATAGACTTCGGCGCATCAATCGGTTGGATTGTCCTTCAGTCTTGATTGAAAAGGCACTCTCTCCATTGTAGGGGACGGAGCGGGCACAACTCATTGGATGCGGATATTTCGGTGCATCCGATTTACACAGTATTTATAAGGACGGATGAGGCGCGAAGACGAGAGTGCGATCGCTAAAATAGCTGATTTTGTTTGCGGGGCAACTCCAGGCCGAAGTGCTGGTAAGCGAGCCGTGTCGCGACGCGTCCGCGCGGCGTGCGGTCAAGGAAACCGATCTGGATCAGGAACGGTTCGTAGACTTCTTCAAGCGCGTCCTCTTCTTCAGCCAAGGCTGCCGCTAATGTGTTCAGACCAACCGGCCCGCCATCGTATTTTTCGATGATGGTGCGCAGCAGGCGGCGATCCATTTCGTCGAAACCATGCGCGTCGACCTCCAGCATATTGAGTGCCGCCATCGCCGTGTCCCGGTCGATGTGCCCATGGGCGCGGACCTCGGCATAATCGCGGACACGGCGCAGCAGGCGGTTGGCGATGCGGGGTGTCCCGCGGCATCGCATGGCAATCTCCGCCGCGCCATCGTCGTCGACGGGTACGTTCAGCACGTCGGCGGAGCGATGCACGATAATGCGCAGTTCCTCGTCCGTGTAAAAGTCCAAGCGCAGCAGAATGCCGAACCGCGCCAGCAGGGGAGATGCAAGCAGCCCTGGCCGCGTGGTTGCAGCGACAAACGTAAACGGATGCAGATCCATCACATGGGTGCGCGCCGCGGGTCCTTGCCCGATGATGATGTCCAGTTTGTAATCCTCGAGCGCCGTATAGAGTTTTTCCTGCAGGGCCGGCTGCAGACGATGAACCTCATCGAGGAACAGCACCTGGTGTTTTTTCAGGTTGGTCAGGATGGCCGTCAGGTCGCCTTGAATCTGAATCGCCGGACCGGAGGTTTGCTGGAAGCCGACGCCCAGCTCATTGGCAATAATGTTGGCCAGCGTGGTTTTGCCCAATCCCGGAGGACCGGAAAGCAGAACATGATCGAGCGCCTCGCCGCGATTGCGGGCGGCCTCCAGCGCAATGGAGAGCTGCTCTTTTGCTTTACTCTGCCCGATGAACTCATTCAGCCGCTGCGGACGCAGTTTCAGCTCAACTGCGAGGTCGTCCTCGACCGGCTCGGCGGAGACGATGCGGTCGGATGCGCGGTTCAAGTCCATGCAAGCGGATGGTATCGTGAGCGGCGGTCAGATGCAATGCTGAGGGCTTCTCACATTTCAAAAACGGCAATGATGCAGCAGGGATTTCCGTCGCTCTCTAGTAAACTCAGCAACAGCCGCATGCGCATGCCAAGATTTGAAATTCACAAACCGCAGATATTGGCTGCTGCCATGCTGTGCGTCTTTGCCATCGAGTGCCTATGGGTGGTCCATCGGCAGACGCTGACCCGCGTGGACTACGAATACGCGCGCTGCGGGCGCGAACTTTGGGAGCGGCCGTCTCCGCTCGCCGGATACCTCACCTCCTGCGGCAATATCAATGACGGAACATTTGCCTATCGAGTTGCCGGATTTCCACTGACCGTGGAGCGTATTCTTCTCGGCCAGCCCAGCAGCGTTTCCCCGTGGGAGATGCGCCACCTCGCCGTCAGCGTTCTCCTGTTGTTGCGATTGCCGTTTATTCTGTTTGGCGTCTGGCTGGGGGGCGGCATCTGGTGGGTGTCGCGGAGGTTGTACGGAAATGAGGGCGGCTTTCTCGCGCTGGTCCTGTATTGCTTTTCGCCGGAGATGATCCGCGTCTGCGTCCAGCCCAACAATGAGATTCTTGCGGCCTGGGGGTTGTATGGCGTGCTGTACACGGCGGTTGGGCTGGCCCACGCCATGCAGGGACCGCGAAAGAAGTGGCGTCCACGGCTAATCTTGCTGACTGTGGCCCTGGGTCTGACGGCCGCGGCGCATGTGGCGGCTGCCATCCTTGGATTGCTGTTGGCGTTCGGATTCATGCTGTATCTGGCTGAATCGAAACGACCCCTGGTGGCGCCAGTGCTGGCGATTGCCGCGGCGGGTGGATTCCTGATTTTGGTTGCATCGTACGCGTTTCATTTGGATGCCCTGAGTTACGTGTTCCAAAGTGCCGACGCACGGGTGTGGTTCGCATGGGCAGGCAGTTTGCACATGATGGCCAGCCTGTCGAATGCCGGTTTGACGATTGCGGCCCTGACGGCGGCGCTCTACATTTTTCACCGCCGCTCGCGCTATTTCGGCAATACGACGCCGCTGATTGTTGCGCTGGTTCTGCTTTCGCTGGAGACGACTGGGGTCCGGAGCGAGCCATGGATTTGGGGGTTGCCCTTTGTGTTGACCTTTACCGGCGGCGTGTTCGCCGACATGCTGGAGTCGCGTCATCGGCGCATGTTTCTGTGGTTGATGGGGGCGTTGGCGGCGACCCAGGCGGCATTGACGCTGGCGGGCCTGCCGATGCTGGTTTCGTAACGAATAAAGCATGGAGAATCAACAGATTGAGGGGGGCGAAGTTTGGTCTTCCCAGCGCCCTCAAACCACTGGAAACACGGTATCCTAGAGAGAGACTTTCCGTCTCCTCCGGCCGCGCAGAAACCAGTCCCAACCGGCCGCCGGACAGGCTTTAGGTCGACCCTCTACAGAACGGTTCACGATAAAAAATGGCAGACGAGCAAAACCCCCAACTTCCTCTAGGCGACAATGGCAGCGACGGCACGGGCAACGGTGGAACGCCTCCGGGCGGCCCCACGGGTCCGGGCGCGGCACACATGATCTTCATCAACATTGAAGACGAGATGCGGCGCTCCTATCTCGACTATTCCATGTCGGTGATTATCGGGCGCGCATTGCCGGATGTGCGCGACGGCCTGAAACCTGTGCATCGGCGCGTGCTGTACACGATGCAGGAGATGGGCCTGCAGTACAACAAGAAATACACCAAGTGCGCCAAGGTGGTGGGGCAGGCCATGGGACTGTATCACCCCCATGGAGACGCTTCGATTTACGACACGATGGTGCGTCTGGCGCAGCCCTTCACCATGCGCTACACCATGGTGGACGGCCAGGGAAATTTTGGGTCCATCGACGGCGATCCGCCTGCCGCGATGCGGTATACCGAAGCTCGTCTAACACGTATCGCGGGAGAGATGCTGGCCGATATCGACCAGGACACGGTCGACTTTACACCGAATTACGATGAGAGCACGTTTGAGCCGACGGTACTGCCCACGCGGATTCCGACGCTGATCGTGAATGGATCGAGCGGCATTGCGGTTGGCATGGCGACCAACATTCCTCCGCACAATCTGACAGAGATTGTGAACGCCGCCATTGAGATGGTAGACAATCCTCAGGCCGGATTGGCAGAGGTAATGAAGCACGTACAGGGACCGGATTTCCCGACCGGCGGCTTTATCTATGGCCGTAGTGGAATCGAACAGGCGTATAAGACCGGGCGTGGCCGCTTCCTGATGCGGGCGCGGGTTGCGATGGAAAACATCACGCAGGGGCGTCAGGCGATCATCGTTACCGAAATTCCGTACCAGGTGAACAAGTCGAAGCTGATCGAGCGCATCGCCCAGCTGGTGAACGAAAAGGTGATCGACGACATCAGCGACGTGCGGGATGAGAGCGACCGCGACGGCATGCGGATCGTCATTGAACTGAAGCGAGGCGCGGAAGCGCAGATTGTGCTGAACCAGCTCTACAAGAACACGCAGATGCAGGACAGTTTCTCGATGATCTTTCTGGCGGTCGTCAATGGCCAGCCGCGGGAGATGGGTCTGCCGCAGGCGATCCGACACTTCCTGGACCATCGCGTGGATGTGGTGCGCCGCCGGACCGCGTTCCTGCTGAAAAAAGCACGGGAACGGGAACACATTCTGGAAGGCTACAAGATCGCGCTGGACAACCTGGATGCCTTCATCAAGATCATCCGAGGATCGTCTTCGCGCGCGGATGCACGGGAGAACCTGCATCGTTTCTCGCTGGGCAAAGAGATTGTCATCAAACTGGACAAGGACACGACCAATCTGACAGCCGAGGCCGGCATGACGTATCGCCAGATCGACGCGGTCCTGGAATTGCAGTTGTATCGCCTGACGCAACTTTCCATCGACGAGTTGTTGAAGGAACTGGCCGAAGTCCGCGACCGGATTGCAGAGTACGAATCGATCCTGGCCAGCGAGAAAAAGCTGCGCAGCGTTATCGTCAAAGAGCTGGAAGCAGTGAAGAAGGAATACGGCGACGCGCGCCGCACACAGATTCTGGACGAGACGGCGGAGTTGCAGATGGAGGACCTGATTGCGGACGAGCAGGTGGCCATCACGGTATCGCATTCCGGCTATCTGAAGCGCACCGCCATCTCGACCTATCGGCAACAGCGACGCGGCGGCACGGGACGCTTCGGCATGCGTACGCGAGAGGAAGATTTTGTCGAACAGCTCATCATCGACTCCACGCATGCGTACCTGCTTTGCTTCACCAATACAGGCCGCGTGTACTGGCTCAAGGTGTATGAGATTCCAGACGTGGGCGCGGCAGGCAAGGGCAAAGCGATGGCCAGCCTGCTGAATCTGCAGCCGGGAGAGAATGTCTGCGCGATTTTGCCGGTGCGCAATCTGGAGGAAGAGGGGAAGTTCATCTTCTTCGGCACGCGACACGGAACGGTGAAAAAGACGCCATTGAAAGACTTTTCCAATGTGATGGCCAAGGGGATTATCGCGATCGGCATCGATAAGGAAAATGAACTGGTCGCGGCGCGGATCACGGATGGCAAACAGATTGTCTTCCTTGCCACGCATGACGGTATGGCGATTCGCTTTGATGAAAACAACGTTCGTTCCATGGGTCGGCCTGCGTATGGGGTCCGCGGCATCGATCTAGGGAAGGACGATTATGTTGTGGGCGTTGCGGTGACTCCGAAGGAACGCAAAAAGAGCGAGGGGGGCGCGGATTGCGCCTGCCTGATTCTTTCCGTTACCGACAACGGCTACGGCAAGCGCACGGATGTCGATGCATATCGTCTGCAATCGCGCGGCGGAAAAGGCGTCATCAACGTGAAAACGACCAAGAAGAACGGCAAAGTCTGCTCGATCAACCTGGTGGACGATTCGAGTGAACTGATGGTAATCAGCCAGTTTGGCAAGATCATCCGCATCGATACCAAGACGGTGCGCGCGGCCGGCCGGTCAACGCAAGGCGTGCGCCTGCTGAATCTGGAAGATCCGGACAAAGTGGCAGCCGCTGTGGTGATTCCTCCGGAAGAAAAAGAAAACGGAGAAGAACTGACGCTCATTCAGTAGAAAGTTCAAGATCTCTCGCATCTCAATGAACCATCTTGGCCTGTTGCGGCATCTATTGCGGACAAGCCTGCGCAATGCTTTTGTTGGAGATGGGCGGCGTGCATGGCGAAATTAATCCTTTAGAAAACCCACGGAGAAACGAACGATGGCGATCAAGACTGTTGCACTCAAGAATGGACCGTTTTTGGTGACAGGCGATTTGACGGAGCTGGAATTGACCGATGCCGACGGAAATCGCTATGACCTGAGCGGGAAAGAGAAGGTCGCACTCTGTCGCTGCGGCGCCTCTGTCAACAAGCCCTTTTGCGATGGCCACCATTCGAAGATTGGGTTTCAGGCGGCGGAGGCAGCCGTCAAAGCGGAGCAACAGTAGGGCCGGTGCCCCTGGCCATGTTGAAATTGCAATGTTGAATGAACGCCATCGCGCGGAGATTGCGCGCTTGTGGGCTCGCAAGATGGAGCAGGACAACGCAGACGTTCCTTTTTCGGAGCGGCATCGAAACCTTGCGCCGGCGAGCGCGGAATTTCTCTCTGCCCTTGTTTCTGGAATTGGGGCGAAGAAGATCGTCGAGATTGGCGGATCGAGCGGCATTTCTACCATTGTCCTGGCAGCCGCTGCACAGCAGACACAAGGGATAGTCATCTCGCTGGAGATTGAACCGATCCGCCAGGCGGAATCGAAACAAACGATCGCCAGGCTTGGACTCAGCGAATTTGTGGATTTTCGGCTGGGCGATGCAGCCCACGCGTTGCCGCAGTTGAGCGATCTGGAATTCGTCCTGATCGATTGCGAAAAGCGCGATTACATTCGCTTTTTCGACATGTTGCAGATGCATCCGGGCGGCATCGTCGTGGCCGATAACATCCTTTCGCACCATCTGACTGAGTATGTCGCGCATGTGCGATCGCGAGCTGGGACAAACTCTGTAACGCTGCCGATTGGCCAGGGTCTGGAGCTTACGCGGGTTGCAGAATGAACATCTGTTGCGAACGCCGATGCAAGGTTTATGCTGCGCGAGGCAGATTCATGCTATCCTCGGAATCACATTTCGCCGCTTGTGTGAGGACCGCTCCAAGACGGAATTCCGCGAGGCGGCGGCGCAATTGTAGCTTGATGCAACTTCAATGACTGATCCGATTGGCCGAAGTCGTATCCATGGTTCCCGCATCCATCTTCTCCGCAGTCAGCGCATGAGGCTTGTGGCTTCGTATGCGTAGGCGCACATGGATCAGCCTGGCGATTGCGCTGGCATTAGTGGCTGCGCTGCTAACGGCAGCGTACTTGCGCAAACAAGCGCCTCCCGAAGTGGCGCGGCTTCTTCCGGAAGCTGACGGCATCGTCTACTTCAACCTGCAGCCTTTGCGCGCGCTGACCCGATTCGACCAGCACCCAGTGGCCCACGATCCCGACTATCAGAAGTTCATCGACGCAACCGGGATCGTATTTGAGCGCGATCTCGACCAGGCTGCCTTTGCGATCCATCGCATGGCGGATGGCAACGATCCGAATGGCGCCGTCGCTTATTCGGAGGTATTTCAAGGACGATTTGACGGGCAGCGTTTGACCGCTTATCTGGAGGCGCAGGCGTCCGCCTCGGAGAGCTACGCCGGACACGACATCTACGCGATCAAGCACGAGGGCCGCACGGTGCGGGTGGCGATGCTGGGGTATGACCTGGTAGCGGTTTCGAATACGCCCACCGCGGAGCAGATCCACTCCATTATTGATCGCTATCATTCGGCTGCGTCGCCGTTCACTGGGGACACGCTGTTGTCGCGATACTACTCGAAGGTCCCGCTGCTGTCGGAAGCGTGGGGAATAGGCGAGATCGAGCCGGCGACAGGCCCTGGGATACAGTTTCACGTCTTTGGTCTTCCAGTATCGCTGCCGCCGGGCGCCACCTTTATCGGCTCCATCCGTTACCTGGGGTCTGTTCACTTGCGGTTGGAGGAAATTGCGCCCACCGTGGCGGTCGCGAAAGAGTCTGTGGAGATGGTGAACCTTGCCCTGGGCCTGATCCGCTCCGCCCAGGTCACCGTCGGTCCGCAGGATGCAAACGCCAAGGACTGGGACGCATTCGTACGCAGTATGGAGGTTGAGCAGAACGGGAAGCGCGCGATCTTTCAAGCCGTTGTTCCCACGCGACTGGTGCGCAGCCTGTTGTCGGCGGAGAAAAACGCCTCGGCCGTGCCAGTTACGCCTGAGGGTATGCCTGCGCCCCCGGGCCGATGAATGCCGATGGGCGCGTAACAACCGTTTGCGCCTGATTTTTGCGACTGTTACACTTAACTAGCAGCGCAACCCTTGTGTAGCTGCCACGATCTAACCCCCGCGAAGGAACCCGGCTTAATTCTGTGGATACGCAAACCCGTCATGCAATTAAACACGATGCTCTAATCGACCATGCGCACAGCGCCCTGGGTTGGCTGGAAGACCATCAGTCAGAAGCGATTCTTTTCTCCATTATTGTCGTCGCGGTGTTGGCCATTGGAATTGGCAGCATTCTTTTCTATCAGCATCGACAAGATGAGGCATCCGTCGCGTTTGGAGCTGCGATGGACATCTACAGCGCACCCGTGATCCAGTCTGACACCCCGGCGGAACCAGGAGTGCGGGCGTTTCCCTCCGGCGTGGCGCGTGCCAAAGCCGCGAATGCGGAATTCTTGAAGGTAGCCGACAATTTTGGTTCGACGGATGCGGGCAAAAACGCACTTTACTTCTCCGGTCTGACCTACATGGAAATGGGCAACACCGCAGCCGCCGAAACCACATTGAAAAAAGTGGCGAAGCACGGGGACAAGAACCTGGCTGCTCTTGCCGACCTGGCCCTGGTCAGCCTCTATCGTCAGAGCGAAAGAACTACGGACGCCATTGCATTGCTGAAGCAACTTGCCTCACATCCCACGACCACTGTGTCGGCAGGGGAAGCGAAGCTGGAGCTCGCAGGCATCTACGAAGAAACGAATCCTGAGCAAGCGAAGGAGCTTTACGCGCAGCTGAAGGACAAGGATTCCCAAACCACGGCCGGCCAGATCGCCGCCCAGAAGCTACAGCAAATGCACTAACACGAAGATTACAGTTTCAGATTCCTGCCACGGCCACGCCTCGAGCGTGGCCTTCCTATTTCCATGCGATAGAATTGCCACCACATCGGCACGGCAAATATTTCCGAGCGCAGCTCACCTCCACTGCGTCCTTTCTAGTGAACTGATCTTTATGGATGTCAGAACAGCGACCAACGAGCAGATCTTGACGTGGACACTGGGCCGAACTGTGGGTCAAAGCGAGTGCGAAGCCGCGGATACATTGTCGGAGATTTCCGGTTTGGCAACGGAGCATTCCGCGCTGCTGTTTCGGGTGGCCTTCAGCGTTCTACGTCATGCCAGCGATGCGGAGGATGTCGTACAGGAAACGTTTCTGCGGGTTCTGAAGCATCAGCGGAAGCTGGCATCGATAGAAAATCCACGCATCTGGCTGGTGCGGATCGCATGGAACCTGGCGCTCGACCGCAAGCGGAGACTGCGCGCAACGCCGCTGTTCGAGGAAGCCGAGGAGATATTGAACAATCGCGCGAGCGGCGAAATGTCGGCGGAAAGCGCTCTGGGCGGGGCAGAGGGCTGCGCGCGGATTCTTCGCATGATTGATAAATTGCCCCGGAAGGAGCAGGAGGTTCTGCGGCTTTCCGCAATTGAAGAGCTTGGAATGCCAGAGATTGCAGCGATTTTGAAGACGACGGAATCCAGCGTTCGCTCCTGTCTGTTTCGCGCGCGGCAGCGATTGCGAGAACGCATGGAAAGGGAAGAGAGCAGGGGGAAGCCATGAGTACCGAGCACAATGAGCCAATGAGAGTTGAAGACGAGATCGATGCCGCGTTGAAGATGCTGAGCGAGACGGAGCCCCCGGCCGCGCTGGTGTCGCGGATGCATCGGAGTCTTGAGGTAGCGGCGGTGTCGCATCGGGTTCGATCGAGCCGATGGTTCCTGATACCAGCTGCAGGCATGGCGATGGCCGCCCTGGCCATGGTCGCAATCTTTACCCAGATGCATCGCACGCCAGAAGATCACACGGTAGCCGTTGAGACAGCCAGGATGGCCACAACCGCGCCGCTTGCGCAAGCGACGATCGTACCTCCATCCGCGTCGGTTGCAACCAAAGCCTCCAAAGAAGGGAAGCGGTCGGCGCGGTTCTCCACTGAGAGGCGAAACCGACGGGGTCGCGAGAATCGACACGCTACCAATCTCTTGAGTTATCCGTTGACGCGGCAGGAGAAGCTGCTGGTGAGGTTTGCGCAGACCGCGAAACCCTCCGATCTGCAGATGCTGAACCCTGAGTATCAGGCCAAGGTCGAAGCGCAGCAGGAAGCGGAGTTCGCCGCGTATTTGAAATCGGGAAGTAATCCAAGCCCGCAAGACTCAACACAAACGAATGATTCGAACGAGGAATGAGGTTTCAAATGGAACGGAAGAACGCATTTTGGCTTTCTCTTGTCTTCGCGGCGATGTTCACTTGCGCGCCGATCCTGGCACGTGCTGCGCAGTCGGGCGACACACAGAAAACTCCACCGTCTTCTGCACCGATCGATATGGCTGCAAAGGATGCGCAACGGACAGTCCCTGACGCCTATAGGCTCACATACACCCTCACGGAAATAGACGGGAGCAAACGCGTTGGGTCTCAGCATTATCAATTCGTTCTCGATGCTGATGCCGCGCCTGCATACTTGAACCTTCAAAGCTATGTACCTGTGCATATCGGTTCATCTACGAGCCAAGATTATAGGAATAAGAATGTTGGCGTTAGAATAAATGCTAATCTCCGGCAATTTGCCAATGGCATGGAATTGAAAACACAAGTCGAGCAGGACACTTTCGCCAATGGAGCGAATGCCGCCCCGGCTACAGAGGGAGTTCCGCCTATAACTCGCGAATCTTTTTTGACAAGTACAGTTTTGCTGTCAGAAGACAAGCCCGTTACTATCGGCCAGTTGGATATGCCCGGCAGCACGCACAGTCTCCAAATTCAAGTGGAGTTGACGAAGCTTCCGTAGATTGACCGGAGGAAAAGATTTTTTCTCTCCCACTCAAGCCAACCCGTTCGACTCGCGCCCGCTCGCTCAGGGTGGGGCTTGAATGGGGCACCTTCCGGCAGAAGACGCAGGTCCCTCGACTTCGCAGACGCAGTTTCACTGCCTCTGCTCCGCTCGGGATGACAGCTTTATTTTAGGAGTCATTCTCTGCGCTACGCACGCATTACGAGGCGGAAGGCAAGGCGAACCAGCATCAGCACAATGGCGCCCAGAAATGCTGGGACGAAGCCTCGAATGTGAAACCCGGGAACGAAAGCGCTGGCCAGCAGCAGGATGATGGCGTTGATTACGAGGAAGAAAAGCCCCAGGGTAAGAATGCTGAGCGGGAAGGTCAGCAGTTTCAGAAGAAATCCCAGGGTCGCATTCAAGAAGCCGACGACCAGGGACGCGATCAGGGCGCTGCCGAACCCGGCAAGCTCAAAACCAGGCACGACGTACGCGCAGATGAGCAGCGCAATGGAACTGAGCAACCAGACAAGCAGTAAGTGGAGCATAGCCCAAGTAGATTAGCAGAAGCGCTGCGAATCCTCCATGTTTTCCGCAGAGGCGGGGAGTGGCTGGCGGTTGGCGGGGGGATTGGTACAGGGAAGTCGGCCAGCTCCGAAAGCGATTGAGTAGGGCAGGCCATCCGCAGACTGGCGGCTGGGGAAATGCCGTCGATTCCTTGGAGAGCCCCCGGTCTCAGGCTTTGTTTGAGTCGAGCGTAGGTTCGGGAACGGTCAGGCCGGCAAACAAAAAAGCCACCCGTTGAAGGGTGGCTTTTTGATGAAAATTAATGCCGGCGATCACCTAATCTCCCACACTCAAAAATGCAGTACCATCGGCCCAGCGAGACTTTACTTCCGTGTTCGGGATGGGAACGGGTGTTGCCCTCGCAGTATAGTCACCGGCAAACTGAGAAAATCATCGAGACGTCGATGATGCTTCACAACAGGATAGATTGGGGTAAGTCAAACTACATGGCTCGCCGTTGAGTATCTTCAGCAGGAATTCTTTTGGAATTCTGTGCGAAGTTAATCTTATGGTCAAGCCGAACGGGCGATTAGTACTGGTAAGCTACGCACATTACTGTGCTTCTACCTCCAGCCTATCAACCAGGTGGTCTTCCTGGGCCCTTCATTTCCCTTTTGGGTTGGGAGATCTCATCTTAGAGCGTGCTTCCCGCTTATATGCATTCAGCGGTTATCACAACCGAACTTCGCTAC
>JBKQVW010000163.1:0-36378 GCA_052142955.1 Acidobacteriaceae bacterium | reverse complement strand
TACATCGACAACACCGGCGTACAGGTGGCCGATGTGGTGGTGGGGTTCCTGCATCTGGAGAAAAAGTCGCTTGCGGAGATTCGCGAGCTTGTGACGGATTGCGAAAAGCGCTCCGCAGTCTCGGACGGCCACGCCGCAGGCATTGATTACTACTGCTGGGATGTCTACGCGCGGACTTCGAGTTGGTATGCCGCTGGAAGCGCCGAGGAGCAGGCAGCAAAGAAACAAGTTCGTCTCGACACTCTGCATCGGATTGAGCACGGCGGCAATGAAACCGCCGAAATAGCCGAGCTGATTTCGACCTCCGTCCTGCGGCGGCATCTTGAAACCATGCTGCGGCTCGGCATTGAGTACGACTTTTTGCCGCGCGAGAGCGAGATTCTGCACCTGAAGTTCTGGGAAGCTGCCTTTGAAAAGCTCAAGCAGACGGGCGTGCTTTATTTCGAGAACGAGGGCAAAAACAAGGGCTGCTGGGTGATGACGCGGCCAGGCGCGGAGACCGCTGTAGGCGAAGCAGACGAAGATGCAAAAGTGATCGTGCGCTCGAACGGCACCGTCACCTACGTGGGCAAGGACATTGCGTACCACTTGTGGAAGTTTGGCCTGTTGGGCCGCGACTTCGGCTACATGCCGTTCTTCACCTATCCGCGGCATGAGTGTTGGATTTCGACCATGCAGGGCGAGGAGAATCATCCGCGCTTCGGCGGCGCGACGGCGATTTATAACGTCATTGACTCGCGCCAGTCCGATCCGCAGGCGAACGTGATCCAGGCGCTGCGCGGTATGGGCTACGCGGATCAAGCCGATCACTACACGCACTTCAGCTACGAGATGGTTGCGCTTACGCCGCGCTGCGCCATTGAACTCGGCTATGAAATCTCCGAAGAGGACCAGAAAAAAACCTACATTGAGGTGAGCGGGCGCAAGGGCTTTGGCGTGAAGGCCGACGACCTGATCGACAAGCTGATCGCGTCCGCGCTGGCCGAAGTGAATTCCCGTCATCCAGAGATGAGCGAAGAGGAGCGACACAGCATCGCCGGCAAGATCGCCGTGGGCGCGCTGCGCTATTACATGCTGCGTTACACCCGCAACACCGTCATCGCATTCGATTTTGAGGACGCGCTCAGCTTTGAAGGCGAGACCGGACCCTACGCGCAATATGCCGTGGTGCGGGCGGCGAACATCTTTCGCAAGGCCGGCGTCACGCCGGAGGAAGCGCTACGCGAGTTCGAGACCGTCGACGCGTCCGTCTATTTCACCGACGACGACGGCGACAGCCTATGGGAACTCTGGCTGCTGGCGTCGAAGTCCGTGCATGTTCTGGAGCGGTGCATCCAAAGCACGGAGCCGGCCTATCTGGCGAAGTATGCCTTTCAACTGGCGCAGCAATTCAGCAACTTCTACCATCGCCACCATATTTTGACGGAGAGCGATCCCGCCAGAAAGAGATTGCTGCTGGCAACCGCCGCCGTCGCGCAGAGAGAACTGCTCCGCACGCTCAACTGGATGGGTATCGAAGCCCCCGACGTAATGTAGTCCCCGCACCCCATCCTCCGGTTCAGAAAGGATGGGGTACGCACTCACTTCGCGGACCAAATTTATTTTTCGTAGCTCCGCACCCACTCCACAATGCTGCGCACGGCCACACCGGACGGCCCCTTGGCGATCCACGGCTTCTGCTCTTCCATCCATGCCACGCCTGCAATGTCGAGATGCAGCCATGGCGTCTCATCGGCAAATTCCTTCAGGAACATGGCCGCCGTAATCGCGCCGCCCCAGCGGCTGCCGCCGGTGTTCGTAATGTCTCCAATGTGAGAAACGATCATGTCACGATACTCGTCTTCGACCGGCAACCGCCAGAATTTCTCACCGGAAATCTCCAGCGCCTTCTGGAAATGTTCATAGCTCGCCTCATCGTTCGCGAACACGCCCGCGTTCACCATCCCAAGCGCCACCACGCAGGCCCCGGTCAGCGTCGCCGCATCGATCAAATGCGTCGCGCCCAGCTGCTTCGCGTAGTGCAGGCCATCGGCCAGCACCAAGCGGCCTTCGGCATCGGTATTCAGCACCTCAATCGCCTTGCCGGACATTGCAATCGCAACATCTCCCGGCTTGTAGGCCTTGCCGGAGGGCATATTCTCCGCCGAGCAGACCACCCCGATCACCCGTACCTTCGGCTTCAACTGCGCAATCGCCCGCATCGCCCCGATCATGGCCGCACCGCCCGCCATGTCGTATTTCATCTTCTCCATGCCTTCGGAGGGCTTGATCGAGATGCCGCCGGTATCGAACGTAATGCCCTTGCCCACCAGCGCCAGTACCGGCCCGTCTTTCGGGGCATCTTTCGGCTCATAGCGCATCACGATCAGCGCCGGCGGCTCGTCCGACCCCTGCGCGACCGCCCAAAATGCGCCCATCTTCAGCTCTTTGATCTTCTCCGTGCTGGAAACTTCGCACGGCAATCCCTGCTCCTTGCACATCGCGGCGGCACGCTCGCCCAGAATCGTCGGCGTCATGCGATTGCCCGGCTCGTTCACCAGCGTGCGGGTAAAGTTCTGCGACTCGCCAAGGATTACGCCTTCGCGAAACGCCGCTTCGACCGCTTTCTTGTCCGCACTCGCAGGGGCCACCACGGTAAATTGCTCGATGGAGCGATCCTTGCGGTCGGATTTATAGGTATCCGGATCGAAGTCGCCGACAAAGCCGCCTTCCACCGCTGCGCGCGCCGCTCCAGCCGGATCCAATCCAGCATGTTCCGGTAGCACAAACGTGACCTGCCGGATATTGCGCGGCTTGGCAAAGCGGACCGCGGTTCCAGCAGCCTTGCGAACTTCCGCCAGCGAAACTTTTGCAGCTTTCCCGACGCCAACGATCAACAGCCGCTTGGCCTTGAGTTCAGCGGGCGCGTACAGCAACAGCGTTTCGCAAGCGCTCGCCGTAAATTCACCGCTTGTTAAAGCTGGCTTGTCCGCGCTCGCGACCGTGGCATCCTTGGTCAGCAGGACCGGCTCCGCCGAAGCGTTCTTGTCTTTCGACGTGGAGGCGTCTGCTGCCAGTACCACCAGAAGTTCCGCCTGGAGAGACTGGAGAGATTCAAACTTCAGTTCAGTTTTCATTGGAAATTCAAGTTCCTTTCAATTATCGGCGTGTGACGATTCTTTTCCACTTGCACGCTACGCATTGCGCCGTTTGCTGGCAGCGATGGCAGCCCGGGCATCGCGGTCATCCTCGCGGCGCCGCTCGGTCTCGCGCTTGTCCCAGGTCTGTTTCCCCTTGGCGACGGCCAGCTCGCACTTCACCCGCCCGTTGCGAAAATAAAGGCGGGTTGGAATCAACGTGAGGCCCTTCTGCTGCACCTTGCCCAGCAGTTTGCGCACTTCCTCGCCATGCAGCAGCAGTTTGCGCGTCCGCAACGCATCGTGGTTCGTATAGCTGCCGTGGGAGTAGGGCCCGATGTGCAAATTCAACAGGAATGCTTCTCCATCTTTCACCAGGCCGTAGGCGTCGCGCAGGTTCGCTTTGCCTTCGCGGATCGATTTGACCTCCGTCCCGCGCAGCACCACGCCGGCTTCAAACTTCTCCAGCAAAAAATAATTGTGCCCAGCCTGACGGTTCACCGCCGCATCCCGCTCGCCCGACGCGACAGGATCGCGCGGCTTGGGCTTTTTCGGCGGGTTTGGGACCAGATTGGTAGTTGGGCGTGGCATGTGGTTGGGCGTATTCCCACTTCAGGCAAATGCGAAGAAGGCTGTCTGCATCCCCGGCTCCGTACAATGGGAATCGTCTGGAGCCAGGCTCGACCGCTTCGACCGCAAACGCGAAGAAGTCGCTGCAAGAGCGGTTCCACGGTAGGTGCATCCAGCGGGATTGGAGCTTGGCGCAGCTTTTCCTTAAAGGAAAGCTGCACTATGTGATCTTGGCCGGGTACGGGTACCGTGGAATTGCTCTAAGTTCTCATGCTATAGCAAAACCAGGGAAGGTGTGTCTCGAAGCCCCATCGCTCCAGTCGACGCGGCCCACAGGACCGGGGTCCCCAGCGACAGGTATTCGTAGCTGGGGTGGAGCGAGCGGCGGCCTTGAACGAAACAGAACGGGACCTGGCATCCCCGGTTTTGCTTTCGCGCGCAAATCAGCACGGCAACCGCGCTGGCGGATACCCGAATCGGGACAAGGCCAGTCCAATACTCCGATGGTATATTGATTGGTAACGACCCGCTGCATTGGCTCGAGCGAAACAGTCGCTGCTCGTTTGGGTTTATCAGAAGTGCCGGGATGCGCCGAATTCATGCCTTTGCCCCTTCATCTTTCTCGCGATCGCCATCCCTCCATCGCCGTAAGTCCGCATCCAGGCGCACGCCTGCCTCAGTTTCCGCGGCATCACCGTTTCCGGTCCCACATCTTCGCCTGGTTTTGTATTTTCCTTGTTGCCTTCGCCGTGCAGGGAGCGTTGTCTCCACTGCGCGCAGAATCGGCTAAGAACTATTTCAAGCAGGGCAAACAAGCCGAAATTCGCGAAGACTACATCACCGCCTATCAGGATTACCGGCAGGCATGGTTGGCCAAGCCCAGGGACATGGCCTACAAGGAGTCCTACGAGCGCCTCCGCTTCGAGGCTGCCGCGCAGTACGTGGAAATAGGAAAAAAGCTGCGTGACCAGGGACAGCTCAACGATGCGTTGACAGATTTCCTGCGCGCCCTGGAGATCGATCCCACCTATGAGGCTGCGCAGCAAGAGGCGCAACGCATGCGTGCACAGATCAATGGGTCAAGTGCACCGCAGGCGGAATCCGACCAGTCTAGCGTCACCTCCGCCAGGAACCAGCGGGAGCTTCAAGACCTGAGCGGTCCCTTGCAGTTGAAACCGCTCTCCGATGAGCCCATCACCATCCACATGGTCGCCGACACAAAAGAAATCTACAGGACCATCGGTAAGCTGGCGGGCATCAACGTGCTGTTTGACCCCGACTACACATCCAAACGCATCCCCATCGATCTGGATCGCGTCACGCTCGCGGACGCTCTTCGCAGCATCGCCTTCGTCTCGCAGACATTCTGGCGGCCCGTCACCTCAGACACCATCTTTGTGGCCGCCGACACGCGCACCAAGCGCACGGAGCTGGAAGCCCAGGCGGTGCAGACGTTTTACCTCGGCAATATTACGCAGGCCAACGATCTGAACGAAGTATTGAATGCGGTGCGGAACTTGATGGACACCACCGTAAAAATGCAGGCCGTGCCCAGCCAAAACGCCATCGTGATGCGCGGTACCCCGGACCAGCTGTTGCTGGCGCAGAAAATCATCGACGATCTGGACAAGGCCAAACCGGAAGTAGTGGTCGATATTGCGGTGCTGGAAGTCAATAAGGACCTGCTGCGAAACATCGGTCTGCAATTGCCCGGTTCGATCGGCGTGCAACTGCAAAGCTCGACCGCTTCGACCGGCACGACATCGACCACCAGTACCACAAGTACCACCTCCACAACTTCCACCAGCAGCGGCCTTACCCTGAACGACCTGGGAAACTTAAATGCCTCCAATTTTGGGATTACCATCGGCGCTGCGACACTGAATATGCTGTTGACCGATTCCGATACGCGCGTGCTGCAAAACCCGCAGATCCGTGCTGTGGACGGCGAAAAGGCGACGCTGAAGATCGGTTCGAAGGTTCCAATCGCTACCGGGTCGTTCTCGCCCGGCGCCGGCATTGCCGCAGCCGGCATCAGTCCGCTGGTCAGCACCCAGTTTTCCTATATTGACGTCGGCGTGAATATTACGATGCAGCCAACGATCCACTACGACGGCGATGTCTCAATGAAACTTCACATTGTCGTCTCCAATATCACCAGCTACAGCAATCTGGGTGGAATTGAACAGCCGGTCATCGGGCAGCAGGATCTGGAACAAGTAATTCGCATGAAGGAAGGCCAGGCCAACCTGCTGGGGGGCATTCTTCAGCACACAGAAAGCAAGACGGTTGGAGGCACCCCTGGCCTGGGCGAAATTCCTTTGCTGAAATACATGTTCAGCTCCCAGCAGACTGAAACGGTGAATGACGAAATCGTTTTCGTGCTGATCCCGCATCTGGTCCGCGGCATTGATTTGACCCCACTCAATCTCCGCACCATCGACACCGGAACAGGCTCGAACGTCAGTTTGCGCGAGGTTCCCCAGCCCTCCGGTGTTGATGTCTCTTCGGCGGCGATCACTCGCACCGGTCGCTCCCCGCTCACCTTTGAGCCGAGCACTCCGCCGGCAGGCGCAGCCGAGGCGGCCAACCAGGCCGTCGCCCAGATGGCGCAGGAGAACATTCAGAATGCTGGAGAGAATCCCGCACCTGCGGGCTCTCCGCTCACGCTTTCCTTCTCTCCGCAACAGAGCGTGCATAAGGTGGGGACCACATTCCAGATGCAGATGGACCTGACCGGCGGTCACGATGTCTTCTCGGTACCCATGCAATTGCACTACGATCCCAGGGTGCTGGACCTGATCAATGTCGACACCGGTCCGTTGCTGGCAAGAGACGGTCAGACCACCGCGTTGGTCCATCGCGACGATGGCAATGGCGATGTGACCATCAGCACCTCGCGGCCTCCAGGAGTCAAAGGGATTACCGGCGACGGAAACCTTTGTACGCTTACCTTTATGGCCAAGGCCCCGGGGGATGCCACCGTGCAGATCACAAAAGCCGCTGCGCGTAACAGTGCGCAAACCATCCTGCCCGTGCTTGCGGGCTCCCCTGCCATCGTCCATGTGCAGTAAGCTGGAGAAGTAGGGAGCGTTTCGCAATGGAGTTGAACAACATGGATGCGAATCGCCAGCACCATGAAACTTCAAGGACGCGCCGGGATGTTCCTGAGCTGGAGATTCTAGAACGACAGCTGCAGTCTGACCGCTGCGATCGCGACGTCTGCCGCCGGCAGGCCCTGGCAGGGCGAGGTCAGCAGGGATTGACGCTGGTCGAGCTGATTGTGACCATCGCGATCCTTGCCATTCTGGCGTCGGTGGCCTATCCGATCGCGCGCTTTCAGATCCAGCGGCAAAAGGAACAGGTGCTTCGAGACGATCTCTGGACGATGCGGCATGCGATCGACGCATATAAAGATGCGGCGGATCGGCACGCCTTTGAGACCTCGATCGACAGCTTTGGATATCCGCCGGACCTGGACACCCTGGTCAACGGCGTGGATGTCCAGGGACATAAGGTGAAATTTCTGCGGCAAATTCCCGTCGATCCGATGACCGGCAAGACGGATTGGGTACTGCGTTCCATGCAGGACGATCCGGACAGCGATTCCTGGGGCGGTGAGAACGTGTTCGACGTGCACTCAGCCTCCGACGCCACGGCACTGGACGGGACCAAGTACAACACATGGTAACTGGGAAACAATCGATGCTGCATGCTCTCCGTCGCAGCTGCTTGCGGATGCGTCGTGGGGTTGCACCGGCGCCAATTCGGCAAGCGGGCAGACGTTCGAGCGGCTTTACGCTGGTGGAGCTGATGGTCGTGATGCTCATCATTTCCATTCTGCTGGCCATCGCCGTACCCAGCTATATCTCAGCCATCCGCAGTGCTCGAGAGGCCGCTTTGCGCGAAGACCTGCACACCATGCGGAATGCAATCGAGCAATACACCGAAGACAAGGAAGCCGCCCCCCAGTCGCTGGACGATCTGGTGCAGGCTGGGTACTTGAAGGCGCTTCCCGTCGACCCCATGACCCACCGCTCCGATACCTGGGTGCCGGACCAGTCGGACACCTACAGCAGCATCGATCAATCGGAGACCGGCATCGACGATGTCCACAGCGGCTCCGATCTGGTCGGGGGCAATGGCATTCCCTATTCGCAATGGTGATGGAATCTGAAAGACTGACGCTGTGAGCGATCCAGAGAGACTTTCCATCCCTCAGCCGTGCCAGGCCGCAGTCTACCGAAATTATCTCCAACTGCAATCCGCTCGAGCGGACCGGTTTCCAAGCCCTTCCGCCGAAAGCCTGGCGGGACGCCTGGTCGCATGTGTTGGGTTTGGAGTGGAAGGCGCGGAACTGGCGCTGGCGACCACCATTTCCGGCGGCACATTTCTTGGCATCGACCCCTCATCCGAACATCTCAAGACGGCTGTGCGTAATGGTTCCTGCGACTTTATGGTGAACACGCTGGATGAATCGCTGCGGGTGCTGAAAAATGAACTGCGCAAGCACAAGGCCCTGGCTGTCGGCCTGCTCGGAGATGCCTCCGTGATCTTGCCCGCTATGATCGATCGCGGCGTCCAACCGGACCTGATCGCCGACACCACGTTGTCGCAGAATGAAGCCGCCGTCAGCCTCTATCGTCCGGCCCTGCGGCAACTCATCGAGCGAGGCGCCGGGTCCGTGGACATCCAAGTCACAAAGTTCTCCCCAACCGGCGGGCAGATCGAAGTCGTCTGGACGGCGGCCAACATCGCGGATTGGAAGCGTATGGATGCGCTTGCGCTGGAACAATTGCCGCCAGAAGACACCCTCCGCCGCAGATGGCTGCGGCAAGCCTCAGGCTGCTTCCATCGCCAGCGTCCGTTGCAGCGCGTTTTGCGGCTGCGGCCGGACGAGTTGTCCCCGCTGCTGAACGCCTTTCAAAATGCAGCTTCTGCCGGGACGATTTCCGCGCCCGCTGCTGTCCTCTGGCAAACTGCCGACGGATCGAAGCATTCGATCGATCTGCAGCGGTCCTGAACCATCACGCGACCCGCGCGGTTCGGGCAAAAGCACAGAAGGTGTAAGGTGGAAAATCGCTCTTAACGCAGCCGTTCCATCGAAGAACGGCTGCACATAATGAAACTCACCACATCACAGTATCTGTGCTTTTGCTCTACACGGCTTCAGCGTTCCGTTTCTTCGCCGCTGTTTCCGCGACTCCATGGATCGCTTTCCAAAGCGCCGAGATGCCGCGTCCGTCCTTGGCGGAGCAGACCAGGATCTCGTCCGTCTCCAGCGCTTGGCTGAGTCGCTTCGTCGCAACCACCCGCTGGTTCCCGGAAAGCTTGTCCGCCTTGGTGCCGACGATAATTCGCACCCGATGAATACTGTCCAGATACTCGGCCAGCATCGCGTCGCCGGGTTGCGGCGGCACATTCATGTCCACCAGGCAAACGCAGGCTTCCAGAGTTTCGCGTCCGGCGAGATATGGGTTAATGAATACCGGCCATTCAGCGCTGATCGAGCGCGAGATTTTCGCGTATCCGTAGCCGGGCAGGTCCGCCAGAATCAGTTCCGGCTGGGTTGGCGATTTTGCATGCAGCGCAAAGAAATTGATCGCGCGCGTCCGGCCAGGAGTGGACGATACCCGCGCCGCCGGCTCCCCTAACAAGGCATTGATCAGGCTGGATTTGCCGACATTCGAGCGTCCCAAAAACGCAATCTCCGGCGCCGAACTGACCGGAAATTGCGCCGCGCTCGTCGCTGACAGCAGAAATGTTGTTTCATAGCGGAACATCGTGGGACCACCTGACCTTCTTATTCCGTCGCTTCGAACTATTGCGGCGCGCCCAATTGACTTCGCCGCATGAAAGTCAAAAAGAGGAACGCTTCCAACAACCCATGGCCCCTCCGCGTCCTCTCAAACCCTGGGCGTTTTCTGCGATGCGGCAGGGTCGTGAGCGCGCAATTCGGCAACAATTTCTGCCGCCGCCTGACGCGCCGCGTCGTCCTTCTCGCGGGGGAATGAAATCGCTCCCACCCGCGCATGTCCACCGCCGCCGTATCGTTCGCAGATCAGCGCCAAATTCACCATCTGCTCCTCCGGAACACGGGTCCAGGGATTGGAGCCTACCGCAATCTTGGTGCGGAAGCTCGACCGGCTGAGACCGATGCTGTAGGTCGCCTCCGGATGAAGATAATACGGAATGAATTTGTTATAGCCTTCCAGCGGATGGTCTGTAATGTCGAAGGTAATGGTTCCCTGCTCGCACGAGGAGCGTTCTCGTATCAACTCCAGCGCCTGATAATGCCGTTCCAGTAAATCCGGGATCAGGCCGCGCACGAAGGGCTGGTCAAGGATCTCCGCCAGGCTCATTTCCGTCAACAAAGGAATCAACCGGGGCACGAAGCCCGGGTCCTGGACCGATTCAATGGCCAGGGTGAGCTTCATGGCAGGCTGTGCCATTTCCACCGCGCTCTTCGCGCTCTCATATTGGGCGCCGTCCACGATGTCCGCCCATCGAACCAGCTCCGACACCGGCGCCGCATCAAATCCAAAATGGGTCGAGGCAATGTGTGCGATAAACCCGGTGCAGGAAACATAGTCGGGATCGTAAAATTTGCGCTCGCAAATCTTCGGGTCCTTCTGGCCGGCAAGAAAATGCCGATGGTCTTCCGGCGTTAAAAACGCGCTGAGATGATGATCGAACCACCAGGTGACGGCCGGGGAGGAGGAATATTTGAAATCGACGATCGCGTTCTCGTCGCCGGTAAACTCTTCCTCGTCAAACAGCGCGCCCGCGCGGTGGACCAGTCCGCAAAATTCATAGTCCGTGCCGGCAGCGATGCGTTCGCGATGGAAGCGCGCGAACAGCGAGGCGGAACAGGCCCCGTCGAAACATTTATTGTGATAGAAAACGCGTACTTTCACTTGAGAACGATCACTCCATTCGCAACCATCGACTGGCAACGATATCCTAATTGGGCTGAAACAACTAGCATTGCTGGCATTGGGCGATGTGTCAAGCGAACAGCATACGGGAAACGGGAGTTTCGGCTGTTGTGGATGGTTCTGCAGCCGGTCGGTGGAGCGCCGAGAAATGGCCTACTGCGGGCGCGAAGTTGCCGGGACCAGCTTGATCTCATAGAGGTTCGGCCACAGTTTTCCCGTCACAAAAAGGCGGTCATGCTGGCTGTCGTACGCAATCCCGTTCAGCACGGCGTCGCCGTCCTCCATGGTGGAAGCCGGGCGCAGTCCTGACAAGTCGATCCATTCCAGCACCTTACCGGTTGCCGGGGAAATTCTTGCAATTCGGTTCGTTTGCCAGATATTGGCATAGATCTCCCCATGGATATACTCCAGCTCATTCAGGTTCAAGACCGGCTTGCCGCTGGCGGTCACTGGAATCTTGCCCACTTCTTTGAACGTTTTGGGATCCAGCAGGTAGAGAGTCGAGCTGCCATCGCTCAGAATCAGATGCCGGCTGTCATGCGTCAAGCCCCATCCTTCCCACGGATAGGTGAAGGTCCGGATGGTGCGGAAGCTAAATCGGTCATAGACGAATCCCACATGCGATTCCCACGTCAGCTGAATCAGGTGGCTCTGCCAGTCTGTGAGACCTTCGCCGAAATATTTTGCCGGCAGGTCATGCTTCTGTAGCACGCGACCCGATTGCAGATCGACCATCCGCAAGCTCGACCGACCGTGCAGCCCCGTGGATTCATAGAACATGCCGTCGACAAATACCAGGCCCTGAGTAAACGCCGTGGGATCATGCGGATAGGCATGGACGACTTGATAGCTTTCGCTTGGAACTGCGCGCGAGGCACCGAACGTCGGTGCCGCTGGAACTGACGAGAGCAGAATGACAAGGAAAAGAGCCCGAAACAGACTCCGGCGGAAAGAAAGACTTCGGTGGGAAGCCGCCGCTCCGAAAGGTACTGCCAAACACATGTCTTCAACATACCGCATTGTGGTTCGATGCCGGGACGAGTGAAACCATCGGGGGGAATGACTGTTCGCCGGTACTATGGAAAGACAGACTCTCTATACTTGGCATCGATTGAGGGAGGTCCATCCATGGAAGTTCTTCCACCCGGCGCGTCCGGGAATATACCGGAACCCGGTACGCCGCACATCGCACCCATCCCTCCAGCGCGTCCTTCGATTCTGTATGGGCCGAATGGCCTGCGTGCCGGTTGGAGCATTGTGATCTATGTCGCCGTGATGGCGGCACTGCTGTTTCTCATCGGGTTGGAGATGCACTGGCTGCTGCATTACCTTCCAGTCAGCCTGCGCGGCGCACAAGGCAGCGGCTTCCATCCCACAGTATCGATTCTGGCCGAGGCAAGCATGTTGTTGGCGGTCCTGCTGGCCACGGCAGGCATGGCGCGGCTGGAACATCGGCGCACCGCGGATTATGGGCTTGCCGGATTCGACCGCACTCGGCAATTCTTGATCGGATTGGTCTGTGGATTTTGTTTCCTGTCTCTGCTGGTCGGCATTCTGCTGGCAACCCACCACCTCGTGCTGACTCAGTCGCACATGCCCTGGGGTCGAACTTTGGGTTACGCAGCGGTGTGGGGCCTGGCTTTCTTCCTGGTCGGCATGACCGAGGAGTTCCTGCTGCGCGGCTACCTGCTGTTCACCCTGGCGCGCGGCATCCGCTTCTGGCCGGCCGCATTTGTGCTGGCCATACTCTTTGGCGCGCTCCATAAGGGCAATCCCGGCGAAAGTCCCTTCGGCCTGGTCGCCGCTGCCTTGATCGCACTGGTATTTTCGCTCAGCCTGTGGCGGCTCGGCCATCTATGGTGGGCGATTGGATTTCATATGTCCTGGGACTGGGCGGAGTCGTTCTTTTACGGAACCCCCGACAGCGGCGCCGTATCCACGGGTCGCCTGATGCAGGCACATCCGCAGGGTGCGTTGCTTCTAAGCGGCGGCATCACCGGCCCGGAAGGCAGTGTATGGGTAGCGCTGGTAATTTTGTTGGCGGCGTTGTTTGTCTGGAAGACACAGCCGAATCGAGGCATTCAGTTCGGGCGGAAATAGGACGCTTCCGCGACCCACGAGCTTAGATCTTCGGCCATTCGTAAGGGAAAAATTTCCCCGCGTCCTCTGGCGTGAGCTTTCCGCCAAGCGATTCCACAGCATGGGCTAATACTGGGTCGCGGCCGCTGGCGAGATCGGCGGCGCTCGGCAACACCACCTCATCCGGGATCACGCCGGTGTGTTCGAGACTTTTGCCGTCCGTCATCACAATATCGGCGTCCGTGATCGACGCCCCGAAGTAAATCACGGTATCTGTTCCATCGCTGTAACTGTATCGCTTCGCCTCCATCACACTGCCGGAGCTGCGGTCTCCCATGACAGTCCCTCGCTTCTCAATCTGGACCACACGCGCGAACAACTCCGCGCCCGAGGCGGACTTGCTGTCCACCAGGACCACCAACTTCCCGGTAAAGGGATGATCATGCGGCTTGGCAATCATCGGTTTGTGGTCCGATCGGCCAACGCGATCGCCAATTTTTACTTCCTTGTCAAACGTAGCGCCGATCAAATACTGAAGAGTTTTCACATAACCGCCTGGGTTTCCGCGCAGATCGATCACCAATGCCTTGTCTTTGCGCGCCCAGCCCATCATTGTGTCCACATCGGAAACGTCAAACATGAAGCTCGGCAACTTGAGAATCCCGACATCGCCAACTGACTTGAATCGCGCACGCCCCAGATGAGCTTCGTCTTCCTCTTGCCGGATTACGTCCCAAACATTGAAGCTGCCCTCCGTACCTGTCAAATCCAGGATGCGCTGCTGGGGAACAATCTTGGTCAGCACTTCCAGTCGACGCTGCTGACCGGCAGGATCGCGCACATCCAGCACCAGGCCAGGCTGCGGACGCAGCATGTTAAAGACGTACTGCATCTTCCAAAAGTCGTCTCGGGTTGGAGTGAATCCGTTGATCGCCGTTAATTCATCGCCTGGCTTCAGGCCCTTCTTTTCGGCATCGCTGCCGGGCCGTACCCGCATCACAAAGCAGCGGTCTCCCACCATTTGCCCCTGCCAGCCATAACCGAAATGGGCGGCGTACGTCGGTGGCAGAAAGAAGGTGTGGGAGTCGTTGAGCGAAATCAACGCACCGGCTATCGCCGATACGGCGTGGGGCATCGAGTCAGTTGCTTCGATTTTTTTCGTTGCCTCTGCAACCTGCGCGTCCCAGTCCACTCCCTGAAATTTCGGATCGTAGTAGTGCTTCTTGATGTCGGGAGAAATTTGCTGAAGCATGTCCAACACCTGACCCCGCTCCAGTTTCGTGATTTTCTGAGAGAAACCATGCACGGCAGGCAGGCAGAGGATGACAATCAGGGCCTTGATCGAAACCCGCACAAACTTACAGCTCATGTTCTCTCCGTTTCTCTGGCCCGCACAGCAAGGTCCTGGAGCACAGATGGTTCCAGCAAAAATTGGCGCCTCTCGAATGCGGACCTCGAATAGAAAGATGAAAGCTATCAGAGGGCCTTTGAAATGTAAAGCGTACCCATGTCGACCCATTCCCTGCCGAACACGGCGCGAATGCGCGGCGTGGCTGAAAGGCCGCATCTGAGTCAGGCCGGCGACTTCGCTGGCCGCGCTGCTTGTCTGGAGAACTCAATCGAATCGGGCGCCTTCGATTTTGGAAGCAGGAATCTCCCCCTTGGATTGTTGGTACCGGGTGACGAACCAATTTTCGAGGCATAGTATGCGGCACAGGTGGCTCCATGCCCGGTGAAAAGGCTGCTATCGGTCCAAATGCCAGACCCGGCCCGCGGTGGGGAACAACGGTCGCGGCAATGGTGGCAGGTACTGCTTTTTTTGCATTATGGTTCTGGCTGCTGCCGCACTGGCTGGGCTTCCACGTGGAAACCGCGAAGGCCGCGCAGTGGCGGTGGTTGGCGGCTATTCCATCGGCGCTGGGATTCGCGGTTGCCCTTCGCTGCGTGTGGGATTTCGGGCGGACGGGACACGGCACACCGGCGCCCATTGCTCCGCCGCAGCGACTTGTGGTGGTGGGTTTCTATCGCTACGTGCGCAACCCGATGTATATCGGCTTCGCAGTTGGATGGATTGGCCTGTGGACCGTGTTCGGGCGCGCGCATCCAGTAGCGATCGCCGTCGCGGCTGCGGTTGCGCTCGCTGTCCATCTGTTCGTTGTCTTCTATGAAGAGCCTACGCTGCGCAAGAAATTCGGGACCGATTATGCGGAATATTGCCAGAATGTCCCTCGCTGGCGGCCGAGGTTTCGACCCTGGACCAGTCTCCAGTAATCCAGTGCAATTGCCCTGGCATCTCAGCCGAAAAATTGATTGCTAAGGCAACCAATTGCGGGATATGGTTGCTAAGGCAACTAAATTTTCCGGGGTCCCGTTAATCCGCGACCATCGACTCCCCAGGCAAAATGGGACGGGTCCGCGGCAGCACCCCGCGGACCGCGCCCACACCTATCAGGAATAATGCGCCAACAAAGATGGTCAATTTCAACACGCTGGTCACCTGCGTCTGGGGAAGAATCTTCCACAGCACCAACAGCAGCGTCTGCGCCACGGTCACGGCCCAGACGGAGCCGTAAAAATATCGCCGTTCCGTGCCTTCGCCGATGGTCGAGCGGCCCACGCGCGGCAGCTTTCCCAACGCGCCGAGCAGCAGAATCGTCGCGCACAACGGCAGATACGCATGGCGATAGATCTGCTGCATATACCACTTGCCCGTTACCGCAGCGACAAGCAGACCGCTCAGGTTCAGCAAGGCAAAGCTCAATACAGCGTTCCAGGCAAAGGTGTAGCACACGCGGCGATACAGTGGATTCGGCTTGTCTTCATCGAAGCGCAGAATATACGGGCGCGGCTCCGACCCCGGCAGCTTTCCGCGCAACGCGGCCACACCTGTTCCGACCAGCACCGCCAGCAGCCACGCCAAGTTGCCCAGGCCAAATCCGTGGGCAAACAATGTGAAGGTCAGCGGCCCCGGCGCCAGAAAAAACACCCATATCCAGATGGGCCAGTGGGCCAGCCGGTAGACGCGCGAATTCCGTTCCCGCATTTTGCGCGCGTGGGCATATTCCACCTTTCCGCTGTATCGCATGGACGGGTTCTCCTGATGCCAGGGGTTGCCAAGGTTGATGCAGTGCAGCTCGCCGCGGCGAGCTGCGAATGGACTCTCTTCCCGATATACACCTTCAGGAGAACCGGTCTACGCGTGAGTCTCGCAGAGTCGTCGCGCGCGCGTCAATCCGTATAACAGCCAGAACCCACCCGAACAGCGGCCCTAGCGTCAGACTGAGCACATGCCGTTCCCTATTTGTCGAAGACAGGGATGGCATCCATGACAACTACGTTCCAGGATGGGTCCCAGGTCGAAGTGGGGATGTTTGGGTACGAGTCGGTGATTGGCATCTCGACGCTGATGGGGACAAAGCGAAGTCTGCATCGCGTCTACACGCAGATTGCCGGGCACGGATATGCCTGCGGCGTTGCGACCGCGAGGCGAGAGTTTGCGCGTGGCGGAGACTTTCAACATCTTGCGTTACGGTATGTTCAGACACAGCTAGTGCAGGCGATCCAGTCGGCCGGCTGCCATGCGAAACACAATGTCGAGCAGCGACTGGCCCGCTGGCTGCTGATCTGCGCCGACCGGGCGCGCAGCGAGAAATTCAAGATGTCGCAGGAGTTTCTCGCCGACATGCTGGGCGGTACCCGTCCCACTCTCTCCACGACGGCGGGGATTCTGAAACAGAAGGGACTGATCGAATACACGCGTGGAGAGATCCACATTCTCGACGTCGCGGGGCTGGAGCGGGCAAGCTGCGAGTGCTATCTGATCATCAAGAACCACCTGGACAATTACGCGGAATTTGACAGTGCCGCAACGACTTAGCGACATGGCCTCTGCTATCGCCGGCATACACCTGCCATCGAAATTGCTCTAGACTGAAAGATGAATGCCAGCAGTAGACCCGCAATCCAGCCGAAAATCCTATTCCCGCAGGCGGCCAGTCCGATGGCTGCTGACCGGCTTGCTGGTTCTGCTGGCGGCAATCGTTCTTGGCTGCGTGGGCGGAACGTTCTGGCTGCGGCATGCCATGCGGACCTCTCTGCCGCAACTGGATGGAACGTTGCATGTAGCGGCGTTGACGCATCCCGTGGTGGTTCGCCGCGATGGACATGGGGTGCCGCACATTGCCGCGGCCAACATGGACGATTTGATCGTGGCGCAGGGCTACGTGACCGCGCAGGACCGGTTGTGGCAGATGGACATGCTGCGGCGCTACGCTGCCGGAAACCTGGCGGAAATCCTGGGCACCAGGGCGGTGGAACACGATCGCGCGCAACGGATTCTCGAAATCGGACGTGCCGCCGATGCCGCGCTGGCCGCCATGGCCCCTGCCGACCGGCGCTTTCTCGACGATTATGCACGCGGGGTGAACGCCTACATCGCCCAGGCGCAGGGCCATCTTCCCGCCGAGTTTCGCCTGCTGGATTATCGTCCTCAACCGTGGCAACCGCGCGATTCCATCCTGGTGGCGCTGAACATGGTGCAGACGCTGAGCATGGACGCGCCGACCAAGCTGGCGCGGGAAAAAGTTGAAGCCCGGCTGCATTGGCCGCTGCTGATTGACGATTTGTATCCAGTCGGCTCCTGGCGCGACCATCCGCCCATCTCCACCCTGCCGCCCATTACCGCGCCTCAAGTCATTTTGCAGATTCCGCTCGATGCCTCCCAAGTGAGCGTAAAGAAGAGCGTGGAAGACATTCTGCACCTGGAAAAACTGCTGCCGTCGACTCGGATTTTGAACTGCAGCGACTGCGCACCGGGCTCGAACAACTGGGTGGTTTCCGGAGCGCACACGGTCACGGGCATGCCGCTGCTGTCAAACGACATGCATCTGGACCACACGATTCCGAACACCTGGTACGAGGCACAACTGAGCAGCGGCGACTTCAATGTGGCGGGGGTCACGCTGCCCGGCGTTCCCTTCGTGATCGTCGGTCACAACGCGCATATCGCCTGGGGCTTTACGCTGCTCTATGCCGATGTGCAGGACCTCTATGTCGAGCAGACGGACGGCAATGTGTACAAAACACCGCAAGGATGGCAGCCCTTTCAGCATGACCACGAGGTGATTCGCGTGCGTGGAGGCCGCGACGTAACGCTGGATGTGCTGCGCACGGACCACGGGCCAGTGATTACGCCTTTGCTTCCCCAGGAAAAGCGCACGCTGGCACTGCGCTGGACCATCTACGACCCCGCGACCGTAACGCTGCCGTTTTATCAATTGGACAATGCACAGAACTGGGACCAGTTTCGCGCCGCACTGGCCTTGTTCGGCGGGCCGCCGCAGAATGTCGTCTATGCCGACACGCAAGGCGACATCGGCTATCAGGCGGCCGGCAAAATCCCGATGCGGCCCAACGGATTGACGGGCGTTCCCATCACGGACACCAACCATGAATGGCAGGGCTACATTCCATTCGACCAATTGCCGTCGGTGTACAACCCGCCGGGCGGCATCCTGGCCACGGCGAACTCCCGCGTGACGCCCGATGGCTATCCCTATCCGATCACGCTGGACTGGGCATCGCCCTACCGCAATGAACGCATCTGGAAGGTGCTGGCCAGCAAGCCGAAATTATCCGCAGCCGACATGCTTGCCTTGCAGGACGACGTGTACTCCACGCTGGGCCAGGAACTGGCGCAGCGATTCACATATGCGATCGACCATGCCAACCATCCCGATAGACGGTTGCGCCAGGCAGCGAACCTGATGCGCACCTGGGACGGCAACGTGACAATACCTTCCGCCGCAACGACCATTGTCGATGCCGCGCGCGACGCGTTATGGCCCATGATCCTGAAACCGCGACTGGGAGAGGAATGGAAGCTGTATCGATGGGCCTCGTCGTCGTTTGTGGAGGAGCAAATCGTCACCGGCCAGTCGCGGCGCTGGCTGCCATCGCAGTACAGTAACTGGAACGATTTTCTGGCTGCGGCCGTGGACCGCGGAATGACCGCCCTGGATGCGCCGCACGATCTGAAACACTGGCACTATGGCGAAACGCATCCGGTTGAAGTCGAACATCCCTTGTACGGCAGCATTCCCTGGATGCGCGGATGGACAGGCACCGGGGTGCGGCCGCAGTCCGGCGATGGGACCACGGTGAAGCAGGTGTCGCGCAGCTTTGGCCCGTCGGAGCGGCTGACGGTGGATTTTTCCAATCTCGACCGTTCCACGTTAAATATTGTCACGGGGCAGTCTGGAGATCCGCTGAGCCCGTATTTCATGGACCAGTGGGCGTATTGGTACGCAGGAAAAACATTCACGCTGCCCTTTAGCGACGCCGCCGTCCGGGTAACCGCGGTACACACGCTGACGCTGGTTCCCTGATTGTTTGCGCTGCGCAACCGAATGCCGGGGACTACTCCCTGTGGGCAACCTCCGGTAGGATGGAATCCATGCCCTCCGATGTTCAAGATGTTCAAAAGATTTTGCACTCCGGCGCGGAGTTGACGGACCACGCCCTGGAACGCCTGCTTCCCGATTCCAACGTGATTCCATCTTCGATCCACCGGGCGATGCGTCATAGCACCTTCGCCGGCGGCAAACGGTTGCGTCCGGTTCTGTGCATGGAGTCCGCGCGCATGCTTTCGGCGCATGGGGAACTTCCGGCGGGCGTGGAGGAGCTGGCGGCGGCACTGGAAATGCTTCACACGTACTCGCTGGTGCATGACGATTTGCCGGCGCTCGACAACGACGACCTGCGCCGCGGAAAGCCTACCTGCCATGTTGTGTTCGGCGAGGCGATTGCCATCCTTTGCGGCGACGCGCTGCAGACGCAGGCATACCAGACGCTGGCCGGGCTTCGTTGCCCTGCTGCGGCGACGGTTGCGATTCTGGGGGAAATTTCCCGCGCCACCGGCACGGTGGAAGGCATGGTTGGCGGGCAGGTCATGGACCTGGAAAGCGAACACCTGACGCCGACCGCAGAGCTGGTGTCGGCCATCCACAAGGCGAAAACAGGCGCTCTGATTACCGCCAGCGTCGTCACGGGCGGCATCTACGCGGGCGGCGATGCGCGTGCTATCGAGCATCTGCGTGTCTTCGGTCAACGAGCCGGCCTGGCTTTCCAAATCATCGATGACGTGCTGGATGTTACGGAGAGCTCGGAACATCTGGGCAAGACCGCGGGCAAGGACACCGCGACTGTCAAAGCAACCTGGCCGGCAGTGTACGGAGTGGATCAATCGCTGAAGGATGCGCGGGGGCTGATCGACGAAGCTTTCAAGCAGCTGGATGGATTTGGCGCGGCGGCGGAACCGCTGAAGGCTGTCGCTCTCTATCTGGTCGAGCGAAAGCATTAGAGGGAAACGATGCATTGGTCGACAGCTCTCATTATCCTGGCAGTCGTCGCTTTCATGTATGTGCTGAAACGCGGTGGCCAGGTTTCATCCAAGGACGCACGGTCGCATTTGAACAATGGAGCGCTGCTGATTGACGTACGCAGCTCTGCCGAATTCAACTCCGGCCACCTGCCCAACGCGATCAATCTCCCGCTGCAGGAAATTGAAGCCGTGCTGCCGCGCCGCGTGAAAGACAAAAACAAGCTGTTGCTGCTGCATTGCCAGAGCGGGATGCGCAGCGGAATCGCCAAGAAAAAGCTGAAAAGCATGGGTTATGTCAACGCCTTCAGTCTTGGCTCCTACGGCCGGGCAGCGCGGACAGTGAGCCACAGGTGAGCGGGGCCGGCTTACACCTCTGAACGGAGGCGCGTCGAGCAGGACATTTCCGGTGGAAGACGGCGCACAAAAGTTCGTGGTGAAGCGAGCGCTTCCGAAATTGGACTTCCGCCTACTTCGCATCGAGCCATATCTGTTGACGACCGGGCCCCGGCATGACGAACCGCGAGAAGCGTTCGATTGCGAAGCTCCCGGCGTGGAACTGTTCTCTTCACTGCGCGGCCAAAGCGGATATCTCACCCTTCGGTTGCTGTGGACTCATCGTGGCGTAGTAATTTTGTTCTTCCAGGTTGTGGTAGAAGATTCCGGCCAGTTCCGCGGCCTTGGGACCATAGGTCGGGCGGCCACCCTCAAGAAAAAACACTGTCACCAACCGTCCATAGGGTGTGTCGGCGTAGGAACCGAACCAGCCAAATCGCGTGCCATTGTCGGAGCAGGTGCCGGTCTTTCCCAGGACCGGAAAATCCTTGAAGTTGGCCAGCACAGGGCGTCCGGTGCCGAACTTCACAACGTCCGTCATGCCAACGCTCATCGCAGGAAGCAGCGGACCGATGTTAAGCTCGCGTTTTACGCGAGGCTGATAATTCGCCACTTGCGCCGCGGTCTCCGGATGCTGCAGATAATAGAGGGTGCCGCCATTGGCAATCGCAGAAACCAGCGCGCCCAGTTGCAGCGGAGTGACGGAGACGCTCTCTCCAAACGAGCACATGCGTCCCACACCGCCTTCGCTCTCTGGAAGAACATGGGACGGATAGACTCCCAACTGTTCGCCGGGAATGTTGTATCCCGCCAGTTCGCCGAGCCCAAACATGTTGGCGTAATACTTGACGCGTTCGAAGCCGAGGCGACGGCCCACCGTTTCGAAGTAAAGATTGTTCGAGTGCGCCAGAGCATCCGTCAATGTCATGTGGTAGCGGCCGCCCAGATCGACCGGCGTATCCGCTGTGACGATGCCTTCTTCCAGCGCCGCCAAAGCTACAGACAATTTGATCGTCGAGCAGGGTTCGGCTCCGCTGGAGAGCGCCAGGCGTTGGTTCACCATGGCGAGAATGCGGCCGTTGTTGGGATTGATGACAACCACGGTGCCGTTCATATCGCCGAGCGCCGAAATCGCGGCCTGGCGCACGACCGGATCTTCGCCGGCGGTGATATCTCCGGCGGTCTGATCCTGCGCATAGGAACTGGCGGTGAACCGTTCATAGGAACGGCGCCGACGATACCGCTGACGATGCCGCTGACGATGCGAATACGAGACGGTGCGAATTCTTCGCGAAGAGTGTCGGGCGCGGCTTACCGTAGTTGTCCTGTGGCGGACCGCACGCGAGCTGCGGAGTCTGCGCGGTCTTTTATGGACGGTCACTCGAGGTGTGGTGATCGTCACAGCAAGCGCGACTGGCCGTGTCCACAGGGCCAAAGGCAAGGCCAGCAAGGACAACAAAAGAAACCGGGGGAGGAGGGAACGCAACTTCATGCGGACTGCACCTTCGCGATGTGGTTGTAACCTTATGATCGCAGCATTGGCCCAAATCCGGCCAATTTCTTTTTTACGCGTATCCCGCTAATACACGCGCACTGCGCTCTTTCATTCCTTGTTCATTCGTGGTTTCAATCGAGCCGAATCGCGGGGCAGTATCGAGAACGATCTCAAGTGTCCGGCGTTTCTGAAACGATATCGTGCCAATTCAAAAACAATCCTCCCGCAATGCCTCCGCGCGCCGGGTTAGGACAATTCGTTGCGGCGCAGATACGCGGGCACATCCAGTTGCTGGTCGTCTATCTCCGCCACTCTGGCGGGGTGGACGGGCGCTGCTCGTTCCGCGGCGCTGCCATGTTGCGATGGGGAGGAAGAAGACGGCGCTGTATCTTCGCGCGCTTGCGGCGACGCGGTGCTCGCTTCCGCCTGCTGAGTTGGATGCGCGGCCGGAGAGATCACCGGGCCTTGGTGACCAGCGGAAGCAGCAAGCTGCGCCTGCTCTTCGGCAATTTCACTGGCAAACCTGGGCCCCGCGACCGGCCGATTGGCGGTCGAACTTGCCGGACGCTCACCGGGCGACTCTTTCGACGGCGCAGCGGTCCGCGCAGGCAGGTCCAGCGAGTGCGCAAGATGCGCGCCGCGCGAGGGCAGATCCGGGCGGAAACCCGTCGCGATCACGGTGATCTTGATCTCATCGCCCAGCGTCTCATCGAGCACCGCGCCGAAAATAATGTTGGCGTCTTCATGGGCGGAGCTCTGAATGATGGTGGACGCCTCATTCACTTCGCTTAACTTCAAAGAACTGGATCCGCTGATGTTGATCAGGATGCCGCGCGCGCCATCGATGGCGCCTTCTTCCAGCAGCGGCGAAGACATGGCGGCGTTGGCAGCCTCTTTGGCGCGGTCCGGACCGCTGCGCATCGCCGTTCCCATGACGGCATAGCCCATGCCGGACATGGTCGTCTTCACATCGGAAAAATCGCGATTGATGATTCCCGGAATGGTGATGATGTCGGAGATTCCCTGCACGCCCTGGCGCAGTACGTCGTCGGCAATGCGGAACGATTCAAAGAAGCCGGCATCCTTGGCCACCGCCAGCAACCGCTCATTGGGAATCACAATCATGGTATCGACGCTTTCCAGCAACTCGGCAACGCCGTGGTCCGCCTGCAGCAGCCGCCGCTTGCCTTCAAACGCAAACGGGCGAGTGACAACAGCAACCGTGAGCGCGCCCATCTCGCTGGCGAGTGACGCAATCACTGGAGCGGCCCCGGTTCCCGTGCCTCCGCCAAGCCCTGCGGTCACAAAGACCATATCGGCGCCTTCCAGCGCTTCAATAATCTTTTCCGAATCTTCAATCGCTGCCCGGCGCCCCACGTCGGGATTCGCGCCCGCGCCCAGGCCGCTGGTCAGCTTCATCCCCAGCTGCAATTTCACCGGAGCCTTGGACGAACGCAACGCCTGGGCATCGGTGTTGGCAACGATGAACTCGACCCCCTCGACGTGCGCTTCAATCATTCGGTTGACGGCGTTTCCGCCGCCGCCGCCGACACCGATCACTTTAATTTTGGCGCCGCGCGGCACTTCATCCTGATATTGAATTCGCAGGCTTTCGTCGGTGGACATCTGCCCTTGCTCTTGCTGTCTGGTATCGCTCATGTGGTTGAATCCCTCGCTTAATTTGCTTCGTCCCCATTCAATGCCGGTGCTACATTTGCTGCTGCTGTAGTTTCCTTGTCATCACGTTTCTGCGCAGTGATTCAATTTCTAAATGCTGCCCGCAAAGATCGCCCGCAGTTTTGCTCCCACTCCAATATCGTCCGCAGATCGCTGCTCGCGCACGCGATGGGTATACAACAAAAGGCCAATCAGGGTCGAGTACTCCGGATCGACCAGCTCCTCCGGCATACGCGACAGTGGAACTGGAAGACCGATTCTGGCGGAGGTACGCAACATGTTTTCGACGTGTTCGGCCATTCCTGGCAATTTCGCGCCGCCGCCGGTCAACACGCAGCCTGAACCCATCGCTTCCAGCACCCCGCCCTGGCGCAAACTGTTGCGCAGCATCTGGAACAATTCACGCGCGCGGGGCTCAAGAATTTCGCCCAAATGCCGCTGCGGCACCTGACGATACTGGCCGCTGCCGGCCTCTGGCGCTTGAATCATGATCTCATTCGACTGTGGAATTGCGGTGACAACGGTGTGACCGTATTGCAGCTTCAGCCGTTCGGCTTCCGGGAGAGGCACGCGCAGCACGACCGCCAGATCGTTGGTGAAATGCGCGCCGCCGATCGGCAACGAATCCGTATGCACCACGGCGCCTTCAAATAACACGGCCACCTCCGTCGAAGCGGCGCCGATGTCGAGCACGCATACACCCAGCTCCCGTTCATCGGAGGTGAGTACGGCTTCAGCGGCGGCGATGGCCTCGAAGATGGTGTCGGAAACTTCGATGCCCGCCTTGTTGGCGCATGTCACGACGTTTTGCATGGTGCTCGCCGGGGCCATGACAATGTGGAGATTGACTTCCAGCGTGCTGCCGATCATCCCCACTGGATCGAGAATGCCCTCTTGCTCATCCACCAGAAAATCCTGCGGCAGAAGATGGAGCACACGATACTCCGGCGGCAGATGCACTTCGCGAGCGCGCTCGACCGCAGCCCGCACATCGTCGCGCGTGATCTCTCGCATGCGACTGCCCAGAAGAATGCCTCCCCGGCTCGTCACTCCGCGGACGCGCGAACCGCCAATGCCGACGGCGGCGCTGGAAACCTGGGTATCCGCAGCCTCCTCGACAGCCTGAAATGCGTGGTCGAACGACTCCGTAGCCGGGCCCAGGTCCGCGATGATGCTGCGGCGCATGCCTTGCGCGCGGACGGAGCTATGGCCGCGATAGCGGACCGCGCCGTCGGAGATTTCAGCGGAAAGGGAGCGCACGTTGGCGCTGCCCGCATCGAGTACCGCAATGTGTCTCTGTTCTCGTTCTGGCATTTCACTCCTTTGCTGCCGCCGAATTTCCACCGCTGTTTTCAGCAACTACATTCCAGAAACCACATGCATGATCGGATTTCGTACCGGGTGCCCACGTTCCGGCGTATGCCGCGATTCCCGCGAGCGCGCCTTGTAGTGATGCCGCGCAGGTACGGAGTGTTTGCTTTGTGCTCCGACCCTCGCGGTGCTCACAAGTGGCATCGAAGTTCCACTTTTGGCTGTAGCCTTCGCGGTGCTCATAGGTGGTACCGAAGTTCCATTTGGCTGCCCAAGGGTCGAGGCGTCGCCTGGCTGGGCGGTGTCGCCTGCAGTGCCACCGTCAGCCACCGGTGCGGAGGCCCCATTCGCAACGGTACCCGTATCCAGCACAACCTGCTTTCCGTACCGCATGTCCACGGAACGCAACTGAGGATACTGTTGCAGCCACTCGGAGAGATGCGCCTGGTACGCCTGATACCGCGCCAGATAGTCCGAATCGCCAAAGTGCACGAGAGGCTGACGGACGGCACCCAGAAAGATGGCGCGAATGTCTTCGGGATCGGACAAATCCACCTGACTAAGAGTCGAGGAAATGTGCCCGCCTTCGGCGTCGAGAGCATGGGCAAACTGCAGATACATTTGGATGCGCGCCGCGCGAATCGACAGCGGATCGGCAGCAGCGATGCCGGTCAGCACCGGAAACGAATAGTGCTGTGCGACGGCATCGGGCAAGTTGAGCAGGACGCCCTGATCGTCCACCAGGCGCACGGTGTTTCCGTCCACAGCAAATGCCACGGGAGTGCGTTCCGCCATGGTCACGCGCAATTGATTGGGCCACAGCCGCATGACTGTTGCGGTTCGCACCCATTGGATTTGTTCCAACTGGGCTTTCCGTTTTGCAAGCGGAATACGAAAGATGCTGTGTCCAACATCGGGAGCGAAGAAGGCGAGCGCCTGGGACCGGGTCACCACGCGATTGCCATTGACTTGAATATTGTCTGCGGACGGCAGGATGAAATGGCGGTCATGGAGCAAAAAAGATTGGACGGCGAAACCGGCCATCGCGACCAAGCCGAGAATGGCAACAATGATGGCGCCTTTCAGCAGGCGAATCCAGCGGACTCCAAGCCCAAAGCGAGACGCGAGTCGCGATCCTCCGCGGCGACGTACCGGAACGCGCCGCTGAGAACGCAGAAAAGGCCTCTCTGATTCCCGGTTGGCCGGTTCATCCAATACAGGGTCGGGAATATCTGCTATCTCCACATTGAATTTTGAGCGAAAGAGGCGGTTGGTCTCCTCGGTTTCGAGCAGCCCGGTCCGTCCATCGCTTCCTGTGTTTTTTGCCACGGCCGTAGCTGGTCGTGAGAGTCGCCAATTCGACTATAACCTGCCTGCAATTTTCCGCCACACTATTTTTCGGGTTTTTTCCCGTTTTCTCCGGACTTTGCGGGTATTTCTCGCTGGACAGCACTGGCGTCCCTCGCCTGGAGCGCCGCGAGCACCATGGGCGCAGCCTGATGAATATTGCCCGCTCCCATGGTCAGAACCAGATCGCCGGGTCTGGCGATGCGCACGATTTGTTCGACGGCCTCTTCAAAGGATGGGCTGTAGCGGACGTCCGCACCATCGATAACTTCCACCAGGCCGGGGGCATCGACACCTGGGATGGGAGTTTCGCTGGCCGCATAGATATCGAGGACCCGGACAACATCCGCCGCCTGAAAACAATCGCGAAATTCGTGGATCAGGTCGCGGGTGCGGGTGTAACGGTGCGGCTGAAACAGGACGAGAATGCGCCGAAAACCGCATTGACGGGCTGCTTCCAAGGTGGCGCGAATTTCTGTCGGGTGATGGCCATAGTCGTCCACGACGGTCACGCCGCGGACCTCTCCCTTGCGCTGGAAGCGCCGTTCCACACCGCCAAACGCGGCCAGCCCGGCGGCAATGTGTTCGACGGAGACATCCAGCTGGGTCCCAATGGCAACCGCGGCCGTGGCATTTCGTAAATTATGCAGACCGGGGACGGAAAGCGTAAACGGTCCCAGCGCATCGCCTTTGCGGTGAACGAGAAACTCCGACTGGCTGCCGCTCGGGGTGGGCAGCACTTCCAGGCGAAACGCGGCGTCTGGAGCCATGCCGTAGGTCAACACGGTATGACGCACGCGCGGAAGCAACGCGGCCAACTTGGGATCGTCGATGCAAGCGGTCGTGGCCCCGTAAAACGGGACGCGATCCATGAAATCAAGGAAGGCGCGCTCGACATCCTCCATGTCGCGATAACAGTCCATGTGTTCGCGATCGATGTTCGTGACCACGGCCAGGATGGGCGACAGCTTGAGGAAGGAGCGATCGCTTTCGTCCGCTTCGGCGACCAGGTACTGGGAGCTTCCCAGATGAGCGCTCGATCCCATCGTCTCCACGCGACCTCCGACGACGACGGTAGGATCCAATCCTCCGGCGGCCAGCACCGCGGCGATCATGGAGGTGGTGGTGGTTTTGCCGTGCATCCCTGCGATGGCCACGCCATACTTCAGCCGCATCAACTCCGCCAGCATCTCCGCGCGCTGAATGACTGGAATGGACTGTTCATGAGCAGCGAGAACTTCAGGATTTTTGGAGCTGAGGGCGGAAGTCGTGACAACAACATCGGCGCCGGCGATATTGGCCGCCGCATGCCCCTCAAAAATGGTGGCGCCCAAACTCAGCAGCCGATCCGTGATGGGGGAATGTTTTAGGTCGGAACCGGAGACGCGATGGCCCAGATTCAGCAGAATCTCGGCGATCCCACTCATGCCGATGCCGCCAATGCCTATGAAATGTACGTGCTGCGTGCGAATGAACATCCTGGATGAGAACCTGACTTCTACTGTAGCAGCGACCGTGTGGTGGAAAAGCCGCCCGCAAGTCCATGAATTCGCCCGTCCACGACGCGATTCGAATCCGGCAGTCACGCCCAACATCCAATAGTCGGCACAACTCATCGTGCCGGCAGAACCCGGATACCAGCCAGCAATCGTGACGGAATCGCCACAACTTTTTGGCTGGAAATCCGTTAAATTGAGATAAGAGTAGTGAGGTTAACGCCGTGGGGCGGCCCTCCCAGACTCTCCGAGACCTTTCACTCCTGAAGCCACAGAATTTGGTGGATAGCCGGGAGCGCCGGTCGGGAGATACCGTATGCGTATCCTTCGTTCCCTTTTCGTACCTGTGCTAGCCGGCACCTTCGTTGCAACAACGGCCGCGATTCCAGCTGTAGCGCAGGACAATGGGTCTTACGAGAACGGCCAACCCGTCGCGCAACAGCAGGACAACGGTCAGCAGAACGATGGCGGGCAGCCGTACAGCTATGGGCAGCAGTCTTATACCAGCGGTCAGCCAGCAGCGCAGCCGCAAGATCAAGACAATGGCCAATACAACGGCGGGGAAATGCAGCCGCCGCAGGACCAAGCGAACAGCGAAGATCCTGGCCGGGCCGCAGTAGAAGAAGTGGATTCCGCTCCGCCTCCGTTTCCTATCGACGCGTATGATCAGCCGCCATGCCCTGGCGACGGCTATGTATGGACTCCGGGATATTGGGGCTGGAATGACGGTTGGGACTGGGTCCCTGGCGTGTGGGCCTATCCTCCGTATGTGGGAGCGCTGTGGACTCCCGGCTACTGGGGCTGGTACGGCGGCTATTACGGCTGGTACCCGGGCTACTGGGGATTCACGGTCGGATTCTACGGCGGCATTTACTATGGCGGTGGATATTGGGGACATGGTTTCCATGGCGGCCGCTGGGACCATGGTCGCTACTACAACAACCGCAACGTGAACAACATCCGCAATGCGAGCTTCCATTCCTACAGCGGCGAGCGCGGTCCCGCCGGGTTGGGTGGACGCCAGTTCAGTTCCGCTGGATATTCTCGAGAAGCAGCGGCGGGTCGCGGTGCGATGAACAGCCGCGGTGCAATGAATGAGAGCGTTGCGAGCTCCAACAGCTATGGGTCTGTTCGCGGCGGCGGGATGGAAAGTGGCGCGAGCCGCGGTTTCAACGGCGCAGCCAACCGCAGCTATGGCAATTCGATGTCACGCGGCACTGCAGGCAGCTTTGGCGGATCGCCGACACGGGCCTATAACCTGCCGCGCGGCGGCAATTATGGCGGCAGCTCCTTCGGCGGACAGAGGAACTACGGCAACAGCAGCGGCGCTCGCGGTGGCTACAGCGGAGGCACCCGCAGCTATGGCGGCGGTGGATTCAGCGGTGGTTCACGCGGAAGCTTCAGCGGCGGTGGATTCAGTGGTGGCGGATTCGGTGGCGGAGGCGGGTTCCACGGCGGCGGCGGTGGAGGCGGAAGGCACTAATTCTTTCCGCGCACAATAGCAATGCGACAACAGCCTGCTTCGATGCAGGCTGTTGCTGTTTTGGAGGGTCCGTGCCCGTGGGTGTAGCGAGAGATGCAAAACAACCGCAACCCAACAACCTTCCTCTGTTCCAGGGAAGCTTTATCGAACACGGTATAAGACGACCCCATGCGATGGAACAGTGGCACGGATGGTGCTGCCTGTTTTTTCCATCTTGCCGGTCCACAGGTTTTCCAGCGAGTAGCCGCCTGCCTTCTCTGCAAGCCCGACCGCAGACGCCCTGACAGAGACTGCCTCCGCCTGATTCCCGGTGTTGAACAAACCGACAATTACGTCTCCGTTTGCTTCCTTCTTCGTGAACACCTGTTGGGTACCGGTATTGACAACCCTCCTAGCCGCGATCGAATCCTGGTCAACGGCGAGGACAGCGGTGTTCTTCAGGTACTGGAGATCCAGTGGGTCGAGGTGAGTGAGGTCGACGCCCAGGATGAGGGGTGACGATCCAAGGGCCCACAAGCTCAACTGGGTCTGACGTTCGACTGGGGTAAGTCCGTCGTTGCTGCCATTCCCTACCTCGATGGAATCATAGTCGTTGAAGCCTCCCGGACCCGCGTAAGACTGCCATTCGGCAACATAGTTGAAGCGCTTCTCGACATCTTTCCAGCTTGTCAGCGGATAGCTGCTTCCGCCCTTCTCGCAGCCATAGCATTCAACGTCGGGTGCGAATTCCCATTGATTCGCGTACTTCATCAACGTCGGGGCGATCACACGGGTGTAGCTTCCTTGTGTGACATCGAGGACCATCGGTCGTCCGCTCTGCCGTATTGCTTCCGACCATGCCTTGACGTCGGGCACGTTGTTGTTGCCCATGCCGTCGATCTTGATGTAGTCGACGCCCCATGACGCGAGCATATCGACCCATGAGTTGATGTACGCTTGAGCTCCGGGCTTGTTATAGTTAATGCCGACCATACCCTTGCAGTTGTAGTTCGCTTCCGATACAGACGGCTCCGCAATCTGGGCAGCCGTGTACGGCGTGCCTTGAATCGGCGTGTTCTTGACGACTGCCTGCTTGGAAATACCCGGTGTGACATAGATTCCGAATTTCATCCCGAGGCTGTGGATGTAGTCAGCGACTGCCTTGATGCCGTTTGTATCTCCATGGGCCGGAAATCTCGACGAGTCTATGACCCAGCGGCCATAGGGGTCGACGTTGGGACCCTGAGGGCCCGGACACTGTTCCCAGAAGTCATCAAGATTGACGTATTCATAACCGAGTTGCTGCAAGCCGGAATTTTGCATCGCGTGAGCCTGGGCTTCGATCCTGGCTGCCGTGGGATGCTCGCGGAGGAAGCTCCAACTGCTCCAGCCAAGCACGGGCGTGCGTTCGAGACCATTATTCTCTGCCCTGGCGTTCTGCACACCGGCAGCCGCGAGGACACCGAGGATCAAGGATACGGCCACCAGTGCAGCCGAAAGAGTCTGTCTAAATTCCCTCATAAGAACCATTCCTTCTCTGCATACATGTGTTTAGGTTAATCGTATTCCTGAGGATGTCCGGTATCCAGAGCATTTTCATAGTTGCTGTAATGCGGACTTCGTTCTATCCCACCCTTGCTTCCCACCCCACCGAACTGCGCTCGTCGGGGACCCCGGTTTCGCTAGGATGGGGGCACCCGTGACATTCCACTATCCATGAAAATGCTGTAGCAGCGCTGCAATCGATGCGGCTGCGTTTTCGTGAGCCAGACTGCGGGCGTTCTTCGCCATGCGGGCAAGGCCTTCGGGGTCCCGGAAGAGGCGAACCAATTCCGCAAGCAGCCGCGGCGGCGTCAACTCCGCCTCGACCAACATCGCGGCGGCGTCGGCCTCGACAAAAACCTCGGCATTGCGGCACTGGTGATTGTCGGCGGCCTGCGGAAATGGAATCAGCAGCGAAGGTTTTTGGGCGGCTGCCAGTTCGGCGACCGTACTGGCTCCGCTGCGGCAAAGCACCAGACTGGCATCGCCGAAGCGCGCCGGCATGTCGTCCAGGAAAGGCTCCACGCTCCATGAGGCCGACCAGCGTTCTCGCAACTCCGGCGATTGCAGATAAGCCTGCCGCGTTCCTTCCAGATTGCGTGCCCCGCTTTGATGAAGAATGGTGAGGCCGGGCACCGCTTCCAGCAAATCGGCGGCTATCAGCGGCGTCATCCGGTTGAGCACCCGGGCCCCCTGGCTGCCGCCAAAGACGAGCAGTCGCGGCGGCGCATCGACAGGACGAGGCGGAAACGCGAAGAACTCCGGGCGAACCGGAATTCCGGTGACCTGCGCATTGCGAAAATAGCGCAGCGTATCGGGAAAATTGACGGCAGCCGCCTGCACCCATCGACCGATCCAGCGGTTGGCCATGCCGGGAACGGCGTTGGGCTCGAAGGCGACCCGCGGCGTGCCGGTCAGGATGGCCGCCATCATGGCCGGGCCGGAGGCATAGCCGCCGACGCCGAAGACAAGATGGGGATGAAATTTGCGCAGCAGGCGCATGCAGGCCAGCACGCTCAGGGGCAATTTGGAAAGCGTCGCAACTTTGGTGGTGAGATGGACGCTGTTAAGTTGGCCGACCTGGATCAAATCCAATGGAAAGCCCGCGGCCGGCACCAGGCGCGTTTCCAGGCCGCGCGCTGTGCCGACAAAGCGGACCTGGGCGCCGTAGGCCTGCACCAACTCGCGCGCGACCGCCAATGCGGGAATGACGTGTCCGCCGCTGCCGCCGCCGGCAATCAAAACGCGCAGATTTCCTTTCGTCATGCGCGTCAGTCGATCTCCCGAGTAATGTTTAGAAGCACACCCATGCTAAGCAGGGTAAAAAATAACGACGTGCCGCCGTCGGAGATGAACGGCAGCGTGATCCCCTTGGTAGGGACCAGCGCCAGCACCACGCTGATATTGAAAAATGCCTGAATGATGATGGTGGCGGTGATGCCGAAAGCGAGGAAGCGCGCGAAAGGATCGGTCGAAAGCAGCGCGGCGCGCAGACCTCGATAGGCCAGCATCAAAAAAAGCGCGACGACGAAGACGGTTCCAATCAATCCCAATTCTTCCGCGATGTTGGCAAAGATGAAGTCAGTCTGCGGCTCAGGAAGATAGAAGAGCTTTTGCCGCCCTTCCATCAGCCCGACACCGTGGATGCCGCCGGCGCCGACAGCAATCAACGATTGCAAGATGTGGAAGCCGGTACCGCGCGGATCTTTTTCCGGATTGAGAAAGGCGATCATGCGGGCACGACGCCAGGGCACACGAAACAGCATGTAATAGAGCACCGGCGAAGCAGCCAGCAGAGCCAGCGCAAGATATTTCATTTGCGCGCCGGCCAGGTACAGCATCAGTGCAGTCACGGCGGCGCAGACCATGGCGGTCCCCAGGTCGGGCTCTTTCAAGATGAGCGCGATGAACAGAAGGCTGGGCAATGCCGCCGGAAGCAGAGCGCGTCGCCAATCCTGCAACTGATCGACGCGGTTCTGCAGAAACCAGGCGAGAAACAGCACCAGAGCAGGCATGGCCATCGACGATGGCTGGAAACTGAACATGCCGAAGCGGATCCATCGATGCGTATGGTGCGAGTCGTGCATGAAAAATGCTGCCAGCAGCAACAATGTAGTGACGGCAACACAAGGAAAAACCACGGAAGGGCTGTTGTAATGCCGGTAGTTGACACGCATCAGCACCACCATGGTGAGCAGGCCGATCAACGCCCAGGCGGATTGTTTGATGACAAAGGAATAGGGGGAGCCGTAGCGCTCCTTGGCCACGACCGCGGATGCGGAAAATACCATGACCAGGCCAAAGAGCACAAGCAGCAACGTGACGATGAACAGCCACTTATCTACGCCGACACGTTTTGCCATGCATCCACACCTTGCCGCGCCAGCACGTATTGCTTGAAGCACTGGCCGCGGTGCTCGTAATTATCAAATTGATCGAAGCTGGAACATGCGGGCGCCAGCAAAACGATTTCTCCGGTTTTCGCCTGCGCTGCGGCTTGATCGACGGCGCGCTCCAGTGTTTGGCAACGAACGAGTTCGACCGAACCGCCAATCTGACTCTCAATTTTTTCCGCTGCCGCGCCAATCGTATACACGACGCGCACGCGTTCCTTTAACAGCGGCGCGAGCAGAGTGTAGTCGGAATTTTTGTCCTTTCCGCCCAGGATCAGGTGAATCCCACCTGGGAAGGAAGCAATGGCCTTCATCGTCGCGTCGACATTGGTGGCCTTGGAATCGTTGTAAAACTCCACTCCGCCCAGGCGGGCCACAAATTCCAGACGGTGCTCGACGGCGCGGAAAGCGGCGACGGCTTTGCGGATGACGTCGTTCGAGATTCCGGCCAGCTTCGCGGCACATACTGCGGCCAGAACATTTTCAACATTGTGTTCGCCTTTGAGCGGGATTTCGTTCAATGGCAAGATCGGCTCCGCCGCAGACGGCTCGCTGGCGCGCCAGACAATCGCATCCCGATAGACGAAACATCCCTGCCGAACCGGGCGCCGGGTGCTGAACCAGAAGAGCTGTGATTTCGCCCGCGCCGCCATCGACTGGGTCTCGGCGGTTTCGGCATTTAGCACCAGATAATCGTTCGTCGTCTGATTCGCGAAGATGCGTTCCTTCGCGGCCACATAATTTTCCATGCTGCCGTGGCGGTCGAGATGATCGGGAGTGATGTTCAGGATCACGGCGATGTTGGGGTGAAATTCAACGACGGTTTCCAACTGGAAGCTGGAGACTTCGAGCACATTCCAGGTTTCATCCGTGCTTTGCTGCACCAGCGAAATGACAGGCAATCCAATGTTGCCGCCCACCTGGGTCGGTTGGCCGCCGGCTCGAAAAATTTCTCCGCAGAGCGCGGTGGTCGTCGTCTTCCCATTCGACCCGGTGATGGCGAGGATTTTGCCGCGCAGAAACCGTGCCGCGAGTTCCAGTTCGCCGATGACCGGCGTTCCAAATCCTCGCGCTTGCGCCAGTTCCGGAGTATTGAGCGGAACGCCAGGGCTGACAACGATCCAATCCTGACGGCGAAAGGTGAGCAGGCCATGACCGCCGGCCTCGACCATGACACCCACATCGAGCAGCGCGGGCAAATCGCCGGCCAGGGCCTCCACGCTGCGCACATCGGAGACGGTGACCTGGGCGCCGTGTTTTCGCAGGAAAATAGCGGAGGCCAGACCGGATTTCCCCAACCCCACCACCAGGATTTTCTTGTCCTTCAATTCCATCATCGAGTCAATCTCCGCCGCGATTCGATTGTCCCATGTTTTGTTGCTTCTGTTTCCGTGCTCTTGTTTCCCGCATGAAAATCATTCTGCCTGCCGGCTCGATGAAACCATTTTGCTCAACATTCTTCGTGAAACCATTTTGCTAAAAAGATCTTTACCGCAGCTTCAGCGTAGTCAGGGCAAACAGGGCAAAAACCAGCGCCACGATCCAGAAGCGAACAATCACTTTCGACTCCGACCATCCCATCAGTTCGAAGTGATGATGGATCGGGGCCATTTTGAAGATGCGCTTTTTTCGCAGTTTATAACTTCCTACCTGCAGCATCACGCTGAGCGCCTCTAAAACGAAAACTCCGCCAATGAAAGGGAGCAACAGCTCCTGCTTGATGATGACGGCCACGGTGCCGATGGCGCCGCCCAACGCGAGCGATCCGACATCGCCCATAAAAACCTCCGCCGGATGGGCGTTATACCAAAGAAAGCCGATGCTGGCGCCGACCATCGATCCGCAAAAAACGGTCAATTCCGAAACCATGGGCATGCGCTGCAATCCAAGATAGTCCGCGAACACCACATTGCCGCTGATGTAGGTGAGCGCAGCCAGGGCGCCCGCGGCAATGATGGCGCAGCCGATGGCCAGTCCGTCCAGCCCGTCCGTCAGGTTGACCGCATTACTGGAGCCAACCAGCACCAACACAGTGAACAGAACGAACAGAAGAAATGCCAGCGGCCACAGATGCGGCATGTTACGGAGAGAGTGATTCACCAGATCGGGACGAAAGCGCTTGAAGAACGGCACCACCAGACGAGTGGAGTATTCTCCCTTGCTGCGCAGCAGGAGAAGGAATCCGGCGATCAATGCCGCAACCCCGATTTGCGCCGTGAACTTGACGCGGGCCGTCAGCCCCAGATTTCGCTTGTGAATCACTTTCAGGTAATCGTCGGCAAATCCAATGCCTCCAAAGCCCACCAGCGCCAGTATGGCCAGCCAGACCAGAGGATTCGACAGATCGCTCCACAGCAGCGTTGGAACCAGAATGGCCACGCAGATGAGCAGCCCACCCATGGTGGGGGTCCCGGCTTTCTTCTGGTGGTCTTTGGGGCCGTCCTCGCGAATGAACTGGCCGATTTGAAACTCACGCAACTTCTCAATCAGATAAGGGCCGATCAACAGGCTGATGAGCAGCGCAGTGAGCGTGGCAAACGCGGTGCGGATCGTCAGGTAGCGAAAGACGCGGAATGCGTGGATGTATACGAATAACTTCTGGTAGAGAAGCCAATAGAGCAAATGACCTCCGCGCTGCCTGGAATCCGGGACACGATTTGAAGAGCGCTTGTCTTGAGGCTATCGTAACCGCGGGCGCGACTCCAGCGCGGAGGCGAAACAAAAGAATCTGCGGGTTGTGTTCCACGGTAGGCAATGGGGACGGAGGGTGCATTCGGCTGGGACGATTTTCTGTGGTGCGGACTGCATTTCATCCCACCCTAGCTTCGCTAGGATGGGGCACCCGGCTGTTACATAATTGCCAATGCGCTTATAGATCAGTCTGGGAGCTTGTTCCTGAAGGCCCACTGCGAGGTCCTTCACTCGTCACCGCGACAGCCCGCGGCGATCTTTACTCAGGATGAGAACTATATCATAAATGACTAGAAATAAAGCACATAATTTTCTATAATATTCCATACAAAGTCTGCACAGCCACGAAGAATCAATGGCTTGCAGAAAAAATCTACACGGAAACTGCACAGAACGGTATCCACAGCAGGAGGCAATATGTCCTTCGTTACCGAGAAAGAGGAGCTGAAACCCGGCCTGATTCTCTTTAGGCGCGGCGACGTGGAGCATCGGATGTGGTATTGCCGCATGAAGATGCCGAAGGCCGACCGCTACAAGACGGTTTCGC
>JBKQVW010000162.1:0-3699 GCA_052142955.1 Acidobacteriaceae bacterium | reverse complement strand
TCCAACCCACCACTGCGGGAATTGACACGGACGACGACACCCTCGATCTGAATATCGCTGCAATCGGTATGTTCAGCACCTCCAACAACAGTTGCAGTCTCGGCGGCAATGCCATCCGGCTGGTTCGGCCGTCTAGCGGCACAGTCACCGCGGACATCTGCTTGTTCTCGGAAGCCGGCTTGGACACCAGCATGACGTATACCGTGTCCGGTCTGGGAGACGTTGCCGTAATTTCCCAGCAGCCGGCCGGGCTGGGAATCATTCACCTGACGTTGCAGGTTCCCTCGACGGCCACGCCGGGTGCGCGAACGCTTTTCATTCAGAACACCAATCTCGACCAGACATCCGCTTCGGGTGTTCTGCAAGTTCAATGAATCCTGGGGAGGCTCTCGATGAGTTATGTGCAACGCCGCCGGTTCCTTTGGGTCTTGTTTTTGATTGGGATCGGCCTGATCGCCATCGTTGCCAATGCCACAACCCTGGCGCGCTTGCAATTCTACCAACTGGTTCAGCATTCCTCGGCCATCGCACGGGTACGCTGCGTTCGCGCCGATACGCGGTTGGAAAATAGCGAAATCTGGACCGACACTGTCTTTGAAGTCGTGGAGCACGATAAGGGCTTTCTGCCTTCCGAAATCGTGGTGCGCATGCCGGGGGGCCAATTCCAGCACCTGCACTCCCAAGTGGATGGCGTTCCGGAATTCCGGCCAAACGAAGAGGTCTATCTCTTTCTGACCGGCCACCCGGGAAAGCAGTTCTACATCGTGGGATGGACGCAAGGAACTTTTCGCATCCGCAAGAACCAGCGCACCGGCGTGGAAACGGTAACGCAGGATTCCGCCGATGTGCCCGTTTTCGACCCGCAGACAAATACGTTCACAACGGCGGGGGTAAGGGCTCTACGCATCGATCGGTTCCTGGAAAAGCTGAACAAGGAGATCCACAGACAGTCGCTGTAACTCCGAATCGGATGGCAAGGCGAAGGAATTGCCGGCAGACGGCTGGATCTGGTCAGTGCAGGGGAGTTGGAGCAGAGGGACGAGAATGGCCAAAGGCATGCGAGACACGATCCGAAAAATTGCGGCAACCGGTATCGCCCTCCTCTACGGGCTTTGGTCTGTCGTCGCCGTCCACGGCTATGCGTTTAACCAAATTGTTCCGGACGTCCGTCAGCCCGCCAGCGCCTCCGGCGGTTCGGCCTGTCCCATACCGTCCCATCAGTTGATCGCGACCGGCAGCATCGCCGTGCGGTGGAGCACCGTGCTCGGCACGACTCCACAAACCATCCTGACCACCGACCAGACTCCCACGGGAAGCTTGAATGAAATCGAGGCCGTGATTCAACAATCCCAGAGCGTCTGGACCGGGGTAGCTGCAACCTCACTGGCAGCAGACACTTTTGCTCCGTTGACTCGCGTGGCCACGGCAAACATCTGCGGCGCCGACGGTGTGAATTCCATTTGTTTCGATCAGCCCGACATGGCATTCACTCCCGGCGTTCTGGCCTTCACCCGCGTCATCACCGCCGATGCCATCGGCATTCAACTGGGAAACGTCGTCTCCAGCGAAGTCGGCCAGATCCTGGATGCGGACATCTATTTCAACCCGAACGATTCGTCCGTGACCTTCGCAACCCCCTCCGCCTTGAGCGCCAATCCCAAGGCTTATGACATGGAATCCCTCATGATTCATGAATTCGGCCATCTCCTGGGTTTCAGCCATTCCGCTGTCTGGAGCGCGATCATGTTTCCCTTTGCGTCGGCTCCCGGAACATTCTCGAGTGAGCGGCCAACAACGCAACAGCCCGACGCGCCGCTCGCGGACGATGATCGCACGGGGTTGCGGACGCTCTACACCGACCCGAATGACACTACCTACATCGGTTCGATCCAGGGCCACATCCTGGCGGCGAATCCCCTCTCTCTGCCTACGACGCCTCCCGGTGTGACCGGCATCTTTGGAGCTCATGTGGTCGCCGTGGACGTGTCTACCGGAAATGTGATCGCGGGCACGCTCGGGGGTTGGAGTTGCGCGGCGCCGGGTCCACTGCAATTCGATGGAAGCTATCAGATTGACCACCTGCCCGTGGGCCAGAGTTATTCTGTCTATGCCGAACCCCTGGACGGGGTCGTCGCGCCAGCGAACGTGAGCACGGCGTTGACCACCTTGTGCCGCAACGCGACCACGGATCCTGGCTGGCCATCCGCGCAAGCTTGCGTGGCGCCATCCGCGGATCTGGAATTCACCGCCCGAACGCGCCCTGCACCATAAGCTATGGACGAAAGATCAAATCGGCGCTGCAAGCGGTCTGCGGCTGAATTTTCAGCGGATTCGAGAATATTACCTTCAAGCGCCGGCCGGCACCATCCAACCACCACCAAAGAGCAAACCCGGTCCAAGTGAGGCCAAGAAAACAGGCTGGCGCTGCTCGGCAGGCTGTGTGGCCGCGTGCTGCAGCGCGACGTGCAGTGCCGCACCGCACGTGGAAGAACCAAGGTTGCCCCGAGTGCTACCGATGGGAGGGAAATGCTTGGCGGACACTCCCAGTTGCTTAGCGAGAAGAGTTACAAGGCGTGGATTCGGCTGATGCGTGGCGAAGGCACCCACATGGCCGCGGGAAATGCCGCTGCGGTGTTCCACCTCATCGATCACCTTCTCCATCCGGCTGACCGCAGCTCGGGAGAGTGCATCCCCTTCGAATCGCACGTCCAGGTGGCCCCTGCCTGCGTCACTGATGACAATCGCTTCCGCATACTTCGAGGCGCAGCCGAAGAAAAATTCTCCCAGCCGATAGGCAAGGCTCTTGGAATCGCTGAGCCTGGCCGATAGCAGGAAGGCGCTGGCGCCATCCCCAAACAGGCCGCCGAATTCCCCGGCGGTACGCCCAGGGCCCAATGTTCGGCTGTGCACATCCGCCGTCGCCACGAGAATCTTTTTGGCGCGGCCGGATGCAAGGAGCGCCTGAGCCACCGCCATGGCCTGCAATAGCGCCAAGCAACCGCTGCCCACATCCAGCGCGTTACAGTCTTCCCGTAAGCGAAGCTTGGCGTGAAGAATCGCGCAAAGCGACGGATACGCATGGTGGGTTTCACTTGCCGCGAGGATCCAGTCCAAACTCTCCGTTTCCTGCCCCGTGTTCAGCAAAAGCTGTTTGCAAGCCTGGGCGCCGAGTGTGCCTTCATCCTCCTCCTCGGAGACGTGGGCCAACGACAAGATGCCCGCGCGGCTTTTCAGTTTTCCAGTGGGCATCCCGAAGGCGTGGTCCACGTCCTCGGAAGGCACAACGCGTGAGCCGAAGGCACTGGCGGAACCAACAACATAGACATCGGTAGTGGTCAAATCAGGGGCCTCATTCGTTTCCAAGTCACCATAATTAAAGTCAATCAGGTACTCCCGATATCCAACCTAACTACTGTAGACGACCTCCGATCCACTATCTATCATCCGGCAGAGAGCCCCTCATTTCCAGCCAAGATCCAGCCAAGAAGAAAAAAGAAAGGCCCGGCTTGTGCAATCAGAAATACTCAATGGCCTTCGGAGAACTCCGGAAGCCATACTGTTCGGACTGCATACGGAGAGCATCTTCCAAGGCAGCCGTCCGGCCCTGGGCGAACAAGGAATTGCTGGTCACATCCGCGAAACTATGCAGCTGCAGCAGGCGATCCTCGGCATCCCGCTGAGATTCGAGAACGGGTCCGC
>JBKQVW010000161.1:0-3225 GCA_052142955.1 Acidobacteriaceae bacterium | reverse complement strand
GCCTACCATCCAATGTCGAGTACGTCAGACTGAATTTCAGCGTGTGGCGAAGCGGGTTGCCAGCTTCGTCTTTGGGGGCGAAGGATTGTCCCGCAACTTTCAAGAAAGTGAACGCTGCGTCCCGGTCAAACTGATTGCCGGGTGTGCATCTGTGTTGGGCAGCAAGCACGTCGCACCCCTCGCAGATGACAAATATCCGCTCCGTGATGAGGCGCTCGCAATATCGCACGGATGGGATAAAGGGTCCTTCAATTTGCGAGATGTCGATATCAAACGCCGGACTTGAACCGACATTGGATGGTAGGCGATTCACAACGCCGTGCACGATTCGTTTCCATTTGGGGTTGGGCGCGTTCGCAAAAATCACCCCGGATGCCAGTTGGTTAGTTGGGAATAATCATGATGGAAATTAGGCGGGAACCCGTTGCTGCCGCGGGTGGCCCACATTTAGGGCGCAAGCCCTTAATGTGGGGAGTGCGCGTTCTCATCTCTCTTGTTTCTCCTGTCTGCCGTCCACTGGGATTCGATCTCCACACCACAATCTTCGCGCAGCGCATAGTGCCGGAAACTGCTCCATCTCCAGTCTTCCGCTTTCTCCACCAATGCCCGCTTGACGGGATTGCGATGGATGTAACGAAGCTTCTCGACAAACTCGTCATAGTCGCGGACATTGCGGTCATCATAGCGCTTCTGCCAAAGCGGAGTGTGGCGTTCCATGCGTTCCCGGCCGCCTGCAGATCGCTTCGCTGAGGAAATCTTGAGGGATTGAATCGCGTTGGCCACGGTTCCGCGTTCCGGCTCCGAGATCAGAAGTTGAACGTGTTCGGGCATGGCGACGAATCTATAGACACGGAAATGGCAGTGCAGACGCGCCCGCTCAAGAGCGAGCACAAAGTTTTCGCAAGCCTTCGCACTTTGCAGGTGGGGAAGCCTCCAGTAGCAGGTGAAGGTCACAAAATGCGATTGCCCGGAGTGATGAAATCGCTTGAGTTCCGTCGGCATGAAAAGCAGTTTACGCTCTGCTCCGCCCCACAATCGCCAAAAGAAGGCGGTTGTGGGCCACCCGATTACTTCTTGTCTGGCGCGGCAGGCGTGCTCGGTGTTGTCTCGCCTTGCACCGCGTTGCGGGCGGGTTCGTTGACGAGTTTGCGCAGGAAGCTGGGCGGGATGGTGGCCAGCACCTCGGCGCGGTCGCCCTTCTGGGTGACTTTGATGGAGTCGAAGACGGCTCGCACGTCGGCGTCGGCGGGAGCGGGCGCGGCGTTGGCCTGCATGCCGCGGAAGATGGCGAGGAAGGCCGTGGTCTGGCCGGTGAAGTTGCGGGCCGCCTGCTCGCTCTGGGTATAGAAATCGGCGCGGGCGTGGATGGTGGTCAGCAGGCGCAGCGAGACCACGACATCGCTGTCGGCGGGAAGTCCAACGTCGATGCCGCCGGGCAGGATGAACGAGGGCTCGGGGCGCAACTCCGAACCGGAGTTCGCCGCAGGGGAAGCCGGAGCCGAGGCCGGAATGTGCGCGATGGCCCAGAGCAGGCTGCCCAGCGGAACCTTGGGATAGTAGGTGCGAACCAGCGGAGGGCCACCGAAGGGCAGGGCAATTTTCTTGAAACGGTCGATGATGCCATGCACGGTGCCGGCGTCGTCCACGTTGGAGATGGCGACCGTGTCGATGGCGAGCAGGGCCACGCGCAGGGTGCGGGTTTCGATGGGAATGGAGAAAACGTCGATGCCGCGATAGCTTTCCACGGAGCGCGAGCGCGGGCGCAGGTACTGCGCCAGTTTGATCTGGTCGTAGTGGCCGACGAGGATCTCGGTGTAGCGGGTTGCGCCGTGGGTTGCGCCGTGCATGGCGTCGTTTGCAGACCCGCGATGCACGGCCATGGCGGCCTCGTCCAGATCGCGCTCAAAGGAGAAGCCGGTGTCGCGGACGAACTCATCGTAGCCGGGTGCGAGCTTGGGCAGCGGTTGCTGATCGAAGGCGGTGAGGTTGCGAACGGCGCCGAAGTCGACGTACACGATGACATCGCCATCTGGCAACAGGCGCGCCGCCTCCGGCGCGGCCTGCTTGCGCAGCAGCACCACGACGGCGACGGCGGCGATAAACAGCAGCACGCACAGCGAGACGACGAAAATGCGGCGGCGGGCTCTCATACCTGAACGGCGCAAGCGGTGCGGAGGCGGCCGGATTGCGCACCGGCGGACGGGGCGGCGAAGGCCGTGTGGATGGAGTTGCCCGCCATGCCTGGTTGGCCGGTGTGGTAGCCACTCGAAAGCTTTTCGCGTAATATCATGCCTGGTGCGGAATCATAGCATCCGGCAGGGCTCCGAGTCCTGCATGGCGCCGGACAGCGGTACGGGGATGTGAGTTGCACGAGGCAAGTTGGCGTGCTATCTTCGCTTTGGAGTCCCGGACGCCGGTTCAGTTTCCAAAACGCGGCAGCTGCGGCAGGGTTGGAAGCGGCTGGGGTGGGCTGGCGTAGCTCAGCTGGTAGAGCATCTGATTTGTAATCAGAGGGTCGGGGGTTCAAATCCCTTCGCCAGCTCCAGGTTTGTTCTGCTCGCGCACGGCGGAAGCGCGGCGAGACGAGATTCCAGTGCGGTCCTGTTTCCCAGAGAAACGCCCTCCCCAAGGATCGAACGGACAGGCTGAACGCGCGCCGTTTGCCGCGTGCGGCGGAGTCCGGTTCCGCGATGGGCTCAGGCGCCCGTCAGGATCTTTGAAATCAGCGCGGGACCGACGTGCATGGCGCTGCCGTCGGTCGGTGAACGTACGCACAGGTGGGTGAGCGGTTAAAACCAACAGACTGTAAATCTGTCGGCCTTAAGGTCTACGGAGGTTCGAATCCTCCCCTGTGCACCATTTTTTTGCGTGTTGTGCGCCATGGGCCGGGCCCGGCCCGGCGGGCGCAGGCAGGATGGAGGCGTGATGGCAAGAGCGAGCCGGTTCCGGATCGCCCTGTGCGCCTTCGGTGTGCTGGGCGTGCTGGAGTGGACGACCCTGAGTTCGGAGACGATTCGGGTGGTCAACGGGCCCAAGGGCGAGCCTGTGCTGGAGATCAGCATTCGTGGCGTGGCGCTGGCGATTCTGGCTTTGCTGGTGTTTCGAAGCTGGATTCATCATCGCCGCCAGACGCTGGAAGAGCGCGGCCGTTTCGGGCAGCAGTGAAGTGAGTGGTAGCGGGCGGGAGTAACTCAGTGGTAGAGTCTCAGCCTTCCAAGCTGTTGG
>JBKQVW010000160.1:0-5748 GCA_052142955.1 Acidobacteriaceae bacterium | reverse complement strand
CCTTCGCACCGTCCTGGCCCAGATCGCCAACCATCCCATCAGCCAAATCGAAGAACTCCTGCCATGGAACCTCGCCCTGACTTTACAGACTCAATCCTCCCAAGCCGCATAGACACACTCATCAGGTGCCCACCAAAAAGGTAGTGGGCACTTCAAGAATCAATCCTCCCGCCTGTCAAGAGGGCAGATCAGGACGCTTACTTGACCGCAACGATTTCGACTACATCTGCGTCTCAATTGTGGGGTCAGTCCAAACCCGCAACTCGCGGGAATGGCAGAGCCCCTCAAATACCAATTTGCCTCTCGTTGCGCACGGTACAGAATTTTGCCGGGCACTCCAGTAGCTTGCTCTTAACGGTTAAGACTCTCGAATCGGGATCCGACTTGGATTCCGATGCAGCGACGGATATCTCTGAGAAAACAAGCGGTCTCTTTACGGATCGAATTATTGCGGGGCACAGCCTCCATCGCGACGCGAACGCATCTATTCTGTCACCGCCAATCGGTCAAGTCTGGTGTCTTGTGAACAGAAACGGAGGGACAAGAGCCTCGAAGGCCTGCTTTGGTCTGCCCGATGTCTTGTGCCAGCTAGAGTTAGCGCAGCCCAAGATTGATGCGGCCGGATTTCTTATACCAAGCGGGATCTTAGTCTTCAACGAGCATGATGCCTAACTCCCCTTCGAAAGCCAATAATCTACTCCTCACAAAATACGCTTAGTTCAGCCAATGCAATGCAAACTGGAGAGTCCGTTATGCGAACTCGAAGCCGCTCAGTCTCCACGGCGATCGGCAACCGGACCAATCGACATGAACCCACGCTTGTTGCCTGCGCAATCTGCGTCCACGATTCCTGACGCCATGCATCGAGTGCGAATGCACCGATTCGCTGGCCAAGTTGAATCGCCTCGCGCAGCCGGACGACGTTAAACCTGCACTTCTGTCCAAAGTCAATCACCAACTCTGGAGCGTGAACTCCATCGTCAGTCGCCCAGTATGTTTCGGGATCGCCATCGAACAGCATTCTGGAGCCGAACCGCGCACTCCCCCCACGCACATTCGAGGCCTTCACCTTTGCCCCAGTCGCGAGGTTCTTGTCGAATATCGCCTGCAGCTTCCCGTGAAACCCCTCAATTGAGCTCACGTCCTGCGGCGACAATTGCCCACTTCGGTTCGGTGGAACATTGAGCAAGAGATTCGCTCCTTTCCCGACTGAAGCAAAGTAGAGGTCAAGCAATTGTGCTGGCGTCTTTACCCGATCATTCTCTCGTTCGTGCCAAAACCAGCCGGGGCGAATGGAGACATCACATTCTGCGGGAAGCCAACGCGAGCCGAATCGCGTACCGGTGTTAAGCTCGTCCGGATTCGTATCGCCTGGCACAGCTAGTTTGTTGTCGCTCGTCTCTGGATCGCAGGTGGCCCAGCAAGTTTCGCCTGCAAGACCGTTTTCGTTTCCAACCCATCGAATGTCCGGTCCGACGTCGCTGAAGATCACCGCATCAGGCTGTAGCTTGCGAACCAGAGCCCAGGTCGCCGGCCAGTCATAATATGTTTGCTTATCGATCGTGCGCGTTTCACGGGCACCGCCGTAATAGCCTTTGCCGCCGTTCGCTCCGTCGAACCACACTTCGAACACCGGCCCATACCGCGTCAACAACTCCGTCAGTTGCTGACGGTAAATGGTGATATAGGCGGCGGTTCCGTACGCGGCGTTGTTTCTGTCCCATGGAGAAAGATAGACACCGAACTTCAGCCCGTAACGTGCCGCGGCCATGGAAATTTCGCGCACTACATCACCCTTGCCATCCATCCATGGACTCAAGCGAATGCAGTGATCGGTTGTTTTTGTAGGCCACAGGCAAAAACCGTCGTGATGTTTGCAGGTAAGAATCACGCCCTTCATGCCGCCAGCCTTGAGCGCAAGGACAATTGAATCTGCATCGAAACCAACCGGATTAAATATCGATGGATCCTCGTCTCCGTCTCCCCACTCTTTGTCCGTAAATGTGTTCACCGTAAAGTGAAGGAAGGCATTCGTCTCCATTTGTTGCCAGCGCAATTGTCGCGCCGACGGGAGAGCGCCGAATGGCTTTGGAGGTTCTGCGGCCTCAGCGCAGGCATAGGCACAGGCAAGGCTCATCAATGAGCCCGCTAAGACATCACGTCTCGTGAATGTCATTGTGTCATTCTCCCGCATGGCGCCACCGGAACGACACCACTTCCACCGCGGGAGGTTCTATCAAAGAAGCGCATTTGTAGTTCCTCAATTCCATTATCTATGCACAAAAAGCGAGGTCACGGCCGTCGATCAGAAAGCCGTGACCCGGAAACAGTGAACATCAGGCACTGAAGTTAGAAGATGAACTTGCCTGCCAATTGAACCACACGAGCGCCCGTCAGTTCGCCGGGGATCGTCTGCACGCCGGTGATGTTTCCGAATCCAGACGTGCTCACTGCGGTACCCGTCAGGGTTGACGCATTCAAAGTTGAACTGGGGTTGGAAGCGCTCGGGTGGTTGAATACATTCTGCGCCTCTACCCGCAATTGAAATCTTGCCCTTTCCCGGATGGCGAAATCCTTGAAGAGTGAAAAATTGTCGTAGGTGAAGCCGGGACCGTGGAGGAAATTCCTGTGGGTATTGCCAAAGGCATAGTTGTAAGTGGCAACCTGGGTGGTTGAACCGGTTACGAGTGTCTCCTCGGCAACCGGAAGCACGTAGGCTGATCCATCGATGCAGCTTGCATTGGCCCCGGCAATGAGTTGGTTCTTCTGGTTGCAGGTCGAAAATGGCTTGTGCACCCAACTCGGACGCTCTGTGCCCTGGCTCGTGCCGGCGCTGTTATAGCCGAGGCTGACGTTGAACGGCTCGCCGGTCTGTAGATTGAGGATGTCGCTGATCTGCCAGCCGCCGATCGCTTCCTGGGCCAGATAATTCAATCCCTTAAAGGTGGGTAGGTTATACGAAAAGATTCCCACAAAGCGATGCCGGATATCCCAGTTCGAGTTTCCGTAATCGGCTCTCATGTTGTATTGCTGCGACAGGTTGCCGCCGCCGTTGGAGTCGGAGGAGATGTCCAGATCGTGGGCATACGTATAGCTGAACTGTCCTGAGAACCCATTCGCTATGCGTTGACGCAGAATCACATTCAATCCGTTGTAGTGAGAGTAGGCAAAATCTCTCAGGTCGCGGATCGAACCAAAGAGCTGGTTCGGACGAACCTCGCAAGTCGCCTGGCCGCATAGTCCCTGGGCGCTGTTGATGTTTGCCTTGAGGGGCTGGCTCCAAACTGAGCCCGCGACGACCTCGGGGGGTTCGTTGGGATACCAACTGGTGTCGAGATCCAGGGAATGCGAACCGACGTACTGTGCTTCGATCGCCCCGTTCTTCCACAACTCCTGGCCGACGGAGAGGTTCCACTGGTAGCTGCGCTGAGTCTTGTTGGCCGGATCGTAAGTAACGGCGCTCCCATAGGTACATGTTGGTGTGCAGGTACCCGTAACTGCTGTTGCGGTCGCCGTCCCTGGCGTGGGATTGGTAAACGAGAGTGGATTGGCGATAGTCCCTTGCGAGTCGCTAAAGGTGAACGTAGAGCCGAAGGGATAGTTATTGCTGGTCAGGAGGGTAAAGCTGTTGAGCTGGTTGGCGTTGTAGAAGAAACCCCCTCCGCCGCGCACCACCGTTCTGTCGAGGGGGCGATAGGCGAAGCCGAGGCGCGGTCCCCAGTTATCGTGAGTGGGGCTTCCGAGCTTAAGCCCCGGAACAGGCGTCCAGGTAGCCGCGGAGGTCGCAGTTGAAACAGGAAGCAGCGCGGTTTGGGCAGCATTCATGATGCGCGTATAGCCATTCAGACTATAGGGAACAGTAGGCAGATCGTAGCGAAGGCCGTAAATGACCGTAAGCCGTGGCGTAACCTGCCATGTGTCCATGCCAAAGAAGCCATCGCGCCACTCAGCTACCGACCCCTTGATGCTGTCTGGCGGAGTCTCGACACTGTTAGGTAGTCCGAGCACAAAATCGGCGCGCCCATCGCCGGTTACCGTGCCATTGAAGGTGAACTCGCCCAGAGACTCGTTGGTAGCGATTCGCCCGGTTTCCAACTTCCGGAATTCGATTCCGCCTGTAACGCTGTGTTTGCCGTGGGTATAGGTGAACTGGTCATAGGCGTCGAGGGCACGATCGTCCTGGAACCAGTTGGTGCCGTTGTTTCCGATGTTCATTCCGCCGCCTGAGGTGACCTGGACGTTAGGAACGCCGGGCTGGCCCTGGGTGGTGTCGTAGTTAAACCCCGGAATGCCGAGAGCTGTGCCAGCTCCCTTGATCCCATTTTCATACCAGTAATTCACAGCATCCGTCAGGAACGTGTTAAGCCCGATGCGGAAGTCGTTCACCAAAGTTGGCGTGAGGATGTGCGTATATCCGAAAGCGTAGTTGCGGCTGTGGGTGGGGCCATAGCCGGCGCTGACGGGAACCTCGTTTCCGCTCGCATAAGTAAGATCCTGCCAGTGGAAGCGCCCAAAGATCTTGACGTGCTCGCCGATGTTCTCGTCCACGCGCTCCAGGGTTTGCTTAATAAATATTGTGTTCGCATACGGCACGTTGTAGAGGTTGTTGTTGACCGCCGAAACGTTCTCCTGCGGGACCATCGCCTCATACTTCTTTGTGATGGCCGCGCTGGCGGAAGTAAGATATGGATCGTTGGCAGGAATCACGTTGTTGGTGTAGTAGGCACCGGTGCTGGGATTCTTAATGCATATTCCAGTACCCGTACCCGCAGGACCCACACAACTGGAAGTAGCAGAGTTATAGTAGCCAAGCGCTGAGAAATCTGCCGCTCCAGGATTGGCTGTCCCGTTGCCCTCCATGGCGGGAGTTAGTACGGTGGTCGTTCCGTCGGTCGCGATCTTCTGATTGATCTTTTCATAGGCGCCGAAGAAGAAGGTCTTGTTGCGGCCGTTGTAGAGCTTTGGGATCCAGACCGGACCGCCGACATCGAAGCCGTATTGGTTATAGTTCACCGGCGTCTTAGCCTGAGTGGGTGAATCGAAAAAGTTATGGGCATCAAAAGCCGTATTTTTCACATAATCGTAGACCGCGCCGTGGAGGTCATTGGTGCCGTTCTTGCTCACCAGATTCACATGGACGCCTAGGTAGGCTCCGTATTGCGCGGTATAGTTGCCACTCTGCATCTGGACTTCTGAAATCATATCCGCGCTAGGACGCGTCGCCGTGACGTTGCCCAGGTTGTTCATGATCGTGACACCGTCGAGCGTCTGCTCATTCTGCGTTTCGCGTTGTCCTGCGCCAATGAAGTCCACGCCAGGGGGATTGCCTGAGTAACTGGTTTTGCTTCCAATAATGACGTTGGAGGTCAGTGCCGCCTCTTCCAAAGCATTATGCCCCTGCACGGGAAGATCCTGCACCTGACTGGTTTCGATCGTTTCGCCCAGTGTCGCATCGTCTGTCGACATGGGTGGCGTGTTCGCGGCTACGGTGACGGTGGATTCGGTGGAACCCACCGTCAACGAGAAATCAGTACGCACTGCCTCATTGTTCGGAACGACAACACCGGTCTTCTTTTCTGTCTTGAATCCCTGTTTTGTGACGGTGATTGAGTAAGTGCCGGGCAGGATGAAGGTGATGGCATAGTATCCTTCCCCGTTGGTCTCTCCGCTGGACTTGACCCCGGTGCTGGTCTCGACGGCGATTACCGTGGCGCTGGTGATCGCATTGCCGCTCGGGTCGAATACGCT
>JBKQVW010000159.1:0-3460 GCA_052142955.1 Acidobacteriaceae bacterium | reverse complement strand
TTTACCCAAAAAGAGAATCTCGACGGGCTGGCCGCGATCAACTGCGAGTCGATCGACAGGGGGAAACCATTGAATCTCCATCGCCCATCGTACTGGACATGGACAGCACCGAGATTCCGGTGTACGGTCAGCAGGAGAAGAGCGCCTACAATCGGCACTCCGAATCCACCTGCTATCACCCGCGGCTGCTGTTCAATTGTGAAGGGTACCGTCTGGGGGCCAAGCTATGAGCGCTGCGCGGTTCCGCTTCTATGCCGAACTGAACGATTTTCTCCCTGAAGAAAACCGAGGGAAGGAGCTCACGCGTTATTTTAGTGTCAGCGGTTCAGTGAAGGACTTCGTGGAGAGTTTCGGCGTGCCTCATACAGAAGTGGACCTCGTGCTTGCCAACGGCAAGCCAGTCGACTTCTATTATCAGGTCGGTGATGGAGACCGCGTGAGCGTATATCCCGTCTTCGAGTCCTTGGACATCTCGTCGGTCTCACGCGTACGCCCAGCGCCACTGCGAGCGCTGCGATTCCTATTGGACGTGCATGTCGGACGGCTGGCGGCCTATCTGCGCATGGCGGGGTTCGATGCGCTCTACAGCAACCAAGCCTCTGATCCTGAGCTGGCTGCTATCGTGTCGCGCGAGGGACGGGTGTTGCTCACCAGGGATCGTTACCTCTTGATGCGAACCTCTGTGGATCGTGGCTATTGGGTTCGCTCCACCGAGCCGAAACAGCAACTGCTGGAGGTAGTCAAGCGGTTTGACCTCGCCGGGTCCATGCGGCCATTCACACGCTGCCTTGACTGCAATACCCTCCTGGAGGAAGCTAGCCGGGAATCCGTATTAGAGCGGTTGCCGCCCAAGATTATGGACAAGGAGGTCTTTCGCGTTTGCCCGAGCTGCCAGCGCGTTTACTGGGAGGGATCGCATCATGAGAGAATGAGCAAATTACTGCGCTGGGTGAAGGCAAATGTTCCAGTGTCTCCGATGGAGTGATCGCCCGGCTAAGAGACCACCCCCTCAACGCAGCAGCCGATCCAGCAAATGTCGTTGTAATGGGTATCAACTCGCTTACAGTCAGAAGGACATTCATTGTGCTTCGGAGTCGTGACCGCAGGCGTATGCAATGCTCCGCGATCTTTCCGAACATCTTCCGTATCACGTAATGTAAGTTGGTTCATGATTCCCGCCGCACTCGCAGAGGGCGTCAAGGATTTGTGTGGAATGGCTATTTGCCGTGATCGTGGTGGTCGCAATCTCATTGGTCGTCGTGTCTTGGAGGGTAAAGCGCCAGACGCGGTCGCACGGTTTATCTTCTCAACAGCGATACCCAGTTTTACTTGCGTTGCAGATGGTCGTCAAACCACGCTTGCATTCGCCTAAGGAGATCCAACTGATGTGCGCGCTCCTGGAGAGCGTGCCCTTCGCGCGGATACGTCACCAGGGCGGCTTCTACTCCTTTGGATCGTAGCTCGCGGTAGAATGCGTACGAGTCAAGCAAGGACACGACATTTTCCGTCTGTCCATGAAGGATTAGCAGGGGCGTGTGGCAATTCCCGACGAAATGGAGCGGCGAATGGGCTTGATAGAAGCCATTAGTGCCGTTAGGAGTTCCGCCCATCGTACTCTCCCAGAATTCCCCGGAACCAGTCAGCCCGGCTTTTTCCCACGAAAGCGCCAAATCCACCGGTGGTTCGTACGCCACAGCGGCCTTGAAGCGGCTGGTATGTGTGATAGCCCAGGCGGTCATGAAACCGCCATTGCTCCAGCCGCCGATACCAAGCCGTTCCGGATCGGCAATCTTTCGCGCAACCAACTCGTCCACGCCGTCTAGGATGTCATCCAGCGCAGCGCCACCCCAGTCGACAATTGTATCTCTCAGCATCCAATTTTGCCCTGTCACGCCACGCGCATTCGGCAGAAACACAACGTATCCTCGCGAACTCAACAACAGCGCCCATTGCCACCAGGACCCCTGCCATCCTGCCCACCATCCCTGACTGCCCACGTGAGCCTCCACCACCATCGGATAGGTCTTCCCCTCCTGATAGTCTGGCGGCATGACCAGAACGCCAGTCAGCTTGACGCCATCCTTACGATTGGCCCAAGAGACTTCCTTGACGCTTCCCAGTTGGATTGAGCCGAATTGAGGATTGCTTTCAGTCAGGCGGCGTGCGGAGCCTCCCCGGGATATCACCCATGCGTCGGACGGTGACTCTGGTGTGTCGCTCACGTAAGCATAGGTCCGGGCGTCGTTGGTCATCGAAAAGTCCGGCGACATCGCGAGATAATCGGCGGTCATGGCGACCTCGCCCGTTACCGCATTCACGCTCAGTAAATTTGCGCGAGTGCCCATTAATGCCGATGCCAGCAAGTGCGCTGAGTCAGGTGCCCAGAAGCACCGATGGATCGTACCCGGGAAGTCCCGCGTCAACGGACGAACGGTTCCTCCCGCCGCAGGAACTACTGAGACCCAACCGGGAATCTTCCGCGGCGAATTCTCCATGAACGCGATGGACTTTCCGTCCGGTGACCAATGGACAAGCCCGGGAAGAAAAGTTCCGACGTTGGTACTCAATTCCCTGAGCAGGGTGCCGTTAGCCCGGTGAAAGATACCGAGGCGCCCGTCCAGCACATGATCACGAGTAGTGAATGCAGCCACCAAGTCCGAACCATCGGGCGACCAGTCGAAATCGAAAACATCCAAATCCTGGCGCGTGAGAAGCGTAGGGCTTCCTCCCCCAATACCGACGATCCAGAGCCGCGCAAATTGATGATCCGCGTCGATCTCTGCGCCGTCATCCCCCCGATCTTTCTTTTGCTGAGCCTCGTCCGTTAGCCCGTCCGGGGCTACGAACGCGATCATTTGGCCGTCACGGGACCATTTGTAGGAGTTCACGCCTGTTTTGGAGTTAGTGATCTGTCGGGCGTCCCCTCCGTCCATGCGCATTAGCCAGACCTGTTGCTGGCCACCATCGCGGGGGGAGAGGAAGGCCAGAGAACGCCCGTCGGGGGACCAGCGAGGCGTATTGTCGCTCTCGGACGCGGTGGCAAAGGGACGGGCCGATTCACTGCCGTCGACCGGTACCATCCAGATTTCCTGCTTCCGCGGCTTCTCCGGCTTTCGGGGGTCGGCCGGTTCCATGATCACAAAGGCTACAAGCTTACCATCGGGCGATATCTGCGCATCGCTAACATCGCGTATGTCTACCAAATCCTCCGGCGTCAGGGTTCGCTTCTGCGGAGCCGATAGCAGAAGCGGGACCCAGACAAAAAGCAGTAATCCCAAGTAACAGGATCGGTGTCTCGGCATTGGACCTCTTGGTCGATACGGTGTAGGAGCGGGTAGCCATCTCTGAAACCGCGATGCCCTGTCAAGCGGATTTTTTGCCTCGATTGACAAAGGTCCGGGCACAGCTTCAGAATGGCTTCCCGCCGGTGAAGCGGAAGCGGGCTCTGCTGGCGAGCAAC
>JBKQVW010000158.1:0-3981 GCA_052142955.1 Acidobacteriaceae bacterium | reverse complement strand
GAACCCTTCAAGCAACTGCTCGCCCGCCTCGACACCGCAATCGCCAAAGCCACCATCGACGAAGTCTACGTCGACGAAGTCAACACTCCGCAAAACTAACGCACACACTTCCTGCGACCGGTCGTGTCCACTTGAATCGATCATGGACACATACGGTCCTATCCCTCACAAAACCCCACCCCTCGTCCAGACGGCCAGAACGTCACGCTTACGCGAGACCGACCCCATGGTGTGTTTGATCCGCGTTCCTTCGATGCGGACATTAAAGCGGTTTCCCATCTCGCCCTCGAACTGTGGCACGAGCTTCTTGCCCAGGAAGGTGGCGATGTTGTCGGGCTTGACGGTGTGGATGGCGGTGCGGCTGAGGTTCTCGTAGAGAGGCTGGAGATCGGACTGTTTGCGGAACACGATGTCGGTCGCATATTCGCACTGGTCAACGCTCCAGTGATAGGCCACGCCGAAGGAACGATGAATGGGACAGAAGCGGCGTGCGAACACGTCCAGCCTGCGGTGCAGCCGTTGGATCGATAACTCATCGGCTATTTGCTGCGCCCGTGTCCAGTCGGAAATGTGAACGAAGGCATTATCCATCAGCCGGTAATCGATCTTTCGCTTCTGCAGCGCGCCGGCTAGCCAGTTGTGGCCGTTGAAGTAAATCTGCAGGCGGCAGGGCAGCCAGGTCGGCACCCGCACGTAGCACAGCCCAAGATCCTCATCGATCAAGTAGAAGTAGTAATGCAGGCACTTGCCGTCGTCGGGCTTCAGGAAGGTCCGGCCAGTCTGCTTGTCATGCCAGGGTTTGTAGGTGGAGCAGGGCTCCATGGCGGACACGATGCACACCAGTCCCGGATGCTCGCCGCGCCGGGCCAGGATTTCCTTCACCCGGTCTTCCTTGCGGAAGTTCCGCTTGCGGATGAACTCGATTTCGATGCCAGCCTCGGCCGCCAACCGCTCCGCGTTCTCGCGCAGCTCATCGCGGAACGGCTCGGCGAAGCGCGGGTAGTCGAAGATCCGCACCTTCCGCTCGTAAAGATACGAGGTCATCCCCCCGGCGTAGCAAATCTACGGCAGCGTGCCAAAAATCAGCACCCGGTCCCAGCAGCTCAGCACTCCCGCTATCTGAGCCGCATACCGCTCGGTCAACAATTCGATGTCCACTCGACATCATACCCAAAGCCCTCTTTGGTTCCGGCTATGCCGGGTTAGGGCTAGCTCGAAGCAGCCCTTAACCCACCACCGACGAAATAGACAAACATCCCGGCCAGCACAATGGCTGTGCTCTTCGGAACCGAGAAACCAGCCAGAATCAGGCCGGCAAGAAAAACAGCCGCTCCCATGGCCAAGAGCCACAGACCTGTCGTCCGCCATACTGAAGATTTTGGAGTTGCCAACTCTTCCGATTCACTATGCTTAAAGGCCGAGAACCTAAGCTTTCGAGCTTGCTGCACAGAAGATCCTGTTTGGGTAAGCAGACTTACCAATGGACAGATGACTGCAGCAACACCACCGCTGAGCAAAGTGACAGGGCCTATGCCTAAACCGAAGCCAAACCGTAGCACAGCACCGGCTAAGGATCCAGTCAAATATCCCGCGATCGCGCCTTGCCAGGTAGCCCGTTCCCAGAGCAGACCATAAGGAACGGCAATGACAAAGAGGGGCATGTCCATGATGCTGATGACCGTGAGGTAGGCATCCACGGCGCCGCCGAGACGCGGCACTAGATAGGTAATAGTGATCATCAACGCGCCGGCAAAGATTGTAGCCACCCGTCCTGCCATTAACAGCCGGCCGGGCGACCTCTTTTTGTCTACAAAACGGCCGTAGATATCGTTCGCAATCAGCGATGCCACTGCTCCCAGATTCGCCCCGAGCGTAGAGAGCGCCGAAGCGAGCAAGCCAGCCGTGACGCAACCTAGAATTCCGATTGGAACAAGGTGTAGCACCAGTGTTGGAATTGCCATCTCTGGCCGGGGCAGTCCCGGATAGAGGATCCTCGCGGATAATCCAGGAAAGATCCAGAGCGCGACGAATGGAGTAATCATGATTCCCGACAGGACCATGCCCTTCACCACTACGCGTGGATCGCGGGCTGAAAATGCTGCCTGCAGCAGCCCCTGATCGAGCGTCGCCCACTCAATTCCCAGCAGAAGAAATGCGATGATCGCCTTCCAATTGTACTTTCCGTGGACCGTAACAAGATCAAGGTGCCCAGCTGGAAGATGCGCTACCAGCCCAGGCCACCAACCTACCGCGGCCATGGCAAGTGGAAAGATGACCAAGAGGCTGATCATCATGCAGAGAAAGCCGAGATTATTCGTGAGAATGACAGACCACATTCCTCCCACCATGGTGTAAATGATCACAATGGACGCCAGCACAAATACCCAGAGAGGAAATGAGTGAATACCGGTAAGTTGTTCCGCAGCGACCACCGCGGAATAGAGCACAACCGCAGCCCAGAACGCGAGCCGAAAAACCCACAGAATGCCGACAAGTAAACGCACCGACCCGCTGTAGCGCATCTCCAAAAACTCGGGTATTGTGCGAATACGCAAACGCCGAAAAAGAGGAATAACAAATAATCCGCTAAAGACCAGAGCCATGTTCCCGGTCCAGGTCAGCCAGATAATCGAAATGCCGCCGCTGTAGGCAGCCCCGCTAACTCCAACCAGGCTAAACAGACTAACATTCGCCGTGGTTAGAGCAGCTGCAAGAATAAAGGGGGTTACCTGTCGGCCGGCCACATAGAAATCGTCGGGATTCCCGACCCATTTGCTAAACCAAATGCCAAGCACAAAGATTGCGCCAAAGAAGAGACCGATGATGATGTAATCAAGAATCGCCACGCAGCTCTCCTCTAGGCCGGCTGAAATGCTCCGAGCATTTTCCCAAGTTCCTCAGCGCGTTCATCGAAGAACTCCTCCACGCGCCTCCGTGTCGGAAAGCCCTCAGTCCCGCCCAAGACGAGCGTCGACATCGCTCCGCATGCGTTGCCCCACACAACGCATTGCGGAAGCGAATCCCGGTTCAGAAAGCGGAAGATGAACCCCGCGTTGAAGCTATCACCGGCTCCCGTCGTGTCTAATGGATCGATTCGGAATCCAGGCACAGCCCACGTTCTCCCCTGGCTCCGCGTCACTATGCCCGCAGCTCCGCGCTTGATCACGACCGAAGCCGCCAGCCTGCCCAACGAATCCAGCGCACCGTCAACATCCTTTGCGCCGGAAATCTTCAAGGCCTCCTGCTCGTTTGGCAAAAAAACATCGACCGAGGGTAACAGTTCGCGCAAACCTCCATCCCACTTCCCGCTCGGATCGTCGTCCGGGTCGAGCGAAGTAGTCAGGCCCGCAGCCTTCGCTTTGCGAAAAAGCTCCTCTGCTCCAGGCCTCAGGCCGGGTTGCAGATAGAAGCTGGACATATGCATGTTCTTCGCACTCTGCACATAGTCAAAATCAACATCGCTCAAGCAAAAGCTTTCGCGGACACCGGGATAGCTGGCCATCGCATAACCATGAGGAAATGACAGGATGACGCATATCCCAGTCTGTGCTCCTTCTGCACGAACAATCCTGGAGGTATCTACGCCGCTGCTTTCCAGACGCTCTACAAGAAACGAGCCCACCATATCGTTGCCGACTTTCCCAACAAAGCCGACACTTATACCGAGTCGAGCAAGGTTACACGCAAAGATTGCGGAAGAGCTGCCCAAGGTTAATCGCATGCCTTGGGCAAGCTGGAGTTCGCCGTAATTTGGTATGGCGGCGAGTCCACTCAGGACCAGGTCTGCATTGAGTTCGCCAACTACAACCGCATCCATTCGTTGCACTTTCTCCGATGGCCTGGGTCATCTCCAGACCGCCGAGTTGCGTTTTACCGATACTGCAATTGAGATGGGATGTAGACCATCTGCTCGATCCATGCGGTTTTCCCGATTGTCAACGCGCGATGATAGGCAAGAAGTTGCAGCAGCGGCATCGTCAA
>JBKQVW010000157.1:0-9294 GCA_052142955.1 Acidobacteriaceae bacterium | reverse complement strand
GAACTGCTGCCCTGGAATCTCGCCGCACCTCAGAGCGATCTCGCCTGATCTCAAGTGTCCACTTGGCCAACTTGATGGACACTTGAGTTCCCAGCCTACCCCTCACGGCCCACTCCGGACGCTTACGCTCTATATGAGTATCGGCAATTAACTCCTTGTCGTCGGCTGCCTGCGCAGCCTTCAACGCTCGCCGATAATTGGACTCAGCCGCCTGTAGGTCTCCAAGGCGATAGAAAGAGAGGCCGATGTTGGTCGACCACACAATCTGATCATGAACCGACCCCAGATCCCGGGCCTGCTGTTCCGCCTGTTGAAAGTTGAAAAGCGATTTTTCGAAGTCACCTAGCTTGTAGTAGGCCCAGCCGGCATTGCCAAGGGCCAATTCCAAAGCCAATTGCGCCTGAATCGACTGAGCAATCAGGGATGCCTCTTGGAACCTATCCAAAGCTTCGCCATACTCTTCCCTGCGCAACGCCACCGTACCCAAATTCAGCAGGTCACTTGTCTCCAGAAATTCATCCCTGCGCTCCTGGGCAAACTCCAAACTACGTCCAAACGAATCTCTCGCATCCCCAAGCTGATCGCGATGGATTTCAATCAGCCCCCTGGTTTGAAGAACCTCTCCTTGCAATGGGGAATGACTCGCAAGGGAAAGTTGTTGCGCCGCCCGCAATTCCTGATCTGACTGTTGCGATCGGTTGAGGCGAGTGTGGGCCAAGCTCAGGAGCAATTTCCGCTTGATCTCGATATCGCCGGCCGCGAACGAGGGCGGTGGGTGATAGTCGCCGAGCAACCGAATTACGTCCTGGCTGCTTCCCTGGTATGTCAGTATTTCTGCTTCGAGCAGGCGAAACTTGATGTCCCAGTTTGGGCCCCGCCCCAGGAACTCCTGGCGTGCTTTCTCTGACTCCCGCTGCGCGATTCCGAGATCGCCTCGCAGGAATTCCCGATGAATGTCCTGATAAACGGCTGCTGGAGTCTGGCGCTTGGATGGGTGGCAACCGAAAAGGGTCACCGCGGACAACAGAGCGCCCGTTACGAAGGAGGCATAGTGCTGCCGTTGATGTGTGTCACGGACGCGCTTACCTGCGCTTGCACGTTGCAGCCTAGCTCGGCCCGAACCATTGTGAGTTGAACCGAACGCGGAAAGGCCATGAGCTCTCCCAGAAAAATCCTCCCAAAATCCGGAATTTCCACGAAGTGCCCGATCGTCTTGCCCGGAACTGTTCCTTCGACACCGTCCGTCAGCGAACATAGGACACATCCGTCTTTTTGCAGCTCGCGCTTCGGTTCCATCCACCCGTATCGTTGGAGTACCCATTCATAGGCGCTCCGGTCCGGGCTTTCTGTTACGCTTCGAACAAGTTCGCGGGCCTGCTCCTGCCCTGCGCGCAGAAGACCCGGCCACATAAGCCGCGAGGGAATATTATCCGCTCCGGGGCCTATGCCCATCAAGCTTGAATTCAGCACAGGACAAACATCCTGTCCGCCGACGCGGAGCCTTTCAAAGTGCGAGCCAGCAAAAGAAATCCCAGCCGCGCTGCCCTCTCTTGGATGTTCTACAGATATTTGAGCCACGATCCGTTCCGCCGTCACAATTTCGAGAATGTTCAGCCCTTCGATCACAGAGGTTACCTGCGTCGTCCATGGGCCATCCTCCTGAATCATCCTGCCCGACACCCGCGTATAGGCACAGCGGCAGGAGACAATTTCCTTGAAGTTAAAGGATTCTGTCCGCGTCGTTGCGTATCCGCCTACCGCGGGCAGCGATACCGAAGCCTGGGAAGGAATGACCGCTTGAAACGGCTCTTCAACGAACCCACCCAGCGAACTCGCGTCCGCATCGTAATAAAAGACTTTCTTCGCTTCGGATCGCATGGTTGCTCCTTCGTGCAGTGATCTTACTTCTGGCTGTTGAACACAAAGTTATAGCTGGCAAGATCAACCTGGGTTCCCGGCCGCGACGGATACAAATTCCCTTGCACGACCATCGAATACTTCCCATCGATCCTATCGACTGCGGGAATGCGAATCGAGATCGTGTCTTTGGCCTGCTGGGCAGAAACCTGAACATGCCAGACGAGTTTCCCGGCAGGGGAATACAGGGAACACGTGTACGTCGAAAAACGTTCTTGCGTCGGGATGTCCAAGGACAAAAGAAAGGGCTGTCCAGAACGCACCGTGATGGATGGGACTGGACCGCCGCGGCTATTGCCGCCGACCAGAGAAAGGGACGGCAAGACCTCTGGAGTGCTTGATTGAGCAATTTGCTGATTCAACCGCGGATACACCACAACGTTTTGATACGCAACCACTAGCAGAGAGGCGGCGAATGCCGGCACAAGGAAGGCAGGCCTCCAAAACCATCCGGTCTTTCGCTGCGCGCCAATAACGGGAGATGGTTTGGAAACAGACGCAGCCTTTAGCTCCGTCTTTGCCGCATCCAAAAATGCGGTCGTCGCGCGAACATCCGCCGCGCACTCCTGACAACTGAAATAATGCTCCTCAAATTCGTCGCGCAGTTGGGGCGGCAGCTCATTCAGCACATATTTTTCGACCGCCATTGACTGCGTTGCATCCTGATGGTCCATCGAAAATGTCCCCACTTAAGATAGTGCCAAACCTACCGATAGCGTTTCTTTTTTTCCTCAAGGATCTCGCCCACTCAAAAAGGATCCTGCTCACCCAAGTGCTGCACATATAATGACTTAAACGACTGCTTTGCGCGGTGAACCAACACCCGCAGATACTCTCTGGTAACCCCGAACTCAGCGCAAACCACATCCTTGTCGCGCTCGTCCAGCAGCACGGCTTCCAGTAGATGGCGGTCCCGTTCCGTCAACTGATTCAAAATCTGGCGCACCACCCTCGTTGTGTCCTGAGTCTCGAGAACACTGAGCGCGCTCGGTCCTCGGTGGACAAAGGCAGCCGCCGGCTCTTCTTCCAGGCTCGATTCCTTAACGCTTTTCGAACGATAGTGTTCCAGCAGGACGTTGTTGCAAATCGAATTCACAAATGCTCCGAGCCGATCAGCCTGTCTCACGCCTCCCTCGGCGCGCAGCAACCCGATTACACGGACAAACGTCTCCTGCCTGACATCTTCGATGGCTTCATCGGACCTCAACCGGGAGCGAAGTTTCAGCCGGATGAGCTCGCTGAAATAGCTCACGAAATGCTCTTCGACTCGAGCATCACCCGATCGAAGTTTGTCAACGTAGGATGCGTCAAACGCAAAAAATTGCACGCGCCATTCCTCCGTTGTAGCTGAAGCCTAGGCCCCATATTACACCGGGAGGAATCTACGACAATACGTATGTTCGTGAAGCTCCGCCTCATGCTTCGCCTCTGCGGGACTGCTGTCGGACAGCGGTTTGATCGTAGCGATCCAGGAAATCCATCACGCTATCGAACAGCGTTGCGCGATGGAAAAAGACCGGCGTCTTCGCCTTGTCTTCTCGGTCCTCGCTCCCGGTGCGATCAAGACGCCGCACATAATCGTGCTGCTGAAGCATGGCGTCATTTTCCACATCGCCGATCAGGCGATCCGACTGAGGGTATTCTGCTGGAGCTTTTTGCGCTGGAGCAGGCAACCCTCTGTCGAGTCGCGTCGCATTGCAGGGTGAGAGAACCGAGACAGCAGACTTTCTACGCGGGGCAAAGTCCCGATCATTCCGGTGCGAACGAATCGGGCGGTTACTATGATTGATTGTTTGCATGGCCAGAACCCTCTTACTTCCTGATAGTGAGCACTGATTGGAGAACGTTACAGAATTGTGTGACTGGATCTACATATAGGCATTGGCCATATGGACAAGCGGTTTTCTCTTCAGCAAAGACACGAAGAATTTCGAGGCAATTCTTCATTTCACGGTATCCGGTTGCGCAGCCTGAAAGTAGAGCGGCTTTCCCGTTCTAAACCGACTGTTGAAATCCACCCCGCGAATAATCCGAATTTGCATGAAACGATTTCACTCGCCAATGCACTATCTGCTCAGTGGAAATGGACCAGCTGGTAGTCGCCAGTATCCGGGTCCCTCGACAACCTGAAAACCCCGTTGCCGAAATCCGCCGGTTCGAGGGGAGTGACTATGGCATATACCGACAATTGCGACCTCTACGCCGCTGTTCATGAAGACGGCATCAATCTCGTTGCCGAACACGTGATGCGACAGCGTCCTTCGTGGTTCAACTTCGCAACACAATATGTAAGCGACCACCCTCAGCTTGCCTGTTTCCAGGTCGCTCATACCATCGACGTGACCCACTATAGCAATCCGCTTTTCACAGTCGTGAGTCCGATTCCGATTCTGGGTGCGGATTCGCCGCCGGTGGGCCTGAACTTTTGCGTGCAACTGGTCAAGGCAGAGGTGGACTTTCACCCCGGCAACATCATCACTCTGCCGGCCGCGCTGAATCCACCGCTCCCGCAGCAGCATCTTGCCATGCACGTCCAAATCTGTGGAGGGATGGATTGCCCGAGCGAGTTCCTGCAAGGATTTCTGCCGACACCAACTTCGTTCGGCGAAGCCACCAACGTGCAGCAACCGCAGGAAGTGGTGCCACCCACCCGCAAACTCCTTTGTTTCTGCCTGGATGCGTATCTGGTGGCCCACGTTGACATGCAGCTTGTCGGCGGAAAGCCTTCTCTGGTTGGAATCGTAGATAGTGTGGATGTCGTAGGCATCAAGCCGAAGGGGCTCTCCGACAACATCAACTGCTATCTGAAGACGACCTTCGAATTGCTGTTGAAGGAAAAGCTGATCTTCCCCATATCCACGATGCTGTTTGACCTCCCGCTGCTGAGCCTCGCCACAATCACGGCACAACTCACGCCGAATCCTCCCATTCCCAACAACCCGGCAATTGAAGACGATCAATTGAAGGTATTCATTACCCTTACGGTGGCGCCATGAGCCATATCACGATAGCTGCATCCGCAAAAGCGTTCCGGCAGTTGTTCAACCAGGTGGAGAACAACTTTAGCTTCTCGAAGTCCGACACCGCCAACTTCGGGCCGTTCTCCGCCAGTTATTCCGTCAGCGTGCATCTGTCAGGAGGCACCCTGCAGTTGAACAATGACAACACCATCGAGCTACAGGACGTCGATATTGTCTTTGGGACCCTCGACTTCAAACTGTGTCTCGACTTGCCGGGGTTCTGCATCCCCAGCTTCTGCATCGTTCCGGATCCGTGGAACGGTTGTCTCGTGGGCTTCCCCGGCTTCTGCATCGGCGGTCCAGTTTGTGCGGAGCTGAACCTCTCCGGTCTTACCTCGCAGATCACGGATCTGAAAGCAAGTTTGTTGGCGAAGTACTATATCGATCCGGCGCGCCTTCCAGGCTGGACTGATCTGGATGCGGAACTGAATGGGCACTCGAACCAATGGCAGATCTATATTGATCCGGTATTGGTAAATGTGGCGCCGATCGACGTCCCGGCGACGATCGACAACATCCTGGTGAATGCAATCACCAACGCGATCGATAACTTGTTCCCGTCGTGGCTGCCCGGTTGGGCGGTCGACATTATCATGGCGTTCCTGGGGCCGATCGTGAACTTGATCACGGATCTGCTGGGGATCACGACCAGTATCGCCGAATGGCTCTCGAACCTGCTGGGCAATCTATTCGGTCTGGTTTCGCTGTTGGAAACTGCGATCGCGGATTATTTTGCCGGCAAGTATCCCCTCTATCAGTTTGAAGATCCTTTCCCGATCCTTCCGGCGAGTGGCGGGCTCATTCCGGTCAAAATTCCCATCCGGAATCTGGCCGCAACCATTGACTCACAAGAAATGATCGTGCAAGCGAATGTGGGTGCGTAGCCATGAAAATGACCTTTGATCAGAATCTTTTCACGCAAATCGGATTGGACAGCGGTTCCCTCACCATGCTGGGAGGAGTGACGCACCGCTTCCTGGAACCAGGTCAATACAGAGGTGTGGTGTATCGAGGCAAAGAAAGTCTCGGAAACTTCTACATCAATGTGGACAAGAATAGCCCTGTCGCGCAGGCGAACATTGATCTGGCAGCGTTCGAGAGCGGCCCGTCCGCCCCTGCCACGAATACGACTGGCGCCCCCTGCAGTTGCCAGGGAGAGGGCCCCAAGGCAGACACTACGTTCGAGCTGAACCCCAAAGGATATGCGGTGTTTCACGTCTCGGCGGGCGCCGGCGGTTATGCCGTGCGCGTCGGGAAGGCTGCGGAAGATTCCAAGCAACAGAATCAATTCGACAGCGGCGAACTGAAAGGCGAAGACATCTTCTCCGCCGTCATCCTGCGACCAGGAACCTATTCCGCTTCGAACTCCCTGGCCGGCAAGGCAAAGGGAAAGATCACGGTCGGCTATCCGAAGATTGGGAAGACGGCCTATCGTCCGCCCAGTCCGGCCAAGGTCGTGTGCTCCGACCGTGGCTTCGAACCTGCCAACCTTGAACTTCAACCGGGGCAGGCTGTGCTGTTTCACGCGACCGTCCCTTCTCGCATCACGCTTGAACTGTTGAAGGCGGACGATGGCCCTGCAGACCGGCCCGAACACGTCAGGCCTGGATGGAGGAAGGCGGTACTGCCGGAAAAAAAGAAAAAGAAAGCCTAAGGGAGAACACACGTGGCCACAATGGAGAACCGTCGAACGCGCGACCGCGTGGAAAGCTCCTGGTACGAGCTCATTGCGGAACAGCTTCAGGCACTGGTCCCCAAGGTCGGGATCGAGGGATCGTCTGCGCAGTTGTATCAGGCGTATGAATTGATTTGCCGAGCGTCCCTGGGCTGTCCGGTCGAACCGGGAGCACGATCCTCAAGTCTGAACCTCGATGGCACGCCGATTCAGTTTGCTCTCGCCTTAGGTCGTCACACCGTGCCGCTGCAGTTTCTGAGCGAGGCAGGCGATCCAGGCCTGTCCTCCTCCGAAGCGAGGAAGTTCATCGAAGAGACGGTGCGCGAATTGTCAGCGTTGCTCCAGTTGAATGGAGACCTTGACCCCATTTTTCAGCTGATCCAGAGAGCTTCAACCGTGAATGCCCGCGAGGTCGATCCCGACCGTGGTGGGACATTCTGGGTCGGTGCAGGCTTTGCCGCGGGAGGAAAGTCGGGAGTCAAAATCTACATCAATGGAAAAAGCGGTACAGAAAGCGAGCGATGGTCAAGATTTGAAGATTTCGCGGCTTTTTTTGGAGCCTCTGACACGCATCGCAAAGTCAGACAATGCGTGGCCGGCAAAATGACACCGCTGGGGATGGCGGTCTCGCTTACTCAAGATGAAAGTCCAAACGGCAGAATCTACCTCAGCGGGTATGGAAATCCCGTGTCCTATTATGAAAATCTGCTTTGGCATTTCGGGGGCAGGCAATACATAGAACTGTTTCGGCAATACACCCAAGTGATGTTAGGAAGAGACCGCGCTTATCCAACGCAATCGGTCGTTTTCTCAGCCGGGTTTGCTCCGGGCACAGACGGCCCTCCGGACGTAAAGATCGAGTTCTGCGGTCATTGCTTGTTTCGGGGAGACTCGCAGGCAAGGGACCGCTGCTTGCGATGGCTGACACTTCGAAACATCGATACGCATGCGTACACAGACCAGCTCGGGGTCATAGCCGGGCAAATGAGTCCAGCCAAGGTAAACACGCACGTCTATTTAGGCCTGGGATGGAAAAAACAACAAGACTATACGACCATCTATCTGAAACCGCATCCTGCATGCGCAACTACGTCCGATGCATAGGAATCGCAAGAAAGCGCTGGAACGTGCTCTCGGTTTGTCGGTGCAATACGTATTGAGTCGACAAGGGCCCGACGGCCGCTGGACAGACTGGGACCTGCCTCCTGGACAGTCCTCCATTTGGACCACGGCGTTTGTCGGCTGCAAGCTGACCAGCCTTCCCTCCAACTTCAGAGCGCGGACGTCGATCGCGACGGGTCTTGCGTCGGAGTGGCTCAGCAAGAAGATGTTTCCAGACAGCGGATGGGGCTACAACGAAGAAGTCGGCTCAGACGCAGACTCGACCGCCCTCGCAATCCTGTTCCTGGCGTCCGAGGGAAAGAATGTCCCCGAAGCCAGCTATGCCTGTCTTCAAAGTTTTCAATGCGCGGATGGCGGTTTTGCCACCTTTCGTGGCCAGCCGAATCTGGGATCCTGGGCCATATCGCATGCGGACGTGACTCCATCGGCGCTTCTCGCGATGATCACGAAAGTTGGCGCCGAGACTGCAGCCATCGATCATGGCCTGCAATTTGTTCTCAATCGCAAAACCTCCGCCGGCATCTGGCACTCGTTTTGGTGGACTTCCTTTCTCTATAGCACCGAAAGAAGTCTGTCCTTGTTAAGAACTGCGGGACCGGAAATCGACCTGCGAGCGACCCGGAAAACCTTGCTGCATACTCGCCCCCAGCATCCGTTCGAGTCTGCTCTTCTCCTATCGAGCCTTCTCTCGCTTCCCGACATAGGGCACGATCAGGACATCTGGCCGCTGGTGGATCAGCTTCTGGAAGATCAGCAGCCCGATGGAAGTTGGGAAAGTCGACCCATGTTGCGAGTGACCAGGCGCGATTGCATGGAGACATGGAAGCCGGGAGATCCTGACCCACTGTTCCGCGACCAGAACCATCTGTTCACAACCGCAACGGTAATCGAGGCATTGTCGAAGTTGTGCAGCGTACTTTTGAAGCAGTGAGGCGAGTGTAGTGTCTCATTATTAGAGTCATTTATATTTCGAGGGTCATCTTATGAGGAGACCTCGAAATGCGAGTGGCCCAACCCATGGTTCTGCAGGAAGAGCTTCGGCGGAAGCTGGAGCAGCAGGCAGGCGGAGGTCTGATCCCTGCGCGTGCGGCGAGGCGCAGCCGCATCATTCTTCCGGCCGCCGATGGTCTTCAGAACTAGCAGATCGCCCAGAATCTGCAGGTTGCTCCGCGCCTGGCCGCGTTGTGGCGGGGACGTTTTCTTGAGCAAGGCATGGAAGGCCTTTTGAGAGATGCGCCGCGGCCAGGACGCAGACCGTTGATCTCCTCGGAATCGACTGCCGCCCGGATCGCGAAAACCACGCGGAATACGCCTGCCAATGCCACCCACTGGTCCACGCGCACGATGGCCCGAGAGATGGGTGTCTCGAAGGCTTCCGTGCCCCGCATCGGGCGGGCCAACGGACGGAAGCCGCATCGCGTCGACAGTTTCAAGGTCAGCAACGGTCCCGAGTTTGCGAACCAGCTGGAAGCGATCGTCGGACTGTATCTGAATCCGCCCGACCACGCGCTGCCGTTGTCTGTGGACGAGAAGAGCCGGATACAAGCTCTGGCCCGCACT
>JBKQVW010000156.1:0-74489 GCA_052142955.1 Acidobacteriaceae bacterium | reverse complement strand
AGCCCTATAATCCGCCGCTGCGTTTTCTCCAACAATATCCGAACGATCCCTATGACGCGGAGATTGCGTTCGAAGATCAACAGTTGGGTCGATTCCTGGACGTTGTCAGAAGGAAATCGCCGGCCGGAAAAACGCTGATCCTCCTGCTTTCGGACCATGGCGAGGGCCTTGGCCAGCACGGGGAAGATGGCCATGGAATCTTCCTGTACGACTCGACGGTACGCATCGCCTGGATCATGGACGGGCCCGGGGTTCCAGCCGGAGTCCGCGTCCAACAGCAGGCGCGAGAGATTGACGCCCTCCCAACCGTGCTGGATTTGCTGGGTGGAAAAGCATCGTCGGCGATTCAAGGGACGAGCATGGTGCCGGCTTTCTCCGGGAAAACGGTGCCGACAACCTACTCCTATGAGGAAACTCTGTACCCAAAAATCAATATGGGATGGTCGGAGTTGCGTGGCATTCATACCGCCCATTGGATGTATATCCGCGCACCCAGGCCGGAACTTTATGATCTCGATCGGGATCCCGGAGAACTGAACAATATTATTGCCACACATCCGAAGGAGTATCGCGAACTGGAAGCTGAGTTGAAGCGGCTGAGCCGGCTGGGAAGCAGCAATACGGAAACGGTTGTGACCACACCGATGAACCAGAAAACGATCGATCAATTGCGGTCGCTAGGATATGTCGGGGGATCTTCGGGTGGCAGCATTGAGCTGAATGGCAAAGGTGCTGATCCGAAAGATCGTATCGGGGTACTCAGGATTTTCGAGCGCGTGACGGGGCCGGAAGGCGCGCATTTATCTTCGGCCCGCAAGATTGCCTTGCTCCAGCAGGCGATCGAGCAAGACCCCACCAATCCGTATCTCTATTCCACATTAGCGGTGCAATATCGAGAAACCGGCCGGAATGATCTGGCTGTCAAAACATGTCTTTCGGCGCTGCACCATGGCATCCAGAACGGGGCTGTTTTTTCGCTGCTGGGAACTCTCTACATGCACGAGGGTCGTTCGAAAGAAGCCATCCTATTTCTTCAGCAGGGGGTCAACATCGACCCGCTCAATCTGGAAAGGCAAACGAATCTGGCCAGCGCGTACCGCCAAAACGGTCAGATTGCCGAGGCGGAGCGGATTTTTCGTTATGTCAACGGAATCCAGCCGAACGCGCCGGCCTACAACGGGCTGGGCATCATCGCGCTGGATCGTCACGATTTTGTCGCCGCGCGTGCCGATTTCAACCAGGCGTTGAATCTGGATCCGTACAATTTGGAGGCTGAGTACAATCTTGGTCTGTTTTGCGCGCAGACGCACGATAATTCCTGCACCGAGACCGCTTTTCAAAAGTTTCTCGCCAGGGCCACTCCCGAATACAAAAATGAGGTTCCCCAAGCCGAATACGATCTCGGGATGGCGTGCGCGGAAACCAAAGATATTTCTTGCGTTCGAACTGCGCTGCAAGCGTTTCTTGCCAACACGCCTTTGCAATATCAGACAATGGTTCCTCAAGCCGCCTATTTTCTCGGTGTCGCGTGCGCTCGGCTGCACGATATGCCCTGCGCTCGGACTGCTTTTCAAACATTTCTTGCAAAGGCGACTCCGGCCTATCAAAGCATCGTGCCTCTCGCCCAGTACAACCTTGGGATGGCGTGCAGACAGCTGGAGGATACCCCATGTGTCCGGACTGCCTTTCGAGCTTTCCTGGCGGACGTTCCCCCGGCGTATCAAAATTTCGTGCCTCAGGTACAAGCGGATCTCAATGCTTTGCATTGATGGTTCGAGTGGTGAGCGTGATAGAACCAGTTCTTTGATCGCGTATCGTACAAACGCTATCGTCGCGATTGGAAAAAACGGCGCAGCAGGTCGCCGCATTCTTCTGCCAGGATTCCGCCACTCACCTCGATGCGATGATTGGATTGAGGATGGTTCAGCACAGTAAGAACGCTTCCCACGGCGCCCGCCTTTGGATCGAACGCGCCGAATACCAGCCGCGCGATGCGGGCGTGAATCATCGCTCCAGCGCACATGGCGCAGGGTTCCAGCGTGACATAAAGAGTGCTTTGTTCCAGCCGGTAATTTCCAAGGGACGCTCCGGCGGCCCGCAGCGCAATAATTTCCGCATGTGCGGTGGGGTCGTGATCGCGGATTACGCGATTCTGTCCGCGAGCGAGGATCGCGCCCTCTGGCCCAAGAATTACAGCTCCGATGGGCACTTCGTCGGCAGCCTGCGCCTCTTGGGCCTCGGTCAATGCCAAGCGCAACCATACCTCATCGGTCGAGAGCGATTGCGTCTCCATGTGCATAGATCACAGTCTACGCAATGGGCTTCACAAAGAGTACAGGGTCGCACATTCGCAGGGTTTGGCTTCCATGAGGAAGACAAACATTTCCTCTTCATAGGCTGCGCGAGCTGCCGTAAATGCCAGAGGGTCGACAGAGCCGCCGGATTGTGTCCACAAAGAGGCCATCGTTCCATGCCAGGCTAGATGGGCGGAAAATAGTTTGGACCCAACGGGGCCAATCGCCCGAATTGCAAGCCCGATTTCGCAGGAACAATCCGGGTCGAAAGTCACAATGTGTTGTAGCAAGGAGGGTTTCTGCTCTAGGATTCTTCCCGTCATTCCCAGATCGCGCAGTTGCAGCGCGACCGCACCCAGCAGAGTCGTCGGCCCGGTCCAAGGTGAAGCTTTGTGCTGTCGCAGCCAATGTTCCAATCCCTCAATATCCATCGGCATCGCGATCGCATAGCCTTGCGCATACCGCACTCCCAACGCCGCCAGCGCATCGCGGCACGCGTAACTTTCAACGCCTTCGGCGATCAGGTCGACTCCGAGGGTCTGGACCATGTCTAGCAGGTGCATCAGGAACCGCAGTTCTTTCGGCTGACGCTCCAATCCTTGCAAAAATGTGCGATCCAGTTTAATACTGTCTGCCGGCAATTCTTTAATCCGCAGTAAAGAGGAATAGGCGCTGCCAACATCGTCCAGCGCAAGTCGAGCACCGGCGCGTTTCAGGTCGAGCAGCACCTCCCGAGACTCGGTCATGGATAGCGTATAGGGATGCTCCAGCAGCTCCAGGACAATGCGGTTTGGGCCCAGGCCGCCGGATTCGATCTGGTTTCGCAAATCTTGCATGGCTTTCATATCCGCCAAAGTTACAGGCTCCAAATTGATTCCAAGTCTTAGGCGAAAATCGGCTTTGTCCAGGCGATGCATATCCTGGATGGCCCGGGAGAGCACCTGAAACGTCAACGCAGTGAGTTCGGCAGGTCTGAAGTGCGGCAGAAAGCCAGCGGGGGGAAGGAGGTTGTTGTCGCTGTCCAGAAGCCGCGCCAGGGCTTCGATTCCCATCACGCTTCCCGTTTGTAAATTCACAAGAGGCTGATAGTGCACGCGAACGTTTCCTTTGCCGAACAACGCAAGAACAGCGTTCTGACGAATACGTTCTTGTTCGTCCGCTTCCGGCTGGAACATCATCCAGCGAGACGCCGTTGCCACTCCCCTTTCCTTCATTGCGTAGAGGGCACGGTCCGCGTGGCGCAGCAGATGCTCTGGTGTGGAATTGTCCTGAGGAAATAGTGTGACGCCGGTGCTGGTCTGAATCGTTGCTGTGCGTCTGCTCGGAAGCTCTATCGGTCCGTCTACGTCTGCCAGGATTTGCGGCAGCATAACGGCAAGCTTTTCCTCGTCGACATCCTCCAAAATCAACACGAATTGGTCTCTGCCCAATCTTCCTACCGCATCCCCTGGCTTTAAAGAGGTCTGCAGCCGCTTGGCGACCGTGCGCAATAGAAGATCGCAGGTCGGGTGGCCATGCAGCTCGTTGAGCACTCGAAAGCCATTCAGGTCTACCAGAGCAACGGCCATCGATCGATTCTGTTGCCGCGCCCGCGCAATCGCTTCCTCCACACGTTCGGTTAGTCCGCGACGGTTCAGCAGGTCGGTCACCGGGTCGTGTCGCGCCAGCCAGGACTGATACCGGCGCTCCTCTTCAAGAACATGACGAAGATCGAGCTCGTCCAGGCCATGTCCGACCAACCGTCCAATGCGCTCAATTAATTCCAGTAGCTCGGGACTAAAGATGTTCAATTCTTGGGACAGCAATGTCAGAAGCGCCCAGACTTCTCCGGCGCGATACAGTGGAACGGCTGCAGCTGCATGCAGCTTATTTTCCGAACAGAAGTTTTGGATCGGCGCGGATTCTGGATTCGTGAGGCAGTCATTTGAGAATTGGAGCTGGCGGCGGCGCCATGCGCGCACCGCCATGCTCTTCTCGTCCCCGGTCAGGACGTTGGGCAGGTCCGAGATGGGTTCGAGGTCGCCCTTGCTGCATAAGGATTGGATCTCTAGATCGCCGGAAGAATTGGGCCGACCGATCCACACCTGGGTGAACATTTTGCTCTCTATCAGGAGCCGGCATAGCTCAGAGAACAAGTGTCCTTCGGTTTTCCCTTCGATCACCAATTCCGCGGTACCCATCAGCGCGCGATAGATGGCATTGGAGTGAATGCTCTCACTCAGGAGAGTTTTTAGATCAGTGACATCTTTCTGGATGCCAATGAAGTGCGTCGCCTTGCCCGCAGCATTTAACACCGGTGCAATGCTAATGGAGTTCCAGAACATGGTCCCATTCTTGCGATAGTTTCTCAGCTCGACTGTGCAGGATTTTCCCTGGCGCACCGCTTCACGAATGGTTTCCATCTCCGGCTGGGCTGTGTCTGCGCCCTGGAGAAAGCGGCAATTCCTTCCGATTGCCTCTTCCGCACTGTAACCGGTAATGCGCTCGAAAGCTGGATTGACATAACAAACCGGCAAGTCGCCGTTCGCTTCCGCGATCAGAATGCCGTGTTCAGAGACATCCAGTGCGTTCTTATACATCATGAACGTCTGCTGGCTCTGTTCGATCGCCTCCAGCAGGCGAAGCCGTTCTAACGCAAATCCGAGAAGGCTATGTAGCTGCAGAGCAAACCGCCGTATCGGTTCCTCTCCGAAAAAGTTGGGGCGCTTGCTATATAGGATCAAAATGTCGCGCTTGCCGGCCGCTCCGGAAATGGGGATCGCGCAGGAGGAACGCCAACCGAAGCGGAGTCCGCGCTTGCGCCAATACGGAGACGGTACGGAGTTGTCGTTCTCCATCCAGTCGGGAAGAAACTCAGGAATCCCAGTGTGCCAGGCGCGGGCGAGGGGAGTGTCGGGACTTGCAGCGATCCGGATGGTGGCCCCGGAAAGATATTCCCCTACACCTGCGCCCGCCGAAAAATCATAGTGCACGGTCCCTTTTTCGTCCGGAGAGCCTAGCCAGACTCCATCCACTTCGACGACATCCAAAAGAAAGTCACCCAGACGCGAATAGAGTGTCGAAACCGACGGGACGGTCAATAACAGACGATCAAGTTGCTGGGGCAGGTCGAGTCGCGGTATCACGAAGGCGTCAGCTGAGGGACATTCTCCGAAAAGTTCTACTAGTTGCGCCATAGGGGATCGCCAGCCTGATTACGATCAGTGTGGTGCAGTCAAAACGGGTTCGTTCCGCCCATGACAAGGGGCGGATGTGTCTATTGCAACAGGAAAGCGGAGAGGTGTGTGGAATATTCGTTCGGTTTGGTACGAAGGTAACCTACGAAGTTAACTAAAGGGAGTCGAACTCAATTGCTATCATTCCCTTGCTTCACGATGAAAGGGGGCCGAGCGCTAACATCGGTTTAAATTGTTCCAGAGCCTCATAGGAATGGGACAGAGGAGGATGACGTTGCGCTCGTTTCAGGATTTCGACATCGACGGAGTCGATGATTTCGATAGCAGCCGCTCTTTTTTTGAGTGCATCAACCTTTCTGAGATCACTACGGCTGGCAAACTTGACGCTGACTCACAAGACGGGCGATAGTATTCCTACACGGGAAAGGAGGGCGATCCAGAGAATGAACAATATTGAAGGAAGTTGTAGCAAGTCACGTGAGGTGACTGGGGCTTAGGCGTCCAACGCCAGTCCTGACGAGCACTATCATCGTCGAGGCCCACCTGCGGGGATGCCTCCGGTCAATCCAACCACTCACCGGCCACGGCCCGGTGCCTTCTTCAAGACATCGGGCCGCTGTTTTTTGGGGCGGATATTTCAGCGAGGCTTTACTTCTTGGCGGCTTTATATCCCGCCTTTTGTGCGTCGGCCTCGGACATGAATTGGCCGTGTTTGGTATGTCCGTAATACCTGCCTCCGGTGTGGTACACCTTCGATTCGGTGTTGACCCACACCAAGCCCTTGGATTTTGCATTCGCAATCTCACTCGCGCTAACCGTTGAACTCGCAGTCGGCGCTTTCGTTGCAGTCTTCTTGCGCTCTTCTGTAGCCTTGATCGCACTACAATACGGATATGGACACACTTGTCATTGCTGGAAAAGCCTTCCAGTCACGGCTGATTGTTGGTACGGGAAAGTATAAGGACGGAGCAGAGACACAGCGGGCCATTGAGGCCTCTGGCGCCGAAATGGTCACGGTGGCCGTACGGCGGGTAAACCTGGATCGCAGCAAAGAAAGCCTATTGGATTTCATCGATCCGCGGCGCTATTTCCTGTTGCCGAATACGGCTGGCTGCTACACCGCGGACGAGGCCATTCGGGCGGCCCGGCTGGGCCGGGAAGTTGGGCTGTCCGATTGGGTGAAAATTGAAGTCATCGGCGATCAAACCACCCTCTATCCGGACGTGTTGGCGACTGTGGAAGCGACCCGCGTATTGGTAAAGGAAGGCTTTACTGTTTTACCGTATACATCAGATGACATTGTAGTTGCAAAACGTCTTATTGATGTCGGAGCGGCGGCCGTGATGCCCTTGGGCGCCCCCATTGGAAGCGGCCTTGGAATCCAGAACGCTACCAGCCTGCGCATTCTTCGCGAACTGATCACTGAAGTTCCGCTGATCGTGGATGCGGGAGTGGGGACGGCATCGGATGCTGCCCTTGCCATGGAGCTGGGGGCAGACGCCGTTCTCATGAACTCCGGGATCGCCGGCGCCGACAATCCTGTGTTGATGGCAGAAGCCATGCAACACGCTGTTCTCGCCGGCCGACAGGCCTTTCTGGCCGGTCGTATGCCCCGCAAACTCTATGCGACGGCTTCCTCTCCGTTGGAAGGCATTTCTCGTTAGCTATATCGAGATTGGACGGGAAAGTACACGATGCGGGTCCTGGGAATCGATTGCGGCACCGAATGGACGGGCTATGGGATTGTCGAGACCGATCGGGCGGGAGACCTGCGGTCGGTGGTGCACGGGGCCATTCGTCTGTCGAAGCACGATGGCCTGCCGCATCGACTTACCATCGTATTCAGCCGCCTGCTGGAATTGATTGCGGAACATCAGCCGGAAGTGGTGGCTGTGGAAGAGGTTTTTCACGCCGTCAACTCCCAGACTGCGCTCAAGCTGGGTCAGGTACGGGGCGTCGCCCTGCTGGCTGCGGCAACCTGCAAAGTGGCCATCGCGGAATACTCTCCGCTGTCCGTCAAGTCTGCCGTCTGTGGCTATGGCAGGGCGGACAAAGAGCAGGTGCAGTTTATGGTGACACGGCTGCTGAGTCTCGCGGAGCCGCCGGAACCGACCGATGCTTCTGATGCGTTGGCGGTCGCTATTTGCCACATCCATTATGCCGAGACAAAGATCGCTCAGGGAGCGTCCGCGGAGCCGGGTGTCATTCCGCGCAAGCGGGTATGAAAAGGCCGCAACTAAAGAGCGAAACTCGTGTCTAATAGGGTTGAGCAAGGAGTGTGCCATGCAAAACGCTCAGAGGATAAACGCCGATCTACCGTCCATGTCATGGTTGGCACCAAACCCGCTGCTGTCATGGAAGCAAATCACGCAAATCACTCTGTTGGTGATGGCGGCAAGTTTGTTGTTTCTCACGCCCAGGTGCCGCGCTCTGACGACTTCCGTTGATACCAGCGCACATCCTGTGGCAGCCCAGGCCCCGAACCAATCCGATGCGCTGCCTGGCAGCGGATCGATGGCGCCCGCGGCCGCAAATGTGCGAGTTGTTCGTTTAAGCGATGTGGAAGGTACTGTCCAAATTGTACGAAACGATCGGACGGAGTTTTCCCATGCTGTGATGAACATGCCTCTCACGCAGGGCACGGGCATTGAAACAGGTCCGGATGGCCGGGCGGAGATTGAGTTTGAAGATGGCAGCGTCACTCGGATTACTCCAAACAGCTCGCTGAGCCTTGCGAAGTTGAGTACCTCGCCGGACGGAACTCTTGAGACAACATTGGAGCAACCGTCGGGCTTGGTCTATTACGAGCTGCGCAGCGATCCCCGGTCAGCGTATACGGTGGTGTTCGGCCAGAGCAAAGTCACGCCGACGGTGAATAGCACGTTTCGCGTGAATCTGGGCTCCTCGCCAGCAGAATTGGCGGTGATCGACGGACGAGTGCAGGTCCAGGGCGCAACCGGTGAATACACGGCAGAAGTTCTGCAGGACAAAACGATTGAATTTCAACCCTCGGCAGGCGCGCAATACACCATCGCCGATGGCATCGTTCCCAATGGTTTCGATCAATGGAACGATCAGCGGGATCAGGAAGCAGCAAAGGAAGCTGCAAACCAGACTCCGGCTCGCGTCCAGCAGGGTGGGGGCAGCATGTTGGATGGCGGTTTCGGCTTCGGCTGGGGCGACCTGGATACGTACGGCGGATGGTATCCTCTCCCGGGATACGGCATGGTTTGGCAGCCATATGGTGTCGGGGCGGGCTTTGATCCATACGGTTTTGGTGACTGGGCAGATATTGGCGGGTTCGGGGTGTCTTGGGTTTCCGGGTATCCCTGGGGCTGGCTCCCATTCCAGTGTGGCGGCTGGTCCTATATCGGAAGCTTCGGTTGGGGTTGGATGCCCGGCGGCTGCGGCTTTGGCGGCGGCTTTGGTATAGGCTTTGGTTATGGCTACGGCGGGCGTTACTGGCGTGGAAATCATGGCTATCCCCGCACGAACATCTATTCGGCGCCGGCCGGGTACCATACTCCGATTCCACCTGCCGCATTCCGTACAGGCCTGCGCGGCAGTGGACCTCGACAAAATCTGATTCACGTTGGCAGCTCGGCGATTTCCACCCGTGCCATGACAGACCACACCATGGTAACGAATCGCGCACGTTCGATCGACTTCAATGGAACGAAAATCGCTCCGCTGCACTCGATCGGAGGCAATATTCCTATGCGCAATGCGGCGCTGTTCAACAATGCTCCGGCCCGCGCTTTTCAGGGAGGCATGCACGATGGCTTCGTAGGGCGCAATGGAGCGTTCGTGGGTCGAGGTGGTGTCGGACTGCGCGGTCCTTCAAACGGGATGCGTGCCGGGACCTTCAACGGGATACGCGCTTCGAATGCTGCCTCATTCGAAAACCGCGGCGCGTTCGGGCAGCGCGCAATGTTTGGATCCCATGGAAGCTTTCACGGGACCGGTTCTTCCTTCCGTAGCGGTGGCGGCTCATTTGGCGGCGGTGCCCGCAGTGGCTCATTTAACGGTGGCGCACGCGGCTTCAGTGGAGGTAGCGGTGGCTTCCACGGTGGCGGAGGGGGTGGCGGATTCCATAGCGGTGGCAGCGGCTTCAGCGGCGGTGGCGGTGGTGGTTCCCACAGTGGTGGTGGTGGCGGCGGAGGCGGAGGCGGTCATCACTAGTGGAATCCTTTCGATCAAAAGAAAAAACCGGCGAATCGCCGGTTTTTCTTGCTCACGTGTGGATTGAATCAAGCCGCCGATAGATCGAGGCCATCGCTTCTAGTGAAACTGCTTCGGCACGAACTGCTGCGCCTAGGCCTGTATCCTCGATTGCGGCCAGCACGTCTGCGCTCTTGGCGATTCCAGCGCTTTTGAGATTATTGACGAGGGTCTTTCGCTTCTGGCGAAAGCACATCTGCAAGAACCGCAGGAATCCAGTTCGTTCGACGTGCAGTTCCTGAAAGCGAGGCTGCATCTCCAGTCGGACCACGGCGGACGACACGCTGGGCGCGGGCGAAAACGCCTCCGGAGGCAGCGCGAACAGCTTTTCCACGCGTCCGTGCATTTGTGCGGTGGCGGACAGCAATGCAAAGGCGCTGGTACCGGAAGGCGCGACCAGTCTGTCCGCCACTTCTTCCTGGACCATAACGACTGCGCGCGAGATGGACGCAGCTTGTGCGAAAAGATGCAGCAGAATGTCGGATGTAATGTAGTACGGTAGGTTGCCGACCACCACCAGCGGAGCGTTGTCTCCCACGCCGGTCATCCCTTGTACGGCAGCCAGATCCAGCTCCAGAATGTCTGCCTGGAGGATGGCAACGTGCCTGGTGGATTTCCATATTTCGGCCAACCGTGGCGCAAGGGCGCGATCCAGCTCGACGGCGACCAGGTTCTGCGCACGGGTGGCAAGCAGGCCGGTGAGCGCGCCTCGTCCCGGGCCAATTTCCAACACCGTGCTGGAGGAAATGTCGCCCAGGGCCTCCACGATGCGTTGGCGCGCACCGGGATCGGTAAGAAAATTCTGGCCGAGCTTAGGTTTTTTCTGGGACATTCTCTAGAGAGTGCCTGCGCGCCGATCCTGGGCTGATTCGCTCGGTTGCGACGTGTAAGCTGTGACTAGAATAACGCCCTTTGCCCCGGGTTTTTTGGGGCGAGCGAAGCGCAGCGGGGAATGCAGAGCATCAAAGGTGGGTAGGGATGTCAGGAGAAATAGTTTGCGAGTAGGTCTGATGACGCGCGAATACCCGCCGAATGTCTACGGCGGGGCTGGAGTTCATGTCGAGTATCTCAGCCGTGAGCTGGCGAAAAAAATTGAAGTTGAGGTACATTGCTGGGGCGATCAACACCTCGACCAACGCAACCTGCATGTGCGTGGCGCAGAGCCATGGGCCGAATTGACCCAGGGTCCGCCGGAAAAATTCGATACGGCGCTCGCAGCGTTCAGTCTGAACCTGGCGCAGATGAAAGCGCTGACCGCGATCGACGTGGTGCATACGCATACCTGGTACGTGTCGATGGCGGGCTTCCTGGCGAAAAAACTCTTCAATGTGCCGTTCGTCCTCACAACGCACAGCCTGGAGCCGCTGCGTGCGTGGAAGGCTGAGCAACTCGGCAGCGGCTATGCGATGAGCTCGTGGATGGAACGCACCGCCATTCTGGCCGCCGACGCTGTGATTGCAGTTTCGAACGGCACCAAGGCCGACATTTCGCGCGTGTACCCGGAGTTGCAGCCGGAGAAAATTCACGTCATTTACAACGGCATCGACCTCGCCGAATATGACAAAACGAGCGACACTGCGGCGCTCAGCAAGTATGGAGTCGATCCCTCACAGCCCTACGTTTTATTTGTCGGCCGCATTACCCGGCAGAAGGGCGTGACGCATCTGGTGGAAGCGATCCGCTATTTGCCGCGCGATACCCAGGTGGTGCTTTGTGCCGGTGCGCCGGACACGCCCGAGATCGCCGCTGAGATGCGCCAGAAAGTTGCCGAGGCGCAAGCCTCGCATCCGCATGTGGTGTGGATAGAAAAAATGGTGACCAAACCGGAAGCGATCCAGCTGTACAGCCATGCGCGGGTTTTCTGCTGCCCCTCCGTCTATGAGCCTTTTGGCATCATCAATCTGGAAGCGATGGCCTGTCATGCTCCCGTAGTGGCCAGTGCCACGGGAGGGATTCTCGAAGTGGTGGTGGATGGTGAGACCGGCTACCTGGTGCCGTTCGAACCCGATCCGGCGACAGGATTCCCATCGAACCCAGAGCAATTTGCGCGCGACCTCGCAGGGAGAATTTCAGAGCTCTTCACCGATCCGGAAAAATGCAATCAGTTTGGCGAAGCGGGCCGCAGACGCGTGGTAGAAAAGTTTGCCTGGTCCGCAATCGCCGCTCAAACCATCGAACTGTACCGACAGCTGATCGAAATTCGACAGACGTGAGCATATCCTCCCTCCAACCTATGAAGGTCACCATCACCGTGCCGCATTGTTCTGCCGTCGATATCGCATCCACAGATACATGGGTAGGCCGAGGGCAATGACCAGCAGGCCGCCGATGGAATTGCGGAGATTGCTGCGAAAAATATAGACAATCACCAACAGGGCGGCCGCAACAAAGACAGCAGGCAACACCGGATATCCGGGCACGCGATAGGGGCGGTTCCGTTCCGGTTCGCGTCGGCGAAAGACAAATACCGTCGTCGCTGTCAGCATGTAGAAGATCCATTCTCCCAGCAACGCCAGCTCAAATAGCGCCTGAAACCGTCCCACCAGTAGCAGCAGTACGGTCGCCATCGCCGCCTGCACGTTCAGCGATACCGACGGGCTCTCAAATTTCGGATGAATATGCGCCATGGAGCGAAAGAATATTCCATCCTGTGCCGCGGCAAAAGGAATGCGCGCCCCGGAAAGAACGGTGCCATTCAGCGAGGCAAGAATGCTGATGGCCATCCCGATGGTTACCAGCCCAGCGCCCCACAGCCCCACGGCTAGGAACATGGCATCCGCGGTCGGACGAAAAGAGTGGGCAATGGCGGTAGCGGGCAATAAATACCCGGTGGCGGCGTTCGTCAGCATGTAAAGTAAGGCGACCAGCAAAACTCCGGCGACCAGTGCCAGTGGAATGGAGCGCCCGGGCCGTTTGATTTCTCCGGCAACCATATTCAGATCGTTCCAGCCGTCATAGGCCCATAACGCTGCGATCATCGCCACCGTAAAACCAGCCATGCCCCCCTGCGCGCCGGTGAAGACCGTGGTGAAGTTACTACGATGTCCGAGTGGGCTGTGAAAGCAGAAAAATACAATTCCGACGATCAGTGCAACCTTCAAGAGCGTGAAAACCAGCTGAAATTCTCCAGCGCGGCGGAGTCCCATATAATTCAGCCCGGTGATCAGCCATACCACGCCGATGCCTGCAATCTGTCCCCACTCCAACCGAAAGGGATGCAGCAGAAGCGGTCGGCCCAGCCATGCCAACACGGAAAATATGCCCAGCACTCGAACCAGGCCGATGGCGCTGCTGGCGATAGAGGCGGGTTTTGCCACAGAAAACCACGTCCACATATATAAAAAGGACGGCAGCTCACCATAGGCATCGCGGAGATAGACATATTCTCCACCGGCATAGGGGCGCATCGCCGCCAGTTCGGCATAGGTCATCGCGCCGAACAAAGAGAGAAGTCCGGCGGCAATCCATGCCAGGTAGACAAGGTTGGACGAACCAGCGGCCCGCATCATCTCCCGCGGAACGAGGAAGATGCCACTGCCAATGATGGTTCCCGCAACAATGGCCGTGGCCTGCCATGGACCTAGAACACGTGGCAGGGTATGCACAAGCTCCGGGCTTTTATCGTGAGAAAGAGTCTGTCTCTCGACGGGCTGCATGCTGGTTACGGCACCTCACATTGAGTTTTCATGGCGTGTCCAAGACTCTGGAGAGAGAAACACCTGCGCAGAGTGGAACGGCTGTCGTCTATCGAATGAATGATGGGTGCTCGGCATGTTCCATCACCGTGGCCAACAGGTGAAGCAGCCGCCATTCGTCCCAAATGCCGGGCTTGATTTTGTTGGTACTGACATGTGCAATCAGCGGGCTGATCAGCAGCTCTTTCAGAGTCCCGTGTGGCAAATCCTGCGCCAGCCATTCCGCTTCCGCAAAGGGAATCAACGTATCGCCTCGGCCATGAAGCAAATATATCGGCACATGCAGTCCGGCGAGATGCCCATGCGGAGAAACCGCGGCCATTTCCGCGGCGTGTTTTTTATTGGAGGCAAATAGTGCGATTGCCTGATGCGGAGCATCGATGATGCGCGCATACTCGGCCTGTTGTGCGCTTGTCAACTTGGCAAGCAATGCCTTTTCCAGCGCTGGGTTTTCATAGAGACGAGCGCGAAGAACGGGGCGAATCGCCGCGATATCCGCGGGCAATACAAAATCCTCAAGATGCTCGTATTCGAGCACCCACGGTCCGTAGTTATTGGGAGTGGCGCGCTCAATGTCTCCATCCGGCAAGGGATCGGCGCCGGTCGCATAAAACGTGGCGACCCGAAAAAGATCGTCGTGCGCACCCACGGAAAAAACAAAGGAAACTTCGTTGGAGAATGGCGGTTTGGCCGCAGCCATCAGGGCGAGTCCGCCGGAAAAGCTGAGGGCCATCAATCCAACCGGTCGTCCAGCGGTGTTCCGCAGCCACTGCACCGAGTCGCCAATCGCCTGCACATCCGTTGGCTGGATGCGATAGTCGCGGCTGTCCGGCAGGTCCGGCGTGAACACGCGTAGCCCGCACGATGCCATCGAGCGAGCAAAGGCCATCAATCGCGGCTCATCCATGCCCAGGTAATGAATGCCGGGGACAAGGACAACGCCCGGCGCGTTCGGAGAACGGATGGGAGTATACAACCGCGCATCGATAACTCCTGCGGAGGAAGGGATGGTCAGCGTCCTGATCGTCAGCGGCATCGCGGCGACCGGCCGCAGCAGGCGTGGGACCGGGATTCCATTCAGTTGGTCGAGAATGGCCGCGGCCTGCAAATACGTCCGCGTCTTTGTCCAGAAGACAACTGGCAGCAGGAGAAGAACAATCAGACATGCGACAAGAAAAAAGATCAACCGCCGAAGCGTTCTTGGCGAGCGTCGGGAGCAAGTCGAGGCAGTCACTCCTTCAGTTGTATCAAAGGTGTATGACGTGTTGGCTCAGATCTCTAAAATGACGGGCAAGATCAACGGGCGACTGCTGGTGCTTTTCTGGATATAGCGCTTCAAGTCCTGGCGAATTTTTTCCTTGATGACACCATAGTCTGCTTTCTCTTCCGCACTGGATGCCTCCAACGTGGCGCCGACGACTTGGCGGGCCTGCTCAATCAACGCTTCTTCGCCGGCGGCAAAGCCGCGCGTAACGATTTCCGGCATGCTCTCGACTCGTCCTGTGGTCTGGTTGATGGCCAGAATCGGCAGCACGATGCCGCCTTCGCTCAAGTGGCGTCGATCACGCATCACAACATCTTCCACCACACCGGCTGTGGAACCGGCATCGATGCAAACGCGGCCAGCCGCTACCTTTCCGTGCTTGCGCGCAGAGTCTTTGGTCATCTCTAGAACATCGCCGTTTTCCAGCAGCATGATTTTTTCCACCACCCCCAGCTCCGCCGCCAATTCCGCGTGCAGCTTCAAATGGCGATAATCGCCGTGCAGGGGGACAAAATATTTTGGCTTCAGCAGATGCAGCAGCAGCCGCAGTTCATCCTGGCTGGCGTGTCCGCTCACGTGGATCAATCCATTCGTGCCATCGTCGTAAATCACATGGGCATCGCGACGGTACAAATGGTCAATCATGCGGAAAATGCTCTTCTCGTTCCCGGGAATCACGCGCGAACTCAGGATCACGGTATCGCCTGGTTCAATCTTCACCTGGCGGTGGTTATCGACGGCGGCGCGGGTCAGCGCCGACATGGGCTCACCCTGGGTTCCGCTGATGAAGACGCAAACTTTTTCCGGTGCGTAATCTTTAATCTGCCCAGCGGCAATCAGCTGCGAGTCCGGAACGTCCAGATAATTGAAATCCTGTGCGATCTCAAACGAGTTCTGTAGGGACCTGCCGACAATGGCAACCTTGCGGCCGTGTTCCGCGGCCAGGTCGGTGGCAATGCGCAGGCGATGGATGGAAGACGAGAAACAGCTGAAGAAAAGCCGTTGCTTCGTGCGCGCAAACACTTCGTCCAGCGCGGGACGAACGGCACGCTCGCTGGGCGTATGGCCGTGTCGATCCACGTTGGTGGAATCCTGCAGGAAGGCCAGTACGCCGCGTTTGCCGTATTCGGCGAAGGCGTGCAGATCGAAGGGCCGGCCATCGGGAGGAGTCAGGTCAATTTTGAAGTCTCCTGAGTGGATGACCAATCCTGCAGGAGTCTCAATTGCCAGCGCAACGCAGTCCACCAGGCTGTGCGTGACGCGGATCGGCGTAATGGTGAAGATTCCGAGTGGAAAGGGTTCGCCCGGAATCATCTCAATCATTTCGACATCGTCGAGCAGGCCATGTTCTTCCAGCTTGCCCTCAACATAGGCCAGGGTAAACTCTGTGCCATAGACGGGGACCTGCAGTTCGGACAAAATCCACGGTAGGCCGCCGATATGGTCTTCGTGCCCATGGGTCAGCACAATGCCGCGCACCCGCTCGCGGTTCTCAATCAGATAGGTAATGTCGGGCACCACGACGTCGACCCCGAGCAGTTCTTCATCGGGAAACATCAGGCCCGCATCGATGACAAAAATGTCATCCTGCCAACGAATTGCCATGCAATTTTTGCCGAATTCGCCGAGGCCGCCAAGGGGAATTATCTGTAACTTGCCGTCAATCATAGGAAAGTTGATGCTAGCACGTTCTCGATGAGGATTTCAGGGCATTGATCGCAGTTGCCTGCGAGAAGTCAAAATGCATCCCGCTAAATGGATGCGGAATCTTAGACTCCATATAGGAGAATTCTACGCGTGGAACCTCGTCTCGACTATACGAAAGCCTCGCCGGAAGCGGCGAAGCCTATGATCCAACTGGAATCCTTCGTGCGCCGCAGCGGGATCGATGCCAAGCTGCTCGAGCCGATTAAAATTCGCGCCTCGCAGTTGAACGGCTGCGCCTTTTGCATCGATATGCACACGAAAGATGCACGCTTCAAAGGCGAGACGGAGCAGCGCATTTACGCTCTGGATGCGTGGCGCGAGACGCCCTTTTACACCGAGAAGGAACGGGCGGCATTGGCCTGGACCGAGGCCATCACAAACATCCAGACCGGACACGCACCCGACGCGGTGTACGAGGAACTGAGCAGAAATTTCAGCGAAGGGGAAAGAGTGAACGTGACCCTCGCGATTACGACCATCAACGCGTGGAATCGCATCGCCATTGGATTTCGAATGGTTCCCGGCAGCTATCAGCCGACGGCTGCGCGATAGAGCGTTTTCACTTTAGGTATAGAGCGAAGCAAAAATCGCGGCGCAGCTTTTCCGTTAAGAAAAGCTGCACTGAATAGCCCTTAAAACAACCCAGCAAAAGTGAAAATGCTCTAATTCAGCGCAATAGCTCTTCCAGTTCAAGCGAGAGTTCTGTCTTCTCATCGCGATACTTCACGAGTACCGGTGTGTAGAGGCTCAGGCGCCACTTGGCGGATTTCTTGCGAGTGATCGCGCGCGCTCCTGCCACAACTACGGCGTCTTCGGGAATCACCAGAGGGCCGTTCTCCGTGGCCCGAAGGATTTCGCCGCGGACAATGTCATACACCGGCGTGGACCGCGTCAGAATGACACCAGCGCCCAGCACGGCGCGCTTCCGCACCAGAGTGCCTTCATACACGCCACAATTGCCGCCGACCAGAACCTCGTCTTCCAGGATGACGGGACTGGCATTCACCGGCTCCAGCACGCCGCCAATCTGCGCCGCCGCACTCAGGTGCACATTGCGTCCGATCTGCGCGCAGGAGCCGACCAGCGCATGCGAGTCGATCATCGTTCCTTCATCCACATACGCGCCCACGTTGACATACATAGGAGGCATGCAAACGACGCCTGGAGCCAGATAGGCTCCGCTGCGCACGGCGGAGCCGCCCGGAACGATGCGGACCCTTTCGCTGGTCGTGAAACGCCGCGTGGGGTAAGTGTGTTTATCGACGAACGACAAATCTGTGCCGGTTTCAACCAATTGCCCAATGCGAAATCCCAGCAGGATGCCGCGCTTGACCCACGCATTGACTCGCCAACCCTGAGGCTGACTCGCATCCGGCTCCGCGGCGCGAATCGTTCCGCGGGTCAGGGCATCCCGCAGTTCGAAAAACGCCGACTCGCACTCGTCAGGATCGGCAGCCTGCGCGTCCTGCTGAAAGGCCGATTCAATGCGCCACGCAAGCGACGGTTGAGACACAGGTCGATGTCCTCTGGTTCAGTCTTTTCGAAACGATAGGTTTGAATTTGAGCTGTCGGATTATTTGCGTTCGCCTGGAGTGGCGACCAATTCATCCGTCGGTTGCTTACCTGCGGACACAGCCTCCAGCAACCCAAGTTCACGGACCAGCCGTTCCAGATGAGCGCGAGTTTTCGGCACCACCGGCATCATCGGCAGGCGATACTCCTCTTGAATGCGTCCCATCAACGCCAGAACGCACTTGACCGGCTGCGGGTTCGGCTCAATGAAATCCCCGATGATCAACGGGTAGTATTTGCGATACAGCTTCCTCGCCAGTACCCAGTCGTTCTCCAGCGCCGCATCCGTCATCTGCGTCATCTGCGCTGGAATGGCATTCGCAGCAACAGAAATGACGCCCGCGCCGCCGACAGAAAGGATAGGCAGCGCCAGGTTGTCGTCGCCCGCGAACACCTTAAAGCGATCAGGTACGGAGTGGACGACCTCCGTGATCTGCTGTAGATTTCCGCTGGATTCCTTAATGCCGACAACATTGGGAATCTCCGCCAGCCGGGCTGTCGTTTCCGGCAACAGGTTGATGCCGGTGCGGCCGGGGATGTTATAGATCAACACCTGCAGATGCGTGTTCTCCGCAATGGCGCGGAAATGCAGATACTGGCCCTCCTGCGTGGGCTTGGTGTAGTAGGGATTGGCCGTCAGTACGCCGTCGACACCGGGGATGGCCTGTAACTTCTTGACCCGTGCGATGGCCTGCTGGGACGTATTGTGGCTGCAGCCAACGAAAATAGGGACGCGACCCTCCGCCGCCTCAACAACAAGCCGCACCAGGCGCAGCCATTCCTCTTCCAACAGGGCGCAGGCTTCCCCTGTGGAACCGGTGGGGACAAGAAAATGGATACCATTTTCGATTTGCCAGCGAACCAGGCTCTGCAGTGCATGCCAATCCACGTCGCCGTTCGCAAGAAACGGCGTCACCAGCGCGGTACCACATCCAGATAGCTCCATATATTCGCAGTCTACAACGAAGCTAGCGGGAGATACATCCTCGCAAACAAATCACTGTGAATAACTGGGACGCTACTTCATGCATCCATCACCGGGGTAAAACCGCTAGGCCAGAATCTGCGGGAACACATCCTGGAAGTCGTAGCATCCGGTGCGTGTGGCCAGCCATTCTGCGCCGCGGACCGCACCGTAGGCGAAGCTGCGCCGCGACAAGGCCTGATGCTCCACAACAATGCGCTCATTGTCAGAGCTGACTTCCAGCCGGTGGGTGCCGATCGCGTCTTTTACGCGATGCGCGTCGATGGTAGCCGACGCTCCATTGGGCGTATTCGCGAGCACTTTTTGCAGCGTCAGAGCGGTGCCGGAAGGGGAGTCCAGCTTTTCCGTATGGTGGGTTTCGTCAATCTTGAACTGATAGCCGCCCGCCTGGTTTCCCAGCAGCTTTGCCATTTGATACAGCAACTGGACGCCGAAGGAAAAATTCGTGGAGTACAGCAGCCCGGCATTTTTCCGCGCGGCAAGAGCACGCATGTCGTCCAGATGCTGATACCAACCCGTGGTGCCGACGACGACCTTGGCGCCGTTCGCCAGGCAGGCGCGAAGATTCTGGACAGCGGCCTCCGGCGTGGTGAAGTCGAGGATCACGTCAAACGAAGCCAGGCTGGGTGCGGTGAGGGAACCGGCGTCCTGGTTTTCCTTTTCTTCCAGCGTCTGCACGCTATGACAGCGTTCTCGAGCAATCTCCGTGACAACGCGCCCAGTTTTCCCTTGACCGATGATCAACATGCGCATGGGGCTAACTCCTTTTGGCGGCAACCGGGGCCGCTGCGGAAACATCCGCCAAAGGTTCCCGCGCTTCCACGTCGAAAATCTCCGGATCGGGGTCCTGAAAGAAGTGCCGGTGAAGCGATCGGACCGCTTCTTCCACGTCATCTTCTTCGATCATGAAACTCATGTTGATCTCCGACGCACCCTGAGAAATCATCCGTACGTTGACGTGGCGGATGGCGGAAAACACCTGCGCGGCAATCCCACGTTGACCGCGAATGTTCTCTCCCACCATGCAGATCAGGGCCTTGCGACCTTCATATTTCACGTCCGCCAGCTGGCTCAGGTCCGCGGCAATCGCGGGCAGGCGATCGTTCGAGTCCACGGTCAGGGACACGCTCACCTCGGAGGTCGAGACCATGTCGACCGCGCATTGATGCTTGTCGAACACATCAAAGATCGCTTTCAGGTAGCCGTGGGTCATCAGCATGCGGCTCGCCACCACGTCGATAATGGTGAGCTTGCGCTTAATGGCAATCGATTTAAACGGCGTGCGAGAGTGCCGCGCAGTCGCGGTGATTTGCGTGCCCTGGTTCTTTGGGTCCTTGGAGTTCAGCACCCACACCGGAATATTTTTTTGCACTGCGGGCAGAATCGTTGCCGGATGCAGGACCTTCGCCCCAAAGTAGGCAAGCTCCGCGGCTTCCTCAAAACTGATCGTCTTCACCCGAAGCGCGTCCGGACACACCCGCGGGTCGGTGGTCATAATGCCATTGACGTCTGTCCATATCTCAATGGCATGCGCATTTAAGCCGCGACCGATCAGCGCTCCGGTAAAGTCTGACCCGCCCCGGCCCAGCGTCGTCGTCACGCCTTTTTCTGTGGCGCCAATAAAGCCGCCAAGCACGGGAACATGGCCCTGTTCCAGCAGCGGCAACACGTTCTGCCGCAATTGGTATTCAATCTTTTCTTCGTGCGGCGTTGCTTTGCCATGTTCGCCGTTGGTCACGATGCAGGCGCGCGCGTCGACGTGGACTCCGTTCAGTCCAGACTGGGCATAAAATTCTCCGATCATGCGGCTGGACAACCGTTCGCCGTAGGACGCAACCAGGTCTGTGGTACGCGGCGTCAATTCCTGCACGGCGGCCAGTCCGCGCAACAAATCGTCGAGAGACTGGAACTGCTCCTCCATCCAGGCGTGCGTGGAGACCACGGAAGCTCCCTGTAAAATCGCCGACACGGCATCGAGGTGTCGATTCCGAAGGCGGGAACTGATGGCGAGCGCGCCGGCGCGATCTCCTCGTTCGGCGGCGGCGGCGGCAGCCAGCAGCTGGTCGGTCACCTTGGCCATGGCGCTGACCACCACCACTGGAGCGAGTCCGCGCGCGCGGCGGCTTTCGACAATTTCAGCGGTGCGGACAATCGACGCCGCATTCTCTACCGATGTCCCGCCGAACTTCATCACGACGATTTTCATATTGCCGCTCATGGCTTCAATCCACCGGGCGACAGTTTGCCTTGGCACGCAAGCAGCTCCGCATTCAGCAGTGCCGCGCCGGCAGCGCCACGAATCGTATTATGCGAGAGCACGGTGAACTTCCAGTCCAGCAACGAGCACGGCCGCAACCGGCCTGCCGTGGCTGTCATTCCGCGCCCGCGCATACGGTCCAGGCGAGGTTGAGGACGATCTTCCGCCGAGTTGTACTCGACCGGCTGTTCGGGCGCCGTGGGAAGATTTTTTCCGCGCAGTGGTTGGAAATCACGCCAGGCGGCAAGAATCTCCTCCCGTGTGGGCTTGCTGGCAAGCTCGATGCTGACGCTTTCTGTGTGCCCGTCTTCGACGGCGACGCGGTTGCAGTGCGCGCTCACACGGGCATCGAGCGGCGTGACCTTGCGGTTTTCCAGTTTTCCGAGCAATTTCAGCGTCTCGGCTTCCAGTTTTTCTTCCTCGTTGCGGATGAAGGGAATCACATTGCCTGTGATGTCGAGCGAAGGCACGCCAGGATATCCAGCGCCGCTAATCGCCTGCATGGTGCTGACAAACACAGAACGGAGTCCGAACCGGTCCGCCAGCGGTTTTAGCGCCAGCACCAGGCCGATGGTGGAACAGTTGGGATTGGTCACGATATAGCCGTGCTTCTGGACGCCTGTTCGTGAGCCATTCCAGTTCTGTTGCGGAATCAACGCCAGATGGTCGGCGTTGACCTCTGGAATGACCAGCGGAACATCGGCCTGCATCCGAAACGCGCTGGAGTTTGAAATGACCGCGCATCCGGCCGCGGCAAACTTCGGCTCCAGTTCGCGCGCAATGTCGGCATCGAGCGCGGCGAAGATAATCTCTGGAATCCCATCGGAGTTCTGTTCCGGCGTCGCCGGCGAGACCGGCAGTTTTGCGACCGAGGCAGGAATCGGCGTGTCGAGCTTCCAGCGCACGGCGTCGACATACTGCTTTCCGCTGGAGCGGCCGCTGGCAGCCAGCCACGTTACCTGGAACCAGGGATGATTCTCCAGGAGTTGGATGAAACGCTGGCCGACCATCCCAGTCGCGCCTAGAATGCCTATTTTGTATGGAGTCTGCATGAAAAATAATTATTTCATTTATAGCAGCCTTGTGCGCGTCGATGCATTACTTGCGGAAGGTAAAGTCCGCGGTCGACGTTTTGTGGCTTTGTACGGTGATCGGTTGCGTCTCGGTTCCCAGCTTCTCCTGCACCGCGACCAGCGTGTATGTTCCCGGCGGCAGCCCGTGGATTTCAAACTTTCCCTCCGCATCGGAAACCGCGAAGAAAGGATTGCCGACAACGTTCAGCAACGCCTCCATCCACGGATGATTGTTGCAGCGGATGGGAATCATCAGGCCGGCAGTACGGAAAATATGCTGCTCGGTGCCCGCCATCGGGGGCTGAGAAATATCAAACCCGGCGCTGTCCTCGTCGCCCGGCGGAACAATGTGGATGTTGTGCATGGTTCGATCGCTATTGCGAAATTCGACCGGCTGCCCGACCATCGCGCCAATCACATGCGGAATGTAGCGGCAGCCTCTTTGGTCGAGCACGACCGGCGTCTTCAGTGGCATATAGATTCGCTTGCCCAGCCCGTCCTTGACATAGACAAAAACATTCGCCAGCTTCCCATCGTGGACGACGTACTGCTCGGTTGTATTCGGGGTCTTCGTTGCCTGGCTACACGCGGGGTCCTGTGCCATATCAATCACGATCGGTGTGGGCGCCTGGCCGCTGAAGTGAATCGTGCCGGCCACCGTGCCCGCGGTTGCCGGGGCAATCTCCGTGTACATGACGTGTGCCGGTTGCGGCGAATTTTTGCCGGATTTGTTCGTCGCCCTGTGGTTGTTACAGCCCGCCAGCGCCAGGATCAGCAGCGGAAGGGTCCAGAATCCAAGGCGCGCAGAGGTTTTTTCTGCCATGTCGAAAGTGTCCTTTCCATCCAAAGAAAAGATGGTCGTCGAACGAAAGAGTGTCAACAGCCCCTAGTTCTCCAGCGCTGCAATGACCGCATCGCCGAATTCGTTCGTTCCCGCCGTGCCCCCAACATCGCGCGTCAGCGATTGCTTAGCTTCGTACACTTTTTCAATCGCACGGTGCAAACGGTCCGCCGCGTCCGCCTCGTCAATGTGGCGCAGCATCAGAACCGCAGATTGCAGCAATGCGGTTGGATTGGCGATGTTTTTGCCGGCAATGTCCGGGGCCGAGCCATGCACGGCCTCGAAGATGGCACAGTCCGTGCCGAGGTTGGCGCCTGGAACCAATCCCAGGCCGCCCACAAAGGCTGCGCATAAGTCGCTGATGATATCTCCGTAAAGATTTTCCAGCAGCAACATGTCGTACTGATAGGGATTGGTCACCAGTTGCATACAGGTGTTATCGACCAGGTGCTCTCCGTAGGTAACGTCCGGGTATCTCTTGGCGACGGCACGCGCGCAACGCAGAAACAGGCCATCGGACATCTTCATAATGTTGGCCTTATGGATGGCATGGATCTTCTTGCGTCCTTGCTTGCGCACGTACGCGAAAGCAAATTCCGAAATTCGTGTGGATGCCTTTTCTGTGATGATCTTGATCGATTCCACCACACCCGGTACCACCTCATATTCGATGCCGGCATACCCGCCTTCGGTGTTTTCTCGCAGGATGATCAGGTCAACGCCGGGATAATGCGTGGGCAGACCGGGAAGATTCTGGATGGGACGGAAATTGGCATAAAGCTCAAAGTGCTTCCGCAGAATCACGTTGATCGACGCAAAGCCGCCGCCAATCGGCGTGGTCACGGGGCCTTTCAATGCGACACGGTTGCGGTCGATCGAGAGGTAAAGATCCTGTGGAATGTATTCCTGGTACCTCTCGAACGCCTCCGCTCCGGCAAGGCACTCTTCCCAGCGAAATTTCACGCCGGTAGCTTCCAGAATCCTCACCACCACGCGCGTAATTTCCGGTCCAATTCCGTCGCCTGGAATCAGTGTGATCCTATGTTCCGGTGCGGTCGACTGTGCGTTCATGCGGTCTTTCTCCCAAAATATTTTGCGTAGATACAATGTGTACCGCTGCAGGTCGGCTCAGAGCGATTCCAACTCGGACTTGAATTCATTGACATCTTTAAAGTCGCGATGCACGGAGGCGTAGCGAATGTAGGCGACGGTGTCTAGCGCCTTCAGCTGACGCATAATCAGCTCACCCACTTCGGCCGTGCTACGCTCGCGTTCGGCGGAATCCATCACGAAGCTTTCCACCTCGTTCACGATCGATTCTAATTGCCCCGCGGGCACAGGACGCTTCTCGCAGGCGCGCAACAGCCCACTCAAAACTTTCTGGCGCTCGAATTTTTCGCGGCGGCCATCCTTCTTGACGACCATGTAGGGGATTTCATCCAGACGTTCATAGGTGGTGAAGCGCTTCTCGCAACGCGCGCATTCGCGCCGCCGCCGAATGGAATCGGCTTCCTTGCTTTCGCGCGAATCGACAACTCGGTCTTGCGTAAACCCGCAATAGGGACATTTCATCGGTATAGCTTGATTCTACCAACCACGGCGGTTGGCGGAGAACCGCTCGCTCAGCCGAGCTTGACAGTGCGCAAACGCAGCGCATTCGAAATCACCGACACGGAACTCATCGTCATTGCCGCGCTGGCGATCATCGGGCTCAGCAGCAACCCAAAGAATGGATACAAAATTCCGGCGGCAATCGGCACGCCCAACGAGTTGTAGAGGAAGGCAAACCACAGGTTTTGGCGAATATTGCGCATCGTTGCCCGGCTCAGTTCCCGGGCCCGAACAATGCCCTGCAGGTCGCCCTTCACCAGAACGATCCCAGCACTTTCAATCGCAACATCGGTGCCAGTGCCCATGGCGATTCCGACCTCTGCCTGCGCCAGCGCTGGCGCATCGTTCACGCCGTCCCCAGCCATGGCCACTTTACCCTCGCTTTGGAGCCGCTGAATGACCTGCGCCTTCTGCTGCGGCAGTACGCCCGCCTCCACCTGATCGATGCCAAGTTGCCTGGCAACGGCCTCCGCTGTGCTGCGGGTATCGCCGGTCAGCATCACCACGCGCAGGCCATCCCGGTGCAATTGCTGCATGGCCTTTCGTGCCGACGCCTTGATCGGATCCGACACGCCCAGCAGGGCAGCCAGCGCGCCATCGACCGCGGCGAACAGCACCGTAACACCCTCACGCTGCATTGCTTCGGCACGCGCGGCCGCATCGCCGAACGGGATATTCGCTGCTTCCATCTGTGCCGCATTGCCAATCACAACCGCGTGGCCATCAATTTCCGCGCGTGCGCCTTTTCCCGTGGTCGACTGAAACGCAGTCGCTGCTGCCAGCCACAGATTTTGCTCTTTTGCTGCCCGAAGAATCGCCCCCGCCAGCGGATGTTCGCTGGCCTGTTCCAGACTCGCCACCAGTCGAAGAACTTCATCTCCGGAAACAGTTCCAAGCGTCTCAACCTGGGTCAATTGCGGTTTGCCTTCGGTCAGCGTTCCCGTTTTATCCACTACCAGAATCGACACCTCAGCCAACGTTTCCAGCGCCTCCGCATTGCGCACCAGCACGCCCGACTGCGCTCCACGCCCGGTTCCCACCATGATCGACATCGGCGTGGCCAGTCCAAGAGCGCACGGGCAAGCGATAATCAGCACGGCGACGCCATTCACCAGCGCATGCGCCAGGCGAGGCTCCGGCCCCCACAACGCCCAGATGATCGCGGTTAGTACGGCAATCGCGACCACCGCGGGCACAAACCATCCCGCTGCCCGGTCGGCCAGCCGCTGAATGGGCGCGCGAGTCCGCTGCGCTGCGCTCACCATCTGCACAATCTGGCTCAGCAGGGTTTCACTGCCCACACGTTCGGCGCGCATCCGGAAGCTGCCTGTCGCATTGACGGTGCCGCCGGTGACCTGGCTACCCGCGGTCTTCTCCACCGGCAAGGGCTCGCCCGTCACCATCGATTCATCAACACTGCTGACGCCGTCAAGCACCACGCCATCGACCGGAACCTTTTCCCCTGGCCGGACGCGCAGCGTATCCCCGACAACGACTGCATCGAGCGGACGATCCTCTTCGCGGCCATCGGGCAGCACCACGCGAGCCATCTTCGGCGCCAGCCCCAGCAGCGCCTTCAGCGCGCTCGATGTCCGGCTGCGCGCTTTTAATTCCAGCACTTGCCCCAGCAGTACCAGCGTGGTGATGACAGCCGCCGGTTCAAAGTACAGATTCACGCTGCCATCCGGAGCCTTCAGCGTGGCCGGGACATGGTTCGCCCAGAGCAGGGAAGCGACGAGCGCGCCCAGGCTGTACAAATAACTGACGCCGACGCCCAGGCCGATCAGCGTAAACATGTTCAGGTGCCAGGTGCGAAGGGAATTCCATGCGCGCACCAGAAATGGCCAGCCGCACCACAGCACGACAGGAGTGGCCAGTGCAAACTCTACCCACCCCAGCGCAGGTTTGCCCAGCAAGCTGGCAATCGGATGCGCTGCGAGAAAGCCATCCACCATGATCGCCAGCAGCGGAATCGTCAACGCCGTCCCCATCCAAAACCGCCGGCGCATATCGTCGAGTTCCGGATTCTCTTCCTCTACCGTGATCGTGCGCGGGTCCAGGGCCATCCCGCAGATAGGACAACTACCTGGCTCCGTCCGCACAATCTCCGGATGCATCGGACAGATGTACTCAGTGCGCGTGTTGCTCAGCGCAATCTGTGCCGGCTCCAGCGCCATGCCGCAAATCGGGCAAGCGCCGGGCTTGTTCTCGTGCACCTCCGGGTCCATCGGACAGATGTATTCGCTAGCTTGGCTTTCTTCAGTTTTTGCGGCTGTCTTGGCTGTGGCCGCTGCAGGTACCGGCGCGGCGGTCAGCGTCACCAGAGTGGAAACGGGTGGCTGCAAGTATTTCTCAGGAGTCTGAACGAATTTGTCATGGCAACCCTGGCAGCAAAACGAATAGGTCGTTCCCTTGTAGGTTGTGCTGGCTTTGGCTTTCGCCGGGTCCACCTGCATGTGACAGACCGGGTCCGTCGCCAGCGCAGGCTTCAGATACTGCTCTGGATTGGCGGTGAACTTGGCCGCGCACGACTTCCCGCAGAAGAAATAGGCTTTCCCATTGTGTTCCAGTTGTGCCGCGGCCCGAGCCGGTGCGACCTTCATGCTGCATACAGGATCGATTTCAGTTGGCGTATATAGCGCCGGATTCAAACGAAATTTTTCAGCGCACGAGTGACCGCAGAAATGGTATGTCTTGCCTTCGTGTGCAACAGACGCCGTCGACGCGCCGGGAGAGACCTGCATCCCGCAGACTGGGTCCTTCACGGTTCCCAATTGTGTCAGCTCAACCATTCGCTCTCCGGCCCATGCAGCGGCGCCATGGGGAATGGTGACCTGGCAAGCTGGAAGGCGTGTACGCTCGCAGCCCGGCCTTAGCCCCGTACGCCCCGCGCACGCGTTTCGCTGCGGGTACTTCATTGGATAAGAAATGTTTACTGCGGTTGCTGATTCTGGTTCTGCTGGTCGTTCTGCTTCTTATCGTCATCTTTGAACACGCCGAATATCTTGCCGAAGAATCCCTTTTTCTTCTTCTTTGGTTCGACCTGATTCTGGTTTTGTGCCCCATTCCCCTCGGCGGCGTTTGTTCCCGAGGGTGGTTTCGGCTGCACCACGTTCGCGGGAGCAGGCGGGATGATAGGCGGAGTGGTTCCTTTTTCTCCCAATCCAAACATTTTTTGAAAGATGTTTCGCTGGTCGCCGTTGGGATGATCGCAGGTCCCGGTGGGTTGCGTGCCGTCGAGGAATGCAGCGGTATAGTCGTCGGGGCAGGATGCATCGGCAATCAGGTTCGTCGCTTTGTCGAGCGTGACTTCCGTGACGCCGGTTGGAGGATCGAAGAATTGCGTGTCGGAATACTGCGGCAGCTTCACGGCGTTCTTCATAAACTCCGCCCAGATCGGCGCTGCTGCCAGGGCTCCTTCCAGCTTTACGTCGGTATAGTCGTCGTTTCCAATCCAGACCACACATAGCAGGTTGCTGGTGAAACCGGCAAACCAGGCGTCGTGCGAGGTCCCGGTTTTTCCGGCTGCGGGAGCATTGAATCCCAAGGCACGCACCCCTGCTGCCGTGCCGTGGTTGATGACATCGCGCATCAGGCTCAGGGTCAGGTAGGCTACTCGCGGGTCGAGCACCGGCTTTGAGATTGGCGCAAAATCGTCGATCACGTCTCCGTCCGCCGTGCGAACAGAGGAGATCATGTTCGGGTCAATCTTCACGCCGTTATTGGCGAAGATGGTATACGCGCCAGCTATTTCCAGCGGCGAAGCATCATAGGCTCCAATCGCCACCGAGGGCGTTGCCTGAGCGGACGTGATGCCAGCCTGATGGGCCAGCGCCGCCACATTGTCGAAGCCGACCATCTGTCCCAGCTCGACAGTGGCGATGTTTTGCGACAACATTAGCGCTGTTCGCGCCGTGATCATGCCCATCTGCTCTTCTTTAAAGTTGTGCGGCGAATACTGCATGTTGCCGTTGTCAAAATCGAAGGTGGTGTCCTGGTCGTTCAGCATGGTCACTGCCGTAAATACGCCCTGCTGACCGGGCAAGGGAACTCCCGTCAGGCTGCTGTTGAACGCTGTGGCGTAGACAAATGGCTTGAACACGGACCCAGTCGGCCGCTGACTGATTGCATGATTCAATTGGCTGGTGCCGTAATTGCGCCCACCCACCAGCGCCAGTACCTGGCCGGTATGCGGATTCAACGCGACCAACGCTACCTGCGGATAGGTGATGTGCTGGTTCGTCATTACTATGCCCTTGCGAGTGCGGCGTTCATACCTTCTGCGGACCAGCTCATCCACATGTTTCATGCCGTTCTCGACCGCCACTGTGGCAATGCTCTGCAGGTCTGGATCGAGGGAGGTGTAGATATGCAGGCCCTCCCCATTGATGTCGCGGTCGCCGTAGCGCTCGGTCAGTTTTTTGTGCACCAGATCGACAAAATACGGCGCCTCTCGTTCATCCACGCTGAATGGCGTCAAATTGAGCGGCGTGTCCTTCGCCTCTTGTGCCTCCTCGCGTGTAATGGAATGGGTTTCCAGCATGGCATCGAGTACGACGTTGCGTCGCGCAATGGCGCGTTTTGGATACCGATACGGCGACAGACGACTTGGACCCTGGATCATGCCTGCCAGAAGCGCGCACTCCGGCAGCGTCAGGTCGCGGATGTTTTTACCAAAATAAGCCTGCGCTGCCTCTCCGAACCCATCGATGGCAAAGCTCCCTCGTTGCCCCAGCGGAATTTCATTCGCATAGATGGTGAAAATTTGCTTCTTCGTGTAATGGTTCTCCAGCTGAAATGCGATTGCCGTTTGAATGATCTTTCGCTTGAAACGCTTTTCCGGAGACAGGAAGAAGAGCCGCGCCACCTGCATGGTCAGCGTGGAACTGCCCTCGCTATATCGCCGCGAACGCAGGTCGGCGAACGCCGCGCCGAAAACGCGAACATAATCCACCGCGCCATGCTCAAAAAAACGCCGGTCTTCAATTGAGGTGACCGCGGGGACAAGATATTTCGGCAGTTCGTCATACGTCACCAGGCGTCGCTTGCCGCGGTCCTTGTCGGAGAGTCCGGTAATCAGTTGCGGTTCCAGCTCGTAGGCGCTCAGCTGTTCGCCATCGTCCGCCTTGATCGCTTGGACAACGCCTTTCGATGTGTACACCGTGGCGCCGTCCGGAGCATGGTAGGACTGCGGCCCGGGTTGAATGTGAATGCTGTCTTCACTAAGGGCGAATGTTCCCAGCTGGGATGGATGGGCGACGCCCACCGGGGTGTAGCCTGCGTGTGTCAGATCTTCCGCGATCTGTTGGACGCTATATTTCTGGTCTGGCCGAACTTCGGCCGGCGCAGCGTAGATCTTCGCCGTATTGGCAAATAGCGGCTGGCGCAGGCGCTGGTCCACCACATGCTCGTACGCGTGATAGTAGTAGGCGAAAATAATGCCGCCGATGGCGCAGACAAGCAGAATGCACGCGGCAATTCCCAGCAGTACCTTGACCCGCCAGTCGGGGATCCACTTTCCACCCCCTCCGCCACTGCGACCGGAGCGGCTGCGTGTCCGGCTGCCGCCGCCGCTTCCGACTCTCGCCCTGCCGGCGCCGCTTGCTGGATTTGGCCGCGATGTCGTCCGCGGAGATCTCTCGTTTCCTGCCATGGTTCCTCTCGCGTGTCCCTGCTGAGCCAGCCTGTTGCTGCAGGACTGCCTGCAAAGGCGGTGGGTCTCCCTTGCTGTCGTTCGGTTTTGATCGACTACGGCGCCGCGACCGGCGTGCTTGCCCGTACACGCTCGTGAATCTGTTTTGCGGCTGTCTGAAGCGCGATGTCCTCGCTGCTCTTGGTGGCCCGCGTGACCAGCTCCACGATGCCGTCCGCAGCTTTTTTCCCTACATTCACCCGGAATGGAATCCCGACCAAATCCGCATCTTTGAATTTGACGCCGGCCCGCTCCTCCCGGTCATCCAGCAAAACATCGAGACCGGCAGAACTCAGCTCTTCCGCCAGTTTTTCTCCGCTTGTTTTCAAGGCTGCGTCGCTGACATTGGTGATCGTCACCACTACGTCAAACGGCGCGATCGAAGGCGGCAGCGAAAAGCCATTGTCGTCGAAACTCTGTTCGACGCAGGCGGTCAGGATGCGTTCGATGCCGATCCCGTAGCTGCCCATGATGGGAGTGATTTCCTTCCCATTGGGATCGAGCACACGGGCCCCCATGCTCTCTGAATAGCGATACCCAAGCTTGAAGATATGTCCCACTTCCACGGCTTTGGCCACGCGCAGCGGCGCATTGCACACGGGACAGCCCTCGCCTTCGTTCACCGTCCGGACGCTGGCCGAGACCGTCCAGGTGAAATCCCGCTTCGGGGTCACGTTGCGGAAATGATAATCCAGCCGATTGGCGCCGCAGATCATGTTACTGCGCTCTCCCAGCGCCTCGTCGAGAACCACGACCATCTTCAGCCGGTTGGCCGCGGCCCAGAATTGCTGTGTTCTGTTTGGCTGGAAGGTAATGCGTTGTAGCTCGGGCAGCAGATTCGGTTCCACAATCTGCGTCAAGCCGACTGGGCCCAAAAAGCCTCCCGGTGCCTTGAAGTAGATGGCGAGCTCTTCCGGCAGCATCGGCCGCAACTGCCCGGCGCGCAGAAGTCCCATCAGCTTGGTCTCGTTCACGTTATGATCGCCACGTAAAAAGACGGCCACTGCCAGCCACACGGGCTGGTCGGCAGCGTCGCGCTTTTCCGCCATGTAGGCCACGCATTTAATATCCTGGCTGGCGCTGACCTTCATGAATGCAGTCACGTCGGCAATCGAACCCATACCCGGCGTGTGGACGAGTTCCGGCGTGCCATCGCCGGTAGGGGTCAGGTCTTCCGCAGGTGCCAACTGCGATGTCGCTTTCTCGACATTGGCCGCGTATCCGCACTGCGCACAGCTTGCGATCAGGTCTTCGCCGGCTTCTGTGTACACCATAAATTCCTGCGACTGGGAGCCGCCCATCGCGCCTGAGTCCGCTTCCACTGCGACAAATTTCAGCCCACAGCGGGAGAAAATCCGACGGTAAACGGAATCATGTTTCTGATAGCTGACATCAAGCCCCGCAGCGTCGATATCGAACGAATATGCGTCTTTCATCAGGAACTGGCGCACCCGCAGCAGCCCCGACTTCGGCCTTGGTTCATCGCGGAACTTGGTCTGAATCTGATACCAGATTTGCGGCAACTGCTTGTAGCTGCGCAATTCCTTGCGTGCAATTTCCGTCATTACCTCTTCATGCGTCATGCCCAGGCACAGGTCGGCGCCCTTGCGGTCCTTCAGCCGGAACATGTTGTCGCCCATGCTGTTCCAGCGCCCGCTCTGTTCCCACAATTCACGCGGATGCAGGGTGGGCAGCAGAAATTCCTGGCCAATCGAGTCCATCTCCTCGCGGACAATGGCGACGATCTTATTGATCGAGCGCTGACCCAGAAAAAGGTAGGAGTAGATGCCGGCGCCAAGCTGGCGAATGTATCCCGCGCGAACCAGAAACTTGTGACTGGCAACTTCGGCGTCTGCCGGGGCTTCACGAAGAGTAGGAAGAAAAAGCTGCGACCAGCGATGCATGGGTTGGATAGATGTCCTTATCGATTTCAATAGCTCAATCTGTTCATTCTACTTGTTTCTGTGTGGGTCTCTTCGCAGGGCTCTCCCGATTGGACGCTTTTCGAACCGCGTTGATTACGCCAAACCTCGCGAGAAGAGGTAATCGACAGTTCCGATTTACATGGATACGCACGCTTTTAACCGGTTTGTAATCAAAGTCTTTCTGCGCGGGTCTAATGTTATGGGGATGAGAGATGAACCGCTTACCATTGAAACATCCCCTGGCTCTCGCGCGGATGCCATCGTGCTGCGTTTGAGCGGCCCGCTCACCCTGCGCACCCTGTTTTCCCTGCAAGAGGCCTTGCACGCGCAGACCGCGCCCCTGACCATCCTGGATTTGTCGCAGGTCCCGTATATCAATTCCGCCGGTCTTGGCGCCGTCCTGATGTTCTATGTTTCCGCGGAAAAGAATGGCCGCAAACTGGCCCTCACGGGTGTCACCGAGCGTGTTCTCAGTCTCATCCGCATGACCAGGGTCGATACGGTGCTAAGCATGTTCCCAAGCGTAGAGGCCGCGGAGCAGGGCGCTCCGTAGCAAACTCGGGCCGCAAGTGTGCCACAACGGCGCGCCATCGTCCGAGCCTAGAACAGTTCCGTTCCCCATAAATCGTGCAGGTGGATCACGCCTTCCACGCGATTCTCGGCATCGACGACGACCAGCGAGGTAATCTTGCGCTCTTCCATGCGGCGCAGCGCCTCAGCGGCAAGTTCACCGGCGGAAATCGTATGCGGGCTGCGATGCATGGTTTCTCCGGCAGTTTTCGCCAACGTGCTGGCGCCCTCCCGCTCCAGCAGCCGGCGCAAATCGCCGTCGCTTAGCAGGCCGACCAGTTTTTCGCCTTCCACCACGGTCGTCATGCCCAGCCCTTTGCGCGACATTTCATAGATCACATCCTTCATCTCGGTCTCAGCGGCAACACGCGGCACGGCCTCGCCGGAATGCATCAACTGCTCCACCCGCATCAGGCGCTTGCCCAGTTTGCCGCCGGGATGCAGGTTGGCGAAATCTTCCGCGCGAAAGCCCTTGCGGGCGGAAATTGCAATTGCCAGCGCGTCGCCCAGGGCCAGCATGGCTGTGGTCGAGGCCGTCGGCGCCAGACCGAGCGTGCATGCTTCCTGCTCCACCGAACAGTCCAGCGCGACATCGCTGGCCATAGCCAGCGTCGAATGCATCTCGCAGCAGAAGGTGATCAACGCATCGCCGATTCGCTTCAGCATCTCCAGCAGGCGAAGAATCTCTTCCGTCTCTCCGCTGGCAGACAGCGCAATGACCACATCGCCTTTCGCCAGCATGCCCAGGTCCCCATGATGTGCTTCGGCAGGATGCAAAAACAATGCGGGTGAGCCGGTCGAGCTGAGCGTAGCGGCAATTTTCTGCGCGATAATGCCGCTCTTTCCCATCCCGGTCACCACCACGCGTCCACCCGCGGCGCCGCAGGCGACGATCAGATCGACCGCGCGTGCAAAGTCCTGTGCCATCTTGCTGACGCAATTCTTGGTCCCATCCAAACGTTCCGCCAGTGCCAGCAATGCCTGCGCCTCGATCCGCACTAACTGCGCCGGATCCACGGAGGCTTCCGGGCTGTTCATCCGGGGAACTTTGTCGAGTTTTTCCATTGGTTTCATCAGAGGACAGAGCGGGGAACTGAAATAGACGATACTGCATCCGGCCCATCGAAGCTATTCCGTAGCCGCGATCAGCAATCTGCCGGCCACTGCGGCACGGATCGGCGAAAGTTTCCCATTACGGAAGTCTTCCAATATTGGTACTTTCAGTAGCGTTGTCGTTCGGATACCCGCAGAAATATCTAGACACCTTCGTAGCGCAACTGTAACTTTTTGGTGGACCCTCCTGCTCGCTGCCAATTCCAGATATTTATGCTGTGCCGCGCTTGAGGGCCGAAAAAATTGCTCATTTTTCTGCCCTTGGCCGGCGGTCTTTGCCGTACCCATCCAGCCATGGAAATCATGCCACTCACCTCAACCCCCCATTGGAGTTGGCTCGGATGCATGTCTCGAGATCTTTTGGCTTTGCTGCCCCTACACCTTCCGGAATCGCGGCTGCATCGGTTCCGCGAAAGGACCATTCATCGCGCGTCTTCCGCATTGGGCCGTGGATGCTTTCGCTGATTGCGGTGTTCGCCATCCTTGCGTTGTGTTCGCGGACGGCCTGCGCGGCCACCTATACGGTCACCGATACCTCGGACAATCCCGCGGACACCGGCTCGCTGCGCTATGCCGTCAATCATGCCGCCAACGGAGACACCATCGATTTTGCGGCAGGAGTGACGGGAACGATTCCGCTGACGAACGGCCCGCTCACGATCAGTGCCAGCGTGACGATCACGGGGCCCGGAGCAGCCTTCGTAACCATCTCCGGCAACAGCGCCAGCAATGTATTCACCATCAACTCGGGAATTGTCGTTCTGTCCGGGCTGAACATCGCCAATGGAAACGCCGGCCCCAGCGGCTTTGGCGGAGGTATTTACAACAACACGGGTACTTTGACTGTGGAGAACTGCATTTTCAATGCGAACGCCGGGGGCTACGGCGGGGCGATCATGAACAACTTCGGCAGTACTCTGAGTTTGATCGATACCACATTTATCAGCAATACCTCGATTTTGAACGGCGGTGGTGCAATCGCCAACTACGGCACGATGACCGTGAGCGCGAGTACCTTTTTCGGGAACATGGGCGGCTACGGCGGCGGTATTGAAAACGAAGGCTCCGCAACAGTCTCCAACAGCACTTTTTCAGGCAATACGGGCAGCGATGGCGGCGGCATTTTTACGAATGTGGGGGCCACGCTGGCGGTGATGAACAGCACCTTGTCCGGCAACTCAGGCCCCAACGGCGATGTTTCCAACTACAGCGGCGGCACCGCGACGCTGAGCAACAGCATCCTGGCCGACGGCTCCACGAACTGTACCCAGAGCGGGCCCAATCTGATCGGCGGGACGCCCGATCTGGGTCCGCTGCAATACAACGGCGGTTTTTATAAGACGATGATGCCGTTGCCGGGCAGTCCAGCGATTGGCGCCGGCTTAGGGAGCACGCTGGTCACAGACGAGCGAGGCTTTGCGCGGCCGACCGGAAGCGGCGTTGCCAGCGATTTGGGCGCGGTCCAGACAAACTACCTCACGGTCACAAATCTGAATGACAGCGGCGCCGGTTCCCTGCGCCAGACTATCCTCGACGCGAACAGCGCTGGTGCGGCGGACATCGTATTCCAGTCTGGAGTGACGGGAACGATCACGCTCGCATCTGCATTACCGTCAATCACCGGGAATACCAACCTCGCGGGACCGGGCGCGAAACTGGTGACCGTTTCGGGCGCGGGAAATTATGCGGTGCTCGATATTCCTAACGGAAGCACGCTTGTCAATCTGACCGGCTTGACCATCGCAAATGGCAATACTACCGGCTTTGCCGGGGGTCTTTCCAACAGCGGCTTGACAACAGTTGAGAGCAGCGCCTTCTCCTACAACACGGGAGTCGAAGGCGGCGGCATTTTCAACAATGGAACATTGGCGGTGCAGAGCAGCACCTTTACCAACAACGATGCCACCGATGGCGGCGGTATCGACAATCGAGCCACGCTGGCGATGGCGAACGGCACCTTCTTTGGCAATCGAGCCTATAACGGCAATGGCGGCGGCGTTGAAAATACCGCCGCCGCGATCGTTCTGGACAGTACGATCACGGGCAACGATTCACTGAACGGCGGTGTCGGAGCTGGAATGGACAACAGCGGCGGCTCCCTGGCAGTGAGCAACAGCATTGTGGCCGCCAATACAAATCTGCAAAGCAACACAGAGGATGACTGCAATAACTGCACGCAGAATGGGCCAATCCTCACTGGCGGCAATCCCGATCTCGGCGCGCTGGCCTACAACGGATTGAATGCGACGGTGCAGACGATGCTGCCGTTGCCCGGTAGCAGGGCAATTCAGATGGGAGATCCGACCCAGTTGACTCTAGGAGTGACTACTGACGAGCGCGGGTTTGCGCGACTGACTGGCGGCAAGCTGGACCTGGGCGCGGCCCAGACCAACTACACTTCGGTGCAGTTGGTTCAGCAGCCGACAGATACCTTCTTCAACGCCGACATCAGTCCAGCCGTGACGGTTGAAGTGCTGGAAACCAACAGCAATCTCCCTGGACCGAACAATACGGATGCGGTGAACGGCATTCCCATTACACTCACCCTGAATGGCTCGGGTCCACTGGGTGGAACGCTGACGCAAACGACGGCCGGCGGCGTGGCAACCTTTGGCGACCTGATGATCAGCACTCCGGGCACTGGTGATACCTTGGCAACCGCGCTGACAGTGACGCCTTCCGGTCTCACGCCGGTCCAGACCCTGACGGCGACCAGCAATCCCTTCGACATCACGTTGCTGCCGTCGGTAGTGAGCTTCAACCCGCCACTGCCCGCAAGCGTAACCTATGGTGTCGCTCCCCTTACGTTGAAGGCGACGACAACCTCATCGGGCACGACGACCGGCCAAACGGTCAGCTTTCAGGTGGACTCTGGACCGGCGACGGTCAGCGGCAATGTGCTCACAATTACCGGGGCTGGGACCGTGGTGGTGGAAGTCGACGCGGCTGTCAATGGGACCTATGCCGCATCCTCGGCGACAGCAACCATCACGGTCCTGCAAGCCGCCTCGCAGCTGGCATTGACGGCTTCCACCTCCCAGGCAGCCATCGGAAGTTCGGTGACCTTGACGGCCACGGCCACTTCGACCGCCGGGATCCCGACTGGAACGGTCACCTTCATGAGCGGATCAACCTCGCTCGGCACGGCGTCGCTGAACGCGCAGGGCGTGGCAACCCTTGCGGTCACCACGCTGCCCGCCGGTTCCAATACCATCACAGCTACATATGCCGGAGATACGAACTTTACCGGATCGCAGGCACAATTGGCCGGGACCATCGTGGTGGGCACGCCGGGGTTCAGCATGACTTCCAGCAGTTCTAGTCTGTCAGTTCAGCCGGGACTCGTGGGGAGCATGAACCTGACGCTCACGCCGGCCTTTGGCTACACGGGTACCGTGACCCTAGGTTGCAGTGGGATGCCCGTACAGTCTACCTGCGTCTTTCAGCCTTCCACGGTCACATTTGACGGTTCAGGCAGTTCCGTCCAGGTGAGTCTGACAATGGAGATTGGTCCTATAGGCCTTCTTTCCCGCGATAAGAGCATGGCCGAGGTACGACCGTTGACTCCTCTGGGCAGTCTGCCCGTTCTACCCGCAATGATCTTCTGGTTGCCGGATAACTTGCCCGACCCGTGGCGCACACGCAAGCTATCCGAGCAGCGTAAGACTCGCACCTGTTCCTTCCGATGGCTCCGGCTGGCGGTGCTCTTGCTCTTCGGTGCGGGCCTGCTGGGGCTGACCGGTTGTTCCAATAAGGCGATCGACTTCAATTCCCCTCGAATCGGCCAGTACACCGTCACCATCATGGCGGCTGGTTCTGGGAATGCCAGCCAGTCTGTCACCGTGCAATTGAATGTGCTGTAACCGCAGCAGATAACGCAGCAGCCAGTACAAATGAGGAACTCACGTGAGTGAGAAAGGCGCGGATGATCCTGCGCCTTTCTCATGTCTCGCTATGGAAGTACATGGCTCCCCGCCGCTACAATAAAAGGTTGCATCCCCGTGGATTCTTCTTCGTGGATCGAGGAGTAGGAATGAAGCGCAGCGCAATTGTAGTGGTGATTCTGGTCGCAGGCATGACGGCAATGATCTGGTCGGGAGTGATGGCCTACCGGATGCGGAAGGCCCTCAACACGCCGCCCGTTTCGCCGCAGCTGCGCAAGTTTCTCGACGCCGCCTCTGCGGATTCTGGCGACCAGGGCAGTGCCCCCGCCGTCGATGAAGACTCTCCTGCCGCCCAGGGATTGCCCGATTTCCGCGAAAAACCCGCTCCCTCGTTTACTTTGAAGAGCGTCGATGGCAAGACAGTCTCGCTTTCGGACTACAAGGGGAAGGCTGTGCTTCTAAACTTCTGGGCCACATGGTGCGGTCCCTGCAAATTGGAAATGCCGTGGCTGATCGATATGCAGAAGAAATATGCCTCCCAGGGATTTACCGTGTTGGGGATTTCTGAGGATGACGGTTCCACCAGGGCCGTCAGCAACTTTATGGCGAAAATGGGCGTGGATTACCCGGTATTGATGTACGACGACCAGATGAACAAGGCCTACGGAGGCATCGATTATTTGCCGACTTCCTATTACATCGGACGCGATGGCAAGGTGATCGTCGAGGCTGGCGGATTGATTTCCGAAAGCGAAATGGAAGCCAATATCCAGAAGATCCTCGCCAAGGGGGCCTGAGCGTGCCGGCAAGGAAGTCAGTGGTTGCGTGGATATTTGCCATAGGAATCGCGTGTGCCGCCGCCATGATGGCGCAATCGGCGTGGCAGCCGAGCCCCCGCGGAATCGGTTTTGGCCAGGCCCGGTCCAGGCAGTGGGTTCAGATGGTTTCCTCGCCGCAGCTTGCTGTCCAGGCGTGCGGCAAGGCGAGTAAACCGAAAGACATCGAGCTGCGTTTCACGATTCAGAATGGGTTGCATATCAATTCCCATACACCTCATTCGCCTTTTCTGATTCCCACCACGCTTACGCTCGACAAAACGCCCGGAGTCCAGATTGCTCAGGTCGACTATCCCCAGGGTGTGGACTACCATTTTGCATTTTCCCCCAAAGATGCGCTGAGCGTATATACGGGCCAGTTTGCCGTGCTCGTCCGTGTCCATGCTCAGGCCGGCCACCATACATTGCATGGCCAGTTGCGCTACCAGGCCTGTGACGATCGAGCGTGTAACCCACCGCAGACGCTCCCGCTGCAGCTCGACGTAACTGCCCGGTAGCTGTTCTCAATAAGAAAAATCGAACCGGAAAAGACCATGGGGAAGGAAATCTTGATGAGACTGCCGTTTATAGCAATGATCTTGGGCCTGTTTTGTTCTCTTGGACAGGCTCAGACTGTATCTCCACTCTTCGCTCGCGGCTACACGGTGATTCCAGAGCCGCAATCCGTCTCGTTGGGCGCGCACGATTTTTCCTTTGGATCCAACTGGCAGCTCAAGGTGGATAAGAGTGTCGCCAGCAACGATGTTGCGGTCGATGTGCTGCGCGAAGATCTTGCCGACAGATTCAACGTGCGACTTGGGACCTCTGCGGGCGCGGGCGGCACAGTCTCCCTGCGCATCCAGCCTGGAAGCGTGGCGATCGGCGGAGCGCTCGATTCCAATAAGGCATCGCTGGAAGATCAGGCCTATCGCATCACCCTGCACAGCGGCGCGATTGCGATCGCCGCGAATGCTCCCACGGGCCTCTTTTATGGCGTCGAGACGCTGGTTCAATTATTGCGTCCGGACTTGGGAACGCTGTGGCTGCCGGAAGGCACAATTGTAGACTGGCCGGACCTGCAAATCCGCCACGCGTACTGGGATGACAATCATCATCTGGAAAGAGTCGAGGATCTGAAGCGCGATTTGAGGCAAGCGGCCTTCTACAAAATGAATGGCTTCGTGATCAAACTGAACGGGCATTTTCAATACAAGAGCGCTCCGGCCGTCGTGGAACCGTACGCTCTTACCCCCGCGGAATTGCAGGAATTGACCGACTACGGTCTGCGGTATCACATTCAGCTGATTCCGTATCTGGACGGCCCCGCGCACATCGCATTCATCCTGAAGCACCCGGAATACCAGAAGCTGCGGGAATTCCCGAACAGCAACTATGAGATCTGCGCGACCAATCCGGCCTCCTACAAGCTGCTCGAAGGCATGTATCAGGATTTGCTGGATGCAAATAAGGGCGTGAAGTTTTTCTATTTGTCTACCGACGAACCTTACTATCTGGGTCTTGCCCATAATTCACAATGCAATGAGGCGGACATGGCGAAGCAGTTGGGTTCCGTCGGACAAGTCTTCGCTCATTTTGTCGACAAGACCGGCGGCTACCTGCACGACCACGGACGTACCGTGATCTTCTGGGGCGAGTATCCGCTGAAACCCAGCGATATTCCATCGCTCCCCACGTATCTGATCAACGGTGAGACCTATGGACCGGCCTTCGACCAAGCCTTTCATCAGCATGGTATCCAGCAGATGATTTATACCTCCAGCGAGGGCGAAGAAAAGCTGTTTCCGGACTACTTCATCCTTCCCTGGAGTAAGCGGTTGCACGGCCCCTCGACCGATGAGTTTGCGGACAATCCAGGCAGTCCGAGAGTGGCCGATATCATGAAGAAAATTGCATTCGATTCCGCTCGGACAAATACCGGCATCATCGGCGAATTCAATGCGGGATGGGCCGACGAAGGAGTGAATCCGGAGACGTTCTGGCTGGGCTATGTTGCCGGCGGAGCTGCCGGCTGGCATCCTGGATCGCCCAGCGCGGCGGAGCTGTCCAGTAGCTTTTATTCCTTGTTCTATGGGCCAAAAGTTGTCGATATGAATCGCATCTATCAGCTGTTGAGCGAGCAGGCACAATCCTGGACAGATAGCTGGGACTCGATGGAATCGAAGGCGCGCAAGCCCATCTGGGGATCGTCGTATGCAATCTTCACACCGCCGCATCCGGCCCACGATCAGACGTTTCCATTGCCGCCAGTTCCCGATACGAACCTGGAATATTCGTCGACATGGTCGAAGCAGAATGCCGGAAGAGTTGCCCTGGCGGTGCAGGCGGAACAGCAAAACGACCGTTTGCTCGGCCTGCTGCATGAGAATCTTCCAAGGGCGCAATTCAACAGATATAACCTTCAGGTCTATCTGACGATTGCCGATCTTTGTCGTCAGAACCTCAGAATGATTGTGGGGATTCAGCGCATGGATGCAGACCTGACCTCCGCTTCCCAAATCAGGGAGAAAGATCCGGAACGAGCGATCAGCCAAGTCGATAGTGCCTTGAACACGGCCATCTCCATCTGGGAGCAGCGGAACGCGGTGCTCAAGAATTCTGTAGCAACATGGGATCAGATCTGGTTTCCGCGTGTCGAAGATGCGAATGGCCGCCATTTCCTGCACGAATTGGACGACGTGAAAGACCACCTGCCCGACCGGACAGTCGATATGAGCTATCTGGTCTATCGAGAGAAACTACTTCCGTTTGGGGAGTGGGTGAATGCGATCGCGGCGTCCCGGAATCAATTTGCCGCAGCCCACAATCTTCCGACCAGAAATTTCCGGTTCGCCTGGGACGATTTCAGCGCGGTGCCGCACGTGTGCGCGTCCGCATCGGAGATTCTTGCGAACCCGCAACTGGGCGCCGCGGATGTTGACCAGGCGGCCACATGCGGAGCGGGCGACTAGAGCAAGTGAGATCTACTGCCCGGTCGCACCCGGGGGGAGGAACAGCATTCTGGAAGCGACTCGAGTGTGCGTCGCGCTGATGATGTGCGGAGTGATGACAATCAAAAGCCTGCCCACAGTCAACTGGGTCTTGGGGCTGGCTGTCCAGCCGAAGCCCGGCAGCTCACTCAGCCCCGGAATGCCCGACAAAGACTTTGATTCCGTGCTGCTCACGCTGCTGGTGACCAGCGCGCTACCGCCATCTGGAATCTGGATCGTTGTAATAAAGTCGCGATTGTTGATGATTGGCGACCCGTTGACTGACGCTCCCGCTAATGAGGCCATGGTAACTTCCAGTTGCATCTGCACGTCGTTGTTTTGCAGGATGCGGGGGAGCGCCTTTACAGTCAGTCCCAGATTTTGATATTGCACGGTGGGCGCCAGGGCCAGGGGATTCGTGTTGGTGGACGTGCTCGCCGAGGTGCCGGCCAATAGACTTGCAAGGCTGGTAGAAGCCGTCGAGGTTTGCGTCCCAGCGGAATAACTTTGTGTGACGATGGGATACCGCGACCCAATCATGATCGTCTGCTTTTGCAGATCTCCGGCGCGCAGTTGAACGTGGTCGATTTCGCGCGTATCGGAGATATTCAACGAAGCATTTGCGGTCGTGCCGCCGAAGGAAAGCCCGCTGAGCGTCAGGCCGTTGCCAAACAACGCGAAGGGCTGGTTCAGGACGCTTCCATTCACCAGCCCCAATCCGATCAGAAGAGCCGCAATCCCCGCCAGGTCTCCAGGGTTCACCAGTCCGGCGGCAATCAATTCCGTAATCGTGCTTTGATTGGCATTGATAATACTGGTCAACTGCGAAGTCACATTGAAGACATTCAGTTGCTGCGGAAACGAGACTCCCAGGTCTTCCTGACGAGAATTGTTGACCTGGTAGATGCGAACATCCAGCATCACTTCCGGCTTGTCGAGGTACAGTTGCCCCAGGGTCGCGTTGATGGCCCGCAGCGTGTTCTCCGGGGCGCGAATGCTCAGCGTGCCCTGGTCCTCGCGGCTTGTGGCCTGCTTCACTCCAAAGACGTTCTTGACGATGTTGACGCTGTTTTCCATCTCCGTCTTGTCTAGCCCCGGAAGAAATACGGTCTCCAGTAGAAGGCGATCGAACTTTGTACGGTTCTCCTTCGTGTCTTCGGCGACCAGTACGTGCGTTGGATCCAGAGCAACCCAGAATGTATCCGTTGACATCTCGACAGCGGCGGAGGCTTCGGCGAAGGAAACATGATCCAGGTCCAGCTGGATTTGTTTGCTAGGAACCGAATCGTCCAGGATCGCGGTAATTCCATACGACGACAGGACCTTATACAGGACGTCCTGTGCGCTGCCGCGAAGGTGAAACGTGGATTCGACCGGAGTGGGGGCCAGCTCGATCAGGCCGCTGGAAAACGTCGGCATCGGCGCCTCTGAGATCACCGCGGGATCATCCTGGGTATCCAGGGACTGGATATGCTCCCGAACAAAAGGATTGTCCGGATCGAGGCTCAACGCCTGCTCCAGTTGCTGCTTCGCCGATTCGTTCTTGCCAACCTGCTGATCTTGCCTTGCCGTTTGTATCAGGCCGCCAACCCACTGTTGCCGCGCAAGTTCGTAGGCAGCCAGATAGGGTCCGTTCGCGGGATCCAGCAGATGGGCCTTGGCAAACAGTGCCAGTGCTCGCGACGAATTCCTTGACCGTAGAGCGCGTGTTCCCTTACCAAAACATTCTCTCGCCTTGGCAACCTGTTGCGCGCTTGGCACGGGAACGGTGGCGGGTTCATGGGAAGCGCCGGCAACACTGGAATTCGGTACCGTTTTGGAAGGGGAGATGTCCTCAGCAATTGCTTGGGGGACACATGTAAAAATTGCCAGCGACAAGGTGAGACCGGCAGCCGTCAGTTTTCTTGGCAATTGGCAGGCTGGACCGCGCGAAGAGGACGCTGATTTTCGCGCACGACGCACGGAATTCTTGCAGGTTGGATTCCACCAGCCCATGGCTCTGGCGGTCACGCGCTGGACGCAGCGCTCGATTGCGTTGGGAAGGAGACGGTTCTGGGTCAAATGCTTCTTTGCCACACGCCAATCCACTGCCTTACCCGGAGAAGGGCCACTATTTCGAGCGTATCAGCTGTACCGCGGGAAGAGCAGCATGTTCCCCGCGCGGCGGGCGCTTCAACCCCAGTTTGATCTGGACGGGATCAAGTTCCAACTCAGCCATCACACGGCTGAGTGTATTCCTGTGTACGCCAAGTTCTCGCGCTGCTTTGCACTGGTTGCCTTTATTGTTGCGCAGGACTTCCTGGATGTAACGGCGACGAAACTCGCGGACAGCCTCCTCGTAGGTGATGCCACTGGCGTACATCTGTACGACAAGATTATCCAATTCGCGTTTCACTTGTGACCTCTCTAACCCGGCTTGCGAATGCTGCGGCAGTGGAATGGTACCGATTGCGGAAAATCCTTCGAAAAGTCTCTGCTCAATGTTCTAACGTGTGTCCGGGGGAGGATGCAAGTGGAATTGCAGCCAGCCTGGACCCTGCTTGATAATTGTCACTCCCTCTTGAACCTTATGTCGTAGCTCTGCCGGTGCCCCCACGGAAAAGTCGTTGGCGGCAGACAGGAAGTAAGGCGCCAGCTTCGATCCGTTCAGCCACGTCTTCTGTGGCATGAACGCGGCAATTGCTATGATAGCAACCACCACCAGGAAACACCCGCGAATGATTCCAAAAATCGCGCCCAGCAGCCTGTCCAGTCCGCCCAGTCCGGCAGTATGCGCCACTTTGGAAATAGCTCTTCCGATAAGGCCGACGATCAGCATCACGCCCAGGGCAATCAACAGAAATGCCAGGACATCGGCAACGCCTGCAGAGTGAATTACGTGCGCCAACGGCCCAGCCAGCACACCGTAATTCCAGAAGGCCAGCCACAGGCCCAGGACAAGCGCGGCCAGAGAAACAACTTCCAGCACAAGCCCTTGTGCTGCTGCCATGATTGTGGACAAGAGGATGACGACGACAATAAACCAATCGAAAAGTGTCATACCAGCCACTCCCAGCTCCCCCCACAATGTGATGAAAGATCAAAGAAATTCTCGCAGCCTTTTTTCGGCTGCACGGGTATGCAAGATGCCAACAGTAAATGGGAGTAATGGCTAACGCAGCGAAGTATGGCCAGTGATACGACGAAACGCTTCCAGATATTTTTCCTGCGTCCGCGCGACCACTTCGTCAGGCAACGCCGGGGCTGGAGCCTGCTTATTCCAGTGGCTTTCTACTAAATAGTCGCGCACGAACTGCTTGTCAAAGGAAATTTGCGGGCCGCCCGGTTGATAGCTGCTCTTCCACCAATAGCGGGAGGAATCCGGCGTCAAAGCCTCGTCCGCCAGCACCACCCCATGCGCGGTCCGGCCAAACTCAAACTTGGTATCAGCAAGAATCATGTCTTGCCCATCCACGTGGCGCGAGGCGCGATCATAGATCATCAGGCTCAGGTCACGCAGCAATTCTGCGTTGGTTCGACCGATACGATTTCCCATCTCCTCCATTGAGATGTTGATGTCGTGCTCGCCCGACGGCGCCTTCGTCGCCGGGGTGAAGATGGGTTCCGGCAAGCGCTCGGACTCCACCATGCCCGGCAACAGGGCGATGCCGCACACGCTGCCAGTCTCCTGATAATCTTTCCAGGCCGAGCCGGTCAGATAGCCGCGCACCACGCACTCGATGGGAAATATCTCCGCCGGCGTTACCAGCATGGAGCGGAAATGCAATAACTGCCGATACGGCTGCAGCGATGCGGGATACAGCTCGACATCGGCCGTAATCAGGTGAGTCGGCACCAAATCGGCCAGCAGGCGAAACCAGAACAGCGAAATCTGGGTAAGAATTTTCCCTTTGTCTGGGATGCCCGTTGCCAAAATATGGTCGAAGGCGGAAATACGGTCCGTGGCGATCAATAGCAGTTCATCGCCGACAGCATAAATGTCTCTGACCTTCCCCCGTGCGTGCAGCTTCAGATTCGGGAGGTCAGCTTGAAGCAGTGCTTCTGCCATACCTATGAGCCTTTCATGCGAATGCGTCTCTGGCAAGCAGCTTACAACTACGGATGCCGCCCAGGGCGATTTGTTTGCATGCAGACACTTCTTCGGCGCTTCAAGCGGAGGCTCTCTCCAGCGTACGATCATGGCGCAGGCGGACCGAGACAATTTTCGAAACGCCGGGCTCCTGCATGGTCACACCGAAGATCGCATCCGCTGCCTGCATCATTCGCTTGCTGTGTGTAATGACAATGAAGTGGGTGTGCTCGCTCATCTTTTGCAGCATGTTGGCAAGCCGGCCTACGTTCGATTCGTCCAGCGCCGCATCCACTTCATCCAACACGCAGAACGGGCTGGGTTGGTACTGGAAGATCGCCATTAGCAGCGACAACGCTGTCAGCGCCTTTTCTCCGCCGGAAAGCAGCAAAATGTTCTGCAGCTTCTTTCCGGGAGGGGAAGCGATGATATCCACGCCGCTTTCGTCGGAGTTTTCCTGGTCGGTGAGTTTCATGAATGCCTGACCGCCGCCGAACAGATGGGTAAATGCTCCCGAGAAATTCTCGTTGATGGCGGCGAACGCTTCCTCGAACTTGCTGCGCAAGACCACTTCAATTTCGCGAATGCTGTTCTGCGTGTTCTCGATTGAATCGATCAGGTCCTTGCGCTGCGTTTCCAGAAATGAATGACGTTCCGCGGCTTCCTTGTACTCCTCCAACGCCATCATATTCACCGGCCCCATCGCCTCAAGCTTTTGCTTGATGGCGCGGCAGCCCTCTTCTTCCGCCGCCAGCGGTCCGGCGTCCAGACGGACCAGCGATGCATCGGCGCGCAATTCGTCTGCCGGCAGGGAAAGGTCCTGCATGCAGGTCTCTTCCAAATGCACCAGGTCGGAGGACAGGCGAGCTGCTCGCGCAGCCGCTTCACTGCGGCGGTCGCGGAATCCTTCCAGCTCGCCACGCAGCAAGCGCACCTGCTGCTCCACCTCGGCTGCCTGCTGCCGCAGCGCAGCGGACTGCTGGGCCAGCTCTTCCGCCTGCTGGCACGCGGTCTGGCGAGTGGTCTCCAGTTCCTGGCTGCGAACTTGCAGCCGCTCCTGCTCCAGCACGCGCTGCTTCTGCTCGGCATCGCCCGAGGCAATCATCTGCTCCAGCTGACGCACGCGCTGCTCCAGGCCCTCTACCATCCGATCCAGCCGATCAGAGGAAGCCGCTGCTCCGCGCCTGCGTTCCTCCAGTCCCGCCAGCTCAATCGAGGCCGTCGACATCTGCTGCTGCGCCGCGTCGCGGGCAATCCGAAGCGCTTCCAGCGATCCTTGAGCTTCGTTGACCTGCTGCTCAAAGCGAATGCGCTCCTGCTCGTGCCGGTCCACTTCTTCCCGCCGCTGGGCCAGCCACTCGGTTTTCTCGGTTTGCGCCGCGGTATTGCGCTCCGTTTGCAGTGTCCACTCGCTCAGCCGCCGCTCCAGCCGGCCGACTTCGGCCTCCAGCTGGCGCAGGGCAGCGCCGGTATGGGCAGATTCCTGTTCGGCCTTGCGGCGCTCCGTCGATTTGATTTCGATCTGCTGCGACAGTTCCGCCACCCTGCGGGCGAGCTCCACAGTTTCCAGCTCCACCTTCGCCAGCGCTTCTTCCGTCCGTGCAAGCAGTTGTTGCGCGCCGCGCAACTCACGCTTCAGCGCCAGCGGCCCTTCCACACTTGGCTTGCCGCCGGTGACGGTCACGTTGTGGAAGCACTCCCCGTTGGGCGATAGGAAGAATGCTTCCGGATTTTCCAGCGCCAGAGACCGCGCAACCTCAGAGTCCGGCACCACGTAACCATGACGCAGCTTGGGCAGAATCACTTCCAGCGAACTGCCGAAACCATCCAGCACACGAATGCAGTCCTTCAGCCGCACCACGCCATCGCGAGCTTCGCTGAGCGGCTGCACCGTTCCCGGCGCAAAAGAAAATTTTGCCTGGGAGTCATCCGGATGCACCAGGAATGTCGCGCGGCCATCCACGTCCGTCTTCAGGACCCGCATTCCTTCCTGAGCGTCGTTCCAGCTTTTTACCACAATGAAATTCAGCTCATCGCGCAGGAATTCATCCACCACCGTTTCGTATTCGTCGGAAACTTCGACAAAATCCGCCAGCACGCCGACCGGAGCGTGTCCACTCTCCATGGTGTTCGCGCGCAGCAACTGGCGCACGGTGTCGGTTGAGTAGCTATGTTCGCGAATCAGGGATTCCAACGAATTGCTGCGCCCCTGCAGCGTCGCTTGCTCAGCGCGAAGTTGGTCGGCCTGCCGGCGCGAGGCAGCTTCTTCGGTGCGCTGGATCTCAAGTTGGGCGCGCAGAGTCGTTAACTCGGCCTCGGTGTCCTGCAGGGCATTGCTGGCGGAAGCAAAGTTCAGCGAAACCTGCCCGCGCTCCACCCCCAGTTTTTCCAGTTCACCGTGCACGCCGGCCCGCTCGGCCGCCAATCGCTCCGCTTCGCGCTGATGGCCTTCTAGGCTGGCTTCGCCCTGGCTGATCTGGTTGCGCACTTGATTGGCCGCCGCCATCCAGTGCAGCATCTGCCGCCGGGATGTCTCCATGCGCTCGTTCACCGATGCCAGCTCGGTGGTCGCCGTCTGAAATGCCTGTTGACGCGCTTGCATGTCCTGCCGCGCAAGATCGACGGCCTGCTGTGCCTGCGCCAGGAATGCCTGCTGCTGGCTGCGCTCCGTTTCCAGGTTGGTCAACTGCTGTTGCGTCTGCGTCAATTCCGCCTGCGCCGCCTGCAGTCGCAGCGCTAGGTCCGCAGCGCGATCTTCATTGGCTTTCAGCTGGCCCAGCGTCCGTTCCAACTCCACGGAAGCGTTGTTGGCGCTGGTTGCGGCGTCGCGCGCCTGCTGTTCTCGTGTGTAGCCCTCGGCGACGGCTGCCGCCCGCTGCTGGTCAACGGAGGCAATGGTCTGGGTCAGCGCATCAATCTCGGCCGTCAACTGCGCCAGTTCCGTGGCTACCGCTACGGCTGCCGCATCCGTCATGGAAATCCGCGTCGCGATCACCACACGCAGGCGCTGGCGAAGCTCGTCGCGCAACGCGCCATAGCGCTCGGCCTTCGATGCCTGGCGCTTCAGGGAATTCATCTGACGCGCAACCTCGTCGAAAATGTCGTTGACGCGCGCCAGGTTTTGCTTCGCCTGTTCCAGACGCAATTCCGCCAGGTGCTTCTTCGTCTTGAAACGTGTGATCCCGGCCGCCTCCTCGATAATGGCGCGACGCTCATGCGGTTTGCTGCTCAACAACTGCCCAATGCGCTCCTGCCCGATGATTCCGTAGGAGTCCGAATTCAGGCCGGTGCCCATCAACACATCGTGGATGTCGCGCAGGCGGCAAAGCTTTCCGTTCAGCAGATATTCGCTCTCCCCAGTGCGGAACAGTCTCCGCGAAAGGATCACCTCGCCGTCCTCGGCGTGATTCCGTTGAAATTTCCGGCGGCGAATCTTCAGCACAACATTGCCTTCGCCCCCTGTCGCCGCATCCTTGGCGGTTGTGCCCGCGCTTTCTTCCGGCTGACCTGAGTTCTTTCCGTCACCCTCCGCCGGTACTTCCAGGATTTGGCCCGGCTGCAATTCGGCCATCGTCTCTTCCGTCTCTCGCGCCGCATGCGATCGCACAGTCGCCTCGTCCCAATCGTCTTCGACGATCTCGGGCCCGGGATGAACGCTGGCTGGCCGGTATACCTCAGGATCGATCAGGACAAGCGAGACCTCGGCCATGCCGGTCGGTTTCCGCTCTCGCGTACCCGAGAAGATAACGTCTTCCATCTTGATGCCACGCAAATCCTTAGCCGACTGCTCCCCCAGCACCCAGCTGATGGCGTCGGAAATGTTCGATTTGCCGCATCCATTCGGGCCTACAATCGCAGTGACGCCGTTGCTGTCCAGCAACACTTCTGTGCGATCGCAGAAGGACTTGAAGCCGAGAATATGAATGCGCTTAAGTTCGAGCAATCGGCACCTCTGGGAACAGCGTTATGGCGGCGGAAAACAAGCCCGCCGATGGCTTCACTTTAGTCCGGACAAAGCGCCCGGTCAATATGTGGATACAGCGGGTTGTGGATAAGAAGTCCATAACCCTAGCCATAGTATCGGTAATGAAATTTGGCCCCGAGGGAGCCATCTCCCGTCACGAATTGCATCCGGTCCGGCCCTGCATCGAAAGCCTTACTTTTTCAAGGTGGGCCGTACCTGGACTTCGCTAATGAAGGATTCGTCGGCTTGCGTCGCCAGCAGCGCAACAATATTGGCAATGTCTTCCGGCGCAATCGCTCCCAACGCGGATTTCTGCGCGGACTGTCCCGACCCGAATTCCGTCCGAACTGTTCCAGGCGCAACCAGCGAGACGCGCACCTGATGCTGCCGCAACTCCTCGGCAGCGGAAACCATCAGGCCATTCAATCCCCATTTGGTCGCGGCGTAGGCAGCCCCGTTGGGCACCGGATTCTTGCCGGCCAGGGAGGAAATGTTGATGATGTGGCCTCGCTTGGCCGCAATCATCGCCGGCGCGAATGCGCGCAGCAGCAAATACGGCGCTCGCAGGTTGAGGGCGAACAGATGCTCCCAGTCTTCTGGTGGCGTCTCATGCAGGGCGCCATGAAACCAGCCCACTCCAGCATTGTTTACGAGGACCTCGCAATGCCCGTGTGTCTCCAGAATGAGCCGCGCGAAAGTTTCGATCTGCGCCGGCTGCGTCAGATCGCAGGAATGAGATTCCGCGCTGCCGCCCGCGGCTCGAATCTCAGCGACAACTTGACTCAGTTGGTCCTGGTCTCTCGCTGTCAAGACAACATGTGCATCCAGAGCAGCAAGTTTGCGCGCAATAGCTGCACCGATGCCGCGGCTGGCGCCCGTAACAACTGCGACCTGGCCGGCGAGTGTTGACGCTTGGTTCACGCTTGCGGTCCTCTGTGGAAACATTCGATGCTGTGGAGTTGACTTGCCTTTGCCTGCCGATTACCCGAAAACGCTCTTGACCAGCCACAGCGCCGCCAGCAGCATCAGAACCATCCCTAGAACCATCAATCGCACATTGCCGAGTTTTTCTGGCCGACTTTTCATGCCGCGTAGACCCCTACATGCATCGTACATAGCGAAATGCTATTGCGTCAGATGGATACTGAGTGGAATACTGGCATGGCCGGAATATTCGGCTTTATAATCCTGCTAATCACACAAATGCGGCACAGCCTGTTCAGTGAAAGCCATTCGCCACGATGTCTCCGATCCATGTTGCCGGAGCTCAGCGCAGGCGCGACACTGGCAGACAAGCGCGTGGCATAATTTTATATTCCTAATGAAACACTCGTTCGCGAGGAGTGATCGATGAAGAAAAAGATTTTGTACGTCACGGTGCTGGCGCTGGCTAGCTCCGCTATTGGTGCCGCTCCCATGATGATGCAGGCGCAAACTGCAGGCTCAGGCACGATCACCATTAAAGATCCTGCGGAATATAACGCCTACAACTCTGCGATCAGCCAACCCACGCCTCAGGCGCAGGAATCGGCGATCGAAGGATTTCTCGATCAGTATCCCAACAGCGTCGTCAAGCAACAAGTGCTGGAAATCCTGATGGATGCCTATATGCACACTGGCAATACAAGTAAGGCGCTCGATACGTCGCGCAAAATCATCGAGATCGATCCGACCGACTTGCGTGCCCTGGTGACCGGCGCATACGTGTTGAAGGCCGAAGCCGGGCAGAAAACAAATCCCGCGGATGCGTTGCCGTTGCTGGATGAGGCGGCCAAGGACGCGCAGGCAGGCCTGAGTGCTACGGCGCCTGAGGGAAGCGACGCCGCCAACTTCGAGAGAATGAAAACGGCAGTCACGCCGATATTCGACGGCGCGATTGCCAATGACGATCTGGAGAAAAAAGACTACGCCGATGCGATCAAGTATTTCCTGGATGAGTTGAAGGCAATGCCCGAACAGCAGACCACTGCCGGACCGGGGATTGAAGATACCTACCTGCTCGGCACGACGTATGTCCAGCAAACGCCGCAGGATTTGGTGAATGCTGTCTGGTACCTTGCCCGTGCGGCGGCCTATGCTCCCGAGCCGTTCAAAGACGAGATTCAAAAGGCTGCTCAATACTGGTACAAAAAATACCACGGCGGCATGGATGGGTTCGATCAAGTGCAGGCTCAGGCGAAGACTTCCTTGAATCCGCCCGCCGGATTTACGATTACGCCCGCACCGCCGCCGCCCTCTCCGCAGCAACTTGCCCACAACGCCGTCGCATCGACTCCCGATCTGAAAACCATGGCGCTGACAGACAAGGAATTCGTTCTTGCCAACGGGACACCGGATGACGCCAGCAAGGTCTGGGACACGATGAAGGGCCTGACGACCAAGGTGCCGGGAAAAGTGATCTCCGCCACGCCGGATTCCGTTCAGGTGGCCGTCTCCGACGACGCCCAGCAGTCGAACAAGGCGGACTTCACCATCAACATGAAGACTCCGTTGAAGACGCCGCCCGCCATCGGTTCCATGGTGAACTACATCGCAACCTTCGACTCCTACACGCAGACTCCTCCCATGATCATCATGAAGGACGGGGAAGCGCCTGCGACCGCCAAACCGCGACCCACGCATCGTAGACACCACACATCGCAATAATTGCTTCGACCCACGAAACAAGGCCCGGGCATCCAGATGGATGCCCGGCCGTGTTTGTCGACTCTGCTCGAATTATTCGCCCAGCATAAAATGGCGGATCGACTGTGCTCGCCCACTTGTCGCATCGCATTCAATTAACGCCGCACACATCTTTGGATTCTTCTTGGCCGCATCGAATTTTGCCGGCATGCCGCGCAGAAATCGATCGAGTACTTGCTCCGTTTCAACCCCAATCACGCTGTCGTACGGACCGCTCATGCCCACATCGGTTTGAAACGCAGTCCCGAGTGGCAAAACGCGCGCGTCCGCTGTCGGCACGTGCGTATGTGTTCCCAGCACCGCGGTCACGCGGCCGTCAAGATACCAGCCCAGCGCCACTTTCTCTGACGTTGCTTCGGCATGGAAATCGACCAGAATCACCTTGGCTTGCAATTTTTCAAGGATCGCGTCGGCAGCTCGAAATGGATCGTCGCTGGCAGCCATAAAAACGCGCCCCTGCAGGTTGATCACCGCATAGGGCGTCCCATCCTGCAACCTGCCTTCGTAGACGCCGTGGCCCGGCGTGCCAGGCGCATAGTTCGCAGGCCGCAACACGCGACGCGGCCGTTCATGGCTGTCCGCGGAAACGGATTGCATCCAGTCGATGATTTCCCGCTTGTCCCAGATATGGTTGCCTGTTGTCAGGACGTGCGCGCCCAGGTTGAATAGATCCTCGGCAATGCTCGGCGTCACCCCAAATCCACCCGCGGCGTTCTCCGCGTTGATCACCACCAGGTCGACGGCATGGGTTTCGAGCAGGTGGCCCAGATGCGCATGGACAATCCTGCGTCCGGCGCCGCCAAAAATATCTCCGACAAAAAGTATCTTCAAATCAGGACGAACTCCCATGTAAAAACTTGATGGTAGCACCGATCCAACATTTCTCAGGATGACGGACCGGCGTAGGAGTCGACCAATCGAGGAATTGACCCAGGATCGAGGAACTGTGGTATTTTGGGGCACATGGCAGCCAATCTGCGATTTTCCACGGGAATTGAAGCGCTGGCGTTGATGGCGACTGAGCCGGAGAAGTTTCACACGTCGCACGCGCTGGCGACCGCGCTCGCGACGAATCCTGTCGTCATTCGTCGGTTGCTTTCGGCGCTCAGCCGTGCCGGTCTGGTTTCCAGCGTGAAAGGTCCTTCCGGCGGCACCCGCCTGGCAAAAAGTCCCAAGCAAATTACGCTGCGCGACATCTATCGTGCCCTCGACGCGGGAGAACTCCTGCATCAGACTGCGCATGATTCCGTGGAAACCAGAGACTTGAAGAAAACCATGCGGAGCGTCTTCCGCAAAGCGCAGAAATCTCTCGAAGAAGAACTGGATTCGACTACGTTGAATCAGCTCTTGAAGAAGTCTGGCAAGAAGGCCGCCAAGCTGACGCATGAATCCGACGTTGAACCGCCAGAGCCGGCTGTTTCTGAATCAGTGAGTGCCAACTAAATCCTTCGCTTGCGATGCTCCATAGCGGTTCGCGACATATTCATCCAGAATTTTCGTAAACTCCTGAACAATGTGATCGCCGCGCAATGTCAGCATCAGGCGTCCGTCGACGTAGACCGGGGCCTTCGGTTCCTCAAAGGTTCCAGGCAGGGAGATGCCGATGTTCGCGTGTTTCGATTCTCCCGGTCCGTTGACAACGCACCCCATAACCGCCAGCTTCAGTTCCTCAACACCCGGATATTTTTCGCGCCATAGCGGCATCGACTCGCGCACATAGCTTTGAATCTGCTGCGCCAGCTCTTGAAAAAAGGTGCTGGTTGTGCGCCCGCAGCCGGGGCATGCGGTCACCTGCGGAGTAAAGCTGCGAATACCGAGCGATTGCAGGATCTGCTGCGCGGTAAGAACTTCTTCCGTGCGATCGCCGCCCGGTTTCGGCGTCAGGCTCACTCGGATCGTATCGCCAATGCCGGCCAACAATAGCGGCGTCAGGCCCGCCGTGGAGGCCACGATGCCTTTCATCCCCATGCCGGCTTCCGTCAGGCCAAGGTGCAGCGCGTAGTCGCAGCGTCCTGCCAGCATTCCATACACGTCGATCAGGTCGTGAACGCCGCTGACCTTCGCGCTCAAAATGATCTGGTCGTGCCGCAAGCCGTAGCGCTCCGCCATGGCAGCGGAATCGAGCGCACTGGCGACCATGGCTTCCATCGTCACGTTGCGTGCTTCTTTCGGCTTTGCGGACTTCGCATTTTCATCCATCATGCGCGTCAACAAAGACTGATCGAGCGACCCCCAATTCACGCCAATGCGCACGGGCTTTTCGTTTTCCACCGCGCATTCAATCATGGTGCGGAAGTTATCGTCGTCTTTGCGGCCGATGGAACAGTTTCCCGGATTGATTCGATACTTCGCCAAAGCCCGCGCGCAGTCCGGATATTTCTTCAGCAGCAGATGTCCGTTGTAATGAAAATCGCCCACGATCGGAACATGAACGTCCTGCCGCGCCAGTTCTTCGACAATAGCGGGGACCGCCTTGGCAGCCTCATCGTTGTTCACCGTGACTCGAACGATCTCCGAACCGGCACGATGCAATGCGGCAACCTGGCGCACGGTCGAAGGAACATCCGCGGTATCGGTATTCGTCATCGATTGCACCACAACCGGTGCATCCGAGCCGACCCGGACATTACCGATCAGGACGGTAGACGTTTTTCTGCGAATGGTTTCTGGCATAAGGCGTTCCAAGCCTATTTTATCATTCGACTGGTGCGGTTCGGTCCGCGCGAGGATCGAGTGGTCAGGAACCGCAGAGGCCCCTCACGGAACGTGTTGGATTGCAGAAGAATGCCGGCTTCCGTCTCTCGCCGCCGCACCCCTCTCGCCATATCGCCATTGCAGATGAAGTCGTTTCCTGTTAGGTTTACGAGGGTCAGGGTCATTCGGTATCTACGCCCTCTAGAACACATGAAACGAGTGTGTCTGCAATGAAGCCATCGCCATTGAAAAAGAAAACGACCTCGATGCCTCGTGTACTTGCCGGCAAACCCGACGCCGTCTCCGACCCGGCACGGAAACAGCGGATTCAGCACTACGAAACCGCCGTGCGTCTCATGCGGGAAGGCAAGTACGAGAAGGCCAAGGCTGCGCTTGAGGCATTGCTCTCCTCCGATGCGGGGGATATGGTGGATCGGGCCCGCGTGCACTTGACCGCGTGTGAACGGCAAATGAAAAAGAACACTGTCTCTTTCCATAGCCCGGAGGAGCAGTATGACTATGCCATCTCGCTGCTCAACACTGGCTACTATGAGGATGCACGCGAACAATTTGAAGCGATTCTAAAAACACATTCATCGGCGGATTATGCCCACTACGGTTTGGCTGTTCTGTATAGTTTGACCGGTCGTGCCGAGGACTGCCTGGAGCAACTGGGTCGTGCCATCGAACTAAATCCACGCAACCGCATTCAGGCCCGTCTGGATTCTGATTTCCAGGAAATGTCCGACGATCCCCGTTTCACTGAGCTTCTGTATCCGGAGATTCTTTAGGCTCTTTTCAGGTCGCGGCTGCGGCCTGTCCGCCCAGTTGACGTCTGGAGAATTGGCAATTTGACGAACATGCATCCAGTCAGTTCCCCCACGTCCCGCCTGACCGATCCAAAACAACCGGGGCCTGCGGCGGCGCCAGACGGAGCCTCCCTGCGCGTGGCTGCCATCGGCGGCGGCACAGGTTTGTCGACGCTGCTGCGCGGCCTGAAAAGGCACACGCAGTCTCCTGTGCATACGCCCAATGCAACCGATGTCGCTCCCGACCTGCCTACCGTGATCTCCGATCTTGCCGCCATTGTTACGGTCACGGATGATGGCGGTTCCAGCGGCCGCCTGCGCCGAGACATGAACATGTTGCCGCCCGGGGATTTGCGCAACTGCATGGTCGCGCTGTCGGAAGATGAGCATCTCTTGTCGCGGCTGTTTCAGTACCGTTTCGACAGCGGTGAGGGCCTGGAAGGCCATAGCTTCGGCAATCTTTTCCTTGCCGTGCTAACGGCGGTCACCGGGGATTTTGCCCTGGCGGTGAAGACCTCTTCTCAGATTCTTGCTACACGTGGACACCTCTATCCGGCGACCAATTCCAACGTTACTTTGGCCGCTCTGATGGACGATGGTTCGACTGTGCTCGGCGAGACCCTGATTACTGCCAGCAAGCGCCGCATCGTCCGGCTGATGTTGAAGCCGGAGCGGGTGCCGGCGCTGCCGGAAGCGATCGAAGCCATTTTGGGTGCGGACCTGATCACGCTGGGGCCGGGTTCGCTCTATACCAGTTTGATTACAAATTTGCTTGTGGACGGCATTGCCGACTCGCTGGTTGCCGCCCACGGGCTGCGGGTCTTCATTTGCAATCTGATGACGCAATCCAACGAAAGCCTCCATTTAACTGCCTCGCAGCACATCGAACGCATTTACGAGCACACCGGCGGTGCCATTTTCGACTATGCCTTGGTCAATATTGCGCCTGTCCCTGAGGTGGCCAGGCAACGTTACGCCGCGGAAGGCGCGGAGCAGATTGTCGCCGACATCGACAAGATTGAGCGCCTGGGTGTTCGTTGCATTACCGGCGATTTCCTTCGCGCGGAAGACGTGTTGCGCCATGACCATGAGCGCGTAGCGGATGTGCTTCTGGAGCTGGGGTTGAAGCGCCGATAAGTCTCTTCCAAACCTTGCAACGCCCCCTGCAACTGGCTTCGTATTCCTGACAATCCAGAATTATTTTCAACTTTTCTCATTTTTTGCGTTCTGCCGGGGTCTGATCTGCGTATACGCAGGTACAGAGAATTTCCCCGGGAAGGACGAATCGGTTGAAATCGGCCATCACAAAACCCTTGACGGCATCGATTGCGCAGTCCAGACAAGGGTTCCGTGACTTGGTTGAGATTCACCAGTCCCGTGTCTACAGCATTGCGTTTCGCATTCTTGGCGACCGCGGCACGGCGGAGGAAGTGGCGCAGGATGTCTTCCTTGCCCTCTATCGCCACCTGGATCGGCTCCAGTCCCAGGAACACCTGCTGGCCTGGCTGCGGCGGGTTACGGTGAATCGCGCAACCGACGCATGTCGCCGCCGCGCCTGCCGGGCAGAGTTTGCAGCCGACGAGTTTTGCGAGGAACGGACAGTTTTGTATAGCAACGGTGTTGCGAATTCAGAGTTGAGCTTCGAGTCGGCCCTCACGTCCACGCCCATTGAGCAGATGGTCGCGACCCTTTCGCCATCACAGCGCGCGGTCCTGTTGCTCCGCTATCAGGAAGACATGCTGCCAACGGAGATTGCGGCACTGCTTTCGATGCCGCTGGGAACGGTGAAAAGCCATCTGCAACGCGCGCTCAAACTGCTGCGTAACCAGGCAGAGCGCCCACGAAAGGAGGTCCTCCATGGTTGAGTTTGGCCGAACATCCGGCAGTCCGGAGAACGAGGATTTCGATCTCGAATTCGAAGGAGCATTCGAGCAGGAGTTGCGGGCCGGCCTTCGGCCTCGTTCGGCGCCGGAAGGCTTTGCGGATCGCGTGCTTGCTCGCATAGAGAAGGTCCCGGAACGCACCCCTGTTCTTCGGGCAATCCAAAAGCCTATGGTGCGCGGCGCGATCGCGGCTGCTCTGCTGCTCGCCCTTGGCACGGGCGCCTATATCGAGCACCAGCGAGAGCGGCAGATCGCCGGAGAACATGCACGCCAGCAGGTTTTGCTGGCGCTACGAATTACCAGCTCCACGTTGCAGGATGTCCGCAACAAGGTGGATAAGAACTAGGCAAATCACGAGAACGCAAATTGAAGGAGAAACCCATGACTACGAACATCACGAAGCGATCGATCGCCGTATGCCGTACAGTTTTGCTGCTGGCCTGCGGTCTGCTGCTTGCGATTCCTGCCATCGCCCAGGACACGCAACCCGATTTTCCCGTCGCGCTCGATAAAAAGTTGGCGGCGAGGGCGTCCGACGTGAACGAAGTGACCATGAACAAAACCATGCTGAAATTCGCCGGTCAGTTTCTCAACTCAAAAGATAAAGACGACGCGCAGGCGCAACACCTGATTCAGAATCTGAATGCCATCTACGTCCGAAATTACGAATTTTCTCAACCCGGCCAGTACACGCCCGAAGATCTGACTACCATCCGCCGCCAATTCCTCGGGCCCGACTGGAACCCGATGGTGCGGACGCACTCGAAAAAGGGCGAGGGTGATACCGACATCTACGTCAAAATGGTCCATGGCGAAGTGCAAGGGATGTTCGTTCTTGACGCCGAGCCGAAAGAGTTGAACATGGTCTACATTTCCGGCTCGATCCGCCCCGAGGATTTGAAAGATCTTGGCGGCAACTTTGGCATTCCCAATATCAATACAGACAAAGGCGCTTCGAAGGAGTCGAAGGGAGATTCCAAATGAAGCGCATTTTCTTTCTCTTGCTGGGCTCAGTGCTGCTGGTTTCCACCGGATGTTCGGCGGCCGATCATGACTTCGAGTCCGTCGTGTCGGGCGTGGAACATCAATACTCCGTCCATGCCCAACGTGTTCCCTTCATGGGCGTTGTCAGTTTATGCGCTCGTGTGAAAACCGGCGGCGGGGTCGACGATCTGCGCATCGCGGAGTTCGATAACATCCGCGGTCTGGATGGAAGGGAACTCTATGCATTGCTGCGATCCAGGCTGGGGAACGAATGGCAGCCCTTCGTCACGGAGATGGCAGGAGGAAATCGCAGCGGCGATCAGTCGGTGATCTTGGTTCGTCCCAACGGTTCTTCCATGGGCATGTTGGTGGCGGACTACGATCATGGCGAACTGGATCTGGTAGGGATGGAGTTGAATGGCGCCGCACTCGCCAAGTGGCTGCGCAATCCGGAACAACAACAATCGTCCTATCGCGGCCATGGTTCCACCGATTAAACTAGGTGCTATTTCCAGGAAAACCTTTCTGCGCCGGGAAGCCTGCGCTACCGTTCTGCGTCCCGTCCTGGGGACGCGCTTTGCAGCCGACGGCGAATCCATTCCGTCTCGATCAGCTCGATCCATCCCGCGGTAAGCGCCAGGAAGCCGGCGGCATACGCCAAGACTCGATCAAGTACCTGAGGCCTGGGTCGCTGAAACTGGGTCCACGCATTTCTGGTTGGATTTCTTGAATCGTAGTACAGCACGACGCGATACACGGGTTTCTGCTGTCCGAATTGGATGTGCAGGGGACTGCTGCTGACATAAGCTCTGCCATCCACTTGAAACTTGGCAACCACTGTATAGATTCTTTCCGGCGAGACATGAGGGATAGTCAGGTCCAGAAATACTTCTTTCTGGTGCGATGCTGATCGCTCGTCCCTGTACCAATCGCGGCCTGCGATGGCGGTCCTCGCGCCCAGCCCAACCCATACCAGCACCAGGAAAAAAAGGAAGAGCGGGGAAGTTAGCCATTTCGGCTGCGCTCGTCGCCCGCGTTCCGATCGTTGCAGAAGAACTTCGCTGCCATTCCTCAGCCGCCGCGCCGCCGTCGCAACACGAAGGAGCAGCGCCAGCGCTAGCAGGCAGACGATCCCACAGAGGAGAATTTCAAGCGATGGCCCCAGCATGATAAGGTCTGTAGCTTACAACAGAAATCGTTCTCGTCCGTCGAGTTTACTTTGCAGCGGCTCTACCCGTTGCAGTTCTATAACAGGAGTTTTCCATGAGACGATGCATCCGCCGATTCCTACACACAATGCCCGCGTCGCTTGTGCTGGCACTGTCCGCATTTTTTCTGCTGGGAATGGCCGCAACCATGCAGGCGCAGCCCGCCGCGGCGGACGGCATCCTGACGCCGCCGCCCTCGCCCAAGCCGCAAATCAACGGGCCGACCATCTACGGCGTCCATCCTGGGCACCCAATGTTGTATCGAATTCCGGCCACCGGGGATCGTCCCATGGCCTTTTCCGCCAGCCATCTTCCCGCCGGCCTTCAACTCGACGCTGCTACGGGTATCTTGCGCGGTGTTCTGCCAACTCCGGGCGAATACGATCTCACCCTGCGTGCGCGCAATGCTCTGGGAAGCGCCAAGCGGCGTTTTCGCATCGTCGTCGGCGACAAGATTGCCCTGACTCCGCCCATGGGGTGGAGCATCTGGTACATGGCCTATACCGAAATCAGCGACCAGCTTGTCCGCGCGGAAGCCGATGCCATGGCTTCCAGCGGCTTGGTCAATTACGGCTATTCGTTCATCGACATCGACGATGGCTGGAACATCAAACCGTCCTCTTCTGACCCGACAATTGGCGGCGTGCCGCGCGATGCCCACGGGAACCTCCGCTCAAACCGGAATTTTCCCGACATGAAGGCGCTCGCCGACTATGTCCACAGTAAGGGTCTCAAGATTGGCATCTACATTTCTCCCGGTCCGCTGACATGCGGAGGATTCGAGGGCAGCTATGGACATGAAGCGCAGGATGCCCGCTTGTTCTCCAGTTGGGGCTTCGATCTCCTCAAGTACGATCTGTGTTCCTATAGCAAGTTTCTAAAGCACCCCGACGACCCCGAAGAACTGCAACAGCCGTATCGCCTGATGGGTTCCGAACTGCAAAAGCAAAATCGCGACTTTGTCTACAACCTGTGCGAGTACGGCAATGGAGATGTATGGAAGTGGGGTCGCGCAGTTGGCGGAAATTTCTGGCGAACCACAGGTGACGTAGGCTATGTGAAATCGCCGCACAGCAGCCTCTGGGGAAATGTCGCCGCCTATGGTTTCGGTCAGGCCAGCCTGCAGAAATGGGCGGGGCCCGGCGGATGGAACGATCCGGACAATCTCCTGATTGGGCAGATTCAATGGAATGGCCACCTGACCGCCGCGCCTCTGACACACAACGAACAATACAGCTACATGACGCTATGGTCCCTCATGGACGCGCCTCTGATCTTCGGCGGCGATATGACGAAGCTTGATCCCTTCACGTTGAGCTTGCTCACCAACTCCGAGGTCATCGCCGTCAATCAGGACGCATTAGGCAGGCAGGCCGCTCCCGTTGCCAGTCACGGGGACACGGAGGTCTGGGCGAAGGACATGGAAGACGGCTCGAAAGCGATTGGCTTGTTCAATCGAGGCGATCACGAAGCGGAAGTGACTGTCCGCTGGTCCGATCTCGGCCTGCATGGACGGCACCAGGTCCGCGATCTATGGCGCCAGAAGAACCTCGGCAAATACGATCACGAATTTCATGCCTCCGTCGGCCCGCACGGAGCGGAGATGTTCCTCATAAAAGTGAATCGGCATTGGTGGTAAGCAGATCAGTCCGCGCTTATTCGACCGTTCTCTTCAACTGACCGCAGGCGGCATAAATGTCTCGTCCACGCGGCCGGCGCAGGAAGGCAGGCACACCACTGGCAATCAGGTGCTGCTGGAACGCGGCGACATCGTCCGGCTCGGGCATCCGATAAGGAATCTCCGGCCCAGGATTCCACACAATCAAATTCACTTTGGCGGGCAAGCCGGATCCACGCAGCAATGCGCTCAGCTCCTGTGCATCCTGCAGCCTGTCGTTCACTCCGCCCAGTAAGACATATTCAAAGGTCATCCGCTCGCGCGGTCTCAGCGGGACGTCTCGCAGCGCTCCCATCAAGTCTTCAATCTTCCATTTTCGGGTGATCGGCATCATGCTCTCGCGAATGGAATCATTTGGAGCATTCAGGCTCAACGCCAGCTTGGGCCGCAATGTCTCCTTGGCAAAGCGCTGGATGCCCGGCAGGATGCCCGAAGTCGAAACCGTCATCCGCGATTCTGGAATCCCCATGCCTTCGACCAGCAGATGCACCGCTGCCATGAAATTGTCGTAATTCAGGAATGGCTCACCCATCCCCATAAACACCAGGTTGATGCGGTCCCGTCCCACCCGCACCTGGTGGCGATTCAGTACCGCCGCCACTTGCCCGGCGATCTCCCCGGCCGTCAGGTTTCGCTTCACTCCCAATTTTGCGGTTAGGCAGAACTGGCAATTGACAGCACACCCCACCTGGCTGGAAATGCAGATCGTCGCCCGCCGGTAGGGAATTGGATTCCCTGGCTTCGCATCTGTCGTCGTAGAAGCGGTATCGACTTCTTCTTTGCCTGCGTCCGACCCGTCTCCCATTTCTCCATCGTCGCCGTTCGGCATCCAGACCGTTTCGACGGTCTCTCCGTCCGGGCACGCAACCAGGTATCGCTCGGTTCCATCGCTCGAAAGAAACGTCTGCACGATCCGCGGCAATCCGATCTGGTAACCCGACTGAATCAGGCGATCACGCACGGATTGAGGCAGGGAAGTGATCTCTTCCATTGAAGAGACACGTTGTTGATAAAGTGCGTGCCAGATCTGGCGAGAGCGGTATCGCTCGAAACCTAATCTTTCAATAATCTCTTCAAGTTGTTGCAAACAAAGAGTAAATAGGCAGCCTCCAGAATTTTCATCGGGTTTCAACGAATGAACATCGAATTGTGGAAAACTTTGCATCCAATGTGGATAACTGGTTGCAGCCCAGTCCCTTTCGGCCTCGTCGGCACAGCAACCCAGTCTGTGAAAAAATTATATCTAGATGATTACGTCCGACAATCCGCAGGATACTACGCATTTCAGTTCGCTTGGCAATTCGACTGACAGCGCCCAAAGCCGCAATATTCGCCGTACTGAATTGCCGAACGGCTTGGTGATCCTGACCGAGCGCATGGAACATGTCCGTTCCGTCTCCATGGGGGTCTGGGTCAAGACCGGCTCGCGCGATGAACGTCCCGAGATCAACGGCGTCTCCCATTTCGTCGAGCACATGGTATTCAAAGGCACAAAGTCGCGCTCTGCCCAGAATATCGCGCGAGAGGTAGACGCGATTGGCGGCAACCTCGACGCCTTCACCAGCAAGGAGACGATCTGCTTCAACATGAAGGTGCTGGACGAGCATGTACCCAAGGCGCTCGATGTCCTGACCGATCTGGTCACCCATCCAATCTTTGCTCCCGACGATATTGGTCGCGAATGCAAAGTGATTCTGGAAGAAATCAAGATGGATGAAGACAATCCGGACATGCTGGTCCATGAAATCTTCACCCAGAGCTTCTGGAAAGATCATCCGCTGGGAAAACCGATCCTGGGTACCCGGGAAACGGTGCGGCGCTTCGATCAGGGAATGCTGTTCGACTTTTATGGTGGCCGCTTTCAGGGACGGAATATGATCTTCTCCGCTGCCGGAAACCTGGACCATGACGCGTTTGTGACCCTGGTGGCGGAAAAATTGGCCCATCTGCCGGCAGCGCCATCCGTCGTGGACTCCGCGGCGACCCAGCCCAAAGTACATGCGCGGATTGTTTCCAAACAGAAGAAATCGCTGGAGCAACTGCAGCTTTGTCTGGGCGTGCCCGCTCCGCCGGTCAACGATGAACAGAGATATGGTGTCGCCCTGCTGAACACCATCCTGGGCGGCGGCATGAGCTCGCGCCTGTTTCAGAATGTGCGCGAAGATCGAGGCTTGGCCTATTCGATTTTCAGTGAGGTGAGCTCGTTTCGCGATACCGGCTCGCTCTGCGTCTATGCCGGGACCTCGGCGCAGAATGCGGAGCAGGTGATTCGCCTGACCGTGGAAGAGTTTCGGCGCTTGAAAGATCAACCCGTGCCGGAAGAAGAGTTGCAGCGCGCCAAAGACCAATTGAAGGGCAACATTCTGATGAGTCTCGAAAGTTCCGGCGCACTCATGTCGAATCTGGCGCGGCAGGAGATGTACTTCCAGCGTTTCTATGCCGTGCCTGAAATTCTGGAACAAGTGGGCCAGGTCACCAGCGCGGATCTGATGCGAATGGCGCAGCAGTTGTTCGTTCCGGAGTCGGTTGCCGTCGCGCTGCTGGGCAACCTGAATGGACTGAAGATCACCCGCGATCACCTTGCCTGCTGATACAGTAGAGACATATTGGCATGTGTTCCAAATGCAGGGTGTTGAAAATGGAAAATGCAGTGCGTCAAGGTAGCGGCAGGCGGCTGCGTCAGGCTGGTTTCACGCTGATGGAGCTGCTCATCGTCATGTCGGTCATCTTGATCCTGATGGCCGTCGCAATCCCGAATTACATGAACATGCGTAGCCAGGCCAATGAGACCGCCGCCATGGAAGAATTGCGCACATTGAACAGCGCGGAGATCCAGTACGAGACCGATTATCCGGCGAATGGATTTTCCTGCAATCTGGCGCAATTGGGTGGCGATCCCAAGTCCGGCCCGCCGAGTGCCCAGGCAGCCCAGTTGATTCCGGCGGACCTGGCCGGCGGGTACAAGAGCGGCTACCTGTTCGCCATCACGAATTGCACCAAGGTGACCGTAAACAATCAGGATGTCTACACCTCGTTTGAGGTGACGGCTGTCCCTCAGTCGGTGGGCAAAACCGGACATCGCGGATTCTGCATGGACCAGACCGGCGAAATCAAGTCTGATCCTTCGGGCGGCACCAATTGCACACAGCCCATTTCGTAAATTTCAACTTCGTAAACGATTCGTAGATTTTTTTGACACGCGCAGATATCTCCTTCATCCCGGCAACCTCCATCGAACGAGCCAGACGTTGGCTAGCAGTGATCCTGCTGTCAATGGTGTGTCTCGGTCCAGCGGGAGCAGAGATCGCCTGGTGCGCCAATTCTTCTCGGACCACTGCGACCACGGCGTTCACGTTGTCTGAAATCGGCAAGCGCGTAGACCGGCACTATAACCGGCTGCACTCGCTCAGCGTCCAATTCACAGAAACCTATCTGGGAATGGGAATGAAGCGGACCGAAAGTGGCGTCCTGCTGCTGGAAAAGCCGGGGCGCATGCGCTGGAATTACACCGATCCCGCGGGCAAGCTTTTCGTCATCGATCGGAAATATGGCTATTCCTACACACCGGGAGATGCTCAGGCGGAGCGCTACCCGGCAAAACAACTGGAAGACTTTCGCTCCCCATTGCGCTTCTTATTAGGCCATACGCGGATAGAAAAAGAATTGACCGATCTGACGCTCACCCGGAAGGGCGTGGACTATCAGATACGCGGTGTTCCCAAAAGCATGGGGCAGAGAGTGGCGGAGGTTGACCTGACAGTTACCGCCCAGGGCAGGATTGAGGCGATCCAGTGGAGAGAAATCGATGGCGCGACCACGGAGTTTCTGCTCTCCGACGAGCTGCCGAATCTGCCTCTCGCTGCCGACACGTTCTCCTTTCATGCGCCCGCCGGAGTCGTGGTGGTCAAGGGAATGGCTCCCATCTAGATTGTTGTGGTCAATGATGAACTCGATCAACCAAAATTGTCATTCCGACCGGACCCTAAGCGCAGCCGAAGGGAAAGTGGAGGAACCTGCGTTTTCTTTTGGCCTGCAGCAGAATCGATGTTGAATTCTGGAGTGATGCATTGCAGTCACGACGTTGGACAAAAGTCATGGGTGGAATTGCGGTCGGTCTTTTTTTAAGCACAACCACTCCAGCCCATGCCCAGTGGCAAATCGAACGAAGCGGAACGACAGCCGGTCTGCGAGGAATTCATGCCGTGAACGCGAACGTAGCCTGGGCAAGCGGGACGAACGGCACCGTGCTCCGTACCCTGGATGGCGGCCAGCACTGGCAAGCATGCAGTGTACCCGCGGGCGCGGATGGCACGGAAAAGGACAAGCTGGATTTTCGCAGCGTGTGGGCCTGGGATGGCGACCACGCCATGGTAATGTCGAGCGGCCCCGGCAGCGAGTCGCGACTCTATTCCACCCATGACGGCTGTCGTACCTGGAGCCTTGTTTTCACCAACCCGGATGCGGATGGTTTTTGGGATGGCCTGCAGTTCGATGGGACGCGTTTTGGTGTGATCCTGGGTGATCCGGTTCGCGGAAGCTTCACGCTGTTTGTCACCTACGACGGTGGCGGCCAGTGGACCCGCCAGACAAGTCCCTGCCTGCGCACGATGGAACCCGGGCAGGAAGCATTTGCCGCCAGCAATCAATCCCTGGCCATCGTTCCCATCGAAGATGCAAACTCCCCGCCGGGAACTGCCGTCAATCATCAGATATGGTTCGGAACCAGTGGAGGTTGGCTCTATGGATTCGAATTGGCGCCACTGGAAATGATCTCCTACGCGAACGGAAATAGCGCTGCGAATGGCTGCACCCACGTACGAGCTCTGCCGCTTGCATCCAAGGCTTCCGCCGGAGGAATTTTCGCCGTCGCATTTCATGGCGAGGTCGACGGAGTCGCGGTCGGCGGCGACTACGCTCAGCCCCAGAATGAAGCCAACTCCGCTGCCTTTACCACGGACGGCATTCACTGGCACGTCGCGCTCCGTCCTCCTGCGGGATATCGCTCGACCGTGGCATGGAACCCCACCAACGGAAGCTGGATTGCCGCCGGACCAACCGGCAGCGACACTTCGCACGACAACGGCAATACCTGGCAGCCGCTCGACCATGGCAACTGGAATGCGCTCAGCCTGCCGTTCGCCGTCGGCCCAGACGGCCGCATTGCAAGACTGATATCTTGGGGTCAGCTACGCGTAATGAATCAAGCACCGGAAGCAGACGTATCCGCGCCGGTTCGAGCAAAAGCACAGAAGGTGTTAGGTGGAAAAGCGCTCTCGGCGCAGCCGTTCCATTAAAGAACGGCTGCATAGAATCCCAACTCACCGCATCAGAGTATCTGTGCTTTTGCTCTAAGGAATAGGATCCATTGGAATACATCGTCAAAACTGCGGATGAGCGTGGACATGTCCAGGAGAACGTCCACCTGGCCAACTCAGCCGAAGAGCTGCGTCAGCGCTTTGCCCAGTCCGGCCACTATGTGTACTGGGTCAAGCCCAGGGGAATCACTGGCAAGGCGGGCGCAGGCAAACGCGTTAAGCTGGAGCCGTTTTTGATCTTCAATCAGCAATTCCTCACGCTGATCCGCGCCGGCTTGCCCATCCTTTCGTCCGTGGAACTGCTCGCCAAGCGCCAGAAGGCCTCCATCCTGCGCGCGCAACTGGAAGACGTGGCCATTCGGGTGCGTACCGGGCAATCCCTTTCGGCCGCGTTCGAAGCCCAGGGTGGATTTCCGGTGATTTATACAACCTCGCTGCTGGCCGGCGAGCGTTCCGGCAACCTGGAAGAAGTGCTCACCCGGTACCTTGCATTTCAGCGCATCGCGCTCACCTTTCGCAAGAAGCTGATCGCGTCCCTTGTTTATCCTGTTCTGCTCATCGTCATGGTCACCGGGCTGTTCATCTTCTTGATCAGCTTTGTGGTGCCGCGCTTTGCCGCGCTGTACGATCAGATCGGCACCAAGCTGCCCGGCATCACCCTATTCATGCTGGCGATGGGCAAGGATTTCCAATCCTATCTGCCCTATCTGGCGGTCGGTCTCGCCGCGAGTGTCTTTGGCCTGTTTCGATGGAGCCGCACCGACAGCGGCGCCAACCAGATCGATAGCGTTCGCATTAAAACTCCTATTTTTGGCGGTATCTGGGTCAAGTATCAAGTGGCGCTGTTTTCGCGCACGCTCTCGACGTTGCTCTCGGGAGGTCTGCCGCTGGTGCCATCGCTGGAAACCGCTGCCAGGTCCATCGGTAGCCGCCGTCTCAGCCAGGCCGTAGGCCAATCGGTGACCAGCGTGCGAGAAGGCAAGGGACTCGCCACCAGCCTGAACGACACCAAAATTTTTCCTGAACTGTCGATTGAAATGATTGAAGTCGGCGAAGCCACCGGAGCGCTGCCCGGCATGTTGAATTCCGTCGCGGAATTCTTTGAGGAAGATGTGCAGACCGCGCTGACGGCAGCGCTTTCACTGATCGAACCGGCAATTTTGATTGTCATGGGAGGCGTCGTGGTCACCATTTTGATCGCGCTCTACCTGCCCATCTTCAGTCTGGGCGCGGCCGGCGCCATGCAACACTAGAAGGAGAAACACCATGGCAGAGATTGCGATCGTTCCCAACGGAAAACCCATCCTCAGCGATGAGACCGCCCAGGCGCAAATGCTGGCGGCGCGGTACCGCTGCGAATTTGTCGATCTCAGGAATTTTCGCATCCAGCATGAGCTGTTCCGCACCGTGCCGGTCGACATGATGTTCCGCTACAACTTCGTACCGCTGGAGCAGCTGGAGACCAAGCTGGTCATCGCCGTCAGCGATCCCAGCCGGTTGATGATGCTGGATGAAATCTCCAGTCTGCTGGGGCAGAAAATCGGCGTCAAGGTCGCTACGCTCAGCCAGATTACCGACCTGCTGAAGAAGACCGAGCAGTCGCAGCGTGTGTTGGACGAAGCCACCGAAGGGTTGACCTTCGACGTGCTCTCGTCCGAGGACAATGCCGACGAGACCCTCTCCATTGAGAAGCTGACATCGGAAGAAGACATCAGCCCGATCATCCGGCTGGTCGACACCATGGTCTTCACCGCTCTGGAGAGAAGGGCCAGCGATATTCATCTGGAAACCTTCGACGACTGCCTGCTGGTCAAGTACCGCATCGACGGCGTGCTGCAGCATGCCATGGCGCCGATTGCGCGCGAACATCACCAGACCATTCTTTCTCGTATCAAGGTCATGAGCGAGCTCGACATCGCCGAGCGCCGCGTTCCCCAAGACGGACGTTTTCGCGTCCGCTACAAAGGCCGTTTGATCGACTTTCGCGTTTCCATCATGCCGACCGTGCACGGCGAAAATGCGGTGCTCCGCGTTCTCGATAAAGAGTCGATGAGCGAAACATTCCGCTCCCTGACGCTGAATGTCGTGGGCTTCGCGGAAGACGATCTGCGCCGGTTTCGCCGCTATATTCGCGAACCGTACGGCATGGTCCTGGTCACCGGACCCACCGGCTCCGGCAAGACGACCACGCTGTACGCGGCATTGAACGAAATTAAAAGTGACGAAGATAAGATCATTACCATTGAAGATCCGGTGGAGTATCAGATTCGCGGCATTACGCAAATCCCGGTGAACGAGAAAAAGGGTCTGACCTTTGCCCGCGGCCTGCGCTCCATTCTGCGTCACGATCCGGACAAGATTCTGGTCGGCGAAATCCGCGACCAGGAAACGGCGCAGATCGCCATCAACTCCGCGCTGACCGGTCACCTGGTCTTCACCACTGTCCACGCCAACAACGTCGTGGATGTGCTGGGACGTTTTCTCAATATGGGCGTGGAACCGTACAATTTCGTTTCCGCGCTCAACTGTATCTTGGCCCAGCGCCTGGTTCGAGTCATTTGCGAGGACTGCAAGAGGCCGGTTCAATATGATCGCGAGACGTTGCAGCTCAGCGGACTGGATACGCCGGAGTGGTCTGGATTTCAATTTATGGAAGGCGCCGGCTGTATTGAATGTGGCGGCACCGGCTATCGCGGCCGTACAGCGATTCATGAACTTTTGGAGCTAAACGACAGAATCCGCGAGATTATTCTGGAAAAAAGGCCTAGTTCCGAAGTGCGCAAGGCGGCGCGGGCCGAAGGAATGACGTTTCTACGGGAGTCGGCGTTGCAGCGGGTCCGTTTGGGCCTGACAACGCTGAAAGAAATCAACAAAGTTACGTTCATCGAAGCTTCACGGTAGACCGGTGGCACAGTGAGGGTTGTCAAGGAGTTGTTTCCTGCGCAGGCGGCCATTGAAAGCCGCCTGCACATAGTTAGTGTTGGATAGTTCACAGGTACTGTGAGAACGGTCTAAGCTTGACTTACATGCGTCTTTTTCCAACTTCACTGCAATCTGCAGTGCGTCCGCGGCTGGCCTGCGAAATCGCGCCGGATGGCATCCTCGCGGGCGGTTCTTCCCGCGTCGACTCGCCACTGGACGAGGCGGCCTTCGTGGCCTTGCCGGAAGGCGCTGTCTCCGTCGGCGTCACCGCGCCCCTGTTCCACGACAGCGACGCCGTCCACGCCGCGATGAAAAGCGCGTTGGATTCCGTTGATTCCCGCGGCCGCGAGTGGACGATCGTTGTCCCGGATGCATGCACCCGGGTGCACATTCTCGACTTCGACACGCTGCCGGAAAAACCGCAGGAGGTCCTGCCGCTGGTGCGTTTTCGTCTGCGCCGCATGCTTCCGTTCGATGCGGATGTGGCCGCCGTCTCCTACCAGATGTTGAATTCCTCCGGCGTTGCCAAAAAGGATGCTCCGGTGCAGGTGATTGCGGCGGCCATGCCCAGGGAAGTGCGGGACGAAATCGAATCCATGGTGCGCGGCATGCAGCGTGAACCTGGCGTTCTGTTACCGGCCACCTTGGCGGCCATAGCTGCGCTGCCGGATGCGGGCTCGCATCTCCTCGTGCACACGGAGCAGGACTCAATGACGACAGCCATCACGCACAATGGTGAATTATTGCTCTACCGGACTACGGACCGCGTCGATAACGATCCCAGCGAGATGGCACAGGCTGTCCTGGTGGCTGCAGCGTATTACGAGGACACCCTGCACGTGTCGCTTGAGGAAGTATGGGTGGCAGGCCTGGAGTCCACCGACGCATTGCGCCGGCATCTTGCCGCCGACGGAACGTGGCAGATTCCGCTACGCAGCCTGGTCAATTCGCAATCCTTCTCCGCAAGTGCTGTCTCCAGTCGGGTCGACCCCGGCAGGTTCACCAGCGTGGTGGGGGCGCTGCGCGGCTGATGCGTATCACTCTCAATCTCGCTTCGCAGCCTTTTTTCGAACTGCGGCCTGTCCTGCTGCGACTGCGCATTGTCGCGGCTGCGCTGGTTGTCTTGGCGGCGGCCCTCTTTCTCCTGCTGCAGCAAGCGGAGATCAAGGCGGATCGGGCCCAGGCTGTTGCCCATCGCTGGACCGTCGCATCCCAGCAGCTGCAACAGGAATGGCAACAGGATCAGGCATTGATGCACCAACCGGCCAATGCGGCCACACTCGAGCGTTCGGACTTTCTGAATCAGCTTTTTCTCCGCAAGTCGTTTTCCTGGACTACGGCGATGATGGACCTGGAGCTGGTATTGCCGCAGGGAGTGCAGGTCACCAGCATCGATCCCCGCATGTCAAAAGACGGTCGCGTGATGATGCGCTTACGGGTCAACGGACCTCGCAACAAGGTGGTTGGGCTGGTCAGCAATCTGGAACAATCGCCCCACTTCATTGAACCGCTTGTCGTCGGAGAGACCGCCGACATCCAAGGCCAGGGCCGAGCTGGATTTCGTCCGACCATGTCGGAAACGACGGATGTGAATGTCGATATTCTTGCCGGATTCAATCCCGGCGATCTTGCCTCGACGGACGTCAACGCGGAAGAGAAGAAATCAGGGACCCACTCCACGGCGCGGCGAGGTGCGCGATGAATCTTTCGCGTCCACGTTGGACCGGCATCCGCATCACCGCGCAGCACTGGCATTATGGAGTGCTGGTGCTGCTGTTGCTGCTGAACTTGACCCTGGCTGTGCGGCTGGTGTTTGCCTGGGACCGCGCCAAACAGGGCGATGCGGCTCGCATTGAGGAGCGTCAATCCGAATATCGTGCGATGCAGTTGAAAACCCGGCCCCTGCGAGGGCTGGACAAGAAAATCCGGCAGGCAAAGCTGGACCAGCAGGGATTCTACGAAAAGCGCTTTCCCGCCTCCGATTCTGAGGTTTTGAAAGAGCTCGGTGCGCTTGCGGTCAGGAATAATGTCTTGTTGGCACGCGGGCAATATGCGCACGGCAAGCCCAACCAGGGGCTTGTGGAACTGCGGATGGAGGCCAGCCTCAATGGCGATTACGCTCCCATCGTCCGTTTCATTAATGGGCTGGAACGCGACAAAGTCTTTTTCCTGATCGATGGCATTGCATTGAATGGGGAACAGAATGGCGTGGTAAGTCTGCGCATGCGCCTGACCACCTTTTTGCGGGCAGACACGGCCCAGGCTGGCGCTGCGACCGCCTTGCCTCTCACCTCAACCGACAACACCTCCTTGGAGCAATAGAAACGCCATGGCCATGCGACTCGGGACCGAGGACAAGAAGAAGCGTTGGATTGCCGCGGTACTTGTGTCTCTGGCGTTAACGCTGATTGCTCACACCGTGTGGCAGCTTGCCAGTGGCCCGCCGACTGCGCCGCCTCCCGCCGCCTCTGAAGCCGCTCCGACACCTGTCTCCTCCAGCCGCGGTAGCGCGCCCGCGGGCCGGGCAGCCCAGCACCTGGAAAGCGCGACAAGTCTCGATCCCACCCTGCATCCGGAATGGATGGCCAAGGCGGAAAATACGCTGTATAGCGGTACCAGCCGCAACATTTTCTCCAAAGACTCTTTGCCTCCGGTCCAGGCCAACGCCATCGAGGCGCCCATTGCGTCCGCACGCACCGGCCCAGCGGTACCCGTGGGACCTCCTCCTCCCCCTCCCATCAATCTGAAATTTTATGGTTTCGCCAAGGAGCAAAATGGGCGCCGACTGGTTTTTCTGATGGATGGCGAGGATATATTTATCGCCGGCCAGGGCGATATCGTGGACGGACGGTATAAAGTGATCCAGATCAACGACAATTCTGTCGTCATTGAAGACCTTGCCTACACCAACCAGCAGACCTTGCCGTTGCTGGTCAGCTGACCCCCCAAAATATTAGTTGCCAAGGCAATCAAATCGCCAAACTGGTTGCCAAGGCAACTACTTTCCGGCCCGCCGTTGGCCACCGAAATATGAGTGAAAAAACCGCTCATCGGCATTGCAATGGGCTGGCGCGGCGCGCGCTTCCTTTTCATCACCGCAAGCGCTCTGGTACACTAACGCTGCATCGCAGATCGCATCCGTAGCCACGACGGGACGCGCATCTGGGGACGTAGCTCAGTTGGTTAGAGCGCTGCCCTCGCACTAAATTCCCATATTTTTCAATCGCTTACACCACTTACTGTCCATCTTACTGTCCATTTCTCATCTAAATTGGGCGGGAACTTACTGTCCAAATTTGATCGAATCTGCTGGTCACGCTACTTGTCTAGAGCACTCCTCAGGGAGGCTTCAGGACAATGGCCAGAGCCAGGCAGTACGCCGATCGCGTCAACGTCATCAAGATGGTCAAGGTGAACGGTCGATGGCCGTTCGCCCGGGTCGTCGAGCGAAATGGAAGAATCATCCGCGATCACGTCTGGGTCGCCGGCCAGGACGAACACCACTCCGAGGGCCGCTACTACCTCGAATGGTATGAAGAGGGCCGGCGCCGCAGAAAACCAGTCGAGAGCTTCGATCTCGTTCTCCCGGCCGCGCGCGCCAAATCAATCGAGCTCAGTGCCGCCAAAGCCGGCCTGTTGACGCAGCCCGAAGTTTCTGACATCCGGGCGGAGCCCGCCCGCCTGACTATGGACGCGGCCATCGACCAGTACCTCGAATACATCCGAAAGCATCGCAGCCTGCGCACCTATCGGACCTACCGTCCTGTCCTGCATGTGCACTTTAGAAACTCATACGCGAAAACCTACGTCGACGAAGTTGACCGCAGCGACATCCTCAAATTCATGAGCGACCTTTTCGACTGCGGTCTGGTCGCGCGCACCGTCTACGACCGGCTTGTCGTCGTCCTCCAGCTCTTCAAGCGTCACGGATACAAGAATCTGGTCGAACGCAGCGACTGGCCAAGTTATGTCGAAACCATCCGCCCCATTTACGAGCCCGAGGAGATCGCCGCGATGCTGAAGCATGCGGATTCGAATGAGGCGATCCTCATCAAGTTTTGCGTTGCGACCGGCTTCCGCGACCGCGAAATTCGCTACGTGACCTGGAGAGACATCGACTTCCGCAACTGCGTGGTGCGCGTTACCGCCAAGCCGGTCTGGAAGTTCAAGCCCAAGAACTACGAAGAACGTGCGGTGCCTGTCCCCGCGGCGCTGATCGAGCAACTCCGGGAGCTCAAGGAGAAGGGCAACGCGGCTCTCTCGGAGCCGGTTTTCCCCAACACCAAGGGAAGGCCAAACAGCCTGCACATCGAGATCATCAAAGACGTCGCATATCGGGCCAGGCTCAACTGCGGCCAGTGCGTGACCAAGCATGGCAATCGTTGTGCAGATGGCCCGCACTGCCAGCGGTTCTTTCTCCACAAGTTCCGCCACACATTTGCGACCGAGCATCTTCGTGACGGCGTCGATACCTTCCCCACGAGAACAGATTCAGGAACTGCGCAACCATCTTGCGCAGCAGAACCCGTACTTTGGTCTCTGGGTCGTCTTCAAGAGGGATGTGAAAGACCACCCGGTCGCCGAGGAGTGGGGCGA
>JBKQVW010000155.1:0-4295 GCA_052142955.1 Acidobacteriaceae bacterium | reverse complement strand
GCTTTGGGCTGCCCCCAGTGGAAGCCATGGCTTGCGGTGTACCTGTCATCGCGTCCAATGCGCCTTGTATGCCAGAAGTGCTAGGAGACGCGGCCATACTCGAACCTATCTCGAGCGCAGATCGGTTTGCGATATCGATCCGCAGAGTATTAACGGATAATGAGTTGCGTCGACATTTACGAGCGAAGGGGATTCAGCGGGCGCAGAGTTTTCGGTACGAGACCTCAGTCAAACAGCTCCTGGAAATTTTTGATGAGGCATCTGAACCAATCTTGGCAAAACTAAATCAGCAAGGCAACGCTGCCGGACTAGATTCTGCCGCAAGACATTGATTGCACCGCCCAGCAAACTCACAATGTTTACCAGCAGGTTTTGAATTGATGACTTACACCTTGGCGACGGACCGACCGCTGCGAGTTGGGATTGATGTGCGCTGGAACAACGACTCTGGTGTGGGTACCTACATCCGTAACCTGATCAATAGTCTCTTGGAACTCGATGACCGCATTGAATATGTTTTCTATCTCAAGGAAAGTGATGGGATGTTTTGGGATGCCGGCTGTAAACGCGTTCGGGCGCGCCGAGTCAGAATACCGAAGTACTCATTCAAAGAGCAGTTGATCTTCCCGCGACTGGCTGCGGAAGACCGATTGGATGTTTTCCATATCCCCTTTTACGTCGCCCCTTTGAGTTATTCGGGAAAGACTGTGGTAACCCTGTATGACGTTGAACAGTTGCTCTTCCGCCATTGCGCGCCACGTTGGCCGGGTCAGATGCTTATCCATTTGATGATGAAGTTGACTGTGAGAAAGGCGGATCGCATTATTGCGATTTCGGAGAATACGAAACGTGACCTGGTTGATGTACTTGGGGCGAACCCGGCGAAGATCGAATCAATTTTGATTGCCTGTTCACCGATTTTTGTGGCTGGATCTCCAAAATCAAAATTCGGTGACTTAGCAGAGCGATTGCGCATTAGCCGACCGTTCGTTGTCGCTTATGTGGGCAAGCAGTGGAAGTTAAAGAACACTGAGGCAGCACTGTTGGGATTCCTCCGCGCCAAGCGCGAATTCAACCTTCCGCACCAGTTGGTCTTGGTGGGACGAATGGGACCTGATGGCGAGGCATTTTGGGAGAGTGAACCCATGGTACGAAATCGGGAGTCGATCATTCGCACGGGATTTGTGCCGGATGAGGATTTGGTGGCGCTGTATTCGGCTGCGGAGGCCTTCGTTTTCCCATCGCGGTACGAGGGTTTCGGGCTTCCGCCGCTCGAAGCCATGGCCTGCGGAGCTCCAGTCATCGCCTCACCTCACGGTTCGCTCCGAGAGGTATTGGGCGACGCTGCGATTTATGTTGAACCTGACGACATCCGGCAAATTGGCGCAGCCATTGCTCGTGTTGCAACAGATCCCGAACTGCGAGAGCGCCTCTCTTGCTTGGGGCGAACTCGCGCCCGGGTTTATTCCTGGCGGGAAACAGCACTCAGGACGGCGGAGATTTATTGGAAAGCTGCGGAAAGGACCCTCGCCTCCACGGCGCCAGCCCTTCGATAATATTGGAGGTCGGTCGGCTACGCTTGCAAGTCTATCATCGTATTGACCGACAGCGCCACGTACAGCATAATTCGAGCTGAAAACACCAGAACGACGGGGTAAGCGCTTGGTGCTTCAAGCTCGTACGTCGTGGTGCATTCGATGCTCGATACTTTCGGGTGGCACGACGATAGCCGAGAAACGGACCTATTTCATGAAAATTGCGTTCGACCTCCGTAGAATCAGGAATCCGGGCATTGGTCGCTATATGAAGGATTTGGTTGGGGCGATCCTCGCGCTGGAGCCTCGGGGGGACTATCTCTTGATTCTCCCTCCTGGTTCGGAAGACACGATCCAGACCGGGAGCAGCAGCGCGACGACAATTACGCCTCCTTTGAGATACTACTCCATTCGCGAACAGATTCAGCTTCCTGGTATCCTTCGCCGGCACAAGGTTGATCTTCTTCACGCACCTCATTTTATGCTTCCGTTAGTGCGGCCGTGTCCGTCTGTGGTCACAATCCATGACGTCATTGGCTGGAGGTGGAAGGAAGACATCCATTCACGAGTTGGACGCCTCTATTACCGTTGCATGATGTCGGCAGCCGTACGCCTCGCAGATCGGATCATTACCGATTCGAAGTTTTCACGAGAGGATATCGTTCGTTGCCTCGGCGTCGATCCGGAGAAAATCACGGTGATCTACCCGGGGATAAGTCCCCGTTTTCGCCAGATCAACGATAACGTGCAGCTTGAGAATGTCCGCTCCAAGTACCGAATTGAGAACGAGTACATTGTTTATGCGGGAATCTACAAGCCACGCAAGAATCACGCTGCGCTCTTGCATGCTTTCAGAAGATTTTTGTCCAATGATGGCCATACCAACCTAGTCCTGGTGGGCCCGCTGAACGAGGGGAAACAAGAACTGCGACAATTGGCGGATAAACTTGGGGTGTCCAAGAAGGTGATCTTCACGGGTTTTGTGGACGATTCCGAGTTGCGAGCGATTTATTCGGCGGCCAAGGTGTATGCGTGCCCTTCTCTTTACGAAGGTTTCGGTTTTACGGTGCTGGAAGCGATGGCGTGTGGGACTCCGGTGGTTTGCACTGGGGAAACATCGCTGCCCGAAGTCGCGGGAGACGCGGCTCTTTACGCCGATCCCCGCAGTCCCGACGAATTCGGCGAGGCTCTGCACAAGGTCTTTACGAATGCCACTTTACGCAGTACATTAATCGACAGAGGAAGAAAGAACCTGCAACGGTTCAGATGGGAGGACGCTGCAAAGCAAACGCTGGGCGTCTATGAGGACGCTCGGAAACTCTTTACTCAGGACCCGACCAGGCGCAAGCTCTACCGCGACAACTTGAGTCGCATTTGGTGAGTTGGCGGATGGGGATGTCTCGGACGTACGAAAAAAGGCGCAAAATTGCACAAGCGTTGTTTAAAACGATATCTCCAGTAGATCTTCGAGGAGCGGAAGTTATCTATGATCATGCGTCTTAAGTTGTACCGATTATTCCTGAAAGTAGGGATTTACTTGCTCCCCATTCCTGCCTTCAAATTGGGGTGGTGGACGTGGGTCTGGATTTGCCAGATTCTGAATAGACAAGTCCTTTACTCTCCGCATGGCCACCTCAGTCAAGTTCTGTTCGGAACCTTTGTCTGGGCACTAGTCGCGGAACACCATAGACTTACGAACTTCGATGAAATCTTTCGGGAAAGGACCGGTGCGCGCGCAAGCGGGTCGGCGTGCGTTGCTACATCGTTTGTTCTCTTGGCGACGCTCTATTTTAGCCGCGACCAGACTTTTCCCAGGGGACTACTGGTGTGCGACATGTTCGCCCTGCTATTGTTGGCCATCTTTTTGAAAGCGGCGCTGCGATTTTTGTGCAGAAACAGAGCACACCTGGCGAAACCGACCCGCCTGCTGATTGTCGGAGCGGACCAATTTGCCAGCACCGCCGCGGCCCGGTTGCAGCGCCTGTCGTTCGCTCGCTGCGAAGTGGCCGGGTTCGTCCGGTTGCCCGGACAGGAGGTTTGCGTTACTGGCCACCGGATCTACGAACTCGAACAACTTGGAGCATTGAACTGCCAACATGGAATCGATGAGGCGGTGATCGCCGTTCACCCCGCGCAGTTTGCTCAAATTCCACAAGTAATCCTCGCTCTCAATCACCTTTGCCTCCCCGCGCGCGCCATCTTGGACCTGGGGGAAAACATCGTCGTGAGGGAAAAGCTATTTCAACTGGGTAGTATGCAAATGCTGGACCTCATGTCAACGCCTACGGAATCGCTGGACTATGCCCTCTTGAAGCGGACGTTTGATGTTTGTTTCTCGCTTTTCGTGCTCTTGGTGGCCTCACCCCTACTTGCCTTGATTGCCGCAATGATCAAGCTCACCTCAAGAGGCCCGGTGTTCTTTGTCCAAGAAAGAGTGGGACTCAACGGCAAGACGTTCTGGATGTACAAATTCCGAACCATGCGCACTTCTACTGAAGCGGAGAGCGATAAGCGCTGGACCACGGAATCAGACCCACGGCGGACGCCGCTCGGGGCTTTTTTGAGGAAAACGAGTCTGGACGAACTACCCCAGTTCATCAATGTTCTGAATGGGGATATGAGTATCGTTGGCCCGAGGCCCGAGCGGCCCCACTTTGTACACAAGTTCCTCCAGGAGGTGGCACGGTATAACAACCGTCACGCCCTCAAGGTTGGAATTACGGGGTGGGCGCAAGTCAACGGTTGGCGCGGCAACACGTC
>JBKQVW010000154.1:0-12118 GCA_052142955.1 Acidobacteriaceae bacterium | reverse complement strand
GATGCCTGTACGACAGGATTCAGAGTCAGGGGATTGGTGCCTGTATTGGTTACCTCGACCACGGTCTGGGTGTCGGGATTGCCGACGATGTTCTGTCCGAAGTCATACGAGGTGGCGCTTAAGGTTGCCGTGGTCGTTGGCGACGTCGCATTGACGAAGCGACTGGAGCCGGTTCCGCATCCAGCCAATACGCCAAGAAAAATCAATGCGCTAAAGCGTACTCCCAGCCTGCCCATCTCAAAGCCTCCCTGATCCAAATTGGTTTCGTTGTTTTCATTTCAGAAAATTGCAATGCAGATTTCTAGTTCGTGTTGGGTTTGAATTTAACACGAAAGCGTTACGTAAGTAAGGTGAAACTTAGCGATTAGATCTTGATTTTATATTCTGCGTATGCTCCCCGACACTGGGTGTGGAAACTTAGAGAAGGACGACGTCAGATGCCCCAGTCGTGGGCCTAAACGGAATACATCCTGCTGAGAAAAGCAGGCGGCAGCAACCGGCCTATTGTCTTCGTGTATTCTGGTGCAATGTTATTGGCAGCTTCCGTATATACCACCCAGAATGAGCGTCTCCGTGCGCGCTGGAAGATCGAGGGCGGTTTGCCTCCGGTTCCCGGCCAGAAAGTCGCAACCACTCGCATTACAGCCGCGCCACAATCCGAGGCCCCGCTGAAATGGGTGAAGGATGAATACCGTTTCCTGCCGTCGGATGACCTGGGGCCGACGATGGATGCGCCCTCCGATTACGCCGGAACGTTCGTGGTCTACGACTGGGAAACGCGCAAGATCATCTGGCAGTCCGACTGGGGGAATCTGCTGGGAAATCCGGCCGGGTATTGTTTTGCCGACGGCCAGATATACATGAACGATTTTGAGGCGGGAAACATCTTCCGCATTGGGCTCGAGTCGGAGGAGCCCGGCAGGTTGCTCCAGCGAATCTCGCATCCCTACTTTAACGATCTGCACAGTCTGGAGAGGACCAAGCGCGGTTTGCTGGCAGCGGCTTGCGGCACCGATCTGGTAGTGGAAATTGACCTGCAAGGCAATGTGATATGGGAATGGTGGGCCGCCGAGCATGGATATGACGTCACTCCCTCGGGCGACACGCGTCCCAGCGGACGCGGCGGTGAACACCGGAATCTCTACTACCACACGCGCTATCAAAGCACGCACGTGAACTGCGCCACTGTGCGCGACCCGGAAGAAGAACGCTTCATCCTCTGTCTGCTCTTTCACCAGGGAATTCTGATTCAGATTGATCGCAGCCTTCCTCCGGAGCAGCAGACAGGCCAGGTGATTCTGCAAGGCCTGGCGCGGCCGCACAGTCTCGAAAAAATTCCTGGCGGCTGGATTTTCTGTAACAGCCTTTCCAAGGAGCTGGTGCTGCTGGACGACGATCTGAAAGTTACCGGCAACATCTTCTACGATGGCGGCTGGATCCAGGACTGCACTCGCCTGCCCAACGGCCACATCGTGTTGAATGATGTGGACAACACCGTGTTAGTGGAGTTTGCCGCTCCCGATTGGCGGATTGTCAGCCGTACGAACTATCCCCATAGCTGGCGTATGGGCGAACTGGTCGTCGTTCCTTTGCGGCATGAAGATGCGTTTCTCAACGCGCAAAACGGAAAGACGGCCCTCGTCGCTGGTTGAGCAAGGCAGCAATCTCAGGAGCGCTGTTCTTCGCTCCGGACCGCTCTACCATTGCACTCCCGGATAGAGACTGGGCAGCCGCTGCGCCCGGTACACATTGTTGCGCGCAACATGCATATGCCAGACAGTTCTTGGACTGGCGTCGTCAGTGACCTCATAAATATTGGAGGCTTTTCCCTGAAAGCATAGATCGATCTGTATGTCTCCGTTCAGGAGCGGTTCCACACCGCCGCCCCACATGGAGTACTGCTTGGGAGGAAAAATGTCGTGGAAGATCAGCGTCGCCGTTTTCGCCTGTTCATCGATCCGAAAAATGGGAACTGTGGAGTAACAGTGCGGTGCGCCTTTCGCAACGCAGACTTTCCCGTTTGGCATGATCCGGTTGTTGCCGTTGTCCATCATGCCTAAATTGAAGACACCGGCATCGCGATTGCCAAAGATCGCCGGCTGGTGCTGCCCATAGTTCCAGTCGGTCGGAGCACTGCCATGGATCAGCCGAAAATCGCCGCCTTCTCCCAGCCGCCACAGGATCTTGCCCGTGCCTTGGCCGTTGCGGTAATCAATCTTGATCACCCAGTGTTGCGCCCGCATGGAGACAATCAGGTTGCCGTCGTCCCTGGTGTAGAGCACGGCGTTGGTGTGGGTCCAGTCGGGGAAATCCATCGGATGACGGCGCACGTCCAGGTGATCGAATTCGTTCCAAGTCCACACCGGATTGAGGTTGGCATCCAGTTCCACCAATACATCGCCAATGACCCGCGTCACGCCTGGGTAGCCGGGCAGGTTCGTATATTCCCGGGTACCGTTCGCAATCACAATCCAGTGGCCGTTGGGCAGCACCTCTAGATCGTGATGCAGAATCTCCAACGTCGGCCCAGTGTATCCAGTGGCCCGCAACTTTTTATTCAGCACCGCAATCGGCAGCTGCCGCACTGTCTGGCCAGCTAGATTGATTTCCCGCAGTACGCTCGGAGTGCCGGGCGGGGGTGCTCCATCCGGGCTATCCAGCAGCGCGTGCGAGGCCAGCCCGATGACCAACACAAAATCGCCATTTGGAAGCGGCTTGATCGGGTTGATGATGGTGGCGAAGCGGCGGTCGGGCGGCGGAATCTTCCACAACGCCGGATTCCAAAGCACTGGCTTGCCGCTGGCATGCAAGCCAAGCCTTTGCCACAACCAGTTTCGCCAACCAATCAGCGTCAGATACGCAGCGTGCAAAGTTCTGTGAAACTGCACTCTCGATGCCGATTCGCGATCGGGGTAGTTGTAGGCCCACAACACATTTCCGCTCAGATCGGTCACCATTGCCTGGGCGTACCGGCCAATCGTCGGATTAAGCAGTTCTACTCCGGGCTGAGGATTCCCGGTCGTCTGTACCGTGATCGGCGGCAGCAAGTTCGCGGAGTAATGGCCGGTGGTAAAGGTGTGGTCGACATCGTTGAGCGTTGTGCCATCTTGAAAGCGGACCGTGGCGCGCATGTGGTACGTCGAGTTGGCGCGCATCCCCGCAACAAAAATGCTCGCCGGTCTGCCGCCAGGATCGAGCACCGTCCAGGTCTGCTTGCCGTAGTTCGTCGTGGGGCCAAACTCGACGGTCACCTGGGCCGCGGATTGCGGAACAATGCTGTAACGCGCAACTTGCGGGTTGCCGGTCGACTCGACCTTGCCTTGCTGGATTGCATCCGGTGCATGGCCGATCACTGGAGCAAGCGGCTGCTCGCAGCCAAACAAGCCGCAGGTCAACGCGGAAAGAAGAGCAATCCCAGTGGTGTTCACGATGCGCAACTTTGTCCTGCGCATATTCTGAAAACTCATTCCATCTCCCTGTGGCCGCAATGCCAGTGAAATGCCGCGACGATCCAATGGACGAAACTCATCCCGATCCAGACGCAAAAACAATTGCGCCAAAAAACGTTTCTTGGATGGACTTATTCTATGGCTTCGGCCGACGCCGCCTGTGCAGTTTTTAGTTTCAGTTTCTCTGTGTGCCTTGAGCAATGCAAATAGTCCCACGTCCTTTCGCCTGCAACCTTACGTCTTCGGGCTGCTTCCAACCGGTATGGAAGAGAGAACGCCGATGGCAACGGAAAAATCAAGCAGCTCCATCAGTCGCAAGAAATCCGCAGTAAAGAAAAGCTCCAGCCAGAAAAGATCGAGTACCAGAAAATATGGCGCCAAAGCTTCCAAAAGCGTAGAGCGGGAGATGAAGGCGTTCAAACAAGGAAAACTGAAAAGTGGATCAGGGCGCAAGGTGACCAACCCGAAACAAGCCATCGCGATTGGCCTGTCGGAAGCCAGAAAATCCGGCGCCAAAGTTCCAAAGAAAAAGTCGTCCAGTTCAAAATAGAGCCACCATTGTTGCGAAATCTTGAGCCCGTCATCTCCTCATCCGCAAAACTGATGTTTTGGCTGGGAACGCAATTCCCTTCTGTGTTATCCGCAGCACTGTCTCCGCAAACTTTCTGCCGTTCGTTTCATCGAAGAACCGCAGTTTTCGTGTATTCTTGGGATTATCGATAATCCGCCGTTCGATCCCGCGTGATTCGACCAACTTCAACCTTCCGCCTCGATTGGGACTTGTATGTGGATTGTTCGCCTGGCGTTACGCAGGCCCTACACCTTCGTTGTCCTATCCCTGCTCATCCTCATCCTTGGGATCTTGGTAATCCTGCGCACTCCGACCGATATCTTTCCCAATGTCGATATTCCGGTGGTGACGGTGATCTGGCACTATGCCGGTCTGTCTCCCGAGGAGATGGCTTCACGAATCACCAGCAATTATGAGCGCGGTGTCACCACCACAGTCGACAACATTGAACATATAGAGTCGGAAAATCTGGCGGGCATTTCCGTCGTCAAGATTTATTTTCATCCGGGGACCAATGTGGAAGCAGGAGTGGCGCAGGTGACTGCCATCTCTCAGACGGAGATCCACGGCATGCCTGCCGGAACTCTGCCGCCCCTCATCATTACCTACGACGCTTCTTCCGTGCCAGTGCTGCAGCTCGCTCTGTCAGGCAAGGGACTGAGCGGGCAGGAACTGTTCGACATCGCCAACAGTTTTCTGCGTACGGACCTTGCTACAGTCCAGGGGGCGTCGATTCCATGGCCCTTTGGCGGCAAGCAGCCGCAGGTACAGGTGGACATCGACAGCACGAAACTGCAGGCCATGCATCTGTCGCCGGCGGATGTCGTCAACGCGTTCAGCGCCCAGAACCTGATTCTGCCCAGCGGTACGGAAAAGATTGGCCACTATGAGTATCAAATTGAGACCAATAGCGCGCCCCGCACCATTGAACAGCTGAACAACCTACCGATCAAAACTATCCACGGAGCGACCGTTTACGTAAGGGATGTGGCGCACGTCCGGAATGGGTTTCCGCCGCAAACCAACATCGTGCGCGTGAACGGTCAGCGCGCCGCTTTGATGACGATCGAGAAAACCGGCAATGTATCGACTCTCGACATTGTCGCGCATATCCGCAGGATTCTTCCCAGTGTCGCCTCCACACTGCCGCCGCAGCTTGTGATTCGTCCGCTCGACGATCAGTCCATCTTTGTTCGCGCTGCGATCAATGACGTGGTCATTGAAGCCCTGATTGCTGCCTGCCTGACCGCCATCATGATCCTGGTTTTTCTGGGCAGCTGGCGCAGTACGCTGATTATCGCCGTTTCCATTCCGCTTTCGGTTCTCGTCTCGCTCATCGTTCTCAGCTGCCTGGGTCAAACCATCAACATCATGACCCTTGGCGGCCTGGCCTTGGCGGTGGGAATCCTGGTGGACGATGCCACTGTCGAAATTGAGAACATCAATCGAAATCTCGAGATGGGCAAGGAAGTCGAACAGGCAATTCTCGATGGCGCCGCTGAGATCGCCGTCCCTGCCTTCGTCTCCACACTATCGATTTGCATTGTCTTTGTCCCCATGTTTTTCCTGGGAGGGGTGGCCAAGTATCTTTTCGTACCCCTTGGAGAGGCCGTTGTTTTCGCCATGCTCGCCTCCTATTTCTTGTCGCGCACCATTGTGCCGACCATGGCGAAATACCTGCTGCACGAACACCAGGAAGGAGATCTGGACCGTCGTCGCGGCAGCCGGAACCCTTTCGTCCGCCTGCAGATGCGGTTTGAGGACGGCTTTGAACGCATCCGCTGCAGTTACCGCGAAATCCTGGTGGTCTGCCTGCATCATCGCGGGATCTTCATCGCTGGCTTTTTCGCCGTTTGCGCCATTTCCATGTTCGGCCTCTATCCCTGGCTGGGGCAGGATTTCTTCCCGCAGACGGACGCCGGGCAATTCAAACTCCATGTCCGCACCCATACGGGAACCCGCATTGAAGATACGGCGGCCCTTTGCGACCGGGTCGATCGGACCATCCGGGAAACCATTCCACAGCAGGAACTGGGCTCCATCATCGACAACATTGGGGTCCCTTACAGCGGGATTAATCTGTCCTACAGCAACTCGGGAACGATCGGCTCCTGGGATGCCGACATTGTGGTGGCCTTGAACGGCAATCACCATCCGACGGAAGACTATGTCAGAGCGTTACGCACCAAGCTGGCCCGCACCTATCCCGGCACCACGTTTTATTTTCTTCCGACCGACATCGTGAATCAGATTCTGAATTTCGGTCTTCCCGCGCCGCTCGATATTCAGGTGATCGGCGAGAACATGGAGGCCGATCATGCTCTTGCGGAATCGATGATGTCCCAACTGCGATACGTTCCCGGTGCCGTCGATTTGCATATTCAGCAGGCTATGGACGAGCCAAATTTCACCATTGATGTGGACCGCACCAAGGCGCAGCAGGTTGGCTTGACGCAAGCAGATGTCGCCAATAGCGTGTTGACGACGTTGAGCGGCAGTTTCCAAACCTCGCCGCAATTCTGGCTGAACTGGGATAACGGCGTCACCTATCAGATCGCGGTGCAAGAGCCGCAATACAGCATGGACACGCTGCAGGACCTGCGCAATATTCCTCTCACCGGTTCGCTTGATGCGCCGTCACAGATTCTCGCCAATGTGGCCAGCCTGAAGCGAGGTTTCGAGCCTTCCACGGTCAGCCATTACAACGTGATGCCGGTGATCGATATCTATGGCTCGGTGGACGGCACCGATCTGCGCACGGTGGGCAAGCAGGTGGATCGCATCGTCGCCCAGGCCCGCAAGCATTTGCCGCGCGGCTCTCGCATTGTCGTGCGTGGTCAGATTCTGACCATGCGATCGTCCACCATCGGTCTGCTCAGCGGCCTGTTGTTCGCGATCGGACTGGTCTACCTGCTGATTGTCGTCAACTTTCAGTCCTGGACTGATCCGTTTGTCATCATCGCCGCGCTGCCGGCCGCGTTGACGGGTATCGTCTGGTTTCTCTTCCTTACCCGCACGCATATCAGCGTTCCGGCGCTCACCGGATCCATCATGTGCATGGGCGTGGCCACCGCCAATAGCATCCTGGTCATAAGCTTTGCGCGAGAAGAAATGGTGCGCGGCGCCAATGCAATTGAAGCGGCCATGATTGCAGGATTTACCCGCTTTCGTCCCGTGCTGATGACGGCGTTGGCCATGATCATCGGCATGCTTCCGATGGCGCTCGGTATTGGCGCCAGTGGAGAACAGAATGCGCCGCTGGGACGATCTGTCATCGGCGGCCTGTCGTTTGCCACTGTCGCCACATTGTTTTTCGTCCCAGTGTTTTTCAGCCTGGTACATGGAAGGTCGAAGCCGTTGACCGAGTCTTCCGAGGAGCAATCGCAATGAGTCAACCGGAAAAGCAGCCCACCGGCCCCTCCGCGGGGTCCGAAGGCGCGCCGCGGAAATTCTCGCTGGAACCTGGTCCGCACGCCACTCGGCGGGCCCTCATCATTCTCGTCGTGCTGTTCATCGTCGCCGTTGTGGTGGTGATTACGGGCATCATTCCGCGACTGCGCGCGCGTGCCGCACTGCGAAAACAGACGGACAGCATGGCTGTGCCTGAAGTCGCCATCGTGACTCCCCAGATGGGCGAGCCCATGCAGGAAATCGTTCTTCCGGGAACCATTCAGGCGTATTCCGACGCGCCCATTTATGCCCGCACCAATGGCTACGTCAAGGCCTGGTATCACGACATTGGGTCGCACGTACATAAGGGCGAGCTGCTTGCCGTCATCGCAACTCCAGAACTGGACCGGCAAGTGGATGAGGCTCGGGCCAGCTTGAATACAGCCGAAGCCAACCTGCGGTTGGCCCATGTCACCGCGCAGCGTTACGAAGGATTGCGTGGAACCGAAGCCGTATCGAAACAGTCGATTGACACAGCGACTCAGACGGAAAGCGCGCAGGCGGCGTCCGTGGCAGTGGCCCAACAAAGCTTGAATCAATTGCTCGAGTTGCAATCCTTCGAGCGCGTCTGCGCGCCATTCGATGGCATCGTCACCGCCCGCAATGTCAATGTCGGTCAGCTGGTAGATGCCGGCAGCAACGGCGGGACCGGCAGCTCCAGCAATCCCGGCGGCAACGTCAACATTGGCGCCGCGCCGACCAATGGTCCGCAGGAATTGTTCCATGTCTCCAGCATGAACACGGTGCGAATCTTCGTGAATGTGCCCGGCATGTATGTGCCCGAGGCTCGCCCTGGGGTGAAAACGAACATCGATGTCCCGGGATACCCCGGACGCATCTTCAAGGGGACCATCGTGCGGACCGCGGATTCGATCGACCTGAACACGCGCACATTGATGGTCGAAGTCGATATTCCCAACCCGAAGCATGAATTGCTTCCGGGCGCCTATGCGCAGGTTCACCTGCAGCTTCCCATGACGCACCCAGCGCTCATCATTCCCGTCGATACGCTTCTGTTTCGCTCAGAGGGTTTGCGCGTCGTTACCGTCGATGCCCAGGACCATGCCCATCTTCAACCGATCACCGTGGGCCGCGACTGGGGCACCAAAATCGAGGTGCTCAGTGGACTGACTCAGAACGATCGCATCATGAACAGTCCGCCCGATTCGATCCGCGAGAACGAACTGGTGCGCGTCGCCGCGGGCGACGGTCAGCCCGATCAAACAAGTCCGACCCCGGCCGGCTCGGCCCCGGCAAATGCTGCCCACGCAGGAAAGCCTTCATGAAACGGAGTTACGCCAAGTCGGGGATTTTCGCTGCTCTTGCGCTCCTATTCTGCGTGACTGGCTGCAACGTGGGGCCGAACTATCATCGCCCCGGGGCTCCTACGACGCCGGAGTTCAAGTCTGTTGCCGGATGGCAGCCCGCGCAGCCCTCGGACCAGCAGCTTCGCGGTCATTGGTGGGAAGTCTATGGCGATCCGGAGCTGAATGCGCTGGAAGAAAAGGTGAGCGTTTCCAACCAGTCCTTGAAGGTCACCGTGGCCCAATACACGCAGGCGCGCGCCATGGTGCAGGTTCAGCGTGCGAACTACTTCCCGTTTTTGAGTGCTGGTATTGGTGCCACCCGTTTGCGCAACTCGGAGAACCGCGCTACCTATTTCCCAGGAATCAAAAACCAGTACAACGACTTTTCGCTGCCGCTGGATTTGACGTGGGAGCCGGACGTCTGGGGCCGCGTGCGACGCACCGTGCGCGCAGCTCGCGAGAACGCGCAGGCGAGCGCCGGAGATGTCGTCAACGTTCAGCTGATTCTGCAAGCGGAGCTGGCACTCGACTATTTCCAGATGCGCGGCCTGGATACGCAGCAGTCCATCCTGGACGAAACGGTTGCCGCGTATGCAAAGTCGTTGCAGCTCACCCAGCAGCTTTTTCATGCCGGTCTGGATTCGCAGTTGGATGTGCAACAGGCCCGCACGCAGCTGGAAACTACTCGCGCGCAGGATCAGGATGTAGGGGTTGCCCGCGCGCAGGATGAGCACGCCATCGCGATCCTGATCGGGGAGCCTCCCGCCTCGCTCGGCATTCCTGCGCGAGTGGTTGCGTACACGCCGCCTTCCATCCCGCCGGGCCTGCCGTCGCAGTTGCTCGAGCGCCGCCCGGATATCGCCATCGCGGAACGGCAGATGGCGGCCGCCAATGAGCAGATCGGAATTGCGCGCGCCGCCTACTATCCTAACTTCACCCTTTCCGGTATCGGCGGTCTGGAGAGCGGTCGCCCCGGGAACTGGTTCACCGGGCCAAGCAGCTTCTGGTCGGCCGGATTGTCGGCTGCCGACATGCTGGTGGACTGGGGACAACGTCACGCGCTCAACACCATCGCGCAGGCCAACTACGACGGCACCGTTGCCAACTATCGTCAGACCGTGCTGACCGCATATCAGGAAGTGGAAGACAATCTTGCCGCCCTGCATATTCTGGAGCGCGAAGCCAAGACTGAGGATCTGGCGGTCGCCTCCGCGCAGCAACAGATGGAGATTGCCACCACGCTGTATACGCGCGGACTGGACCCGTATCTGAATGTGATCCAGGCGCAGAGCGTGGTTTTGTCAAGCGAATTGACGGCCGCGAACCTTGTCACCCGACGCATGACTGCCAGCGTTCTGCTGGTCAAGGCGTTGGGCGGGGGATGGAACCGAAGCCAGCTTCCGCCCGAGTAGATTGAGCGCACTGAGAATTACACGAGATTTGCTGAAGAAACGGAAAATAAACGATGAACGAAAACCGGACAATCCAACCGAAACTTGATGATGCAAGCATCGTCCGCGAGCCTGTACGCTCGTCTGTCGCCACCGCCGAAATCAAGTCTGTGATCGCCTCGATGATCCCCGAAGAAGGGGAGAGAAATTCCGCTCCCGATCCTGTCGTCGATCGCAATTGCATGCACGATCGCGTTCGATGGACGATCCTGGAACGCATTATGGATGGCGCCTATCAACCCGGCGAGCGGCTCAAGGAGCTGACTCTGGCGCGGGAATTTCACGTCAGCCAGGCTCCGGTCCGCGAAGCGCTGCGCGAGCTGGAAGCCATTGGAGTTGTGAAGTCGGAACCCTATCGCGGCACCCGCGTGCGCGAGCTGTCTCCCACAGAGCTCCGCGATGCCTACCAGCTGCGCGGCATTCTGGAGCAAGGAGCGACCGAGTTTATTTCTGAATTTCCAGAAGTCTCCGTTCGATATCTGGAGAAGGAATACGCCGCGATGCAGGTCGCTGTCCGGGCCGGTGACCTGCAGGGGGTGGCCGTTCACAACCGAAATTTTCACCGTTGCATTGTGGAGCGTTGCCAGAATCAGGAACTGGTGCGTGCCTGGCAATCTCTCGGTATCTGCATGCGCGCGCGGTTGAACGTGCAACGCCGTGTGGAGCGGTTGCCCGAAGCGATCCTCTCGCATCAGCCGATCATCGATACCCTGCGCGCCGGGGATCTTCGCCACGCCGGCCAGCTGCTGCGGGAGCATTCGTTCGGCTTTGTCTCTGATTTGATCTGATGGAAATTTTCCAGGTCGCCGCGCGCCTGCCGGGCGTGCCGATATGCACATCCTGAACTTTGCCATCACCCGCTGGATTCTTTGGTTACCGCGGCAGCCTCAGAATGACACGACTCTTTTTGTGAATACAGTATCTGTAAATTCTCTCTGGTTCCGAGATCGCTAATTGACCGACCCGCTGGGCGGTTCCGTGGGAACGACTGTCTGCGGCTGTGGGATCAGTCCAATCATGGTCATTAAGGAAAACGTCAATTGTGCCGATCCCTGGAATTTCCATTCGCAGCGATCAAAGGTCGCATTTACCATGTCGAACGGGCCGCCCGAGTAGAAAATGACGCACTCCCGCAGCACGCAGTTCACCAGCCAGGTTTCCTCCAACACGATCACCTTCTTGGTGAGCGTCATTCCCTCATACTTCGTCATGGGCATGCTGTTTCCTTCGTATCGAACGTCATATCCTCACGGGAGTTCAGTTCTGGTTCAGCTTGCCGATCTCCGCGGCCATCGAGATATCCCGACCGGTCACACCGCCGGCATCGTGCGAGACCAGCGCCACGCGAAGTTTGTTGTATCGAATGTCGATATCGGGATGGTGGTTTGCCTTTTCCGCCAGCAGCGCCAGTCGTACGACAAAGGCGAAGGCCGCCGCAAAATCTGTGAATGTGTAGTCGTGGACCAATGCACCGGATTCGTACTTCCATCCGGAAAGCGTCGGTAACTTTTCCTGGATTTCTTTCTCGGAGAGCTTCGCCATGGTTTGGTTCCGTCCTGTCCTGGGCAGCGAAAGAATCTTGCTGTCATTCTCGATCTTGCCACGCAAGGTTGGCAAAGGGGGGACACTGAAACGCAGCGCCACAGTTCCTCTATTAGGGCCTGTTAGCACTACGTTGCCGCCCGGGTAGTGGCAACAGGCCCTGATTGCCTAACATTCGAATATTCTCGATCTGGCGTAACACCATGGATAGCAGAGGGTTCGCGGTCTCGTGACTGCACCGCAACGAAATGCGAGTGGCCCAACCCATGGTTCTGCAGGAAGAGCTTCGGCGGAAGCTGGAGCAGCAGGCAGGCGGAGGTCTGATCCCTGCGCGTGCGGCGAGGCGCA
>JBKQVW010000153.1:0-3556 GCA_052142955.1 Acidobacteriaceae bacterium | reverse complement strand
CGTTAATGTCCATCGTCTTTACGCAAAGCAATGTGCCTGCACCTCCGGCCGGCTGCCCGGCGGGGCCTTGCAAATTGCCTGAGACCTCAACCTTGTCGCCCACAAACCTGTGTAAATCTTTGCAGGTCAAGACGTACTTCACGTTTTCGTCGGTGGTCAGATAGTAGGTGCCCTTCTCAAAGGTGACCAACCCAACGCCCGAGAATTCCTCGACGTTTGCGCCCACCTGCATTGCAAATGAGACCACGCGGCCCGGGCTCACGTTTGCCAGCAGAACCCCATGATCGTTTGTGACACCGAAACTGCCGTCCAGCGAAGCCACTTCTACCGTCTTGTCCGCCTTCAGCGAAACAACTCCGCGTGAATTTGGCGTGTTCGGAGTTACATGCAGCCCATTCGCCTGAAGTTGAAACGGACTCGAAGCTGCCACTTCGCTCTCTCCCTGCTCCAGCACCGCATGGTCGCTGTACATGGTGCCGCGGGAACCGCTGGATAAGGTGATTGTGGCGCCTTTGTTCAGTCGAAGGTCGGCTGAGGCCTTATCGGTCTCAACCACCGAACCATTAAACAGAGTGGCATTGCCCTCGACCATGTAGTGATCCACGCGCATATTTCCGCGCGCGCTGGCAGTGCCTATTGATATGGTCCCGGCCGCTGCATAGGACAACATGCACGACAGAATTACTGCAAGCTGCAGTTTCCTCAACATCGTTTGCCCTCACTGCTGGTGGTGCAAGCACACGCCGGCGGTACCTGTTCTCCCTTATATCGCAAATTCTTGCAGACTGCAACTTCTGCCCTCTTTAAAATCAGCAGTTTATGCAGTACATCGGTAATACAAAACGACGCTAGCTGCTCCTTTTCATTGTACTTAATCCAAGGCCGCGATTCTTGCACATGCTTTACCAATTATGTCCGGACTTCTCCTAAACCCTCAGCCACGGACCCAAATGGAAGCCAGGAAGCGAGAACACAACTTCCTTCTGTTCACTTGATGCGGATGGTATGCTGCGGGTTGGCCATGATGTCTTCTCTTCGTCGCTCGGCAGGGTATGCACCGCGTGTCGTCCTCGCGGGAGCATGTTGCTGCGGAATCTGGAGCTCGGTCGCCCTGGCGCGGGCCGACTACCTCTTCCAACAGGACACCGAGCGTTCGATTCGCGAGGCCATTCGCTGGGCGCCGGACGGTTGGCAATATTACATGCGTCTCGCCCAGTTTGACCGGGCGCATGCAACCCAGCTCCTGACCACCTCGCTGCGGCTCAATCGCTTCGACGCCCAGGCGGACATCGAACTCGGGCTGCAGTACGAAGCCGACGGGGACTACGGCCGGGCAGAAAAGCAGCTTCTCCAAGCCTATGCGGTCGATCACACCTACATGCCCCGCTGGAGCCTTGCCAACTACTATCTTCGCCGCGATGATCTGCCGGCATTCTGGGCCTGGGCTCGCAGCGCGGCCGATATGCCCGCCGACGACATTCGGTCGCTCTTCGAGTTGTGCTGGCGCGTCTCCCCCGATCCCCAAACGCTGACTGCGAAGCTGCTGAACGAGAAGCCCGAATTTCTTCGACAATACGTCAGTTTTCTCCTGGCCAAGGATCAGCCCGGCGCCATCGCCATCATCGCCCCCCACTTGATCCGCGCCGGCGATCCGCGATCGGATCGAGCGCTGTTCTTCGTGGTCATTGACCGGCTGGTTGCCCTCAATGACGCGGGTCAGGCCACTGCCCTGTGGCGCCTGCTCCTTCAGCAGCGCTGGATGGTTGCCGACTTAACCGTACCCAACAATGGCGCCTTCCTCCGCGAACCCCTGCCCGTCAGTTTCGACTGGGCCCTGCCGGAGTATCAGGGCCTTCATTCCTGGCCGGGAGCTTCAGGGCTCGAGACAGAATTCTCGGGGAGCGAGCCAGACGGCTGCACCATTGCCGAGCAGATCGTCGTTCTCTCCCCAGGTGATTACACTTTGACCTATGCGTACAGCACCTCCGACATCCCTCCGGCCACGGGAATCCGCTGGCAGATCCTCGATGCAAAGGCAAACCTTGTCCTCGCGGAATCGGACGACCTGTCCAGCAACGATCCCACGGATTCAAAGCTGACCTTCACCGTCCCGCCTGGAGCTTCCATCCTCCGGTTGCTCCTTGCCTATCAGCGCACGCTCGGGACGCCCCATATTTCGGGTATGCTTGATGTGCGGTCGGCTCAAATTCATACATCCCCAAAGCCATGATTTGTCCAAAATGCAGCAGTTCTGACATCCGGATTTCCAGACGCACCCGCTGGGCCGATGTCTTCCAGCGAGTTTGGGGAAGGGAAGCGCTGCGCTGCCGCAGTTGCCATGCGCGTTTCTATGCCTTTCCAACCTCTGCTTCGGGGGGGACTCAGATTGACCGATCAACTCGCGGCTCGCGATCCAGGCTGCGCATTCGTTCCCGAACCAGGAAGCGGATTATACGAAGAACGATCATCGTCGTGGCTTTCGGGTTGGCTTTCGCCTTGTTCTGGGCCTTCCTAAGCTTTATGACGAGTTTTGTGCACACGCTGACCAGCTAGAGAGGGACTGAAAGAGCGCAGCCGCAGCCGGCGCTCATAGCGTGCCACGGGCGTTCAGGCAGGAGCAGGTCCGCCAACGGGCTTGGCCGGCTTGCCCATGCGCTGACCTGTCTCGTCCGGCATGCGCGTCATCAGCAGCAGTGCAAGCAGCAGGAACATCCACCCCGACACCGCGGGCCGCGGAAACGGAAAATCCACGCACGCGTGCAGCATCACCGAAACCAATCCCAGCCCCCAGGGATGCCGAAATGCCAGCGGCACCGCAACCCCAAAGGGAATCAGCACCAAAAGCAAAAAGGGAAATCCGCCGTCGGCGGCAAACTCCGCCCAGTCATTGTGGGTGTGGTTGGCGTAAAACGGAAAGTCCTTGATCGCGTAGCGCTGGTAGACCTCCGGGAATGTCCCCAGGCCGTAGCCGATCAGTGGCCTGTGCATTGCCATGTCCACGGCCGCCAGCATGAACTCTTTGCGCACCAGGTAGGGATCGTTCTCCTGAAACCGCTGCCACACCCGCTCCCATCCAACCGCAAATGTGAATGTAGCCGCCAGAACCGGAACCATCACCAGCATGGCCGTCGTCGAGCGGCTGGGCAGGCCCGTCTCCGGATCCCGCAGTTTGACCAGTCCGATGACCATCATCGCCAGCAACTCCGCCGTGCATAGAGCCGTGCCGGCGCGAGATGCCGATCCGATCACCGATCCATACAGAAGGCCGCCGGCAATCACATACCACCAGGACCGCCAGCCCTCGCGAAGCGCCCGCCACAATGCGATCGGCAAGGCCAGTTCCGCAAATTGCGCATAGTTGTTGTGGGATGGAAACGTCGCGTAGACGTCCGGAAACCCGGTCGGAAACAGCCACAGGACCAGGCCTCCTGACGTAAAAAGCTGCGCAAGACAAAGCACCGCCATCGCCGTCGCGAAAATCAAAAACGCGCTCAGGATGTTGCGCCGCGCTGTCCGCGTGCCTGCCACCGTCTGGGTAAGAAAGAACACACCCGCC